>JAYVZE010000240.1:0-64372 GCA_043783625.1 Blastocatellia bacterium | reverse complement strand
TGATCGGGCTTGTGCCGTACGTCTGAACCAATGGAACTGCCGGTCCGGTTCCAATTAATCTTCCCGCTCCACTGACATCAATGATGGTGTCGGGACGCGCTTCGATATTCCATTCTTTCAGGAAATCTGTAATTCCGGCTTCGGAATCTGGATCAAGTCCAACGAAAACTTTTCCACCTTCGTTCAAGTATTTTTTGACGATTTCAATTTCTGCCGGAAGCATTGTTTTCTTCGGCCCGGCGAGCACTGCAACAGCACATTCAGCCGGAATTTGATTTGCCGTAATCAGGTTAATTGCTTTGGTTTCGTAGTTATCACTTTTGAGTTTTCCATCTACGAATTGGTAGCCTTCCGGCCCGGCTCCGGCTAATTCGTGTTCACCGTGTCCATCAATAAAACAAACGGCTTTCGCCTTTTCGCGGGTGACTTTCATGATGGCACTGGTCAATTTTTCTTCGTCTGCGCCCTGCATTAATTTTTCATTTTTGTTCCCGGAAATAACGACGACTTCGCCTGCACCTTTCATCCCTTTATATTGTTGCGCCATTTCGGGACGGGCTTGCAGGTCAATGCGTTCATAAGTGATTTTATTGGATATATCGCGGTAACGTTCGACCAGATTACCAACCGGTTCATCATTTTTACTGAAGTGCAGAACTTTAATTTCACTTTTCAAATCTCCCATGATTTTTTTGGTTTGATCGGAAAGCGTGAACTGTTTTTCAGTGGTGTAGTCAAACTTTTTGTGATGCTGATAACCGAGATAATTCACGAGCGCGAAGATGGCAACTCCGGCGACGGCGAACACGGAAGCATTGGCTCCGAGGCGCGTGGATCGCTTCTGCGAAGAGTCAATAATTTCTTTATAATTGCTGACGATATACAACAGGAGCAGCGTTCCACCGACAATCATCAACGCTCCGTTGAGCCGCGTAAATGTTTCGGTGATGTTGTAATGCAGGTAGCCGCCGACTAATGCGACAATCCCTAAAATCCCAAGATATTTAAATAATTCTTTACGTTCCATAAAATTGTAGTGCGATCTTAAAAGCTCCCCTCCTGTCTTAGGAGGGGCTGGGGGTGGTGTTAGGATTTCGCTGCAAGACCACCCCGCCTTTCAGGCACCCCTCCTAAGACAGGAGGGGAATTTGTTCCTTGCTTACGCCCGTCTCCAACGCATCGAATTCAACGAAAGCCACGTCAAAAACAGCGCGAGAATTGTCAGCGTGACATAAAAAACCAGACTCGTAGTGTCAATCATTCCGCTGGTAAAATCCTGATAATGTTTAATGACGGAAAAGTAGTTGAGAATCTTTCCGGTCACAGTTCCAGCATTGCTGGTCAGCGAATTAATGATCCATAAAAACAAAGCGATGGCGAAGGTGACAACGGCGGCGACGATTTGATTTTCCGTCAGCGAGGAGATGAACGTTCCAATCGCAACCAGCACCGAACCGAGCAGTAAAATCCCTAAATACGACGCCCCCATAATCCGCCATGGAAATGACGGATCGCTATATTTGGCGATGAACAAATGATAAATAATCGTGGGAGCCATCATGATCGAAAACACTGTCAGCCCCGCGAGATACTTGCCCAGTACGATCTCAAGTTCCGTAATCGGCGAAGTCATTAACATTTCCATCGTGCCGCGTTTTTTCTCTTCGGCATAGCTCCCCATCGTCAACATCGGAATCATGAACAGCGAAACCGTTGCCGCGAATCCCATTAGTTGCTGGATCAAAATAGATGGCACGTCAATATCGCCGGATTGCCCCTGCTGCATCGCCTGCATGCGGTATTGCATCACCTGCGTGATAATCTGCGAGAAAATCCCGAAGTAAAATAGCAATCCAGTGATGGAAAGAAAAACGCCAATCACGATGTAGGCAATCGGAGAAGCGAAATAGCTGCCGAGTTCGCGGCGATAAATTGCAATGATATTTCTCATAGATTTTTGGAAGGTACAGTACGGTGAGCGGTAGCGATCTGGTAACTATTGAGATTTACCAAGTCGCTACCGCTCTTCGTACTGTACCGATTTCATTTCGCTGTCAGTTGTCTAAACACATCTTCCAGGCTCAGACTTTCTGAGTTTAATTCGTATAATTCAAAACCGCCGGTGACGACTTTCGCGGCGATCTGGCTGCGTAAATCAATTCCGGTTTTATTCTCAACCGTAATCGCCAGCAACCCGTTTTTCGGATTTGCTTCGACACTCGTCACGCCTTCAATCGAAGCCAGCGCGGAATGCACCGCTTCCGTTTCACCTTTGACTAGCAGGTGTGTCCGCTCGCTGCCCGTGCGTTGCTTCGATAAATTCTGCGGCGTATCTTCCGCGACGATCACGCCTTTGTTGATGATGACGACGCGCTGGCAGGTTTCTTCGACTTCGGGCAGAATGTGCGTCGAAAGAATAATCGTATGTTCACCCGCCAGCGAATTAATCAGGTTGCGAACTTCAATGATTTGATTGGGATCAAGCCCGTTGGTCGGTTCGTCAAGAATCACGACATCAGGATCATGAACAATCGCCTGCGCAATACCGACACGTTGCTTGTAACCACGCGACAACCGCTTGATTAAATCTTCCGAGCGGTCACTGAGCGCAGTCGCTTCCATCGCGTATTCCGTCCGCTTCTTGATGTTGCTTGTCTCTACGCCTTTGATTTGCGCGATGAAATGCAGGTAATTGCGAATCGTCATTTCAGGATAGAGCGGCGGAGTCTCCGGCAAATATCCAATGCGTTTTCGCACTTCCAGCGATTGCTCCGCGACATCAAATCCGGCGACGCGAATGGCTCCGCTGGTCGCAGGCAGGTAGCCCGTGATAATGCGCATCGTCGTCGTCTTTCCGGCTCCGTTCGGCCCCAGAAATCCGACAATTTCCCCTTTGTTGATTGTGAATGAAATGTCACTCACGGCTGTGCTGTTGCCGTAGCTTTTGGTCAGATGCTCAACTTCGATCAAGTCCGCCTCCGGTGCTAAATAAAGAAATGTATGGGAACGAAAGGCAAATCTTAGCGAGATGTGGGGGCGGCGTCAAGTTGCTGGCTTGGTGCTGCTTTGAGTGTAGAGGCAATGGTTATTTACTTACGTTTGATTTGACGAGATGCTGTGAACCATTGCTGCTTGTAAATGGGCGGATGTAGCTTCTCTTCCAATTTCTTGAAAGCGATTTTTTCATACGCATTTTTCTCAATAATTTTGAAAAACTCAAGGCGTTTTAAGATGTAAATATAGCTAATAGAGACTCCACACGACCTTTTGTATTCAACTACTTGTTCAGGTGTAATGGTCGCTTTTGAAATTCCGAAAGTATTAAGAGATATCAGCATTGCTGATTCAGGAAAAATAAACTCTGCGGCGAAAACCTCAGCCCCGACTTCAATTTTTTTGTTCTCATTATAGTCGCCACAAACAAATTCGTTGTTCAAAATGCCTTGTCTATCAACCAAATGATGTTTTAACTCGTGAAGAAGTGAAAATAATTTAGGTTCAACTGGTAAACTTTTTTTCACGCCAACAGACGGATTCCCGCTATCACAACAGTAAACCGCTCTTATACGTGGGCTTCTAAAATCAACATAATCAATAATTACTTTTTCACTTTTATAAATTTGACGAACTAAGGATAAGCAGATTTTTTTCGAGCCGATGCTGAAATCCGCACGTTTTTGGTGAGCGAACAGCTTCATCTGTCGAAAATACTCTTGCTCGGTATCTATTTTATTTAGATTTTCTGGGTTTAGATTCATTGAGGAATTGTCGGGCTTTTCTAAACTTGGCATATTCAGTTAACTCTTTTATATCGTCATCGTTTAATTCTGAGGTTGCGCTCATTAATGCTTGCAGGTTAGGGCTTAAATTGGTTTGCTCGGTTTCGGGAAAGAAAACTGAGATATCGACTACAAAGAATTTTGCCAATTTCTGCAAGTCCTCCGCCGATACCTTATATGTTGCAGTTTCCCAACGCGAGATTGTATTTGTCGGTACCTTTATCTTAGTTGCTAACTCTTCTTGATTTAACGGCTTAGGCGAATAGCTTTGCCTTAATTCTCTTATTTTCTCACCAATTTGAATGTATATATTTGACATTAGGAATCCTGTATTGGGAAATGGTTTATCCTAAAACAGTTGACGGCTGTCTACTGTCTAGTGTAGGATGGTTTTTATCCTGATACAGGATATGTGTTGGGTTCCAGTGTGTCAACATTTTAAGGAAAAATTATGGCTGTAAAAGCTGTTAAAAATAAAAGTACATCCAAAAATCAAAAGTATCAAGACTCTGGTGCGGGATCATCAATTCAGTTAAGGAATTTTACAGAAAAGGCAGAAGTGATGTTGTGGGCATTGTCTGGAGGAAGATGTGAGTTTTGTAATAAATATTTACTTGAAGACTGGCTAACTTTGGCGAGGGGTAAATATGGTCAAAATGCTCACATTGTTGCCTTTAAGGAGAATGGCACACGAGGGAATGTTCCGAATAGACCTGAGAAGATTAACGATGTTACTAATTTGATGCTTCTATGCTACGAACATCATCATTTAATCGATATAGAAAAGCCGCTTGATTACTCCAGAGAAAAACTTGAGAAAATGAAACGGTCTCATGAAGAAAGTATAAAGAGGCTAACTGAAATAAAGCCGAATCGAACATTCGTAATTCGCTTGCAGTCTAAAATTGGGGGTAATGCTGTGCAAATAGCTGATTCCGATATTAGAGTCGCGCTTGAGCCATTTTTTTACCCTCTTGAGAGACAGTTAGATATTGATCTTACACAATTCGACGATAGTGATACTGGTTTTTTCAATGTCGCCAAAAATCAAATTAAACCCCGAATTGCTCGGCTCTACGATCCGCAAATTGATGCAAATCCTGTAGACCATATTTCAGTTTTTGCTCTTGCGCCAATGCCATTATTAGTATTTTTCGGGTCCTGTTTGAGTAATAAAATTCGAACTGATTTGTATCAAAGACACCGAGATACAGAAGATTGGAAATGGAAAACTAACGGTCAGGTGGCTCAGTATTCATTTAATCGTCTACAGCAAGGAAGCGAAAAGAAAAATGTAGTGCTTATCGTTTCATTAAGTGGAAAAATTGAAGTTTCGGAGATGCCTAGCGAAATTGATGAATCATTTTCAATTTACGAAATAACGTTGAAAAAAATACCCCTTTCGCCAATGTTTTTGCAGTTGAAAGAGAGCCTTGACGAATTCAAGAGTATTTATCAAATTGCCTTACGAACGATCAAAGCTAATCACAATAACATTGAAGTAGTCAGATTATTTCCGGCGACACCTGCTCCAATTGCGATTTTGCTTGGCAAAGAGCTGTTGCCCAAAGTTGATCCTGAACTTTGGGTTTATGACAATAACAAAAGGAGTAATAACAAGGGCTTTAGTTTTATTTTAAAGGTGAACGAGTATGACAGATAACGAATATCTGAAGAAAATTTTGGACAACCAAAAATTGGAAGAAGATTGTAGTGAACTTAAAAACCTGCGTGAGCGCAAAGGCGAAGTTGAAACATTTTTACGTGAAAAATTTAAAGGTAGCTGGATAGGGTTCTTCTATGCAGGTTCATATAAGAAAAAAACTCTTATTAAAGAATTGTACGATCTCGATTTGACTTGCTACTTTTTACGCGATGATCTGAATGCGGGCGCAACTCTGGAGGAAATTTACAACAATGTTGCAAAGGCTTTGCGTGAGAAATATTTCGTTAAAGAAAAAGCGTCAGCCTTACGAATTGAAAGCAAAGATGCCAAAGAAGATTTCCATATTGACGTGGTTCCAGGACGTTACATAGAAGCTATTAATGGAGATACAAAAAAAGATGTTTACTTGTATCGAAATGTCGAAGATGAGCATCGCCTTAAAACAAATTTGTATTTGCACCTGAAGCACATCCGCGATAGTGAATTAAGAAAAGTTATTCGTTTAGCGAAACTTTGGAGAATTCGTAATGGGCTGCAAATACGCACTTTCCCGCTTGAATTATTAGTCATAAAGGTCTTAAAAGATTCCGAAAATAAGGAACAATTAGACGACAGGCTTAAAGAATTCTGGCAAGAGCTTCAAGATAATATTAAAAATATAATAATTGTTGACCCAGCTAACTCGAATAACGATTTATCTGATGTTTTTGACGATACTGTAAAGAATGATCTCTCAAAAGCCGCTGAAAGAACGTTAGCGAATATAAAGGCATCGGGTTGGGAAGCAATTTTTGGTAAAATTGAAGAAACTTCTGATGATGAAAAAATTGCTAGAATTCAAAGAGTTGTGGCAAGTTCTAGTTTTGTAACTGCAAAACCATATTGCGACAGATGAAAATTTGGCACAAAGAAAATTCTAAGTTGCTTGATATTGTAAAAATCTCAATAGATAAGCATTTTCCTACGCTTCACATCATATTTGAAAATGATGTTATGTTTATTCGAGGCGCATTGCACTTGACCGAAATTAATGATTTTTACTCAATTGAAATTGAACTTTCACATAGTTACCCTGATAAACTTCCATTTGTAAGAGAGACAGGCGGACGAATTCCACATATAGGCGAGCGCCACATTTTTATGAATGGAAACTGTTGTTTATTTGTTGAAGAAGAGACATGGCGCTATTACCCAAAAGGAATGTCACTCGTCGAGTTTATACAAAAAATTGTGATGGGATACTTTATGAATCAATCTTATTTTGAGCATACGGGAAAATGGCTCTGGGGTGATAGAAGCCACGGCATTTCGGGGATTTTGGCATTTTATAAAGAAGAGCTAAAGACGAATGACTTGAAATTGATTCACGCATTTATCAAGTATTTAGCAAAAGAAACGCTGAAAAAGCACCGGATTTGTTATTGTGGGAGTAATAAAAAACTTCAAGACTGCCACTTTCTTCAACTGAAAGATTATCGAGAGAAAATTAAAACTGATACCGCAAGAATGTCACTGCGTTTGTTCGATGTTGAGCTTGAGAAATATAAACAACTTAGAGTTGCAGAACAACGAAAATTAGAGGGACAAATATTAAACCGAAATTTATTTGGTGTAAAAACTATATACCCCTGAGTAGGGATTGATTCCCTTGATTTCATAGGGAATCAATCCCTACTCCATACTTGCTTGGCTCTTTCGTGTTCCCATCCGCTAAATCACAGAGCCTGCGAAAGCCTGCCAGCATCGTGATCCATCCGCCTTCGCCTACGGTATCAATTACTTTTTGTTTGACGGTCGGGCGGTCTACCAGTTTCGTTTTTGAGCAGGAATACGATGTCGTCGACGTCTTTTTGATGGCTCGCGTTGAATTTTAGAACCGTCAGCCATTCGGGCGTGACTACGCCTAAACCGTTCAGCAGGTTAATCGCCTCTTTCAATCCGGGTAGTTTCAGCGGAGTTGCTTGTTCTTCCAATCCGTCACTCGATTGTAGATTTCGTCTATGCTGGCGTTTCCCCAATAATCGCTTAACTCTTTCACGGAATCTCCCTTGCCGCGCTCAAGCAAAACGACAAATTGGGTGGCTTTTTGCAGTCCAAGTTTAGTGACAAGAATTTTCCAGCCTTCTTGAATAATATCTGATTCAATCGTTGTAGTATTCATTCAATTTCTCCTTTTTTCAGTTTATCAGCAAACAGGACAGGATTCATTGCTGAAAAGTATGCTGACCGAAAAGGCTTTGCTAAACGGCGATAACATCTCGCCTGTTTCATGTCCGTCACCTTTTTGTCGCATGATAAAAAGTATCTTGATTGTCCGATGATAGCTGAAGCAATATGCAAGGCATCACGCGCTCGGAGTTGACAGTTAACTTGAATTTGTTTGCCAAGAGTTAGTATCTCTTCGGAATTCTCGATTTGCTGATGACACAGATTCAAATAGTCTTCTATTTTGACGCGCTTCTCCTCATCAAGCACATTATGAACTTCAAAATCCAAAATGTCTGAACCAAGCAAAATCAATTTACCATTTCTCACCTCAGCGATAATTTCAAGAAAAGCATTAGCTTCTGCTTGAATATCCGTGTTTGTTTGGTCGTCAAATGGGCGCGAGTAAGCATTTGTGTCCAAGTAAATCAGGATTGAATTATTATCGTTCATAATCTCTGATGGAGCTTTGAGTTTGCAACCAGCTACCGCACCGACCCACTAATCGGCTTCCGCGTAGTCTCTCCTGTTTTCAACACTGAAATCCCTTCATCAACATCCGAATGCGGACGGGGGATGACGTGGGTGGAGATGACTTCGCCGATGCGACGGGCGGCGGCGGAGCCAGCTTCGACGGCGGCTTTGACGGCGGCGACTTCTCCGCGCACGATGGCGATGACGTGTCCGGCGTCAATTTTTTCCCAGCCGACGAGGGTGACGTTCGCAGTCTTCACCATCGTATCAGCGGCTTCGATCATGGCTACCAAGCCACGAGTTTCAATCATTCCTAAAGCGTCCATAAATTTATGTACGATAGGCGTCTCGCCTGTCGTTGTTTTCGATCAATACTTTTCGACAGGCGGGACGCCTATCGTACCTTCGCTTGAATCAAAATTCTTTCCCGCCGATAATCTACCACTCATGTCAATCAGTCAAACTTTGCAGTAACCAAACTGCTCCGGCGAGCGTTTTGGATTGTAGTTCGGTCAATTCCTGACGATGGATGTAATGCAGAGTGTTCCCGCAATTGGTGGAGATAAAATTATGCGAAAACTTTTTTGGATCATGACGGCGATTATTTTTGCTTCGTTGGTGGGGCTGGCTCAGCCTGGACCATCTACTGCAACGACTCCGGCGAAAATTGCGAACTCGACAATCTCCGGTCGAATCTCCAGCAAAGACAAGGCGCTGCGCGGTATCACGGTGAACCTGATGCGCAACGGGCAAGGTGGCGGCGGACGCAATGGACAATCCGCCAAAACCGATGAAGACGGCAAATATAAATTCACGAATGTCGCGGCAGGGAATTACATTGTGACGCCAAATGCCATGGCGTACGTGCCTGACAGCAGTGATATAGCGGGGCCGTTTCGCGGTAAATCTGTGATTGTCAATGATAACGAAAACGTCGAAAACATTGATATTTCAATGAGGACAGGTGGAGTCATCACGGGGAAAATTCTTCGCCCTGATGGCGCTCCGGCGATTGAGCAGCGCGTGACCTTGAAAACGAAAAATGTGGACGGTACGACGACAACATTTTTTTCTGTGAGTACTTCGGGGATGACAGATTCGACCGATGATCGCGGCGTCTTTCGATTGTTCGGAATTCCTTCCGGTCAATATCTGGTCAGTGCCGGAGACGCAGGCGGCGGTGGTGGGCGCGGCTTTGGAAATTTTCGGCAACGCTATCCGCTGACGTATTATCCAAGTGTTTTCACCGAAGCCGAAGCCCAAACCGTAGACGTGACCGAAGGCAATGAAACTAAAGATATTGAAATTAAATTAGGTCAACCGCTGCCAACTTATGAAGCGAAGGGCAAGGTCATAGACGCGATGACGGGGACTCCGGTAGTTGGTGTTCAGGTCGCCTTTCGTCAGGTCTCACGTAATCAACGTGGTGGCGGTGGCGCACCGATGAATTCCAGCAACGAACGAACTGACCTGAATGGTGAATTCCTGATTTCGGGGATTGAAAAGGGTTCCTATCAAATTTCCGTGCAAAGCGATCAGAATTCGGATTATTACTCTGAGCAAACAGCTTTTGAAATTGCTGATGCCGATGCTGCAAATATTGAGGTAAAAGCTTCACGCGGAGCCACGGTTAACGGCTTTGTCGTGATTGATGGCGCGCAAAATCAAGGAGCAATCGCTACGGCTGGATTCGGAGTGATGGGGAGTTCCCGTGCTGCGAATACTGCTGGTGGACGTGGTGGCCCTCAAATGGGCGGACGCGGAGCAATGAGCGAAGTCGCCGCAAACGGAGCCTTTCAAGTGAAAGGAATTCAGCCCGGCAAGGCGACGCTCTCAATCATGAATCGCTCTGAAGGTCGGTATTCAATCGTGAGAATTGAGCGCGAAGGGGTTGATGTAACTAATGGCTTCGATGTCGGTGCAGGCGAGCAGGTGAATAACGTTCGCCTCGTTGTGGCGCAAGGCAACGGCGTTATTCGCGGTCAAATTAATGTTGTCGGCGGTGCGCTTCCCGCTGGTACGACATTAAGAGTTTCGGCGAGTAAAACGAGTACAGGTGGCGGAAGAGGTACGGGCGGCGGCGGCGCACAGGTAGATCAAAATGGAAGATTTGTGATTGAAGGATTAGTTTCCGGTCAATACACCGTGACCGCGATGGCGTTGCCGGGTGGCATTGGAGGAGGAGGTTTCGGTGGTGGTCGCCCCATCCCTGGCGGCGGTGGCTTTGGTGGTGGCGGTCTTCCCGCAGGTGGAGGATTTGGCGGAGCCGGAGGTGCTGCGAGAGGTGGTCGAGGCGCAGGAGGAGCACCCGCCGGAGGTGCAACCAGCGGGGGCGGGACTCCATCAACTGGTGTGGCCGGTGGTACGGTGGGAGGCGGAACTACTCCACAATTTACCATGACGGTGAAGCCCGTTTCGCAAACGGTGATGCTGAACGGTGCAGAAGCTCAGGTTGTGTTGACACTGGATGTTAGTGCGCAGCCGGCAGGAGGAAATCAGTAATGATAAAAAATATTCTGCTGATAATTTTGCTTACTTTCGCAACGGCGGAGGCACTCAACGCACAAGCTCTCGTCGCCGATGCCAAAGAAATGGTCGCTCCGAAAAAAGCTGACTCACGCAAGGGATCAATTACAGGTCGTGTGATGGGTGAAGACGGACAGCCTTCGGTTGGGCAACGGGTGAATTTAATGCCGATGAAACGGACGCAGCAGGGCGGAAATTTTCCGGCGATGACGACGGACGACAAAGGTGAATTTAAATTCACGAACATCGAAGTTGGCTTGTACAGCGTTCTTTCCTCCGCACCGGGATTTATTGCAGAATCGAAAGATACTAATGGTGGAGTGAAGATCGGTGAAGATGTCACGCTTCAACTTAAAAAAGGTGGTGTCATTACTGGAAGAGTAACTAATGCATACGGGGAGCCGATGGTAGGCGCGATGGTTGGGGCTACGATGTTGCACGACGAAGAAGGAGAAGCCGTACAAGCAACAGGAAATCGAGTTGTCGTGACAGATGATCGCGGAGCTTATCGCCTGTATGGGTTAAGGGCAGGCAGCTACATCGTTCTGGTTAAAGATAATGTAAGTTTTAGTTTTCAATCCGATAGTAAGGAACTCGATATTTATTATCCTTCTTCAACGCGTGATGCGGCGCAGGAAGTGACGGTGCAGCCAAGTGCTGAAATCAGCGGGATTGATATTCGTTACAGTGTGCAATACGGAAATTCCGTCAGTGGAAATGTGGTTACTGCGAGTACCGAAACTGATGCACGTGCTTTCACGATGGTGGAACTCTATTCAGCCTCGAACGGGAGTCCGGTAAATTCCGATAATATCAGACCCGGAGCAGGCAATCGTGGCTTCTCAATTGCTGCCGTACCCGATGGAGAATATGAATTAATTGCGACGATGCAAGCACTTGGTAATTCCACCAGCCGCGCTACGTTGAGATCGAATCCGATGAAAGTGACAGTCAAAGGAAATGATATTTCCGGCTTGACCTTAAAGCTGTTGCCGCAGGCAGGCATTGCGGGAAAAGTGACGGTTGAAAAATTCGCCGGAGATAAAAGTACTTGTCAAATAAATCGTACCGGATGGCTGGAAGAAATTAATTTGAATGCGGCACGGCAGGAAGTCGCAGGCGTCGCGCTGGTTCCTCTGCGCGGTGCAGCTTTTCGAGGCATGGCACCGGAAACCAATGGCGAATTCGCTTTCAAAGATTTATCTATCGGGGAATTCCGGCTTGGGTGGAAGTTGCCGACAGATTTCTGGTACGCGAAATCT
Source organism: Blastocatellia bacterium (assembly GCA_043783625.1). Taxonomy (GTDB): domain Bacteria; phylum Acidobacteriota; class Blastocatellia; order RBC074; family RBC074; genus JAFDVL01. The sequence continues at coordinate 52,460 of JAYVZE010000240.1, read as the reverse complement.
TTGACGGCTCCGGCTCCCAAAACCACCAAAGCTGCGGCGAAGCCAATTGATTTAGCAAAGTCGGGAATTAATTTAGGTTCAGGTCAATATTTGACGAATGTTAATTTAGCTCTGGCGGAAGGCGCGGCTGCGGTGCAGGGGAAAATAAACGCTGAAGCAGGGAAGTCGTTGCCGGGGAAGATGAATGTTTATCTGATTCCTGTCGCACTGACGGACGCTGATAACTTGCTTCGCTATGAAAGTTTTCAATCGGTGGATGGCAGCTACAATTTTAAAAATCTTCAGCCGGGAAATTACTGGATCGTAGCGCGGACGAAAGTCGAATCCGACAAGCTGAAGTTCACCGATCAGGTTTTTCGGACTTCACTTCGCAAACAGGCTGAAGCTGCGAATAACAAAATTGAGCTGAAGCCTTGCCAGCAGGCGAAGGATTTTAATTTGACATTTACTTCGACCCGCTAAAAATAGATAATTGTTTTTGCATAATTTGAATTCATGGACAGGGCAAACCGCAATGTTTGCCCTGAATTTTTTGTGAGACAGGCTATCCTTATTTTGATTGGAGTCGTAGCATTACTGTTGCCGTGTACGGCGCAGCGCAAAGCCCGTCCGCCCAAATTCGATGCGAAAAAAAATGCTGAAAAGTTGAAAGAGTTAGGTGAAAAATCGAAAGCTTCGCGTGAATCATTACTCGAAGCGACCGCCAATTATCAAAATAGTTTAGAGAAATTACTGATCCCTCTGTGCGAACGTGAAGCCATCCTCAGCACCGATCTCGCTAAAAAACAAAAACTGGTAGCGGAGGGCTTAATGGCGCAAAATGATAATGCGATTGGCCCGCTTGAAAAAGAATTAAGCCTGATCGTCAGCAATATCAAAGACACCAATAAAAAAATCCTCCAGTCCGAACAATTCGTCGTCGAAATTGCCATGATGGAAACGAATGAAGCGGCGCGGGCGAACGTCAGCTTGCAGCGTCCCAACGTGTATTTCGATAATCGCAGGTACATTCGCTACACGGGCGGAGCCGCGTGGAAATTACGTGATTACGGCAAAGTTGAAGGATTTTTTCAGGCGAGAACGCGCCGTTCGTTACCGGTCAGTGCCTTCGGACAATCCGAAACGCACAATCGGTTAGGCTTCGATCACAGTAATTCTTTTGATGTTGCTCTGCATCCCGACACGCTCGACGCGCAGGTCTTAATGAGTTATTTGCGTAGTGCAGGAATCCCGTTTACAGCGTTTCGCGGAGCCATTCCCGGTAATGCGACAGGAGCACATATTCACGTCGGCTACCCGTCGCATCGCTTTCGATAAAGGAAAACCAATAGTGCTTAGATTTTTAATCTTGGATCAAAGCGGAATTTGATTGGTGCGGCCAGGCTCAATCTCGAAAAATCTTGATGCTGTGGATTGAGCAGGTAATTGCATTCAGTCGGAATAATTGCGGAAGGAATTCGCAGTAACACTGAAGATTTGCTTTGGAGCCACTCACTTCCTAATGCTTGCGTACTCACGGGCGGGTCTTCTTCCCACCATTCCGATGGTAATGCGGCTGGATCAATGGTTTCAATTTTGATGCTTTTCGGGGCGGTGATGGTCAGATAAACGTAATCATCAGGCAGGGTTTGATTGGAAAAATGAACCAGGCATTCGAGCGCGGTAAGTGCCAGCGTACCGCCCAAATATACGACTGACTCGCCACGATAATTCCATCGCCCACCGGCTAAGCTGGCTCCCATCCCGCTAAACGCAGTCGCCTGATAGCGGGTGCTACAGAGTCGAAACATCTGCATTAGCTGAAGACTCCGTGTTCAATTCGAATCAGCACATCCTCAACGCGACGTGTTCCTTCATCGGTGTCTAATAACGACAGTGGAGTTTGCAATTGGAGCGCACGATTCGGTTCTTTCAGCCAGATACGTGATTTTTCGCGTGAACCAAATACTTCTTCGGTGCGGGCAATGATGCGGGCTAAGCGATGAAGCCGATCAGATTCGACGGGGCTGAGCCTGTTTTCTGTTTTTCGCCGCGCCCAGGTACGAGCAGAAACCGCGATAATTTTTTGCGCCATCTCATCCGGCAGTTCATAAAGACCTTTAAGAAATAAAAGCGTGTCAAAGCGGAAGCCGCGTTGGATGGCAGTGATTAAACTCTGCTTTTGATGAGGTTCCTTTCCCACATATTTTGCGCCGCCTAGAATTTCGATAATTTTGTCAGTTTCGGTCATGTTTGATCCTTTCTTGCCAAGTGGCAGTAACTTTACGACATTTTAGTAGAAGGGACAATCGGAAACTACGCACGGTTTCATTTTTTGTGTAAACTATCAGAATCTTGACGGTGATGCTCTATTATAGTACCTGGGGAGAGGTTCCGAAATTCACGCAGGTGAAGTCATTTTATATTTATGCGAAGAAAATTTTTAGCACATTTTTTTCTCCTTATCTTCGGTTCATTGCTGCTTCAGGCACAAACTCCTGAAAAGCAAAATTCAATTTTTTCAGACCGTCGGCAGCCTGCAACCGTCTGGACTTCAGCGCAAATCGAAGCCGCCGGGACAACGGTTTTACGCGATGTCGGATATTGTAAAACCTCCAATGATACACAGACGATGGATGTGTATTTGCCGGTGATTACCTCGACTCGTCCGCTTCCAGCCTTGGTTTATATTCACGGCGGAGCCTGGTCAGGAGGCGACAAGGCAAACGGGCCAGGAATAGACGATATTCCAGAATTGCTGGCGCGTGGTTATGTCATCGCTTCGATTAATTATCGGCTTTCTCCCGGCAATTTATTTCCAGCGCATATCGAAGATTGTAAATGTGCAGTCAGGTCGCTGCGTGCGAATGCTAAACTTTACAACGTCGATGTCAATCGCATCGGCGTGTGGGGATCAAGCGCAGGCGGACATCTGGCTTCGCTCGTAGCCCTGGTTGATTCTTCCGCCGGATGGGACGCCGCCGGAGGGTATCTCGAACAATCTTCTAAAGTCTTAGCCGCCGCACCACTTTTCCCGCCTGAAGATTTAACGACATCTGATTGGTCGTTCCTTGATAAAAGCGGATTTCTCTTTGTTTTTGGCACTTCAGGGAAGTGGGGAACTTTTTCTCCGGTAAATTATGTAACGAAAAATGCGCCTCCGTTTTTTCTCGTCGGAGGAGAATTCGACAGCATCGTTTCCAACCTGCAACCACAGGCTTTGTTCACGAAGCTGCAAGCCACAAAAATTCCCTCACAATATACGTTGGTCAAAAACAGCGAACACGAATACGCTCCATCGGGAGGATTAATAAATCCGAGCCGAATCGAAATGACGAAGCGCGGCGCTGATTTTTTTGATCGGTATGTAAAATTGGCGCCAACTTCAGTTTCAGCCGCCAGTTTTCAACCGGATTATTTTTCGCCCGGAGGCATCGTGTCGGTTTTTAGTGACGGCTTTACGAATGTGATAGATCAGGCGACAAGTTTGCCGTTGCCTGCAACTTTATCCGGCGTAAAAGTTGCAGTGCTTGATGCGCAGGGAATCGAAACCGCAGCACCGCTTTTTTACCTTTCTCCGACCCAGATAAATTTCTATTTGCCTGAAACCGTGGCTCCGGGGCGAGCCTTGATTCGTGTGACCAAAAGCACGGGGGAAGTCGTCACCGGAATGGGATTAATCAGCCTGACGGCTCCGGCAATTTTCACAGCGGATAGCAACGGTGAAGGCTATCCGGCAGCCAATGTACAGCACGTTAATGCCAGCAACGAATCAGTCTTTGAAAACGTTTCGCGCTATGATGCGGCGCAACAAAAGGCAGTCGCGGTGCCGATTAATTTGAATTCTGACGGGAAGTCGCAGGACTTTTTATTGTTGTACGGAACCGGCTGGCGTCATCGGATTTCTACGGTGACGGCGAGTATCGGCGGGATTCCCGTTGAAGTTTTGTACGCCGGAATACAAGGCACATACATCGGCCTGGATCAGATTAATTTGCGGTTGCCGGTAACTCTCAAAGGTAAGGGAGAAGTGGCACTCAATTTAATTGTGGACGGAAAAACTGCGAATCCGGTTCGGCTTTTCTTCAACTGAAGACTGGAGCGCAAGCGTCCCGCTTGCCGTTTGACAGCGGAGCGTGGCAAACGAACTTCGCGCAGGAAACTTACTGGCGCAAGCACTTCTCTCCACGACAGCGAGCGGCGTTGCACGCGCTCGTGGCAAGCGGGACGCTTGCGCTCCAGTCGTATAGTTCGATTAATACTTATCACTGAGGCATTCAGTCACCGAGTGGTAGGACTTGCCGAAATTTTATGCTTCGGGTATCTTAGATTTACTTTAAAAGCCGCGCACTCAAATAAGAAAGAAACTTGAATTAACGGGTCTATTAATCGTTTCTTATGCGAGGTATTGGTTTGAGAAATCTGATGATAGCTTGCTGGTCGAAGGTAATGAACGCGGACGGGATTTGGGTGTGACCGGACGAGTGCAATTCCAACTGGATCGGAGACATCAATTTGTTTTTGTTAGTTGAAAATATGATCCGCGAATATGGACTGTGGGCTGTTTTGCTTGGCGCGATGTTTGAGGGGGAAATGACCCTGCTCTTCGCGGGAGTTTTAGCGCATTACGGATTATTTTCATTTGGTGAAGTTTTCCTCAGTGGAGCCTTGGGGGGCTTTATTGGCGATACGATTGGCTGGCTGTTTGGTTACTATGGCAAAAAAACAATTAGCCAAAGCCCTTTTATTAAACGAGCCGAACCGAAACTGGAAAAGCTCTGTCAGCGGTTTGGAATTTATTCGATCTTTTTAGTGAAATATATTTACGGATTGCGTGCTGCCAGTGCGATTTTCTGGGGCTTTGCTCCGATGCGGTTTGCGCGGTTTGCGCCGCTGACATTGGCAAGCTGCATGGTCTGGGTCGGGTTGCTTTCCGGGATTGGATTTTTCTTCAGCGAAGCCATTGAATTAATTATCGGGCGCGTTCAGAAGATCGGATTTATCCTGCTCATTGCGGCCTTTATTGCGGTGATAATTGCTTACGTGGTTTATTTGATCGAGCGTAATTTGATTGCCCACAAAATCCCCGAAATCGGTATTCTGGGATTGAAAGAACCACCGCTGTTACGCCAAAAAAAAACAGTAGAAGCCGAATTGATTAAGGCTGCGAGAAAGGCTCAGGAATTGAAGCGTCACTCGCGCGCCGCTTAACTTTTGAGGAAGTTGTTTTGATTATCGAATCGCAAGCCCCCACCAGGATTGACCTCGCCGGAGGAACCGTTGATATTTGGCCGCTTTATCTTTTTCACGAACGTGCGCAAACCGTCAATTTTGCAATAGATCAATACGCCCGCTGCCGAATTGAAACTCGCCGCGATCAACGTTTTCATTTCATTTCCAAAGACCGTGCATCCGAAGTCGAAATAAATTCTTACGATGAGCTGAAATCCGATGAAAAATTATCGTTGATTTCCAAGATTGTCCATTTTTTCAAACCGGAAACCGGACTGAATATTACGACGGATTGTATGGCTCCGGCGGGTGCCGGATTAGCCGGATCGTCAGCTCTAAATATTGCGCTTTGTGCGGGCTTGAATCAGCTTACCGGAATGCGGTATACGCAGATACAACTCCCGTTTTTAGCGGCGAATATTGAAACGCAGGTTTTGAAAGTTCCGGCTGGTTTTCAGGATTATTTTCCAGCCGTGTATGGCAGTGTCTCTAATGTGCAATTGAAAATCGAAGGTGTTTTGCGGGAAGAAATCCTGACAGATATTGAAAAGCTCGAAAGCCGGATTGCGCTTTGTTACAGCCACGCGCCGCGCAATTCCGGTGCGAATAATTGGGCGATGACAAAAGCCCACATTGACGGCGATGTCGAACTCTTTAATAAATTCGCGCGGATTTGTCAGACCGCCGTGAAAATTGAAACTGCTTTGCAAGCTCAGGCCTTTGATTCCATCGGAGCCATCTTCGCTGAAGAATGGGCGAGCCGCCGCGATCTGGTTCCAAATATTTCGACGCCGGAAATTGATAATTTAATCGAAATTGCCTGGGCAAACGGCGCACAATCCGCGAAAGTTTGCGGAGCAGGCGGCGGCGGATGCGTGGCCTTTTATTGTGAAGATGGAAGAAAACCTGAAGTCGAAGCAGCTCTGTCAAAGGCTGGCGGACAGGTCATCCCTTATAAGATTTCACGGGAAGGCGTCCAGGTAAAAATTGTTGGATAAAATAAAAATATGACGAAAAAGCTTACAATTCTGATAACTCTGTTGACGATTTTATCATTGATGATCGGCTGTGACAGTGCCAGCCAGAAATCGGTGGATGTCAGTGCGCTGACCAAAGAATTACCGACTCAGCCCCCACCTCCACCGACTCCGACGTTGCCTCCGATTGATATCGCACGAACGGATTTGAACCGCATTCTCGTGGGATCAGCCGCGCCGGATTTTTCGTTGGAAGATATGGACAAGCACAACGTGAAACTCTCAGATTTTCGTGGCAAGCAAGTGGTTGTGCTGGTTTTCTATCGAGGGCATTTCTGAGGGCATTGCCAGGCTCAACTGGGACAGTTGAAATCACTACTTACACCACAAGAAAAACGTTCCGTTAAAATTATCGGCATCAGCATGGATACGCAGGAAGAATCCAGGCAGATGATTTCTGCGACGGATAAAGAAGAATATCCCGGCCCCTTCGATTTGGCCTTGCTTAGCGATTTGACGCACGAAGTCGTTGATCGTTACGGGATTTTTAATCCAGCGGAAGAAAGTTATAAGCCGGGGATTCCGTATCCCATCACTTACATCATCAATAAACAAGGCATTGTGACGCATCGCCTCTTCGATCAGGTGACGTATGAGCGTCCGACGAATATTCAGGTGAGGACAGCACTCAAGGAAATAGGTGCAGTTTAAAGTGCTGAGAAGAAAGTGCTGAGTGCTGAGTAGAGCAGGACTCAGGACTCAGCACTTCTTTATTGACATAAATTCCCGCGATAGAGTACCTTCTGTTCGTTTCCGTCCCTATCTTTTTACGGCTTCCTCGCAACAGCCCCCTGCCAGTTCAAGCCACCACTTAAGTTGTAAATCATGACAAAAATATTCTATCCAAATCGTCGTCAATTTGTTTTCGGAGCGTTGGCTACCGGATTAGTCGGATTATCTGCCTGTGAAGAACCGAAACCTGTTGCGGTCAAGCCGCCTTCGCCCGCGCCATCCGTGACAGCAGCTACCATTAAGTCATCATTGCCGCCCATCGAGCCGACGACGATGATTGCGAATCAGCGCAATGCCATCATCGCCGCCGATGAAATGCTGAATTATTTTGCGAAGGTCTTGGACACGCCATCAAATTTGATTCACGCCGTTCGCGCTTTCGGGAGAAATTTCAAACGTGCCGATGGCTCGTCCGCGCTCGATCATCTTTGCGCAACGTACGGCGAAACCGTGAACGTGAACGGAAAAACCTTCGTCAAATTCAAGCGCAGCAATGTTGAAGTCCACGACAACAGTTTTCTCAAAACTTTTCTCGAAGCTGGAGTTAGTCCGACGCAGCCGATCACGGTTGGCTCAACAAAATATACGTTGCAAGACCTCGGCGAACACGCCAAAAGTTTGTTTCGCTTTGATGTGAGTGACATCAATAAATACGACACAAATTACGCGCACGACCATCTACCGTGGGGACTGATTGCGCTTTCGACTTTGATGCCGGGAGGCAAGGGAACGTGGACGAACGCCTACAACGAAACCGTCAATTTATCGGACGTGATTGATAAATCGTTGCTGGAATACGAAACGAAATGCGAATTAACGAAAGAGACGCAAGCTAAGGGCGAAGAAATCCCGATGGCATTTTTGACTGAAATGGAAAAATTCGCCTGCTTTGGTGGACATACGATTTATGCATTTCTTGCATGCCTGAAAAATGGCTACACCGACAAAAATCTAAAATCCAGAATTCAGGCTGTCATCAAGCATACGATTTACCTTTCCGCCAAAGACGCAGATATTTTAGAAAATAAATATCGCACGTTAGGGAAGGGACCGATTTCTCCGAACCCGCAGGAAGAAGCAATGCTGGAAGCGAACATGAAGAAAAACGGCATCACGAAAGATGAAGTTGTCGAGATGCTGACGCAACGCGCCCTGATTAAATTGGTCGGGCATTTATTTGAATCCATCAACTACGCCAAATTACATAAACTTTATCAGCCAACCGCACAGGATCAAAAATACATCCAAGCAGGTGAGCAGCGAATGTACGATTCGATAGTCAAGTTTCGTGCTTTGAAGTTGGAGCAGCTCAAAAATTTCGAGCCGAAACAACTTGGTGACGCAATGATTGCAGTAGCGCATGCTTCACGGGCGATGAAATTGTTGACGAAAGAAAATCCTGATACGAATCCGAAGACGATTTAATGAGATGGAATTAGACAGGATTTACAAGATTGACAGGATAAACATTAAGAAGCCGCGCAATTAATTTTCTTCAATCCTGTTCATCTTGTTAATCCTGTCAAAGAAAGTTTTTATGAAAAATTACCCTCACACTTTGATGCTTTGTTTGTTGATGACCGGGTTTAGCTTCGCCCAAACTGCAACGAAACCAGATGAAAAATTTGCCTTGAAAGTCCCAACCGTTATGGAGCAATGCGAATCTCTCAGCGAAGCCGAAAACCCTATCATTGCAAAACTCAGCAAAGATTTAGCTACGCAATCTTCCGAACAGAAAATCAAAACCGCCGAAACCTTTGCCGCTTCATGTAGCAAAAAAGCTGTAGAACCATTAATTTCATTGCTCGCGGATACCGACCCGCTGGTTCGCATCGCAGTGGTTGAAGCACTGGGAAAGCTTGGAGATCGGGAGTCATCAAGAAATCTTGAAGAATTGTACGGCGATCCCGATTGGCGTGTACGCTATGTGCTTGGCTCCGCCTTATTCGCGTTTCCGGTTTTTGTGACACGCGCCGGAGCGAATAATAGCATCGGCGGCGGCAGCCCGATTCCGGTGACTACGGACGGTGATATGATTGCGCGTTGCCACGCGATTCTCGAAGCGCAGCAGGTCAATGACCCCAGTTTTTCGCGCAAAACGATTAATTTTTTATTTGGTTATTTGGATTCAGACAACGCAATCGTCAAGAAATACGCGCAGGAAACAATGAAGTTATTGCCCTCCACCCGCAATGGACAATTTGAATTAATGGGCTGTCTGAAATCACATGCGAATCCCAATTGGCGCAAAAAAGCTGCGTATTGGTTAGGCGAACTGAAAGTTATTAGAGCGCGAGCGATTATTGAAAATGCGATTGAAAATGATGTAGATGCAACGGTGAAACAGTGGGCGAAAGAGGCTCTTGCGAAATTGCCGAAAGAGGAGTAAGTGCGCTTTGCTCTCTGCCACTCTCGCTCTTTTACACCAGATTGCTCCTAACTTACTTGCTTACTTCCACATACTAAGTTCAATCTAATGAGGACTTTAGGTAATGTGTCCTGATTTCAGGGGTCTATAGGTGCTCTGAAATTCTAAATACTCCATCATCGTCCATTCGATAGAGTTCTTGCCCATTTTCCCTGACGTATTTTAAGGGGATTTTTGGATTATTTATATCTTTACCGCCGTCTTGATGCCATTTCGTTTCCCATGCAGTGTAGTATGGCTCCAATTGCAACGGGTTAAGTTTGTAAATTTCTTTTAACTCGATACTTTCATATACTGCAAAAATCCAGTCAACTTTCCTGTACTTAGAAATTATTGTTGGATTCATGTGATGATGAGTAGAGAAGCTCTTTGTTAGCAAAACATTTACAGATTTTAACTCGTACTCATTACCATCCTTATCAATTGCATCATTGCCTTCTCTTCCAGGTATGTCAACGAGCCCAGTTATTAATAATACCTGCAATAATTTACCTCCATTGTCCTGAAATACATCATTTATCTTGTTTGTTTCTTCGGCTAATCTTTGATAGTGCCGAATAAATGGAAAAAGAAAATTTAATTTTTGAATGGGTGTGTGAATTTCCGAAACCTCTAATAATGACAATAGCGGAGTATTTAACGCAATGGCTATTTTCTGAAGAACCCCAAGTGTAATATTGTGTTTAGCGTTTTCGATATAACCAATATAAGTTCTATCAATATCGGCTTGAAAAGCTAAATCTTCCTGAGTCATTCCCATCTGCTTACGATAATATACAATATTCCGTGCTACTATCGCTAATAAACTGGCTAGAAGTTGTGATTCGTTATCCATAATATTTTTTGTAAATACATTTGAAATGTTCTACAAAAACTGTAAACTTGACCACCGAATATATTCGGAATTTTGAAAGACGGATATTGATAATGATGAATATATTCGGTATAGTACTTAACGTATGATAGAGGAAGAAAAATACGCATATTCAACTAATTTTGGTCGCGCTTATATAGGAGACGCCTTGAATTTAATCCCCAAATTAGAGGATGGAAGTGTTAATTTAGCATTCACAAGCCCACCATTTGCCTTACTTAGGAAAAAAGAATACGGTAACGAAGAGCAAGGAGATTATGTTGAATGGTTAGCTAAATTCGCAAAATTAATTAAAACTAAACTAGCTGATGATGGGAGTTTAGTTATTGATTTAGGTGGTGCTTATGAAAAAGGCTATCCTGTTAGAAGCCTGTATAATTATAGAGTCTTAATTCATTTTTGCGATGTACTTGGTTATAACTTAGCGGAAGAATTTTTTTGGCATAACCCAGCAAAATTGCCAAGCCCGATTGAGTGGGTAAATAAAAGAAAAATTAGAGCTAAAGATTCTGTAAATACAGTTTGGTGGTTTTCAAAATCTCAATTTCCAAAAGCAGATATAAAAAAAGTGCTTGCACCCTATAGTGATAGGATGAAAAAGTTACTTGAAAATCCTGAAAAATTTTATACCCCTAAAAAAAGACCGTCAGGACATGATATTGGGGTGAGTTTTGGAACTGATAACGGAGGGGCAATACCATCAAACTTGCTATCTTTCTCTAATTCCGAATCCAACTCAAAATATATGTCTAATTGCAAGTCTTTAGGGATAAAGACACATCCTGCTAGGTTTCCAAGAAAATTGCCTGAGTTTTTTATTAATTATCTCACCGACGAAAATGATTTAGTGGTTGATTTTTTTGCAGGCAGTAATACTACCGGTGAAGTATGTGAAGAACTCAAAAGAAGATGGGTTTCATTTGAAATCGAATCTGAATATGTAGCGGCTTCTGCCTTCAGATTCAGTAATGGTCATTCCAATATTATTTCGGTTTATGAGGATATATTAAATGGAGCTAAGGTTGCTCTTTAATATTATCACGCAGTTTTGAAGATAGGGATCGTATTAAATTACGCAATAAATAATCACTTCAAAATACTAAGCGGAAGCGGAAGGATGAAGTAGGCACGGAAGGGGTAAAACTGTTTTATGAATTATCGAGCTATTATTACGGTTGAATCAGATAAGCGCAGTGAGAAAGCTTGTATTTGTGGGACGCGAATCACGGTTAGGGTGTCAAAGAAATAGATCAGCCCCTTTATCATTTAGATGGATTCAATCACCCTCGAAATTTTCAAATCAATTTATACCTCCGTCGCCGAAGAGATGGGTGCGACGCTGCGCCGTACGGCTTTTTCTCCGAACATCAAAGAGCGGCGTGATTACTCCTGCGCGGTATTTGATCGTTACGGACGCATCATCGCGCAGGGCGATCACATGCCGGTTCATCTTGGGTCAATGCCGATGTCGGTCAAGTGCGCGATTGAGCAAAGCTCGATGAATAAAGGCGATGTCGTGATTTTGAATGATCCTTATGCGGGTGGGACGCATCTTCCTGATGTGACATTAGTTGCTCCGGTGCACGTCAAAAACAAGTTGGCTTTTTATGTTGCCAACCGTGCGCACCACGCCGACATCGGAGGCTCTACACCGGGTTCGATGGGGAACGCGACGGAAATTTATCAGGAAGGTTTTCGCATTCCTCCGACGCATTTGGTGAATGCAGGGAAAATTAATCAGAGCTTCATGAACTTATTTCTCGCCAATGTTCGTGTCAGCGAAGAACGGCAGGGAGATTTATTTGCGCAAATCGGAGCCTTGAAAATTGGCGCCGAACGATTAATCGAGACAGTGAATCGCTACGGTTTTGCGGAGTGCGACGAATACGCCGGACATCTGATTGCGTACACCGAACAGATGATGCGAGCGACGATTAAAGCGATTCCTGACGGGAAATATACTGCGCTGGATTATCTGGATGATGATGGCGAGACTGAAAATCCAATTCCAATTCAGGTTGCGATCATTATCAAAGGCGATCAGGCGAGTATTGATTTTACTGGCTCCTCGCCGCAAGTGCGCGGCGCAATCAATGCTGTCGAAGCAATTACGGTCTCCGCAGTATATTACGTCTTTCGCTGTTTGATAAAATCTTCCGTGCCTGCGAGTGCCGGAATTTTGAATCCGATTACAGTCATCGCTCCGGCTGGCACGATTGTCAATGCGCGGATGCCTGCTCCAGTCGCGGGAGGAAATGTTGAGACTTCGCAGCGCATCGTAGACGTTTTGCTCAAAGCTTTATCGCAAGCAATTCCTGATTTAATCCCGGCGGCTTCGCAGGGAACGATGAATAATTTAACGATAGGTGGCTGGGATTCCAAACGGAACCGTGAATTTGCGTACTACGAAACCATCGCGGGAGGAATGGGCGCAAGACCGGATTCGGACGGCATGAGCGCGGTACATACGCACATGACAAATTCGCTGAATACTCCAGTGGAGGCGTTGGAATATGCGTATCCATTGCGTGTGCGGCAGTACGCGATTCGGCGCGGATCGGGCGGTCAAGGGAAGTTCAACGGCGGCGACGGCATCATCCGCGAAATCGAAATTCTTGACGACGCACAAGTAACGCTGTTGTCAGATCGAAGGAAAATTGCTCCGTACGGTTTGAGTAATGGTCAGCCCGGAGCGTTAGGCGAAGCGGAATTTTTATCCAACCAGAAACGAATCAAACTTAAAAGTAAATGCAGTCTCGAAGCCAAAGCCGGAGATCGAATTTTAATTCGGACTCCCGGCGGTGGCGCGATTGGTTAAAGTTCAAAGTTCACGCTTCAGCGTGGTAACGTCAGCGAAGCGCGGCGTTTGGCAAACTAAAGTTTGTACTCAAAGCCTATTTCTTTACAGGTTTCAGATACCGATCAAACCAGCTCCAGACGGCGGGATAATTATCTGCGATGCCGGGCCAGTACGTGTGTCCACCGCCTTCTTTGATGACTAAATCAACCGGCACTCCAACCTCTTCGTATTTTGCTTTGAGAATTTTTGATTGCTGGACAGGGACGGTTTTATCAGCGTCGCCGTGAATTAAAAACAGCGGCGGCGCGTCTTTGGTGAGTTGATAAATCGGCGAAATACCTTTCAGTTGCGGTTCGAGATCGGTGACTTTGCCCAAGACCTGTTGGAAGAATCCCGGGCGTATACCTTCGATCAATTTGTAGCCATTCGGCGCACCCCAATTAATCATGTCCGTTGGTGGAAACCACGCGACAATCGCTTGCAGGCGGCGGCTGATTCTGTCGAGAGGGTCTTTGGCGTCAGGCTTTCCGTCGTCGGCAGTGAGTGCCACCATCAACGACAAATGCGCACCGGAAGAACCGCTCGTGATGCCGAGATGTGCGGGATCAACGTTGTACTTCTGCGCATTCATTCGCACAAAGCGGACGGCGCGGCGTACGTCTTCGATCATCTCCGGCACAAAGAAACGCGGCGAACTCCCATGCCGTACGACGAATAACGTATAGCCGCCTTTGAGCAAACCCTGCACCCAATGATCTTTGCGTTTGCGTGTTTCATCTTCAATAACGTTCGATTTGCCGGATTTCCAACTGCCGCTGGAAACCAGCACGATGCCAATTCCTTTCGCATTTTTTTCCGGCGTCAAGACATCCAGCGATAATCCCATGCCGTCTTTTTGTCCATACACTACGTCTTCAATCGCGTGATAGGCAATCGGAACATCATCCGCTTTGACCGGGCTTGCGCCGAGGCATAAAACCAACATAAAAAGAAATGGTAAATTTCGTCGCATAGCTTTTTCCCCATAAACAAGTGTCCGCAATTTGATTGTAAAAGCAGCAGTGTAGCGCATCATACGCATTCGCAAAACTTGACACGTGAGTACTCGCCGCTTTCTTTTTTGAACTTGAGCGTGGTTGGCAACCTATGCGAATGTTTACAGGCATGAAGGTGTGGTGTGTTTCGATCTGGAGTGAAAATGCTTGCGCTATTCTCACTCCAGGTGCTGAGGACAGTTGTTTCAATTTAGCGAGGCGGCGTAATGTTCTGACATTGTTCCGCCAGCGGCTCGATCTTAATGCGTGTTCCACGCACCGTTCCGCAGCGATTGAAAATTAGATTGCCATTGGCATCGCGTTGCTCGCCATTGGAAACGCCGACAAACGCATCATTGTCGGTGATCGTGACTTTGACGCGTATTTTGATAGTGCCGGAAAAATTCCCCATCGAATCAAAAAGGTCTTCCGTAGTCGTCCAGACAAATTGATTGCCTCTGATATGCGTCCAGGCACCATGTTGTTTGCTGGTCGGGCGCGTGCGATCTGAGCCGAAGGCCGCGCCACCGCGAGCGAAAGTGGCGTGTGCGATGAAGGAGGGCGGTTGTGGCACGCCGGGCGGGACGGCTGGAGTGACTGTCACATCCCAGGAGCCTTCCAATTGTTGTGCCTGTTTTTCCCGGAGTTGACAGCGCCAGTCACATCGCTCGTGGGAAGATTCCACTTGCACGGTATCCTCTTCTGTGGCAGGTGATTGGGCGGACAGGAAGGTGGCGGAAAGGGTAATGAGTAAGGTGATAGTCAGAAACAAAGCAATTTTTCTTGCGGTCATATACTTCTCCTGCGGTTATTGGTTATGGAACATTACGGGCAGATTCAAGTTCGCCCGCGCTTCACGCATCGCTAAGCTGAGCTTTGCGTGTCAACAGGCGTGGACTATAATCAAGGTTACCTTTTTGAGTCCTGACCAAAGCCTGACCAAAGTCTGTTTCTTTTAGGAATGCAGGATAAATTGTTGTTATCATTAGACCAGAGAGATTAATTAAGAAGCGGAATTTCTCATTCACGAAGTCACGTAAGAGAAAGAATGAGCAATCAGTGGAAAAATATTTTTTCTTGAACCCTGTATGCTGAAAAATAACGAAAAAGCTCCGGGCGAATCCTATCTCTTTGATGATGTGGTAGTGGATTGCCGTAACTTTCGCGTTCAGAAACAGGGCGTGGCGCAATCCCTCGCGCCACGGGCGTTCGATGTCTTGCGGTACCTGATTGAGCAGCGTGGGCGCGTGGTCGAAAAGCAGGAGCTGTTTGAAAATATTTGGCAAGAACTGTTTGTGACCGATGATGCACTGACACGGGCGGTCAAAGAAATTCGTCGGGCGCTGGGCGATGATGCCACTGCGCCGCGTTATGTCGAGACGGTTCCCAAACGCGGTTATCGGTTCATCGCAGAGTTGCAAACGGCGGAAGGGGCACCACATCCAGAGACAGAAAATATCGCGCCAATAATTGTCAATACCCCGCCTGAGTTGATCGAAACAGCGCCGGGCGCAGAGACACCATTGGCCTCACTTCTCACCGTGAAGCGCACACCACTTGCCTTACTATTTAGCCAGCACACGCGCCCGCAGCTTCTGCTGGGAATACTCGCTATCTTTATTCTTGCTGCCAGTGCCGGTTGGTTTTACGCGAAACGCCAGCCCGCGCTGACAGAGAAAGACACAATCCTGCTGGCCGACTTCGAGAATCAGACGGGCGACGCGATCTTTGATGGAATGCTCAAGCAGGGGCTGGCGATTCAATTGCGACAGTCGCCGTTTCTGAACCTCTTTCCCGAAGCGCGGGTGCAGCAGACGTTGCGGGAAATGAATCGCCCGCCCGACACGCGCGTCACGGCAGCGCTGGCGCGGGAAATTTGCGAACGTCAAAACCTCAAGGCCTTGATCGCCGGAGTGATTGCTCCGCTCGGCAGCCATTACGTGATTACGATTGAAGCGATTAACGGGCAGAGCGGCGAGTCACTGGCCCATCAACAAGTGGAAGCGGAGAGCCGCGAGCAGGTGCTGCAAGCGCTCTCGCAGACGGCAAGGCAGTTACGCGAAAAGTTGGGCGAATCGCTCAGCTTGATTCAACGCTTCGATAAGCCGCTGGAACAGGCTACGACTTCCAAGCTTGAAGCGTTCAAGGCCTGGTCACTGGGCATTGAGCATTCCTATGGCGGCAGAGTGATGGAGGCGATCCCCTTTTATAAACGCGCGGTCGAGCTTGATCCCAATTTTGCCCAGGCTTGGAGCGTCCTGTCCACCATTTACTATTTTACGAGCCGACCGGAGCTGGCGGCTGAGTATGCCGAAAAAGGATATGCGCTGCGGGATCGGGTGGGCGAATATGAGAAGCTGCGCATTACCAATTTCTATCACGGCTTTGCCACCGGAGACCTCAATAAGCGGCTCGAAGTGCTGGCGTTGCTCAAGCAAATGTACCCACGCGAGGCAGCGGGGTCGGCTGATTTTGCCGGGACGTGCATCTTGCTTGGGCAATATGAGCAGGCCGTTGCCGCAGGCCGCGAGGCGATTCGCGTTAACCCCCATTTTGCCCCCTCGTACAGTTTCCTGGTCCGGGCGCTCGTCCGCTTGAATCATTTCGACGAAGCCAGAGAACTTCTCGCGCAAGCGTTTCAGCAAAAGCTCGATAACACATTTTTCCACGCCCTCCTGTACGAGATGGCTTTTATTGATAACGACGCGGCGGAGATGCAGCGGCAGCTTGATTGGACGCGCGGGAAACTGGACGAGTACATGGCGTTCGACTGGCAGGCGGGCGCGGCAGTTTACGGCGGGCAATGGCGGCAGGCGCAGGAATTCGCGCGTCGTGCCATTGAACTAAGCGCGCAGGGCGACACGAAAGAAGTGGCCGCGCAATATGCGACCGAGCAGGCGCTGCGGGGTGCGGTCTTCGGAGATTGCCGAGCCGCTCAAACAGCGGCGGCGCAAGGATTGATGTTCGCGCGTGGTCGCGCCTCATTGCCACGCGCGGCGCTCGCGCTGGCGTTGTGCGGCGAGGTAAATCAGGCCAGGTCGCTGGTTGACGAATTGAGCAAACGCTATCCCGAAGACACACTGGTCAATTCGATCTGGCTGCCTGCGATTCGCGCGGCGCTGAGTTTGCAACGCGGTGATGCCGCGCAAGCGATAGAGCAATTACAAACCGCCTCGCGTTACGAAGCCGCCGCTGAATTCTGGCCGCAATATTTGCGCGGGCAAGCGTATTTGCAACTCAAGCAAAGCACCGAGGCTGCCGCTGAATTTCATAAGATTCTGGATCATCGCGGGCAAGCGCCGCTATCAATGTTATATCCGCTGGGACAACTCGGTCTGGCGCGTGCTGCCTGGATGAATGGCGATGCACACAAGTCTTATGAGGCGTTCTTCACACTCTGGAAAGACGCGGATCGGGACTTGCCCGTGCTGATTGAGGCAAAGAGGGAATATGAGAAGCTGAAGTAGCGTAAACTGTTAGTTTGCGTAGCTGCGTTACTTTCTGCATTTCGATCCCGGACATAAACTTTCCAGGACACATTCTTCGCAGTTCGGTTTCCGTGCTTTGCAGATGGCGCGTCCATGCGAAATCAATAGATGCGGGAGCATGATCCAGTCCTTTTTCGGCGTAATCGGAATCAAATCCTGTTCAATCTTGACGGCATTTTCTGTCGCAGTAAAGCCGAGTAAATTGCTGAGGCGCGTGACGTGTGTATCTACGACCACGCCGGATGCGATCCCGAAAGCATTGCCCATGACGACGTTCGCAGTTTTACGTGCGACGCCGGGGAGCGTTAATAGTTCTTCCATTGTGGCTGGAACTTCGCCGTTAAATTGTTCGACGATTAATCTCGTTGCGCCCTGAATATTTTTCGCTTTATTGCGAAAAAAACCAGTGGAATGAATATCTTTTTCGAGTTCGCTGACGTTGACGGCGTAGTAATCTTCTGCTCTTCGATACTTGCGGAAAAGCGTCGCCGTCACAATATTCACGCGCTCATCCGTGCATTGCGCTGAAAGAATTGTGGCGATCAATAGTTCCACCGCGTTCGAGTGATGCAAGGCGCAATGTGCGTCGGGATATGCTTTGCGGAGCAGGCGAATGACCGTTTTCATTTTTGCTTTCAGTTCGATAGTCATCTAAACAATTTACTACAAAAAATCAAAACTTGCTTCTCTTGCCATTTGGCAGTATTCTAAATGCCAGAACGTGAAAGGATTTTTCAAGATGGAAGCGATTAGAATTACCAGAATACTTGGCGGAGAGAAAGTCTTAGGCGGCAAGATTCGCTGTTCTTCCGATTTGATTCCGATGGTGCGGAAAGGCCTAAATTTTCAAACCCTTGAAGCGGTGATTATTTGCCTGGATTTATCGCGGGAACAAGTTATCTCTGCTTTGGCATTGTCTCCACGCACAATTGCGCGTCGTAAGGAAGAGAGCCGCCTGACCGCCGTAGAATCGGATCGTGTCTATCGTTTAGCGCGCATCGCAGCGCGGGCTGAGGAAGTCTTCGGTGATCTCGTGAAAGCCCGGACATGGATGTTGCGACCGAATCGCGCTTTAGGAAATGTCCTGCCGCTTAACCTCCTGGATACGGACGAGGGAACTCGACAAGTGGAAGCTGTACTGGGTCGAATTGAACACGGTGTTTGGAGCTAATGAGAGTCTGGCGGATTTGTAATCGGAAATTTGCGGCGTCTGCATTTAGCGGCGAAGGCGCGAAATTATGGGGCGGACGCTGGAATGAAGCCGGTGTTCCTTTGGTGTACACCGCCTGTAATTTATCGCTTGCTGCGCTCGAAACTTTTGTTCATCTTGATTCAGATTTGATTCCTGATGATCTCGTCGCCATCGCCGCCGACATTTCTGAAAAAGTTAAAATAACCAGAATTAAGCTCTCAAGTTTACCAAAAAATTGGCGTGAATATCCTGCGCCTGATGACATCAAGCAAATTAGCTTGCAGTGGATTGCAACCAATGAAACTGTGGTGCTGGCGGTTCCATCCGTAGTGATTCCTGAAGAAGAGAATTGGTTGATTAATCCTGCACACCCGGATTTCCGCCGGATAAAAATTAGTGCCGAAATTCCATTTTCGTTTGATCCGCGAATGTGGAAAATAAATTAGCTGGACTGATTATTTGCTCAAGACTCAATGACGAATATTCCATCGCTTCAACCTCAGTGATCGCGCCGCAATGCAACGCCCTCACAAAAAAGTTCAGCAAGCCTTGACCGGAAGCCAGATCGTCAAAAACATCCCCAACTAAAGTTGCCTGTGCTGCTTTCTGCATAAAATTCTGAAGCCGCACGGAAGCCGCATCAATACTGCTTAAAAAGAACGCGTACGTCGCAACATAGCGCGGGATGAATTGCGCTGGATGCAAATCCCAGCTCTGATAAAAACCGCTTTTCATGGAATATTGAATGTTATCAAAATGGAGCTTCCACGCCCGGAAAATGATGCGGCGATTTTCCAGCCTTTGTTCGGACGTTAGTTCTGACGAAAACTTGAATTTTTCAATCGGTAAGGTCGTCGTGACTCCGTCAACTAAACGAACATCAGCATCGGAATATGCGAGCAGCATGAGCTGCCGCGCCATTTCGCAGGCAGGATGACGGATGTCCTGATGGTGAGCGGCGATGCCGAGATTCGCAGTGTAATCATACGCTCCGAAGTGAATGGATTGGCATCGTCCCTGCGCTGCGTCCAGCAAGTTTGGCAACGTGAATTCACCGTTAGCATTAAAAAATGCGGAGGTCGTTTCGAGCAGGAATTCAAGACCGAGTGCGTTGGGATTCAATTCAAGTTTACTTTCGAGCGCAGTTAAGAATTCTACGAAAACCTTGATTTCATTGGGTGAAGTTACTTTTGGTAAAGTGATGACGAAATTAGCTGGAAGTTTTCCGCCAGAGAGTTCAACCAATTTTGTGACGAATAAATCAAGCGTTCTCACGCTGCGAAATTTTGTTTCACGGCTGAGCGACTTCACCCGAATTCCAAAAAATGGAGGCAATAAATTTTGTTGTATGGCGCGATGCGTCTCCAGCGCGGCGTTAATGGAGTGCGCGTCTTCTTCGGAATCTGCGCGGTAGCCGTAGCCATCTTCGAAATCTATGCGATAATCTTCGATTGCTCCGGCGTTAAGTTTGGCTTTGACGCGCAGATAGATTTTCGCGGCGAGTTCTGCGTCTAATTCAAACGCTTCGGAGAGTTGCGAAGCATCTGGCAGATAACGCTCGAAATTTGTCTTCGCAATTGTGTTTAGTTTTTGGAATGTTTCGGCTTTGAAAAGGTGTGCGCCGCCGTAAACCGTATGTACGGGCTGCCGCGAAACGGGAACTGGAACTCCTGGTTCCATTCCATCGTTTAGTTTTTGGAAAGCAATCCGGCAAAATTCTTCATCAAGTGTTCTTGGTTGATCCATTGGTGAATTGTGCGCGAACTGTTAAATTAAACTCAAGAGAGGTTTGTTTGTGGCTGAAGAAAAAAAGAAAAAAGTTGATTATAAGCAGGCGTGGGGCGAAGCGCGCGAATTAGTTTGGGAATATCGCTATCGGCTGGCACTTGGATTTGTGCTGATGCTCTTCAATCGCCTGGTCGGGATGGTGCTGCCGGCTTCGTCAAAATATTTGATTGATGAAGTCATCATGAAGCACCGCTCCGATTTGATTTTCCCGATTGCGATAGTTGGCGGAGCGGCGACCATTGCGCAGGCCATCACGTCATTCGCTTTATCGCAGGTGTTGGGAGTTGCGGCGCAGGGCGCAATTACTACCATGCGAATGAAGGTGATGGAGCAGGTGCTGCGGTTGCCGATTGGTTATTTTGATTCGATGAAAACAGGGAAGCTGATTTCACGAGTTATGAATGATGCCGAAGGCGTCAGGAATTTAGTCGGGACAGGATTGATTCAATTGTTGGGTGGAATTGTGACGGCTGCGTTATCGTTGACAGTTTTGCTCTATCTCAATTGGCGGTTAACGCTGGTGACAATCTTAGTGCTGGCAGTTTTTGGCGGATTGATGGCACTGGCGTTCACAAAACTACGTCCATTATTTCGGGAACGCGGTGAGATTTATTCTGAACTGACCGGGCGTTTAGCCGAAACCGTTGGCGGAATTCGCACGGTTAAAGCTTACACCGCAGAAAAGCGCGAAGAACTGGTTTTCACGCGCGGCGCACATAAATTGCTGCGTAACGTCACTAAATCAATGACTGCTGTTTCTGCGACGATGGCTTCGACGACAGTGATTGCCGGAATCATCGGCGTGCTGATGATTTTTATTGGTGGGCGTTCAGTGCTGAACGGGGAAATGACGCTGGGTGAATTGTTCATGTACGTTTTTTTCACCGGTCTGGTAGCGATGCCGTTAATTGAAATTGCGAATATTGGAACGCAAATTACGGAAGCTTTCGCAGGACTTGATCGCATTCGTGAAATTAAACAATTGGTGACAGAAGTTGAAGGTGATGAAGATCGAAACTCTATTGCCGAAGTGCGTGGCGATGTGAAATTTGATGGCGTTTGGTTTGAATATACCGAAGGCGTTCCGGTCCTGAAAAATATCAATTTTCACGCGCCAGCCGGAACGACGACGGCGTTGGTCGGTTCCAGTGGATCAGGCAAAAGTACGATGATCGGATTGGTCATGAATTTTGCGAAACCGCAGCAAGGGCGCGTGCTGATTGATGATCGTGAATTGTCTTCGCTGAAATTACGGGATTATCGTTCGCATCTTGGCATCGTCATGCAGGATAATTTTTTGTTCGATGGAACGATTGCCGAGAACATTAGTTTTTCCAATCCTAACGCTTCGATGGAGCAAATTCTCGCGGTTAGTAAGGTCGCGCATTGTGCCGAATTCATTGATGGCTTCGAGAAAAAATACGACACCATTATCGGCGAACGCGGCATCAAACTTTCAGGCGGACAACGGCAACGACTTTCAATCGCCAGAGCAATTTTAGCGAATCCTCGAATTCTGATTTTGGATGAAGCGACTTCCAGTTTGGACAGCGAAAGCGAAGCGATGATTCAGGACGGATTGCAAACCCTGCGACAGGGAAGGACAACGTTTGTGATTGCGCATCGCCTGTCAACGATTCGCAGTGCGAATCAAATTCTTGTGCTTGAAAATGGCGAGATCGTCGAACATGGAAACCATCAGGAATTGATCGCTTTGAATGGTCGTTACAAACAACTTTACGATAAGCAGTACAAATTTGAGACGGATCGTTTTATTAATCCGGGTGAAGATTTTACGCCTGAACCTGAGAAAATTGAGATGCCGAAAACGGCTCAGAATCGCAGTTAACCCAAACTACTTACGGAGAAATATTTATGCCCGAACCCCAGAATTTTCAAAACCACACCCGCTACCATGCGCCTTTTCATTTTGTTTTTGCGCCGCTGGCACTCATCAATTTGATTTGGTCACTTGTTAATCTTTACCGCAGCCCCGGAGCCGATGGATTGCAAGGATTGTTAATTGCAATGGCAATTTTGATGGCTGGATTCCTGGCGCGAACTTCTGCGCTCAAAGCACAAGACCGTGTCATTCGATTAGAAGAAAACCTCCGCTATCAAAAAATTCTTTCACCGGAATTAGCGAAGAAAGCGGAAGCCTTAACTCCCGGACAAATCGTAGCATTACGCTTTGCCTCTGATGCGGAATTGTCGGGATTGGTACAGCAAACATTGGACGGAAAATTTGAGAAAGGTAAAGACATCAAGCTGGCAATCAAGAATTGGCGCGGCGACGATCTGAGAGTGTAGCGTAATCTTTCCAGATTGCGTTTTTGATTACGAAATCACTGTAAAAACAAGTGATGTACGCGATTTGGTGTTAGGAAAATAATTCGTATTGAAAAGACACAAACTAGAAAGTTTGCGCTACGACAAAAGGATCAGGCTTAACGCCTGATCCTTTTTTATGGGGTGAGGATTGCAGTAGAACGACTTTTTTTAATGACTCTTACTGAAATGACGAAGTGCGGCTGAGTTCCAGAAAGCAGGCGATCACGGCTACCTTTCCATGATCGCCTGAACTTGCGATGCACCATTTCTCACACCTGTCTCAGATGAATCAGGACTCTTCAACAGAGTCAGCTCACATACATCGCAAAATTGTTAATTCAATTGATTTGGGCAATGTTCTGAGTACAGGCTTTAACCTGCTGACAGGCTAAAGCCTGTACTCAGAACCTAAAATTCTAAATGTGGGGTCGGAAAATCGGGATGGTATAACTGGCCTTATTCGTTAGAGCCGAAAAATGCAAATTATGCCCTTGATTGAAGCCTGACGCATTCAGCTTCACATCTGGATTGAACGTAATAATTGCACCCGCAATCGGAGCTTTATCATTCGTCGCAAAGCGCATCATCCCGACTTTGCCGGAACTGATAACTTTTGAAAGCCGGGTTGGGATGCGGGGGAAACTATCGTTCATCGTTGCTTGCAACTGACAGCGGTTCACAGGTGCGACAAAGCTGAAGCCTTTTTCGCTCTCATCAAAAACCTGACCGGAAAGCGTCCCGATGGTATTGACTGAATCGGAAGTATTAAAATTCCCTCCGACCGGATTGACGATCAGCAGCGTGGATTGTTGATCCGCCTGACTGAAAATTGTATTCGCTACCAGAGTTGCAGGAGCCTGTCCGTAATCAATACCATCAAGCTTAATCACAGTTTCAGAAATGTTTGAGGTACAACCGTTGAGAACTCCGGTGTAAAGCGCGGCAACTGCCTGGGCGTTCAATTGCGCTGAATGACCGGACGCAAATTTAACGTGCGATGAACCAATCAAATAATTAAAACTTACCGGACAGCCTTCTTCATTCACTGCCAGGGCAACGACGTAACCCGTGACTCCCGGATCAATTTCCGAAGCCAGAAATGATGTCGTCTGATTCGGAGAAAGACACGCAAACGTATCGGAAACATTGCACGAAGTCCCATCAATAAAAAAGAGGTGAGCGAAGGTAGTACTTGGCCCCAGGTTCGTTAATGACAATCTTGTGTTCTGTGCTGCGTCGCCAGTGGAGCTGGAGGTGTACAGATTATAAAGCAATAACGATCCGGGTTTATCGTCACTGAAGGGCGCTTTCATGGCAGCTTCACTTCCGGCTGAGATTGGCGGGCAGTTGGGTTCACAGGTACGAACGATACAAACTTCAGTAGTTGGAGGAGTGAAAAGCCGGATGGTGCTCTGTGCCGTAGCCAGTAGTGCTCCACTAATTGCTCCACAAATTTCTGCAACATTGTCGCCGGTTACATTGACGGTGTTTCGGAGGATTTGGTCAGTACCGGCGACGGCTTTAAATTCGTCCGCCGTATTAAAAGTGACTGCGGCGGTGAGCGTCACTGAGCTGCCGGGCTGAACGGCATTGGCAGTGTACGGAAGCGTCACTATAGTGTTTCCCCGCTTGAAGACTACCCCACTGATTCCTCTTAAAAGGGGGTCGTCAATTTTGAGATTTAATGGAACCCCACTGCTGGCATTATTGGTTGCGGTAAGCGACCAGACCAGTTCCGTTCCAGGCGTGTAGCCAGTCAGGTCAACACTTCCATTGACAGTTTTGCTGGCCGAGATGGTTGGATCGGCTATTGTCAATCCCGAAGTCGCCGTGTTCGTGACGGTTCCTTGCGCACAGATTCCATTGACCGAAATTGTCAGATTGGAAGGGATGGTCGCGGGTACAGTTGCCAACACATCAACCGTTTTCATTTCACCGGGTACGAGTGTCCCGATTGCAACTGTGGAGCTAAGCAGGGGGTCGGTGATACTGATATTATTGATCGTATCCAGCAGGCTGGAATTGGTGACTTTGTAGCGGTAATAAACCTGTGCATTCTTGACTACAATGGCAGTCGCCGAAAAATTGCTATCCGGGGGGGTGCCGGCTCCTAAATCGCAAGCGACTGTTTTTAGTGCGTCAAGTTGGCAAGGTGGCGTGAAGGTGGTTGAAGCTGGAACCGTTTGCCTGATGCTCGCTGTCCCGCAGACAGCAGAGCTTAATCCAGCGATAGATGCATTGACAGTCATCGTACTGGAAGATTTTTTCGGGTCTAAAACGTCGGCTAACGCTTGCCACGCGGCTAACGTATTTGCCGTAATTGTGAATTGCTGCGTCGCCATATTTCCCGCTGTGATTGTCTGCGCAACGGAAGGGAAGGACACGGGGGGAGAAACAACTAATCCGGCAGGTGGAGAAGTTAATAAAGCTTTCAGTTTCGCATCCAGATCAAACGTTGTGGAGAGCGATGATGATCCAGTGTTTGTGGCTTTCAATGTGTAAGTCAATGTCTGGGGCAAGGTCGTGAAATTTGCCGGGGAAATTGTGAATGATGAGGTCAACATCGGTGGTTCGACCACCGTGAGATCAATGGAATCAGTGAGAATGGAATTAAAACCTGGTAGGGGGAAAGTTTGTAAGCTCGGAGTTCCATCCTGATTAGGGATGATATATTCGCCGGTTACTACTATTTTTTTCGAACCGCTAGAATTTACTACCTCACTAAAGGTTGCTTTTGCCATTTTCCCGGCAGTCAATGTTCCTGTAAAAGGGGTTGACGTACCGATAATAAATTGAGAATTAATATTTGTATTCGTCGAAAGGTCGGTTATTACCAAATTGTTCAGCGTTACAGAGCTTGGATTCTTGACTACTACTTCATAGTAAATTGTGCTTCCGGTAATTGCCGTGACTGCGCCATCGGAAACAGTTGCAGCAGTACATCCAGCTTTGATGTCAGCCATCAAATCAACCGGACACGCTCCGTATATCTGTTCCAAAATATTTGATGAGGTCGTCCGTCCTCCGGTTCCTGATGAGATTGAAGTATCAACCAATACGGGAGGTTCAGGAGAAGTGTAAAAAATAATCGCTGTTTCTTTGCCTGGTGAAACGTCGAATAAGGCGGCAATATTATTTCCGATTGAGAAATTGGTAGCTATCGGGTTGATAAATATTCCCGATGAATCTTTTAAGTACCCGATGCTGGTGACGTTCCCACAGGTGCCAAGCACGATAGTTTGAAGCTGCACAGTTGAAATAGCATCATTTCTTATTCGAAATGCATAGACGAAATCGTTAGCCCCAATCGTGGCTGAGTTCTGATAAGTAAAATTCAGCATTGTTCCGGTTGGAGATGTTCCGGCTTTCGGATCAAGTCCGGCAAAAATTCCAGTTGGCGCAACGGAACCTAAACGATAGACCTGCTGAACTCCAGACCCGGCAATTTGAATTAAATCAGGGCTAGTCTGACGGATCGCCAGAGGATAAGTGAAATTAATGGTGAGAGGTGTTGTAAAAGCGGCTTTTGAAGAAGTGAAAAATTCAGCTACCAAAATCACCAACACCACTGAAAAGATAAGACTGAAGAACACCAATCGTCTAAACATGACATCAACCACTGGGGGGCTAGTTAGTTGAAAGCACTTAACTAAAATTACGAAAGCTTCGTGAAATTTAACAGAACAATTCTGTTCGTAAAGACACGATGCAACCTTGAACGCATTCCAGTGATGAATGTTATTGCTGAAAAAAAGTGGGGGAGTAAGCTGCCGGCTTATCCTGAACTTCTCCGGTGGATAAGACCGGAAGCGTGAACGCAATTAACTGAAATAAGTGTTACACTGTGATTAACAATTGTCAACACTTTTTTGTTAATTGGGGGAGTTGGTGAGGTTTTTGGCTTTGGGCTGTTCGATTTCGACAAGCTAACCACAGATTCTCTGCTTCATCCGTACCGCCTTCTGCAATTGGGTGAAGATGCTCAATTTCCAAAGGCATGGAAACAATTTCTTGTGGTGTGAGGCAATAACCGCAGCGGTATTGTGATTCTTGGCGAATTTTATTTTTTAATTCGTCCGAGATCATTTTAAGTCGCCTGGAGCAGTGAGTAGTCCGCGCTTAACGGCTTCGACGATTCCGTAAGCTTTCCGTCGATTGGCGTTATTATAAATTTCGAGATACATCTCAAACTCGCTTTTTTCGATATTGTTCATTAAGCCGCGTTGCTGAAGGTCGGATAATTCGCTCATTCTGTTGGACTGCTCTTTGGGGAGTTTTAGATTTGCCAACGCCAAAATATCTTCATCTGACCAACTTGCCACCGTTTCTTCAAAATCCACATTATCAGCCGAAAAATCATCTTGAAGTTTATCCGTAATTACTTCTTCCACGCGGCGATGTTTTTTCTCTGCCAGGCGAGTAAAATTTTGATAGATATTTTCAGGTAAATTCAATGTAACTTCCATAATTCATAGATTTTAGCACAAATAAAACGAGAGATAGGATTCAAACAGACTTTCGAGCAGCTTGTAATTCTTTGTTTACCTGAAATGGTGAGGTTCCTCCGGTACTATTTTTGCCAGCCAGGCAGCTTTCCAGTGAAATCGCTTGATACAAATCTTCTTCAAGCAGAGGAGAGAACTGGCGATATTCTTCGAGAGTAATTTCGTGGAGTTGTTTATTTTCCTGAAGGGCAAAGACGACGATGCGTCCGATGATGTCGTGGGATTTGCGGAATTCGATTCCTTTGCGAACTAAATAATCTGCCAGATCAGTGGCGTTGGTGTAATCGGTGATGGCGGAGGCTCTGGCTCTGGCGGCATCGAATTTGATATTTTTCAGCACGGTAGCAATGACGCGCAAGCTGCCTGCCACCGTGTCAATCGTATCGAATAAGGCTTCTTTATCTTCCTGTAAATCTTTGTTGTAAGCCAGCGGCAAACCCTTTGTCATGGTGAGCAACGCAGTTACATGTCCAAAAATTCGCGCTGTTTTCCCGCGCACTAATTCAAGTGAATCAGGGTTTTTTTTCTGCGGCATCAGGCTGCTTCCGGTAGCAATCGCGTCGCCTAATTTGATGAATCCGAATTCCTGCGTGGAGTAAATAATCAGGTCTTCGGATAGCCGCGAAAGATGCATCATCGTTAATGCTGAAGCGTTCGCAAATTCGATGATGTAGTCGCGGTCGCTCACGGCATCAATGCTGTTTTTTGTGACTCCATTGAAGCCTAATTCCTGCGCCATCCATTCACGATCAATCGGAAAATTTGTTCCGGCTAAGGCTCCAGAGCCGAGCGGCAAGACATTCACCCGCTGTGCTAATTCTGAAAATCTTTCACGATCACGTGCCAGCATTTGAAAGTAGGCGAGGAGAAAATGCGCGAATAAAACAGGCTGCGCTTTTTGTAAATGCGTGTAGCCGGGGAGCGGATCGTCCTGATGCTTCTCCGCCAAATCAAGCAAGGCGGACTGCGCTTCGACGATTAAGCAATCAATCGCTTTGAGTTCTTCGCGCAGAAAAATTCTGGTCGCAGTGGCGACTTGATCGTTGCGGCTGCGACCTGTATGGAGCTTGTACCCGGCGGCTCCGATAAGTTCTGTCAGACGTGATTCGATAAAGCTGTGAACGTCTTCCGTACCTGCAAATTCAGGGCGGTTGACGTAATTTGCATCCTGCGCATTGGCTTCAATTGTTTGTAATCCGGCGAGGATGGTTGCGACCTCTTCGCCGTTAAGAATTCCGGCTTTTCCGAGTGCTTGCGCCTGTACCTGACAGCCTTTCAAATCTGCAAAGAGCAGGCGTTGATCGAAGCGAAAGCTGGCATTGTATTCCGCAAAATGTTGATCGGCAGAGCCGGTAAATCGTCCACCCCAGAGATTCATTTCTGTTCGTTCATCCTTTCAGGAAAGCTGTTGGTGATTAATTGAAAAGCCAGTTGCGCTTCGTTGGGGTCTTTAAATCCAAGATAGAGCGTGTCCGGTTTATACTTGCGGTCGTTGTGTTTGAAGCTGACGATTTCGCTGTCCGTTGGATGCTTAATATCCGTCAGCCACGAAGTTGTCAGCGCGAAAATCGGCGTCTGCGCAGTTCCGAATTCAATAAAGTAAATTTTGTCACGATAGATACGAATCCAATCAGTACGCTGGGCCGTCCAGATATTTTTTTTGGTCTTTTTATCGTAATTCGGTTTGCGCCATTGGCTGTCATGCGTAATTTTAAAGGTCGCCGCACCACCCAAACGTATGGCCTGCGCCATCGCTCGTTCGGCTTTCAGGTAATCCTGTTTTTGCTCGTTGTAAAGCATCCCGAGATACTCGTATCCGCCGGACTGTTTCGGATCGTCGCGGATAATTTTTTGCAGTCGCAAAATGGCGTCATCAACGTGGTGTTCACCGGGAAGATTGAACGTTTCGATGACTTTTCTAAGTCGCACTTCGTATCCGGTCACAGTCAATCCGAGATGATTAATTTTCAAGAAAAACTTAATCGTTTCATTCAGCGGAGCCGCCGCTGCAAAGCTTAATCGAACGCGATATTTTCCATCGCCGGGTAATAATTTATCGTTCGTAGCAAGCTGATAAGTTTTATTCGCTTCGTCAAACCTCAAGGGGATTTGCTGCGAAGTTTCATCGAATAAATCCAGCTTTAACGTTGGATTTGAACTGCTCAAGGTCAGGCTCAGAAAATCATCTTCGGTCGAGAAA
Source organism: Blastocatellia bacterium (assembly GCA_043783625.1). GTDB lineage: Bacteria > Acidobacteriota > Blastocatellia > RBC074 > RBC074 > JAFDVL01. The sequence continues at coordinate 22,840 of JAYVZE010000240.1, read as the reverse complement.
AAATAAAATTCCTGATAATAAATATACTGTGGCAGACGCCCCGAAGTTTGCGGATCAACACTGCCTTCAACTTCCTGCTCGAATTGAATAGTATCAATTTTGTAAGGCTCTCTGGAAAGAAACGGTTTTGGGGCGGGCTTAGTTATTACTGGAATTGTCGGTAGTGCTGGCTTGGGTTTTGAAGTCGGACGCGGCTTCGGTTTTGTAATAGGAGGTTTTGAAATCGGAGGAAGATCGCCGCTGCCTCCTTGTGCAAAAATTTTGGTTGAAGCGAACAGTAGTATACCTAATAAAAAGGTCTGGATGATTTCTGGTTTTTGCAAAGATACTGTCATTGAGATTCAAGTTTACGAACATCTTATTTTACTGCACATCCTGCGCACAACGAAATCCTGTCCCTGAATAATCGGGCGGGGTTTCATTCCAATCTGTTCTCGAAGCAGGCCAGCCTCGACGATACGTCGTCGTCGCCTGTGCTGATTCGCTCATCCACGCTCCACCGCGAATGACCTTTAAATTTTTATAGCCCTTCGATTCAATTGCTCGACCATTTGGATAAGGTTTCAGACTGCTCGCCGTCCACTCCCAAACGTTGCCAATCATATCAACCGCACCAAACGGACTGGCTGCATCTTTGTAACTGCCAACCGGAATTTTATTTTTTTGGGTTGGATTGGAATTGCTTTTGACGTTGGCTTTACCGATTGCAAATTCATTACCCCAGCTATATGTTCGCTGATCGTTGCCACGCGCCGCAAACTCCCATTCTTCTTCGGTTGGTAATCGTTTCTTGTGCCAGACTGCGAACGCATTCGCATCGCTCCAGGTGACATCAGTGACAGGGAATTGATCCTGTCCGGCGGGAAAAGTCTTGCCCTTCCAATCCGGCGGTGCAGGATAATTTTTGGCCTCAATAAATTTCTGATACGCGAGATTCGTCACTTCGGTTCGATCAATCAAAAAGGGCTTGAGCGTGACCTGATGCGCCGGAGAATCAAGATCATCACCGCTGTTGCGTCCCATTGTAAATTCTCCGCCAGCTATGAAAATCATTCCTTCGGGCAGCGTAACTGGCTGTACATTCGTCGAAGAAGTTTTAGGATTTGAAGTCTTCGGGTTTCGAGTGGAAGCGAGTTCCGGCTGCCGCCAGAAAATCCACCACAAAGCAATTCCACTCAATAAAATTAAAGTCGTAATCGTCGCGTAGATCGGAGCTTTTGAAGTGGAAGAAAGTTCCTCATTAAAAGTTAATTCACTTGTTTCATAACTTGCAGGCAACGGAATAGCTGACTTGTTTGATGTCACGGCGTCTTCAAATTCCTGTGCTAATTGCAAGGCGGATTGCTGACGGTCACGGGAATTTTTTTCGAGTGCTTTGAGGACAACTTTTTCCACTGCCGCTGAAATCGAAGGATTTTGTTCTCTGAGGCTGCGCGGTTTTTCGGTGACGTGTTTGACGGCGATGCCGGTTGGATTTGTCGCGCTGAATGGTTGTGATCCCGTCAGCATTTCGTAAAGCACGACGCCGAGGCTGTAAATATCGCTGCGGGCGTCAAGCTCTTCGCCCTGACATTGTTCGGGCGACATGTAATTCGGAGTCCCGATGACCATCCCGGTTTGCGTCAGTGATAGGCTTTTTTCTTCGGTGCGATCCAGCAATTTGGCAATCCCGAAATCCAATAATTTTACGTGCATCGCGCCGTCGGGAGTTTCCTGCAAAATGAAATTATCAGGCTTCAAATCACGATGAATAATGCCCTGACGATGCGCAGTTTCGATGGCGGCGCAGGCCTGTTTTAATAACGGCGCGATCAACTCGGAATTGATAATTTTTCGTTCCTGAAGGACATCACGCAGGCTGCGACCTTCTAAAAGCTCCATGACAATGTAGGTCACGCCATCCGGTTCCTGTCCAAAATCATGAATGACCACCGCGTTCGGGTGATGGAGTCTGGCGGCGGCCTGCGCTTCGCGTTGAAATCGTTCGCGTGATTGCGAATCGGTGATGACATCCGGTCGTAAAACTTTGACTGCTACTAAATCGCCAATGTTAATGCGGCGTGCGCTGTAAATCGTCCCCATTCCGCCGGAGCCGATGGGCGCGATGATTTCATAACGATTGCCAAGAATTCTGCCCGCTTCAATCGTCGAATTGACACCAAAAAAGGAAGCCGTATTCGTCGCGTCAATGACTGTATGATGTTGATTTGATTTGGGACGAGTGACAACTGAGCCGCAGGAATCGCAGCTTTCTCGTTCGGGTGAGACAGGTTTTCCGCAATTAATACAGAACATTTTGATCGCAATTCCACGGGAAAAAACGTGGCGTAGTCTAGCACAGGAGCTTTTATTAGGCGAATAGCGTGACGGTACGCATTGCCCCGAAACAATTAGGTACACTGCCGCTCCCTGCCATACAATCCTTGATCGTAGTCAAATCTAATTCAGCGCGAGGAAGCATGCAGATAAAACCCCATTGGTTATGGCTGATTCTTGTGTTGTGGCTCGCTGCCGCACAAGGACAGAACACACTCACAGCAGACAGCTTGCAAAATGGCAAAGCGGTTGAACTTGATAAGCTCGGTTGGAAGTATTCGCCGAACGATGATCCGCGCTTTGCTGATCCGCAGTTCGATGATCGTGCGTGGGAAACCTTGCCCGGCACAGCGATCACGCTCGACAGCATTCCGAAAAGCGGCTGGCGCGGCCTCGGTTGGTTTCGGCTGCGCTTGCAGGTTGATCCGGCGCTCGCCACTCAGCCGCTGGCACTGGTGATGGTGCATTTCGGCGCGTCGGAGATATATCTGGATGGCAAGCTGGTGCAAAGCTTCGGCACCGTCGGAGCGACGCCGGAAACGGAAGTCGCGTACAACCCCAACACGCTGCCCTTCGACATTGTGTTGGATGGGCGCAGCGAGCATGTGATTGCCGTGCGGCATTCGTGTATGGCGATGCAGGATTTGTCCGGTGGATGGGGAAGATGGTTTGCCCAGATGAGTAGATTTGTAGGCTTTCGTTTCCCCATCAATGGCACAATCAATTACGGCACAGGCATCGGAATCAGAATACTGGAATCACAGCCTGCATTCGCTGAACACTTAGCCCTGAAATCAGTGGCGTGGGCCATCTTAACTATCATCTCCCTGAGCCTCGCCTTGGGCGCATTTCACTTATTGCTGTATTGGTTTTACCCCGACCAGCCAGCCAGCTTCATGTTCGGGTTGGGCGCTTTATTGGCAGTTGCGGCTGGAATCAACGGCTATCTGGGGCAGACGACCCATAGCTGGACGGCTGGAACCGTTTTCCCTTTTCTCTTATCCGTTGTCCTGTTTTTCTGGATGCTTCTCTTGCTCCTCGGATTCTATTATCTGGAGTTTTTTGCCTACCTGCCGAAATGGTATTGGACATTGGCACTGGTTGGGGCCTTGATAGATTTCTTCTTTCTGCTTCAGCCTTCCGCTTTGACACAACTGTTAATGGTCTTGATTCGCCTGGGGATTTTGTGGGAATGCGTACGGGTGATGATGCAAGCCATCTGGCGACGCGCAGAGGGAGCTTGGATACTTGGTGTTGGTGTCTTGGTAGGCACAATGGCGCTGAGTGTCGCAGGCATCCTTGGCGCGACCGGGATACTATTCACGAGACAATATCTCTTAGCAGTTCCCGCCGCCGCTCTTGCGAATAACCTTGCTATCGCAATTTACCTCGCGCATCGGTTTGCGCGCACCAGCCGCGACCTTGCTGCGCAACTTGTGCAGGTCAAGCAACTTTCTGAGAAAGAACTGGAACATCAACGCACCGAGGCCAAACTCCGCGTCCAGCACGCACAGGAGAAAGCCGAGAACGAACGCCGCGCCGCTGAACTGGAAGAAGCCCGCCAATTGCAGCTTTCGATGCTGCCGAAGAAATTGCCCAGCCTGCCGCAGCTCGACATCGCCGCGTATATGAAAACTGCTTCCGAAGTCGGCGGCGATTACTACGACTTTCACGTGAGTGAAGATGGGACGTTGACGATTGCAGTGGGCGATGCGACGGGACATGGATTAAAGGCGGGGACGATGGTCGCTTCGGTGAAAAGTTTGTTTGTTTCGCTCGCCTATCATCCTGACATTTCACACATCTTTCATCGGATGAGCCGCGTGCTGAAAGAGATGAAACTGCGCGGCTTGTTTATGGCGATGACGATGGTCAAAGTGAAAGATCATCAGTTGTCGGTGAGTATTGCGGGAATGCCACCAATCTTGATTTATCGGGCATCGGATCAGGGGATTGAAGAAGTGATGATGAAAGCTTTGCCACTCGGCGGAATCACGGGTTATCAATATCATCAGCAGGAATTCGTACTGTCATCCGGCGATGTAGTCGTACTGATGTCCGACGGATTGCCGGAACGGTTTAATCAACTGAACGAAATGCTGGAAGACGAATCCGCCAAAAAATTCATTACTGAACACGCGAATTTATCGGCGCAGGAAATCATCAATGGACTGGTGAAATTGGGCGATGAGTGGGGCGGCGAGCGTCCGCAGGATGATGATGTGACATTTGTTGTAGTGAAGGTGAATTGATCTGTACGTTCAGAGTTCAAACTTTAGTTTGCCACGCCAGCGAAGCGCGGCGTGTGGCACGCTGAAGCGTGAACTCTGAACACTGAAATCGCCTGCGAATTCCTGCCTTCTGAAACGCGCCAACCGGATTGGTTTGCAAAATAAGTCCCTCGCTCCTAAAATGCTGCATTACTCCAATAATACTCCGCAGCTTCCAAAGGATTCATAAGGAAAGTAGGATGAAAAAAGAAGAACAAGTTATTGCCGCTGAGGTTGATCCTCTAGTCGTTGGTAGTGATCGTGTGCCGGTTGAGACTCAGCTTGACTGGTATCGTTTAATGCATCAGGCGCGTCTGCTTGATGAAAAAGCCAGAAATTATAGTAAGCAATCCAAAGGCTGGGGCTATCATGCTTCGCACGTTGGACACGATGGAATTCAGTTGGCTTTAGGGCTGGCTTTCCGTCCGGGCAAAGATTTTCTGTTTCCATATTACCGCGACATGTTGACCTGTATGGCGGGAAGCTTGACGGCGTACGAAGTGTATTTGAACGGACTTTCCAAAGACGAAGATGTGGCCGGTGGCGGACGCCACATGAGCAACCATTTTGGCAAGCCTTCGATTGGGATTCAGAACGTTTCATCAGCCACAGGAAATCATGCGTCCCAAGCGGTTGGCGTGGCGCGCGGTATTAAATATTACGGCAGCGATGCGATTGCTTTTTCAAGTCAGGGCGATTCTTCCTGCTCGGAGGGCTACGTTTTTGAAGCTTTGAATGGCGCCGGGCGCGAACAAGTTCCGGTGATCTTTGTCGTCCAAAATAACGGTTATGGAATTTCTGTCCCGCTGTGGGAACAAACAGCGAATCCGATTGTTTCCGATAACTTCACAGGCATTGGTGGATTGAAAATCATCAATTGCGACGGGACGAATCCCTTTGATTCAGTCGCCGCGATGAATGAGGCAGTCGAGTACGTGAAAGCGACTAGCGGGCCTGTTCTTGTCCATGCTTCGTGCGTCCGTATTTACGCGCACAGCAATTCCGATAACGACAAAAAATATCGCAGCGAAGAAGAAATTGCTGAGACTCGTCGGCGTGATCCTTTAGTTCGTTTGAAAATTCATTTGCTTGAGATCGAAAATGTTGATCCGCTCAAGTTATTGACCATCGAAGAAGAAAATAAAGATTACGTCAACGCGGAACAGGAACGGGCTGAAGCATCGCCAAATCCTGATCCGGCTTCGGCGACAGATTTTGTCTTGCCTCCCGAATTACCAGTTCCGGCTGAAGGGGTTGGTCCCAAAGAAGGCGGCAAGTTAATTTCGCTGTTGGAAGGCATTAACAACGCGATGAAGACGGAGTTCCGTCGCAATCCGAATACGTTTTTATGGGGGCAGGATGTCGCCTCGAAAGATAAGGGCGGAGTCTTTAACGTTGATATGGGGATGTTGCAGGAATTTGGCAACAAGCGCGTCTTCAATGCGCCGATTGCCGAGGATTATATCAGCGCGACAGCAAATGGATTGTCGCGGTTTCGTGAAGACATTCGCATTATCATCGAAGGTGCGCAATTTGCCGATTATTATTGGCCAGCGGCTGAACAGTTGATTGATATTTCGCATGATTATTATCGCAGCAAAGGACAGTTCAGCCCGAACATTGTGATTCGTCTGGCTTCTGGTGGCTATATCGGCGGCGGGTTGTATCACTCGCAAAATCTCGAAGGCTGGCTGATTGGGCTTCCTGGCATTCGCGTAGTCGTTCCGGCGTTCCCGGACGATGCTACGGGAATGTTGCGACACGCTTTGAGAAATGAGGGAATCACCTTTTTCCTCGAACCTAAATATCTTTACAACCAACCGTTCGCTAAGGCTCCAGACCCGGGCGATGATTACGAAATCCCATTCGGCAAAGCCAAGATTCGGCGCGAAGGTTCAGACCTTTCGATTATTGCTTATGGAACTCCGGTTCATTGGGCGATCCGCGCGGCGAATCAATTGGCGCAAGAACACGGTGTCGAAGCCGAAGTACTGGACTTGCGTTCTATCTCACCGTTAGATATGGACGCGATTGCCGCGACAGTGAAGAAAACCGGTAAGGTTTTAATCGTCCACGAAGACAAAGTGACAGGCGGAGCGGGAGGCGAAGTCGCCGCACGCATCGCTTCAAATTACTTTGAGTATCTGGATGCTCCGATTTATCGCGTGGGCAGCACGGACACTCCTGTCCCGTTCTCGAAAATTCTGGAACGTGTAGTTTTACCGCAGGTTGAGGATGTGTTTGCCAAGGCTTTAGAGCTGGCGAAATATTGAATTTAATTTTACCTTAGATTTTTTGAAAGAGTGGCGCGAGCTAATGGTTCGCGCCACATTTTTTTGCGCGACCTTAGAATGAATCAACTCAATGAATATTTTTTCAAAGACGAGCTATCAGCGGCGCAGATGGATTATCTCTGGGCGCACGGATGGCGACATTTTGGAGAATATTTTTTTCGGTATTCGCAGGTGGGGGCAAAGCATGTGACTCCGCTGCGGATTGATCTTGCAGCTTTCAAGTTGAGTACGAGTTTGAAAAGAATTCTCAAAGCCAATATTGATTTAGAAGTTGTTATTCGTGAAGCCTTTATTGATGAGGAAAAGGAAGCCTTATTTCAGCGGCATAAAGTTAGATTTACTGAGAACGTCCCAGATTCAATTCACGATTTTTTATCTCCGTTTCCCGCGCAGATTCCCTGTGAGACAAAAGAAGTTTGTCTTTTCCAAAATGGAAAATTGATCGGAGTTAGTTTTCTTGATCTCGGTGAAAATTCTACTTCAAGCGTTTACTCAATTTACGAACCCGAAATTCAGCAGAGAAGTCTTGGCATTTTCCTGATTCTCAATTCGATTCAGCACTCCCTGGAGCTGGGAAAACGGTATTATTATTTGGGCTACGCTTACCGCGAGCCTTCTCATTATGATTACAAGAAACGCTTTTCGGGGTTGGAAGAGTACGGTTGGGAAGACGGGTGGGTGCTTAAAGAAAGAGAAGGGGTAGTTTGTAAACTACGCACCAACCGCCATGAGTAAGGTTTTTTCGACAGGTAAGGGCAAGGTCATCACGTGAAAACGGTTGAGTGTGAAAGCGTAATCTTCACCACTTTCATCTATGACGCGCAAATATCCATTAGCTTCTGCTTCAGTGTCAGCGATGACTTGATAGAGCTTGCCGATTTCCAGCGATGATTTGTAGCCATCATTGTTGAGGCATAAAGCAAATTCTCTATTCTTTTGTTTTGTTTTTGCCATATTTTTAGTCAAGAAATGGAAGTTTTAATTTGAATTCATGTTTACCCATTCCGTGTGCTTCATACCAGTGAAGCTCTGCCAGACGAATTACCCCATTAACCAATTTAACCCGAGCCGTACCTTTTAATTTACGCCAGCGACCCTTTCCATAGGTTTTTCGTAAACGAACTCGGTCACGAATACCTGAACCAATGGCAATGGTTTCGAGGTCAGTGATTTCACTGATAATTTCAAAGTCCATGGAATCATATCTTGCTTCAAGGATTGTCAGGAATCAAGCTTCATTGTGTAACCTGATGCTTTACTTGAACAAGATGTTATGGTAAATTCCCCGATCTTCGTACGCAGGTATAATTAATCTATTAGGATTACCAGGAGTTAGAATGCCATTAGCCACAGAAGTGAAAGCTTCAATTTTAGAAACACATCGCGCTCACGCGACCGATACGGGTTCGCCGGAAGTGCAAGTCGCGCTCTTAACCAAACGAATTGTTGAGTTAACCGAGCATTTTAAAACCCATAAAAAAGATAATCACTCACGTCGTGGTTTGCTGAAAATGGTTAGCGAACGACGCAGCATGTTGGATTATTTAAAACGCAAAGATATTAACCGATACCATCAAATTATTGAGAAGCTCGGTCTTCGTAAGTAAGTTACCAACGGCGACGAATCTTCGGGTTCGTCGCCTTTTCTTTGTAGCCGAACGTGACGGCAGGTCTTGCCCGCTCCTGACACCAGACACCGGTGAGCAAAAAGACAGAGATTACGCTCCACGAATTATCCGTTTAGGAATTAGAATGAACAACCTGATCCTTTCGTTTCCTCTGCTCTTCACTGATAATTAGTAGTGCCTCTCAGCCGAACACGTCCGCGTTACCAGATTAAATTGTGAAGAAATTTTTTCTCGGTACTCATTTTTTTCGCTTCCATCCGTATAGTTAGCTATCGGGTCACTCAGATTGTTGTTGAGTGGCTTTTGTTGTTTATTGTGTTGTCTGGTGGCAGGAATTGCTTCTGTTTTCGGGCAACGGCTGTTGTTGAGGAGATATTATGTTTTTGAAAGAAAGCGTTAATTTTGGTGATTCTGAAATCTCGATTGAAACGGGAAGAATCGCTAAACAGGCTGACGGTGCTGTTTTGATTCAGCAAGGTGAAACCGTAGTGCTGGTCACTGCCGTTTCTGCACGTCAGTCCAAGGAAGGTCAGGGCTTTTTCCCGCTGACCGTTGATTATCGTGAATATGGTTACTCGGCGGGACGCATCCCCGGTGGATTTTTCAAGCGTGAAGGTCGTCCCACTGAAAAAGAAATTCTGACTTGTCGTTTGACAGATCGTCCCTTACGTCCGTTATTTCCCGAAGGCTACCTGCATGAAACGCAGATCATTTCGATGGTGGTTTCGGCTGATGAAGATTACGATCCAGACGTGCTTTCCATTACCGGAGCTTCGGCGGCCCTTTATTTGTCTGACATTCCGTTCCATACGCCGATTGCCGGTGTTCGGGTTGGATTAGTTGAAGATAAATACGTCGTGAATCCAACGTATGAGCAAATCAGAAATTCAAAATTAAACCTGCTCGTCGCTGGCAGTGAAGACGCCATTGTGATGGTCGAAGCTGGCGCGAAAGAAGTCAGTGAACAGGTCATCCTCGAAGCTCTTTTATTTGGTCATAACGAAATTAAAAAGCTGGTCGCGTTACAAAAATCAATGTTTGAAACGCTCGGCATTAAGAAGCGTGAATTTGTAACTCCAACACTGAATGAAGAGATGGTGGCTGAGTTGGATGCTAAGTTCTCAGCCGAATTACGCGAAGCTTTGAACGTCGAAAATAAATCGAAAATCGAAAGCTACAACACGATTGCCGACCTGAAAAAACGGGTCAAAGAAAGTTATCCTGAAGAAGAGCCGGCGAAACGCGCTGAGGCTGCGGCCTTGTTTGATGTGCTGAAAGAGCGAATCTTCCGTGACGATATTTTGAATAATAAACGTCGTCCTGATGGTCGCCGCTTTTCTGAAATTCGTCCGATCACGATTGAAGTCGGAGTCCTGCCGCGTGTTCACGGTTCGTCGTTATTTACGCGTGGTGAAACACAGGCGTTGGTGACGACGACGCTCGGAACTTCGCAGGATGTGCAATACATTGAGCATCTCGAAACAGGCGAATATAAACGTAAATTCATGTTGAATTACAATTTCCCGCCGTTTTCGGTTGGTGAAACCGGGCGTACCGGATCACCCGGACGCCGCGAAATTGGTCACGGAGTGTTAGCACATCGCGCCATCGAAGCCGTGCTTCCCGATGAAGCAGAATTTCCGTATGTCATTCGCATCGTTTCTGACATTACAGAATCAAACGGTTCGTCATCAATGGCAACCATCTGCGGCGGAATTCTTTCGCTGATGGATGCCGGCGTTCCGGTCAAAGCTCCGGTCGCTGGTGTCGCCATGGGACTCGTCAAGGAAGACAAGAAATTTGCTGTGTTGTCTGACATCGCTGGTGCGGAAGATCACTACGGCGACATGGATTTCAAAGTAGCGGGTACGCGAGCTGGTATCACTGCTTTGCAAATGGATATTAAAATCACGGGTCTGAATACACAGATCATGCAGGAAGCTTTAGAGCAGGCGCGCAAAGGCCGGTTATTTATCCTCGATAAGATGGATGAAATCCTGACCGAAGGCCGTCCTGAACTCAATAAGTATGCGCCAAGAATTTTGACGATCCAGATTCCGGTAGACAAAATTCGTGACGTCATTGGACCAGGCGGTAAAGTCATCAAATCAATCGTCGAGCGGACAGGTGCGAAGATTGATGTCGAGGATAGTGGACGCATTTCAATTGCCACCAATAACGGTGAAGCCGGAGAACAGGCACTTCAGATTATTCGTGATTTGACTGCCGAAGCTGAGATCGGAAAAACCTATCTTGGAACGGTCAATCGAATTGTAGATTTCGGTGCGTTTATTGAAATCTTCCCTGGCACTGATGGACTGTTGCACGTTTCAGAAATTGCTGATTATCGCGTCCGCGATGTCCGCGATGAATTAACGGAAGGTCAACAGTTGATGGTCAAATGCATCGGGTTGGAAGGCAATAAGATTCGTCTAAGCCGGAAAGCCTTGTTGATGGAAGAAAAACGAGACAAAGCAAAATCTGAATCAGAAGAAGAATAATTTTCTCTGACTACATTTCATCGTAGCATGGGCTGTCAGCCCGTCCACTGAGGTTTGGCTAGGGTTTCTGCAAAGAAATTAGTCATCTCAGCTTCGGACGCGGGCTGGCAGCCCACTGTACGATATTTTCCAGTTCTTCAAATTAAATTTATGAAAGCCTTATTGATAACAGCCCTGATTATCCTGGTTTCGATCCCGGTATTTTTTTCGCAGCCTCGTGTGAGTGAAGCGCAAACCGCCCAACCTGCGATGACGAATGAGGAAAAACATCTCAAAAATATTAAGCAATTGACGCTTGGCGGTGAAAATGCTGAAGCGTATTTTTCCTTCGATGGAAAGCGTTTGATTTTTCAACGCGCCCCCAAAGCCGATGGTTGCGACCAGATTTATTCGATGAAGATTGATGGCACGGATGTGAAGCTGCTCTCGAACGGTGAAGGGAAGACGACCTGTGCGTATTACACCCCGGATAAAAAGCATATCGTGTATGCCTCGACTCATAAATTTGCCTCACAGTGTCCGCCCAAGCCTGATTTTTCAAAAGGCTATGTCTGGTCACTCTTTAAAGGATTTGATATTTTTCAGGCAGATTTAGAGGGTAAAAATGCGAAGCCCTTAACGACGACTCCGCGTTACGATGCCGAAGCCACGATTCGTCAAGATGGAATGATTGTTTTCACTTCGTTGCGTGATGGCGATCTTGATATTTACACCATGGATAAAAACGGCGGGAACGTCAAAAAACTGACGAATGAGCTGGGCTACGATGGCGGCCCGTTTTGGAGTGCCGACGGGAAGCAGATTGTCTACCGTGCCTTTCATCCTGAAACTGAGAAAGAAAAAGCCGATTATATTTCGCTCCTGAACGAAGATTTAATTCGCCCTACAAAACTGGATTTGTGGGTCATGAATGCCGACGGTTCCGGCAAACGCCGCATTACAAATTTCAATAAAGCGAGCTTCGCACCGTTCTTTTTCCCGAATGGAAAACGAATTATTTTCTCTTCCAATATGGATGATCCCAAAGGGAGAAATTTTGATTTGTACGCAGTGAATACAGATGGTTCAGGCATTGAGCGCATCACGTATAACGACACGTTCGATGGTTTTCCGATGTTCACTCCTGACGGGAAAAAACTGGTTTTTGCCTCCAATCGCAATGCTGCAAAACAGGGTGATACGAATATTTTTATCGCGGATTGGCAGCCGTAATTCAGCAGCAAGTAATAAAATTTAATGAAGGTGGCACGTGACAATGGTGCTACCTTTTTTCTTTTTTGGGGAAAGCGGGTATTATTTACGCGGGAAGCCTTCTCCCTTGAGCTTCTGCGTTCAGCTTTCTTTTTGTCGGTAAATTCAACTTAGCTATCCATCATTCATTTTTAATAGGTCACGCCACGGCTGACTGCCTGAAAACTGAGTGAAATTTATGAATACCACAATTTCATCTAATCCAGCATTAAACTTAGCGGATCGCCAGTTGGTTGAGGGTGGACATCTAATTCGGCTTCTGGATGATTTGACGGATGGTTATTGTACCTACGACCAGCAGTGGCAGTTTAGTTTCATCAGTCCAAAATGTAAGCAACTTCTGAATCTCTCGGATGCACTTCTCGGCGCAAATCTCTGGGAGAACTTTCCGCTGCTGGAGCAATCAGGTTTGAAAGCCGAGGCTTTGCGTGCAGTCGAAATGCAGCAGACAGTTATTTTTAGAGAACTTTGCCCTTACACCGGTCGTTGGATTGAGAATTATATTCAGCCTTGTACCAATGGGGCAAACCTTTATTTTAAAGATATTACCAGCTTGCTGAAAGCTTCCGAAGAACAGGAACGCTTTAAGGCTGTCATTGAGGCAACCACCGATTTTGTTTGTATTACCGACGGTCGGGGACGGCCAACCTTTCTCAATAGTGCCGGGCGTCGAATGATCGGATTGGCTGAGACAGACGATGTTTCAAACACTCAATTTCACCCCCAGGAAGTCAGTGACCGAATCTTAAATATAGGTCTGCCAATTGCTTTGCGCGAAGGTGTCTGGACTGGGGAAACTGCCTTACTCACCCGAGAAAATAAAATCATCCCCGTTCTTCAAGTCACGATTGCTCATCGGGCCACCGATCAGCAGGTATCGTATTTTTCTACCATTGCTCGTGATATTTCCGGGCAGAAAAAAACTGAACATCGCTTGCAACAACAAGCTGCACTTTTAGATATTGCCCCGGATGCTATCATTGTCTGTGATCTGGATTTTAATATTACCTTCTGGAACAAAGGAGCCGTGAAAATTTATGGCTGGGGACTTTCTGAGGCAATTGGGAAAAACCTCAAAGCCTTACTTTTCGATTTGAATGACGATGATAAAGTGAGCCCCCAATTTAATATTTTAGGTTCAAAAGGTGAGTGGGGAGGCGAATCACGGCATCATACTAAATCAGGGGAACAGATCAGAGCAGAATGTCACTGGAGGCTCGTCAAAGATGTTCAGGATGAGGCGCATTCCTATCTGTTTATCAATACCGATATAACTGAGAAAAAACAGTTGGAAGAGCAGATCTATCGGACTCAGCGAATGGAAAGTATTTTGACGCTGGCGTCAGGAATTGCGCATGATTTGAATAATGTTCTCGCTCCCATTCTGCTCGCAACGCGCATTTTGCATTTGCGCTTGCCGGACGATGACAGCCGGCAATTAATTGACACTCTCCAGCGGAGTGCCGAACGTGGAGCTGATTTGATTAAGCAAGTTCTCACCTACGCCCGGGGTGCCAGTGGTGAAAAAAATCCTGTCATTATCGAACCGTTAATTTCGGAAATTGTGGGGATTTTATCGGATACAATTCCACGCTCGATCCGTTTTGAGATTAAATGTTCGAGTGCTCAGAGCCTGGTCTTAGGCGATGGTACTCAATTGTATCAAGTCCTGATGAATCTTTGCGTCAATGCCAGAGATGCGATGCCGGATGGCGGCGTGATTACTATTAATACCAGAGAGGCGATCCTTCAGGATCAGTTCTCACCTTTTTTATCGGAGAATGTCTCTGGAGATTTTATCGTCATAGAAGTGTCTGATACAGGAACTGGAATTGATCCAAAAGTCAGGGATAAAATCTTCGAGCCATTCTTTACTACGAAGCCGCTTGGACAAGGAACTGGTCTGGGACTTTCAACTGTTCAAGGCATCGTCAAAGGGCATAACGGCTTTGTGGCAGTTCAGAGTGAAAAAGATATTGGCACTACTTTTGAAATCTATCTACCAAAACTAGACGAGGCTTTCTCTCCGCAGGCAAAAGTGGAAGCCTCAGCCGCGCTGACTGGAAGCGGTCAGCAAATCTTAATTGTTGACGACGAAAGTGAAATTCTGTTGTTAACAGGTGAGGTTTTGAAGGGCTACGGATTCCGTCCTCAGACAGCACAAGGTGGAGCGAGAGCGATTCAATTAGTCCGTGAAGAGGGCTTCCAGCCCGAACTGGCAATTGTTGACTTGATGATGCCGGGAGTAGATGGATTAACCACAATTCGAGAACTAAAAAAAATATTGCCCACGTTAAAAATTATTATTACCAGCGGTCTGGCTAAAAAAGAAACGATTGAGGAAGCCTTTTCAATCGGTGCTTCCGCTTTCCTACCAAAGCCGAGCTTGCCAGCCGAGATTTTGCGAACCGTGACCTCAATGATTGAATCTTGTTCCTCAATCAATTCCTCACAAAAAAATCTTCCCAAATAGTTTAACTGTGTTAAACTATTTATATTGATTGCGGCAACAATCAATACCTCATCCAATTTTATTGGATAAAACCCTTCTCACTGGACTCGCAAAATCGTTGTGGCTATACCTTCGTCTTCCTGACGGTCACAATTTGCAGTAAATCACAGGGTCAATTAGTTTACAGAACTGTCAATAAAATGCAGTCACTGGTTTCGGTTTGAATGGAAGCGCTCCGGTTTCTCTTCATTATCTCGATGCTTGATTGATGTCAGGATTTCGTTCGCTCTTTTTCCCGCTTGCGGGGAGAGAGTGATTTGAACTTTAACTTTTTAGGAGATATTTGATGAAAACTATTAGATTTATTACTCAGCTATTCTCAGCACTCTCACTGCTGACGATTCTCTCGCTTAATTCTTTCGCTGGCGGTCCGCCAACTAATGTCGGTGTCAGCGATCAGAAGGCTGGCTCGGTTTTGGTCTTCCCATATTACAATACTACAGGCACTTCAGATGCAAGAATCACGATTAGTAACACCGGAGTAAAGACCAGAGTTCATGTGTTTTTCGTTGATAAGAGCTGTAATCAAGGAGACACCCCGATTTGCCTCACGTCGAATGCCACTATTTCAATCAAGGTTTCAGAAATGGACCCGGAAAATACTGGTTACGTCATTGCTGTTGCCGAAGATGAAAATGGATGTCCGATACCACAAAATGGATTGATCGGAAATGCTTTCATCAATGATGGCAATTATGTAGGAAATTACGGAGCCGAAGCATTTTGGGCGTATGGCAGCAGTGCGCAAATGGCAACCTGCGATATGAGCAATATGATTGCAACTTTGAATTTCAATGTTGCGGCATGTGTCGGGACTGGATTGGATGCTTTACCCACTCAGTTTGTCGCTGAAATCCAAAGTCCGAATGATTCGGTTGGTCAAAAGTTAGTGACGGTGGGATTGACGGGAGATTTGAATACCACTGTGGCGAGTACCGGAGCTGTACAGGTCGGAATGGGTGTGGCGTGCAATGATGGAGAAAAGCCAGGTAGCTTCTCTAGTCCGTGGACGGGTACTTGTCAGGAAAGTTTCATCGTTGATCCAAGGACTCCGAGAGTCCCCGGCGGACTTGGTACGCAGGTAGGAGTTAATAATCCGGCACTGATTCCATCGGGACATACTGGAACATTGAAATGGAATGTGGCGGGAGCCGTAGGGTTAATCATGACGCCGACGACTGCGCCTAATAAGTGGTCTGGAATTCGGACACTCCACAAAACTAACGTAGCAGCGAACACCTTAACTATTCCGATTTGGTCGCCATTCTGTGATTCTGCTTTTATTCTAGCGCCATAACAGTTCGGGTACTTTATGTACTTCTACCTGAGATGAAAGAAAGGCAGAGAATAATTTCTCTGCCTTTTTCTTTGCTAAGGTTGACAATCAAAGCACTTCAAACAATGATTCAACGGTTTCAATCCAAACCAATAATTTTAGGAGATCGTTATGAATTTTCAACCCCGGATAATTTTAGCATTTTCGTTAGCTTCGTTAATAATTCTCACCAGCCTGGCTTTTTCAGGTACTACGCCGTGGACTTCACTCTTTGACGGGAAATCAATGAGTGGCTGGCGTCTGATGGCGGTGCATGGAGGACATGGCGGAATTTGGGAAGTCAAAGACGGCTCCCTTGTTGGCGATCAGGAAAAAGATCATCAAGGCGGTCTCATCGGAACTGAAAAGAAGTATGGAGATTTTGAAATTGAACTGGAATTCAAAGCTGATTTTCCGGTAGATACCGGACTTTTTCTCCGCACTCGTGAAGACGGAATGGGCTACCAGATTACCATTGATTATCGAAAAGAGGGAACCGTCGGGAGCCTTTATGCTCCGGCAGAAGGCGGGTTTATCCAGATCAACAAAACCTGGGAAAAAGCTTTCAAAAAAAATGGTTGGAACAAACTTCGCGCTCGTATTGAAGGACAACCCGCGCATGTCCGTTCGTGGTTGAACGACAAGAAGATGATTGATTTTACGGATTCACGAGATCGTTTTCCGGCTGAAGGCTACATCGGATTGCAAGTTCACGGCGGCGAAGATTCCTGGGGCGAAAAGAGCAAAGTCAGGTATCGAAACATCCGCATTCGGGAAGTTGCGAAGCCCTAGTATTAATTGGTACGCCAGCATCCTGCTGGCGCAGCTCCCTTCTGAAACCTTGCCAGCAGGATGCTGGCGCACCGACTATAATTGCATTCATGATTTCTATTCAAGACCTTCCGTTTCTTTTTCAAGCCCTGATTGCCGGAGCCTTCGGGCTGATCGTCGGCAGTTTTCTGAATGTCGTCATCTATCGCATCCCGCGTGGTGAATCAGTCAGCTACCCCGGTTCTCATTGCGGCTCTTGCGGGCAAGCGGTCAAGCCTTATGACAATATTCCAGTGCTGAGTTATTTGATTCTGCGCGGCAAATGTCGCGCTTGTCATTCGGGATATTCAGCGATTTACCCAGCCGTAGAATTTCTAGTTGGCGTGCTGTTCTTCAGTGTGGCGTACGTGTCAGGAATTTCGACTTTTAATGTTTTCAGAATGATCTTTATTGCGATCATTGTCGCGTTAATATTTATTGATGCCCGTCACCAGCTTTTACCAAATATTATTACTTATCCGGCACTGCTTTTTTCGATTGGCGCTATTACTCTTGTCAGCCATCTCTGGGGAGCGCGAATGCTGGAAGGCTTGAATTCAACCCTGCCGCATCTGGTTGCAACCTGGGGAGGAGCCGCAGGGATTGCGCTGGCGATTCCTGTTTTCTTCGCCATTGATCGGCTGGATAACGTTCTCTTCGGTAAATATTTTGAATGGGAAGAGGAAGAATTATCCGAAGCGGAAAAGCTCACCGAAGAAACTTATGAAAAGCGCGGGACACGCATCGAATGGGCTTCGCTGATCGCAGGTTTGGTCTTAGCCGTTGGCTGGGTGGTTTATAGTTATGCTCAACCTGAATCCGTCGCGCATATTACCCTGATGAATTCCTTGCTCGGAGCTGTAGTGGGCGGAGGATTAATTTGGTTACTACGAACCTTTTATTTTTACACCAGAGGCATTGAAGGGATGGGGCTTGGTGATGTGAAAATGATGGCTTTCATCGGTGCGTTTCTCGGCTGGCAGTCAGCGATTCTCATTTTGCTGCTCGGTTCGTTGCTTGGTTCGTTAGTCGGCGTAGGCATGGCGTTGAAACGTGGCGGCGGGATGAAAGTCCGTCTCGCCTTTGGCGTTTTCCTCGGAGCGGCGGCAATCCTCAGCCTGTTCGCAGGGCGAGCAATCATTGATTCGTATTTAGGAATGATGACGAGATAACGCAGGTGCGGAAGCTGTCTGAAAAGTCAGCTCCGTGGAGCGGAATGTTTTATAGTCTGGTCGCGCGGGCAACAGAACCAAACATTATAAGCTAACAATTTTATCAAAAGGATAACGGTAATCTTTTACCTCCACCCAGCAAAAGAAAAACAAAGCCTCTTGCTGTTGAGTGTTCATCACAGTTGACCAGCAAACTAACTTAGTATACTGTTTGCCTGCCATCGTTAAGTATAGTCGTTACTAATATCTCCCCATACAGTACAAAGCAGACAGTGGTCGCTTTGCTTATTACAAATCTAAAATCTATTTTATAGCGTTACTTAGTCTTTTATTCAGCTTTTTTGAATCTTTCAGCCACAGAGAGTTCGTTTTTTCTCAGTGCCGAAGCACTTTTTCGATTCACCTAAGTTGTTTGTAAAGATTAGGCTATAACTCTAAATGTAAGGTAGAGGGGGAATATGCATTCAGTCAAAGTGTGGATGTTTGGGGAGCTTCGCATGAAGTTTGACAGCGTGGAATGCCAGTGGGCAAAGCCGTGCAAAATGCAAGAGGTTTTTTGTTACTTGCTTACGCATCGAAACCTGCATCATCAACGCGAACATCTGGCCGAAACCTTGTGGTGCGACAGTCCGGCTGCCACTGCAAAGAAAAATCTTCGCCAAACTTTGTGGCAGTTGCAAAGCTATTTTGCTGCACATCTGCAAAGTCCGCAGCTTCATTTGTTAGCGGCTGGTACGGAATCCGTTGCTTTCCATCCTGAAATAGACATTTGGACTGATGTGATGGTTTTTGAGCAGGCAGGAAAACTGGCGCAGGGCGCAACGGAAATTGATGAATCAATCGCTCACAAGTTACGTCAGTCCGTGCAGCTTTATCAGGGCGATTTGCTGGAAGGGTGGTATCAGGATTGGTGCTTGTATGAACGAGAGCGTTTACAACATCTGTATTTCAAGATGCTTGAGAAGCTGACGGCATATTGCGAAAGTCACCGACAATACGAAGAAGGCATGAGCTATGCCGAGATTATCTTGCATTATGACCCGGCGGGCGAACGTGCGCATCAGCAATTGATGCGGTTGAAATATTTAACCGGAGATCGCACCGGAGCGTTGCGCCAGTACGAGTGTTGCGTCAAAGCACTGCGCGAAGAATTAGGTGTTTCTCCCAGTCTGCCCACAAAACAATTGTGTGAACAAATTCGTACTGCGCAAGAGACCTTACTATTATCCTCAGCCACAAGAATCATGCCCAGGCTAGAACTAGAGATGAATGCTGCGCCTTTGAATTCGCCGAATGAGCTGTTAGCTCATCTGCGAACGTTTCAGTCCACGATCAATGAATTACAGCAACAGGCACAACAATGGATTCAAATTGTCGAACAGATGGATGCCGAGCATCGGCTGAATGGCTGAGCGGAAATATATTTTTACCAGCAGCCATATTTTTTCAAAAAAGATGCCGCTATAGACGCCGCAAAGACGGTTTGATAGACACCGGGTTGTTATTGTTCTGAGTGGAATGATTCCAGTTACAATATTTATTAGACGAAATGGGAAGTGTGGATTCCACAGCCATAGCCAGCAATAATCTTTGAGAAAAAACGGTGCAAGATGAGGACAGGCGAGCAGGAAACCCATTCATTTATCATCAAGCTTTGGCTTGACGGTGATGCCGAAAGTCGAGGCTGGCATGGACAAATCACGCATGTGCCGGGCGGTGAGCGGCAATCTCTCAAGAGCCTGGAAGGTATTCTGAAATTCATCGCGCCGTTTTTGCCAACTGTTTCCGCCAGCTATAGCTCACGATGGCGTGTGCTATGGCGTAAATGGTGGCACTGAAAAAATGGTCTCTGTATCTGCCCAAGCAATTTGTCTGGGTAGCACGATCTGCAAGTTCGGAAAAACATTTGCTGCGCGAGGCACGCATTATAGCTGAAAAAGGGAGAGTGAAACATGCCAGTTACCCCAACTTATCCAGGAGTTTATCTTCAGGAAATATCCAGCGGAGTTCGCACCATTACAGGCGTCGCAACTTCGATTACTGCTTTCATCGGACGCGCCCAACGTGGACCAACCAATGAGGCGGTCACAATTAATAGCTTTGGCGATTTTGAGCGAATTTTCGGTGGATTATGGCTCGATAGTTCGCTCGGATTTGCGGTGCGTGATTTTTATCTGAATGGCGGTAGTCAGGGTATTATTACCAGACTATTTCATCCCAGCTTTGCAAGTGAAGCTGATCGTACACTGGCTGAGGCCGCCGCGAAAACAATTGCAGATGCCGCCAAAGCCGCTGCCGACGGGGCCGCCGCAATTGTCGCGGCAAACACTGCGGCGGCAACAATCAACGGTGATCCTGCGAAGAAAGAGGTCGAGAAAAAGACTGCTACCGCCGTTGCCGCGCTAATCGGAAAAGTTGCTGCCACGGCGAAAAAAGAAGATGTGGCGAAAATTGCGGACAGCGCAGTGATTAAAGCGGCTTCGCTTAACAAAGCCAAAATTGTCGTCGGACCTGTTAACTTGATTGCGGCCTACGAGGGAAGTTGGGGGGCGAACCTTCGCGCCACAATTGATCTGGCGAACATTACGGACCCCTCGCTGTTCAATCTGACTGTAACTGATACAGCAGTAGGAACAAGTGAGCAATTTCTGAACCTTTCTGTTTCCCCCGCAAGCCCACGCCGCGCTGATTTGGTACTCAAAGCAGAATCGAAACTGGTGAAATGGGAAGGCGACTTGCCATTCACTCCGCCCGATCTCGCGCCTGTTATAGCAGCTATTAAGACCTTCAACGATGACACTGCTACTCCAAAGGATGAGACAAAACAGAATACATTTTGGGCGCAGACACAAGACAGCGTCACGCAGGCAGAGAGCAAATACAAACGCGTCAAGGCGAAACTGGAAGCTGCGCAAAACAACGGCACAGCTACCGATCAGATGAAGCAAGATTTGAAGGATGCAAAAAACGTGTTCGATAAAGCCAACCAGGATCACAAGGATTCTGTTTCCGATGGACTCACCTTAACGATCAATGATTTTCTCCCGCCAAATGGCGCGGTAGAAAAGAAAGGACTTCATTCCTTAGAACAGGCTGATCTTTTCAATTTACTTTGCATCCCTCCTTACAAAGAGGCTGACCAGCCGCTGGACATGGATGTGAATTTGGTCTCTGCCGCCGCTTCATACTGCGAAGAGCGGCGGGCGATGTTGTTAGTTGATCCGCCTAAAGATTGGAAGGATAAAACGGAAGCTAGAAAGAAGTTTACTGACACTACAAATGATAATGTCGGTACGAAATCGAAAAACGCAGCGCTCTTCTTTCCACGCCTCAAGCAGCCAAACCCTTTGCGCGACAATCAGGTCGAAGAGTTTGCTCCATGCGGCGTTGTCGCGGGTGTTTTCGCCCGCACTGATACCCAGCGCGGAGTCTGGAAAGCTCCTGCTGGCCAAGACGCCACATTGGTCGGCGTGCCGCAACTCAGCATTAATCTGACGGATGCAGAAAATGGCGAATTGAATCCACTTGGCATTAACTGTTTGCGTTCATTTCCGGTTGCCGGGCGCGTGGTTTGGGGTTCCCGGACGTTGCGGGGAGCAGATCAATTAGCCGACGAATGGAAATATATCCCAGTGCGCCGCACAGCACTCTTTATCGAAGAGAGCCTCTTTCGTGCGCTGCAATGGGTCGTGTTTGAGCCAAATGATGAACCGCTCTGGTCGCAGATTCGCCTCAATGTTGGCGCGTTCATGCAAGGTCTGTTTCGGCAAGGCGCATTTCAAGGCTCGACTCCGCGTGATGCTTATTTTGTCAAATGCGACAAGGAAACCACGCCGCAAGATCAAATCAATCTGGGCATTGTCAACATTGTCGTCGGCTTCGCGCCGCTCAAGCCCGCCGAATTTGTCATCGTGAAGTTGCAACAAATGGCCGGACAAATTCAGGTGTAGCGGCGAGCGAAAATGACACGGCTGAGAACTGCCGTTCATCACCAATCAGTATTTTTGCCTTTTGCTTTTTCGAGGAGAATGACATGGCACAATTTAGCGTTAACGCGCAACGATTCGATCCGTATAAAAATTTCAAATTCCGGGTGATGTGGGACGGAAAATATGTGGCTGGTATTAGCAAAGTTGGGGCGCTCAAACGCACTACCGAAGTGGTTGAGCATCGTAATGGCGGCGATCCGTCAACGGGTCACAAATCGCCCGGTCGTACCAAATATGAGGCGATTTCGCTGGAACGCGGCGTCACACACGACTTGGAATTTGAGGCGTGGGCTAAAAAAGTCTGGAACTTCGGAGGCGGACTGGGCGCGGAAGTTTCGCTCAAAGATTTTCGCAAAGACCTGGTGATTGAGTTGTACAACGAAGCTGGACAAAAGGTCATCGCCTATAAAGTGTTTCGTTGCTGGGTCTCAGAATTTCAGGCGCAGGCCGATCTGGATGCCAATGCGAATGCAGTGTTGATTCAATCAATCAAGCTGGAAAATGAAGGCTGGGAACGTGATGTGGCAGTGGTTGAACCGTCTGAACCAACTCTGCCATAAACGCGCTAACAACTGTTTTGTAAAGGCCGGAAATTTTATGCGTTCGCTTGCTGCGACAGAATTATTAAGCCTTTGGGAACGCGGTCTGATGGAACCGCCTTATCGCCAAGCCTTGTTATTGCTGACGGCGGCGTGCCCAGACGTTGACGCAGAGCAATTGGCAACCCTAAGCATCGGACAACGGGACGGAATGCTGCTGGAATTGCGCGAGCGAACTTTTGG
>JAYVZE010000239.1:0-18979 GCA_043783625.1 Blastocatellia bacterium | reverse complement strand
GCCACCGTTCGCTCCGATGACGCTCTCAAAATTCATTGCTGGGGAAAACTCACTGTTGTCTATTTAATTTTGGTTTTTAACCCCTGATTCACATATTAGAAACCAGAGAAGAACAAATCAAAGCGGCACTGGCTTCGCCGTTTAATGCGAGTGGTGTCGAAGTCAACATGACTTCGCTTTTTAGTGGTGACACCGAAAAGCAATTTGTGCGCTCAATGATTCATATCAATGCCCGCGATTTGACTTTTACAAAGCAGACAAACGGCGATTACCTCACCGAAGTAGACATCGCCGCAACAACACATAACGAAAACGGATTGACCATTGATCGTGGCGGACGTGCCTACACCTTGCGCGTCAAGGAGCCGGATTATGAAGCCGCTTTGCGCGACGGGATTATGTACGCGCTGGACGTTCCCATAAAAAATCCCGGTGCTTATCAATTGCGGCTGGCTGTCCGCGATGAAAATTCCAAACGTGTGGGCTCCGCTTCGCAATTTATCGAAGTTCCCGACCTCAAAAAAAATCGCCTCGCGCTCTCCGGGATTTCAATGAATGGCGAGTATGAAAAAGGCGGCAAACCTGAAGCCGTAGTCCAAGCCAGTCCAGCCTTGCGAAGAATGAAGCGCGGCATGGTTTTGAATTATGGCTATGCCATTTACAACCCGAAACTTGATCCGAGTAATCGTCCAAATCTAACGACACAAATAAAATTATTCCTCGATGGACAACCGATTTTTGCAGGCAAAGAAGCACCGTTGACGGATTCGCAAACAGCCAAGACAAAACGTATTTTTGCTGGTGGTTCGCTTGATCTCGGAGCCAATCTCAAACCGGGGCAATACGTCATGCAGGTCATCGTCAGCGACCTTTTGGTGAATGAAAAACACCGTATCTCAACGCAATGGATTAATTTTGAAATCCTGAACTAAAAGAACCCACACGGTTTTCTCAACCATCCATTATCCTTCGTGAACCTGCTTTTGGCAGAATTGTTCCGTTCACCCACTTGCGCTCTGCCACAGGATTGATAAGATAGCAGCCAACTTATCTCACAAATTTTTATAGCGGTGATTCAATGACAGCAAAAATTCTGGATGGTGCTGCGGTTGCGCAGCAAATAAAACAACGTGTCGCTGCGCGTGTCGCAGAGCTGAGCTTCACGCCCGGACTGGCAGTAGTGATTGTCGGTACGGATTCGGCTTCTCAGGTGTACGTCAACAGCAAAGTCAAAACTTGCGAAACGCTGGGACTGTATTCTGAAAAGCATGCGTTGCCGGAAGAAACGACTACTGAACAGCTTCTGGCGTTAGTGCGGGAACTAAACCAGCGCAATAAAATTGATGGAATTCTGGTGCAATCTCCATTGCCGAGTCACATCAACGAAGAAGAAATTGTTGAGGCAATTGATCCGGCGAAAGACGTGGACGGCTTCCACAAAATCAATGTCGGATTATTAACGCTGGGTCAGGAAACGTTAGTTTCATGCACTCCGGCAGGCATCATCGAACTCCTGGATCATTATCAAATCCCACTTGCCGGAGCCAATGCCGTCGTCATTGGTCGCAGCAATCACGTCGGAAAACCGATGGCGATGTTGTTATTACAACGCCACGCAACCGTCACGATTTGCCATTCACGAACAAAAAACTTAGCGGAAGTTTGTCGCCGTGCTGACATTGTGATTGCGGCAATTGGTCGCGCTGCGATGGTTACGGGAGAATATATTAAAGACGGAGCCGTGGTCGTTGATGTCGGGATGAATGAAGCCTCCACCGAAGCAGAAGTGAAGCGGATTTTCACCGATGAAGAAATTCCCAAACGACTGGAAGTTGTTCGCAAACGCGGAGTGACGCTGGTCGGTGATGTCGAACCGCGTAGCGTCACAGAAAAAGCGGCTTATCTGACACCCGTCCCCGGCGGAGTTGGACCGTTGACGATTGCGGTATTAATGCAAAACACAGTAAAAGCGGCGGAAAAAAGAAGAGGGAAAAGAGATTAGCGGTCAGGGACCTCGAAACTAAAAACCCGAAACTCGAAACCCATTATGCTGAAGGTTGGATTAACAGGTGGCATTGCTTCCGGTAAAACTTATGTGGCGGAGTTGCTTCGCAGTTTGGGTTGCGAAGTTTCCGATGCTGATGTAGTGGCGCGAGAAATAGTCGAACCAGGTCAACCAGCATATCAAGATATTGTCCAGGCGTTCGGACAGGAAATCTTACATCCTGATAAAACCATTGATCGAACCAAACTCGGAGCGATTATTTTTTCGGATGAGCAAGCCCGTTTGCAATTAAACGCCATCACGCATCCGCGCATCCACGAAGCGCAAAGCCGATGGCTGGCTGAAGTCGCCGAGCGAAATCCAGAGGCTATTGCGATTACCGATGCGTCGTTGATGATTGAATCGGGCGGATATAAAAGATTTGACAAAATTATTGTTGTTTACTGTTCATTAGAAATTCAGTTGGAGCGCCTCATGGCGCGGAATAACCTCCCCTGTGAAGAGGCGATGAAACGCATCGCCGCCCAAATGCCGGCTTCCGAAAAGCTGAAATATGCTGACTATTCGGTTGAAACTTCAGGCGGATACGAATCTACCGATCAACAGGTTAGATCGCTTTACATTGAATTGGAAAAACAGACCGCAAAAACCTGAGACAGATTATCTTGCAGCTCTGGAAATGTCCGCTCTTTAGGTCTTTACATCATCTGGAGCGTACAGCAGATTTCTATTCTCTGCTTGATTGATTTGACTCCAAAGGTTTTTGCAGCCTGTTTCATGTCTAGCGCACGCACCCAGTCGCAGCATCTGCCCCGGCGCGGTGATTTGGGTTGAAAGACAGGCTGCTCCAGCGCAGGGATGCCAGCTTATTCCTTTCTCTGGCATTCCTGTCGCAACTGTTTTTTCAGAATACTATGGGGAATTCCTTAAAAAATTCACTTCCTGAAGTTGCTTTCACTGTGGTGGAGGAACGTCAACCGACAGAGGATTTCCGGCCCTGGCAGACCGCGCAGGAAACGCTGGCAGCCAGTAATAATCTAGCTTTAGTCACGATTAACTCTGACAATGACTACCAACATAACGTCGCGAACGAAACCAGCATTTGCCGTTCTTTTTTAAGCGATCCGGTGAAGGCTTCGATGTGTGCCGAGTATTGCGGACGCGCATATTCGCGTGTTTTGAATGAAGACCAGCCCATCACTTTTCGTTGTGGTGCGAACCTGCACTGCTTTGCAGCTAAAGTCAGCGCACCGGAAGAGACTACACCAACAGTTTTGCTGGGCGGCAGAGTTTTTCTTTCAGCCAGCGATTATCGTCAGTTTCTTCAGAGCGAAAATAGTGGTTCGATGCGCCCTGATCCCGAACTTTTCAGCAATATCAAATTTACCGATCAGGAAGAATTCGACCGTGCCCGTCAAATGATTGTCGGTACTGCGTCGGAAATCTTTGCAGCAGCACAACAGGAAGCCGCAGCCAAACCAAGTCCGGTTGAATCCCCCGCGCCGATTGTTTCCGCGCATCATCTGGAATCATTTTTTAATAATGCCTTTGAGCAAAATTGCCGTGAAGCAATGCAAATGATCGGAGCCTGCTTCCAGTTAAACTCCGCCGCATTGCTCATGAAAGATGAAGGAAAATGGCTGGCGTGTGCCGCCGGAGGAGCCTCCCGTGATCGTTTGATCGGATTTAATTTGAGTGCTGATTCTCCCTTGCTTGAACAGCTCCAATCCGAGGAAACAGGGCAATTCAGACTGGCTTTAGGGAAGGAAGAATTGAAGGAAATTCGTTCGTACGTTCATTGTTTTCGCGCCGACGCTTTTCCTTTTTTCATGGGCAATGAATTAACCGGAATTCTGCTGGCACTTGATACTGAATTTACTGAAGTGACAGTCCGACAGTTATCGCAGCTTGGGAAAAGTCTGATTGTTCCGTTGGAGCTATCACGGTTGCGCGAAGAAGTTTCCGAACGCAACAAATCAATGGCGCAATGGCAGGAATTCGCTCATTTGCTGGCAACTCGCACAAATTCAGCCGAAGCTTACTCAGCCATTGTTGAGAAAGTTTCTGCCAATCTCAATGCCGAACGAGTTTCTCTTTTGATTTACCATGAAGAATCCAAGCAACTGCTGTGTCAGGCGGCTGTCGGTTTATCCGAAGAAGTCATCAACGATTTAAAAATGGGCAGCGGAATTTCTGAAGTTGTCTTAGAACGTGGCGAACCGTTGCTGGTTTCTGATGTCACAGATTTACCGTGGCTCTCAACCAGACTTCATCATCAGGCGCAATCTGATTCTTTCATCAGCTTTCCAATCGTCAGCGGCAGCAAACGATTTGGCGTCCTCAATATCACTGATCGAATCAACGGATACAGTTTTAATACGAATGATCTGACTTGGCTGCGCCTACTGTCTCCCTACGTCATTGCCGCGCTCGAAAAAATTGAATTGAAGGAAAAAGCGCACCGCTTTCAATTGATGGCAATCACTGATCCTTTGACCGGATTGCTGAATCGTCGTTATTTGGAAGAACGCTTCAATCAGGAAATTGAAAGATCGAAGCGCTATCAATTTCCGCTCTCCTTCGTGATGATGGATATTGACAGCTTCAAATCATTTAATGATACCTACGGACATCAGGCAGGAGATGAAATCCTGCGCGAAACTGCCGATTGCATCCGCAAATCGTTGCGTAACTTCGATGTTCCGGCGCGTTACGGCGGCGAAGAATTTATTGTCGTCCTGCCGGAAACAGACGTAACTTCGGCGACAGTGCTGGCTGAACGCCTGCGTAAAGCCGTTGAAACGCACTTTGTCGGGAGTCCTACGCAGCGTCAGGTAACAGTCAGTGTCGGCGTTTCCAGCCTCAGCAAAACCCTGCAAAATCGGCAACAAGTAATCCGCGCCGCTGACCAGGCACTGTATGCTGCAAAAAAACGAGGAAAAAATTGTGTAGTAGTGTACAATACGGAGCTGGTTCCGGGTCTTGCTTAATTTCTATTTGATTTTTGAGAAAAATACCGAAGCCACGCGCCAGAAACGACATCTGTTCGGGACATCAAGAACGCCTCCGCGTCCACCCAACCTTGAAGCCTTACCCAGAGTGGAACATTTACCTTTCAGCTCGTGCCGTCTAAAACATAACGTTTGCTTTAACGACACTATTCTTGCATGTCTTATTCCTCATTTAATTCTCTCCGAATCCCTCTTCTGAGCCAAATCTCAGGCGATGAAATATTGCCGCGTACGGCTTCTGCGATAGACGAAATTTATCAAGCTGCCGTCCTGAAAAATACGCGAGCCATGGTAGTCGTAGGACGACCGCAATCCGGCAAATCAGAGCTGTTGCGTTTGACATTCGATAAATTATTCAGCGAGCAAGGTCGCACACTGCCGATTTATTACAACCTACGCCGTGATTGCTGTACGCCGGATAAGTTCGCCGAAGATTTTCTCTTAACGGCGTTACGGCATTTCCTCGCCTTTGTCGGGAATGATGCCGAGCTGGTGGTGCGCTACGAACTTTCGATTCACGATTTATTGTTTATTGCCCATCCCGGTGAACAACCTGTCATCAAAGAAATTATTGATGGTTACGAAAATCGCTTGCAACAAGACGATCTGCGTTCTTTGATTCGCTATGTACTGGGAATTCCTCATCGTCTGGCTTCGCGCAGCCCCTATCATCTCGTCGTACTTCTGGATGAAGCACAATGGCTTGGGCGTGTGCTGGCAGATGAAGAAGTGGCCACGCTCTTTACTGAAATCCTCCAGCAACCACATTCCGTTTCATTCATTTTGACCGGACAACAACGCTCTTTACTGGATCAATTGGCCGCCGAAGAAGGCGTCATCGGAACCATCAAATTACTACATTTTGAAAACCCGGAATGGGCTTCCCTGCAACTTCAGACCAGCCGCTGGTGTCGTGATGAAGTGGTCAAATACGACCCTGAAGTCGGGCGCATGGCAGTGCATCAATTAGACGGAAATTTATTTTATTTACGTTCACTGGTGGTGGCTGCCAATGAACGACAACTGCTCTTTGATAAGGGAGCAGATTTTGAAAGGCTCTACGTCGCAGAATTGCTGCAAGGGCGTGTGGCGCATTATTTTTCACGCTTATTAAGAAATATTGCGAATGACGCAACCGATGGTCAGGCTGGAGAATTAGCCGCTATCGAAATCGTTTACATCTGCCACGATGCCCTGACTTCGCGCACTCCGGTTGAGCTGCTCAAGTCAAAAATTTCGCCGCGCATCAATACGGATAAATTGCTTTTACACCTGCACCAAAATGAACTTATCACGTTGTTGGATGGGCACATTCTGCCCTCCGAAGACGAAGTGTTTTGTGATTGGATCAGAGCCACCCATCGTCGGTTTGAAGGCGATTCATTAGAAGTAGCGCGACTTGACCTACTTCGCCGCCGCATCAAATCCATCGCTGAGGTACTTGCCTTGAGTACCCGCCGCAGCCTTCATAAACAATTAGAAACGCTGCTTCTACGATTCGACCAACAAAGTATCGGACATTCGTTAATGGCGCATGACGAATTCGTCGTGCGTTACGGACAGGCTCCCTACGAAATGATTATGGCGGGGTTGGAAGTCGAGACCGAAAGAATCCACTTGCCAGCTTTTATTCATATTGCTGAAGGTAGTTTATTCGGAACGCTGACCCAGATGATTGCGGGTAATTGGAGCTACCTATTAGCCTTCGGATTTGAAGGTGGGATTTACGATCAGGAGCACGAAATCATCTGGTTACTCGCAGTTGCCGATTCACCGACAGCAGTTTCGGCGGAGGCGATTCTCTCTTTAGACGAACAATTACAAGACATTCAGACAGCTTTAAAGATTAATTATACAGCGGATAAACCATCCGCTCGATTGGTGCGATGGGCGATTAGCAAATTGGGCTTCACTTCTGATGGAACTGAGGCCTTAGCAAAACGCGGCTTCGCTTCTTCGGATAGCTTACAGCTTGAATTGTTCGCTAAGCTGCTGGAAACTGCTCAAAAAGTCGAAGCCAAACCTGTTCCACTCGAAGAGCTTCAGGGTAGCTTATTAAGCCTCATGGAAATTGAGCCACAGAATTCCTCAGATGTTTTTCTGGACACGGAATTGCTGGAAGTTTCAACTGAAACAGAGGGCGAAATCGTGCTTGACCCTGATGATTTTCAGGACATCGTGGATGAGATCGGAAATCCCGAATCATCGGCTTTTGTCGGGCTTCCCATTGCGACGGAAACGGCGATAACTGAGAGCCAGCCAGCTCTCGCTACTGCCGAAACAGGTGACTTGGAATTGTCAATTCCGATCAATGACGATAAGGAAATTATTGCTGCGCGTGTCGCTGAGAAAATGGCGAAAGAAGCAGGCTTTTCACCCGAAGCGGTGAATCAAATTAAGACGGCTTTAATCGAAGCCTGTCTGAGCCTCGCGGCCACAGAAATCTCCGCTGAAGGCAAGATTCATCAACGCTATCATCTCGACCAGGAAAAATTATCCATCACGATTGCTAACTCTGAAGCCGGCTTGGATTCCAGTGAGGGAGAATTAATCGTTGATGATCCGAACCGCATCTGGCGTCTGGATGTGTTGCGAAGTTTGATGGATTCCGTACGTTTACGCAAACTTGAGGGTGGCTGGAAAATTGAATTAACCCGACTGAGTCCGGCGAATCCGGCGGCGTAGCAATATTCCTACAAGATTGACAAGATGAAGATGGTAAGCAGAAAAGCCCTGTGAACACAGGGCTTTTCTAAATCTTGTTAATTCTATTTTTGCTCACTTATCTAACTCGGTCTTATTACTGCGATAAGGCTGGAAATCTTTTCCCCAATCCAGACCGACAACTTCCAGGCTAATCTTCTCTCCATCAACTTTCACCCACACATAATGGAAAGCATTTTCTCCCGGCGTGAATCCCGGCTTAGCAAGGCGTTCCAATGAAACTTTTTCAGGAGCGAACGCTTTAAGGTATTCCTTCGTGTCCGGGTCGCCGCGATATTCATATAACGGCGCACCTCCGCCTCCTGTCAAAACCTGATCCATTCGATATTTTTTACCGCTGGCGTCTTCGTACTTTTCGACCCAGTGCTCAAAGAAATGCTCGTGTCCGCAAAAATAAATGTTCACGTGATGCTGACGAAACAGCGGCGCATATTTCTCGCGCATGATTTTCGTCGCTTCTTCAACATGCGCTCCACCATGCGGGCCGGAAGAGAAAAATGGGTGATGTCCGTAGATAAATAAGTTTTTATAACGGTTGCGATCCAGCCCTTCTAATTCCTGCTTGATCCACTGAAATTGTTTTTCATCGCCTGCGATTTGCGTATCCATCGCCAGCACAAACGTATTGCCATAACCAAACGCAAACACGGGATAACCATCCAAACGACGCGGCGAACCATTCGCCGGAAGCAGGTTCGCGTTCATTTCCAAAAAGTTTTTCACGCCCTTGATCCGTGATTCATTTTCAACTGTCAGCGCACTGGTCACATCGTGATTTCCAGGCGCGAGAAAATAAGGAATCCCACCATCTGTCGTGATGCGATTAATCAGATCAACGTAACTAACATTGAGTTGTTGTGCGATTAACCCGCTTGAGACAGCGTCACCGCTTTGCATCACAAATCGCAACGGAAACTCGGTGTCAGCTTGTTTCTTAATGCGCTCAAGCACTGAATTAATTGTCATCGAATGCTCGTATTGCAATTCGCGTCCGTCACGGCGTCCCCGCGTATCGCCATACACCACAAAAGAAAATTTCGTAATGTTCTTCGATTTATCTTCCGGAGGAAGCGGATTTTTCGGCGCATTAATCGCGCGAACTTTTTCTTCCGGTGCTGCAATTTGTGAAGCCGTTTGAGGAGCCGTCGCTTGCGCCAAAAGCTGAGCACTCAAAATGAATAATAAAAATGTTCTGGAAATCCAATGTTTCATAAAAATATTATTTGAGTGCATCGCCTAAGACTTGCCCAATATTATTGCTTGGAAATTCAATTTTCAGGATTGTAGCCAAAGTTGGCGCAATATCGAGTGGGCTACTTTGATTGTGAAACGTTCCTGCCTTAATCCCCGCGCCATAAAAAATCACCGGAACATGTGTGTCGTAATTATATGGAGTGCTATGCGTTGTCGCCAGCACGCTTTCACCAAAAATCCAAAATGGATTTTGAATCACGACCAAATCACCATTTCGTTTTTCGTGAAAACCAAGCGCGACACTATTAGCGACTCTGGTGCGCGGCAGTTGCCCCAAAAGAATTTGCGTCCGCGTAAAACAATTCGCAATGCCATTAATTTTCCTGACTTCTTCGGCGGCAAGTTGCTCCGCTTCGGCGTGTGAAGCTTTCCGTTTTTCCAGCACCGTATAATCAAGAAAAATATTTCCATAGATCGAAAGTAAGACCCATTTATCTTCACCAAAGCGTTTGCTGAGCGCACGCTCAATCACATCAGAAACTTCCTTGGTTTCAATTCGTCCACCTAATCCTAACGTCTGAGCATGCTCAGGAATGGGAGCGGCTCCGTGATCCGCCGTGAAGGCAATCACCGTATTTTGCAGCCCGACTTTTTTATCAACGTACGCAAATAAATCTGCCAAAATCCGATCCGTCCGAATTGTGATGTCCTGCGCTTCAGGACTATTCGGCCCCGCGTAATGCCCCAGAATATCGTTGGCAGAAAAACTGACCGTCAACAAATCAGGAATGTCATCTGCGCCGAGTTGTTCTTTGTCCAAAGCGAGTTTCGCAAAATTCGCTACCATCTCATTCGCAAACGGAGTGGCTTCAAATTGGTTATAAAATTTGCTGCCGGGTTTGTCTTCGCCACCGTTAATTGTATGCGGAAATGTTTTTCCAAATGTCCATTTTTCAAACGGAGAATCATCCGGCAGCGAACGTGAATACGCGGCTTCAGGTAAAACTTTTTTCCAGACGCGACCAAAGTAAGAATCCGCACTTTGCGATTGATTGAAGCTCTTCACCCAATCCGGCACATCATTGAAGTAGTATGTGCTGGACACCATTCTGCCCGTTGTAACATCGTACCAGTACGCGCCATTCGGCTTCTTCCCCGAAGGCAAAATCGCCGCGCGATCTTTCAAGGAAATCCCCACCACTTTCGCCTGTCCGTTCGTATGCAATTTCAATTGATCGCCAATTGTCGAACTCAACAACCGATGCGGAGAAGAACCCGCGCCTTCTTTCCCGCCCAGCAATTTTGTATTGGGATCGGAGACACTGGTGACGCGCTTGCCAGTTTCGCGGTCATACCATTCATTCGCAATGATGCCGTTTTCATTAGGCGCAGCTCCGGTCATAAACGCCGCGTGTCCGCAAGCCGTGACAGTCGGCGTATACGGATAATTCGCATTCGTAAAATTCGCGCCACCCTGCGTCAACAATTTGAATCCGCCTTCACCAAACTGATCTGCAAAGCGCGTCAAATAATCATAACGAAACTGATCAATCACAATCCCCAAGACAAGTTTGATTTTAGGAGAATTGTTTGCAGCCGCAGTTTTTCGTTTGGCTTGCGCGTAAGCAGGCGTAATGAAGCTCAAACAAAGCAATGGAAACGAAGTACTCAATAAAATGAAACAGAGAAAAAGTGAAAGAGAAAAACGCAGATGTTTTACGGGCATATTTTTTTGTTTAGTGTTTTGAAGGTTATTCAGTAAGGTAATGTTATAAGCGCATCAGCCTACCGTGGGCAAATTAATTTCGTCATTTAATGGACGAATTTGCATAATAGTAATCACGAGAACGGACAACCAATTTATTCATTCCTGTAGAAGATGTGACTTTAACTTCTAAGCGATAACGCTTGCTTTTATCATATGCAGATGGCTCGTCAATTCCAATCAAATATTGATTCCGAATATACGAATTAATTTTAGTAAATGCAGGCTCTAATTCGCGCACTGTTACAATTGGAAAATAGGTTCCGCCAGAGAAAGAACTTAGCTCTTCAAGTTGCTTCGTGGAAGAATAACTTTGAATTTCGCCTGGAGTTGCTATACCGCTATTCGCCCCTGCCTCAAGCAGCGTCATCGTGTGAATTACTACATTCTGCTCCTGGCACAGACGGCGAAGATCATCCGCTCTACTGATAGAATTGAAGTCTCCATTATCAGTAATAATCAAAACAGCCTTATGTTTTAGCCCCTTAGTATTTTTAAAATTTATCAGGCTTTTTTGGCAGGCATCATAAAGACGTGTTGTCTTCTCAGTCTTGCTTGTACCAAGTGAGTCTAATTTACTTATTACCTCTGATCGGTTTTCAGTCCACTCTTGAATAACCTGACTTTCCGCGTCAAATGTTAATAAGGAAACCTCCCCTTTGAGCGAATCTTGCGAAAGAAAAGCCTTTAGAGATTCTCTAACCTTTGAGAACTTTCCTTTCATTGAACTGGAAACATTTAACGCTACTGTCAAACTTACAGGTATGTTTTCATCTTCTCTTAAATAGTCAATTTGGTAGGGTATCTTATCAACAAAAACAGTAAAAAGATTATGTGGTATACCTTTGACGACTTCTCCTTTTTTATCGGTAACTGTCACTGGTAAATGAAGGACATAAACCTTTACGTCTACCGCATTTAATCGGCTACTAAGAAAAAAGAACATAATTGCTGAGATAAAACAAACAGCACTAGATTTCTTGCAGCTCCTAAATAATTTGAGTTGATACATTTCAGCCTCTAAGAATTTACTTGCCCTATCACGCTATATCTTCTCCAATCCCGCAAATTTCACAATCATTTTTTTCGTACCATAGCCCGGAAAAGTGATCGTCACTTTCGCGTCTTCGCCGTCGCCTTCGCGTTTGATGATGAGGCCTTGACCGTACTTCGCGTGGCGGACTCTGGTGCCGACAGCATACGGCGATTTGCTTTCGTTGCTCGGTGATTTCACTAGGCGGCTAGGCGGGGCGGCGGCGGGGCGTGAAGCAGGAGCAGATCCGCTCCGATACGTTGGCGCAGGCGTGGCAGGCTTATCTTTACGGGCAAAAAATTCGCGGACGCTGTCGGCATTATTAAAAGTTTTGCCTTGATAGTTGCTCGTATTTTTTGGACGATATTGCAGCTCACGCGAAGTCAGGGCGCCTACGGCTTCACGGTTTTCGACCGTTGAAGCTTTGTAGGAAAAGCTCAGCCAGCTTGGGCCTTTGCTAATGTCTTCAATCAAATCAATCGGGAATTCCATCAAAAATCTTGATGGCTCCGCAGGCATTTCATCCCCGTAAACACGACGTTTCAGCGCATGTGTGATGTACAAATATTTTTCGGCGCGGGTGATGGCGACATAGCAAAGTCTTCGCTCTTCTTCCAACTCCGCAACGCTTTCACGGACGCGGGAATGCGGAAATAAATTTTCTTCCAGTCCGGCGATGAAGACGATAGGGAATTCCAAACCTTTCGCCGCGTGAATCGTCATCAAGGTAACTTGCGCTTCTTCTTTGTATTGGTCAGCATCCGATACCAATGCCGCGTGGTCGAGAAAGTCGCGCAGCGATTCGCCCTGCTCTTTTGATTCGGCGGCGGCGTTGACTAATTCTTCAAGGTTGAGCAATCGCGCTTCGGCTTCTTCGGTTCCTTCCGCCTTCAAGGAACGTTCGTAGCCAGTGTCAATAATCGCGGCTTTGACGATTTCATCAATCGGTTCGGTGAGTGTTTTCGTGACCAGATTCGTTACGATTTCGCGGAAGGATTGCAGCGCAGTTGTCGCCCGCGCTGCGAGCGTGTGATTTTCAATGACGTAAGCCATTGCCTCCCAATGTGAGACGCCAAGTTCAGCGGCGCGGCGTTCGATTTCATCCGTAGTCGTTTTGCCAATCGCTCGCGTCGGAACATTAATCACCCGCATCAACGCCATTGAATCACTGGTGTTTGTCGCTAATTTTAGATACGAAATAATATCTTTGACTTCGGCGCGATCATAGAAGCTGAAGCCTCCAACAAGGTTATAGCGCAGGCCTGAACGGCGACAGGCTTCTTCAAAATAACGTGATTGTGCGTTGGTACGATACAGCACCGCAGCCTTTAAATTCGGCTCGCGGCGCAAATGATTTTCAATTTTTTCGGTGACAAAACGTGCTTCAGAATCACCGTCGTAGACCTGCGCATAATAAATTTTGTCGCCTTCCTCACCAGAGGAAAATAACGTTTTGGCGATGCGTTCTTTATTGTTTTCAATGACTTTATTGGCGACTTCGAGAATGCGTTTTGTCGAGCGATAATTTTCTTCGAGCTTCGTAAGCTTAGCGGTCGGATAGTGTTTCTGGAAGCCGAGAATGATTTTAAAATCCGAGCCCCGGAAGCCGTAAATGGATTGCTGATCGTCGCCCACGACACACAAACTGCGATCATTCCAATGATCGGGAGGCAATTGTTTATTACCGAATTCGCGTCCTTCGACGAGTAACCGAATCAATTCATATTGGATGCCGTTCGTATCCTGAAATTCGTCCACCATCAGATGGCGAAAGCGATTGTGATAATAATTTCGCGTTTCGAGATCGGTGCGCAGTAACTGCACAGTCCGAATCAAAAGATCATCAAAATCCAATGCATTCGCGGCGTGCAACTGCTGTTCGTATTTCACATAAAGCCGGGCAATTCGCTGCTTGCGCTCGTCGCCGTATTCGCTGCGCGTGGCGAAGACTTGCGAATCTTCACCCTTATTTTTCGCGGCACTGATCGCGCTCAGTACGGCTCGCGGCGTCAGGGTTTTATCGTCAATGCCTAAATCTTTCATCCCGTGGCGAATCAATTTTTGCTGATCGTCAGAATCATAAATCGTGAAGGCTTTGGTGTAGCCCCGTCCCATCCGTTCAATATCACGTCGCAAAATTCTGACGCATAAAGCATGAAAGGTTGACAGCATTGGCGAACCAGTGCGCGATCTTTCAGCGAAATAAGGCGTGAGCAAATTTTCAACTCTGGTTCTCATTTCACCAGCGGCTTTGTTGGTGAAAGTCACAGCTAAAATATTTTCAGGACGTACTCCGCAATGAGCGATGAGATGCGCAATCCGATACGTGATGACGCGGGTTTTACCGCTGCCCGCTCCGGCGAGAATGAGCAAGGGGCCTTCTGAAACGGCGGCGGCTTCGCGCTGCGGAGCGTTGAGTCCGGCGAGATAATCTTCACTATTATTTCTGACAATCGTTGGTTCGATCACGGATAGTTCCTTATGAATTTTTATATTAATGTTGCGCAGACTTTGAATTTTCTGAAAGCCCCAACGGGGCGAAATTCAATAGCCCAGGGTGAAGGGTAACGAAACCCTGGGTCATTGAAATTAGGAAATAATCAAGCCCTGTAGGGGCGGCATAACGATTCTTTATTTCGCCCTTACAGGGCTTTTCAAAAAATTACCGACTTCCCAGGGTTTCACCCTGGGCTATTGAATTTCGCCCCGTTGGAGCTTTTAGAACCACCTGTGGACAACTATTCCAGTCAACTATATCAATACAAACGAACACCACGAAACAGGCTTTGAAAATTGTCCTTATTTCGTGGTGCTGATACTTAAAATTTAACGTAATTATTCACTCAATAAAATCTTCGCAATCGTCTGCCGTTGCACGTTGGAAGTACCTTCGTAAATTTGTCCGATCTTGCAATCACGGTAAAACTTCTCGACCGGATATTCCTTCACGTAGCCGTATCCGCCAAACAAATTCACTGCCATCGAAGCCACTTCTTCCGCGATTTCAGAAGAGAAAACTTTTGCCATTGCCGCTTGTTTGATGAACGGTTGCTTCGCTTCTTTCAAACGTGCGGCGTTGTAAACCATCAATCGTGCGGCTTCGATCTTCGTCGCCATATCCGCTAATTGAAATTGGACGCCTTGAAAATCGCTGATGGATTTGCCAAATTGCGAACGCTCTTTCGTGTAAGAAATTGCGGCTTCGTAGGCTCCCTGCGCCAGTCCAACCATTTGCGCCGCGATGCCGATGCGTCCTTCATTCAAGGTCTCAATTGCAATTTTGTAACCCTTGCCGACTTCGCCTAAAACGTTCGCTTTCGGCACTTCGCAATTATCAAAAAGTAATTCACAGGTTGAAGAAGCGCGGATGCCAAGCTTGTCTTCTTTCTTGCCGACTGCAAAACCGGGGAAATCTTTTTCAACAATAAACGCGGTGATTCCCTTGTAGCCTTTGCTGAGATCAACGTTGGCAAAAACCAGAAAAATCCCAGCTTCTTTGCTGTTGGAAATCCACAGCTTGCGACCATTCAAAACATAGTGATCGCCTTTGTCTTCGGCTTTAGTTTGCAACGCAAACGCATCGGAACCGGATGCCGCTTCGCTCAGCGCATACGCGCCAACTGTGTCCGTTGCCAGCCTCGGCAGGAATTTTTTCTTCTGTTCTTCGTTGCCGTAATTGAGAAAGGCATTGCAGACCAGCGTATTGTTCACGTCTACACAAACAGCGACCGAAGCGTCTACGCGGGCGAGTTCTTCGATGGCGAGACAAGCCATAAAAAATGTGCCACCGGAACCGCCGTATTCTTCGGGAACCTCAATGCCCATTAAGCCCAGATCAAAGGCTTGTTTGATAATTTCAGGGCGAAGATGTGCTGTTTCATCCATCTCATTGACGTACGGTTTAATCTCAGTTTCGGCGAATTGACGGACGACGCTGTGCGCGAACATTTGTTCTAATTCGCTCAAGCTGGTGAGCGGGCTGATAATTGCTTCTGACATAAAATTCCTTCCTCAAATTAGACTTCTTCAGCGAAAGTGAATGAACGATCTGCCATCCTACCTTAGTCGGTTCAGCTTTGCCAAATAAACAAAAAAAGTCCAACAAACCGAAGTTTGTTGGACTTTTTAAGATAACTCCTGAAATTATTTCTTTTTCTTCAATGCCATCTGAATCGCCGCCTCAGCCAGCGGAGCCATCAGCTTGTAACCTTCCGCATTCGGATGCAATCCATCAACTGCCAGTTCAGCTTTCAAGAATCCTTTGTCGTCTACG
Organism: Blastocatellia bacterium; assembly: GCA_043783625.1. Classification (GTDB taxonomy): domain Bacteria; phylum Acidobacteriota; class Blastocatellia; order RBC074; family RBC074; genus JAFDVL01. The sequence continues at coordinate 2,974 of JAYVZE010000239.1, read as the reverse complement.
GATTTGCTGAAGTAATCAAGATATGTGTGACCATTCTCCACACAATATTTTTTCATCCACTCATTGAGCTTGAGAATTTTTTCAGGCGGGCGACCCTCCGTTTTTTTAGCTTTCGGATTGTAATCGTGAACGGGAAGAATTGAAGCGAAGACAAACTTGATGCCGTTCGCTTTGGCGAGTTCCGCCATCGAAGCGTAATTGTCCTGAATCATTTCCAATGTCATCGGGCCGGTATTTCCGGCAATATCATTTGTACCTGCGAGCAGGACTACGACTTTGGGTTTATGGGCAATCACATCGGCACGAAAACGTAACAACATTTGCGGTGTCGTCTGCCCGCCAATGCCGCGATTAATGTAGGGTTTGCCGGGGAAATATTCCGCCAATTTCCAGCCATCCGTGATCGAATCGCCGTAAAAGACTACGCGGTTTTCGTCTTTGGCGGGAGCGGCCACTTCGGCATTTTTATCATGGTAGCGTTTGAAATTTGCCCAGTCATTTAAGCGATTTTGCATATTATCAATGCGTTTTTTGAGAACTTCAGGCGAATCTGGATCGGGAGCCGGTACAGGAGCCTGCGTTTGTGCGAAGGCAGTCATCGCAAATAATAATATAACGGGGATGAGCAGTTTGATTTTCATTGATTTGTCCTTGTTGTATTGAATTGGAACCTGGAATTGCCAGTTCTTGCCAGCGACGAAAAGCTACCACGAGTATCAAAATTTGGCGAGTGTCAGACATAGCGATTCTCCCGACAATGCGTATAATAGCCATTCAAGCATGAGCCTGGCTCATCGTCTACAACACAAATAACGCAGCAACTTTATCAGGAGAAAACTATGATCCGCGTAACTGTTCTCTATCCCAAAACCAGTGACAGCACTTTTGATATGGCTTATTACCTCAACACACATACACCAATGGTCAAAGAGCGATTGACACCACTTGGAATGGTGCGCATCGAAGTGGATCAGGGCATGGCAGGACTGGCTCCCGGTCAGCCTCCGACGTATGAGATCATTGCCTATCTGGTGTTTGAATCCATCGAAGACCTGCAAAAAGGGTTGGCTACACACGGTGCTGAGATTACCGGGGATATTGCAAATTTCACCAATACCCAGCCACAGATTCAAATCAACCAGATCATCGTTAGTTAGGAGATCGAATTGTGATTGTTCCTCTCAATGAATATGACTTTCTAAAACGCGCCGTGACTGTGTACGGCGATTGTGAGGCGGTAGTGTGCGGCGAACATCGTTTCACCTACCGCCAATTCAGCTCACGTGTGAATCAATGGGCAAATTTGATGCGGAGCCTCGGCGTCGAAAAAGGCGACCGCGTAGCTATCCTCTCGCAAAATTGTCATCGCATGCTCGAAGCATTTTTTGCCGCTCCGTTGCTGGGCGCGATTTTAATGCCGCAGAATTTTCGGCTGATTCCTGATGATTTCAATTACATTCTCAATCACGGCGAAGCGAAAGTTATCATCGTCGAAGAAGGTCTGACGCATCTGATTGACGAGATTCGCGGCAGCTTGCCAAGCGTGCAGCATTTTTTAGTCGGCGGCGATTCACTCAATGAAATTGCAGGTTGGCAGGATTACGAAAAGTTAATGGCGGCAACTTCGACCACCGCGCCGGAGCCTGCCATCATTGATGAAAATGAAACTTCGGCGTTGCTGTATACGTCGGGAACTACGGGGCGTCCCAAAGGCGTGATGCTCACACATCGCAATTTATATTTGAACGCCATGAATTCCGTCATCGAATTTGGACTGCGCGATTCTGATGTGTATGTGCATACGCTGGCGATGTTTCACTGTAATGGCTGGGGCTTGCCATACGCAGTTACAGGCGTAGGAGCAAAGCATGTCGTCGTCAAAAAATATGAACCTGCGGCGTTTTTTGAATTGGCGACAAAAGAAAAAATGTCGTTCGCGTGTATGCCTCCAACGATGATTAACCTCGCGCTGAATCATCCGATAAGCCACAACTTACCCGAAGATTTTCCACGTAATGTTCGCGTCGGCACGGCGGGTTCCGCGCCGCCAATGGCCTTAATTAAAGGGATGCAGGAACGCTTGGGCTGGCAGGTCATTCAGATTTACGGCTTGACCGAAACTGCACCGTTCCTGACTGTTTCTAAAGTCAAACCGCACATGCAAGATTGGTCAACCGATGAAAAATATCGGATGCAAACGCGCACCGGCTATCCAATGCTCGGCGTAGACCTTCGCATCGTAGATGAACAAGGCAACGACGTGCCAAATGACGGGCAATCTGTGGGCGAAGTCATTGCCCGCAGTAACGTCGTGATGGCAGGGTATTGGCGTCAGCCGGAAGCCACCGACGCCGCAATTGTGGATGGATATTTTCACTCCGGCGATATGGCGAACCACGACAGCGAAGGCACAATTGAAGTCGTAGACCGCAAAAAAGACCTGATTATTTCGGGCGGCGAAAATGTTTCTTCGATTGAAATTGAAGGAATGCTTTACAAACATCCTGCCGTGCTGGAAGCCGCGTGTATCGCTGTCCCTGATGAAAAATGGGGCGAAGCACCAGGCGTAATTGTCGTGCTGAAATCCGGCGAAAACGCCTCCGAAGCTGACCTGATCGAATTTTGTCGCGCCCACATGGCGCATTTCAAATGCCCGCGTTCAATTTATTTTATGGAAGCATTGCCGCGTACCGCAACAGGCAAAATTCAGAAAAATGTGTTGCGCGATAAATTCTGGCAAGGGCGAACGAAGCGCGTGAATTAAGGCTGCACTGGGAACGCCCGCATCCTGCGGGCGAGCCTCACAAAGGGAAAGATTTTCATCGCAGGGAATTGCTCGCCAAAGTTTCGCCCGCAGGATGCGGGCGTTCCCAGTGCAGATAAATCAACTACTAAAGGAACTCATTAGTGTCCGGTTATAAGTCTAACAAGTTCAACTGCTTAGAAAGTGAAGTAGGTGGAATTTGTAACGGAC
>JAYVZE010000238.1:0-3793 GCA_043783625.1 Blastocatellia bacterium | reverse complement strand
GAATTGTAACATTTTGATAGAGTGATTCGCTTTGTGGTTGATACAAATATTGCTTCGGATTTTCGTCTTCGGCGTGTGTTGCGAAAAATGCCACCGTCAGACAAAACGGCTTATCCTTCGGGCGTGTTTGCAGAAATTCCAACGCGTCATTTTCATTTTTCTGCGTTACATGAATCGTTGTCCCATCAGGATTTTTTTGATAATGCGTAGTCGCATACGACCGCCCGAAATCATATTTATCCGCCGGAAATTTCCCGTTATGCCATTTGCCGACATGCCCGACCCAGTATCCGTTCGCACGCAATAACCCCGGATACGTTTCACGCCACGGCGTCTTGAACATTTCAAACGCCGGATTCCCATGCCGCGCCATCCACTGCCCTGTCAGCAACGTAGCGCGACTGACACCACAAATCGAAGTCGTCACATGATTGCGCGTAAAGCGTACGCCCGACCGCGCCAGCGCATCAATGTTCGGTGTTTTGACGATAGGATTTCCCGCAATCCCCAGCGTATCGTTGCGCCAATCATCGGCGTATAAAATCAGAATATTTTGTTTTGTCTGTGCGAAAATTTGCGGGATAGTGAGAACTATAAAAGCAATCCAAAATGCTGAGGCAAGCAGAGATTTTCTTTTCATAAATTTGTTTTACTTTTCAATCACGGCATGGAGTGCGGTCGGCTCGCCACCGCACTCCGTATCATTTCAGTTTCTCGTATTCCTTCTTCGCTTCAATCAACACAGGCAAATCGGCGTCGGCGTCTTTCCACAGCCGGAAGAATTCGTTGTAGCTCTGCTTCGCTTTGACCGTATCGCCTTGCAACAACATCGCACGCGCCAAGCCCAGATGCGCCAGCGGCCACAGCGGCGAAGTCACATCCCAGCCGCGATGGTCAATGATCTTCTGAAACTCGGCGGCGGCCTGTGCGCCTTGTTTGAGTTGCAAATACGCCTGCCCGCGAATCCACGTCGAGCGGAAGTGAATCGTGTATGCCGCATCATACTGGCGCGCCGCTTCCAGCAACTGAATCGCTTTATCGGGTTGGTTGCGTTGGAGTTCAATCGCCGCGCGAATCGTCGGCAGCCAGACGCCGTTGTTGAGGGTGTGTTCGGGCAGCTTCTGCGCCAGTTCATCCGCCAGCACCTGTGCCCGTGCCGTGTCGCCACTGAGCGCGAAGGTCAGCGCCAGCAGTTGTCCGGTCAGCGGGTAACTGAGATTGCCTCGCCGCCAGATGATTTCAGCCTTACGACTTCGCAAGAGAGCGAGAGCTTGGGCAGCCTGTGTGATAACAGGTTGCGGGAAACCAAAATGTGCTTTGATCTCGGCTTCCCAAGCCTGCATCCCTGGCGTTTCGACAGGCAAGTTGCGGGATTCTGCCAACGCGCTGGCCTGCTGCCAAAAGTCATGGGCTTGCCGCAATCGTCCACCAAACGCGGCTGCCCGTGCTTGATACTCAGGTATTCGGTAGGCATCGGGTTTCCCAGAGAACCATTCGACCTCATGGCTCATTACATTAGCCTCGTTTCTAACGAAGGCAGTTAGATAACGAATCCCGTGTAGCGACCACATATCCAGCTTTCTTGCCTGAGCCTGTCTGATGACTTCTGTCGCCTCATCATAGCGATTAAGTCGGAGTAATACTGAAGCGACAGTTTGATATGCGATGGTGTAATCGGGATCAATACGTATGGCTTCACGATACGCTTCCATCGCTTTCTCGTATTGTCCGGCCTGCAGTGCTAGCTGCCCAACTTGATAGAACCCTAACGCATCTTGCGGATAGAGATTTACCCATAGCGAGGTCAATTCATTCACCTTGTTCAGATCACCGACATTTTCACGGAAATAAAATGAGGCAATTTGCAGTTTCTCCCGTTCGCTGGTTCGATCCCGCATTTGATAAGCTTGCCCCACAAATTTCAAGCCCATACTGGGGTTTCCGATATCGAAATGCCCCGAGCCAAGAGAAAGCCACGCAACGGCGAAGCGGGGATCAAGTTCAATGGCTCTTTGGTAGAAAGGTATCTGTTCCTCAAGTCTTCCTTTTCTGATCCGTTCACGTCCTTCTGAATAGGCTTTGAGCGCATCCAGCGAAGAAGTCGTCATCTCTAGCAAAGGTTTGTCGTATTTCTGCAACGTCGCCAGCGATTCCCCCAGCTTCCCGCGCAAATCCTTTGCTGCACGCCCCAACGCTTCCACCACTTTGTCTTTACCTTCCGCTGTTTCCAACGTCCGCGCAATCGTCTCGCCGCTCTGCGCGTTCGTCGCTTCCAGCGTCACGGTGTAGCTGCGTTCCAGCTTCGTGATCGTGCCGACCAGCAACGCCCGCACGTTGCGCCGCTGACAGATTTCGCGTCCCGTCGCGCGGGTGATCGGTTCATCTACCGAACGGTTCATTAGCCGCAGTGTGTCGCGCGCCCGCTCTTCGGGAAAAATATTCATGTAAGGCGATTGTTCCAGCGCGACGGCTAAGGCTTGTTTGAGCGTACCGTCCCAGATGTCTTCGCCCGTCTTGTTCTCGAAATCGGTCAGCAGCAACGGTTCGCGTTCGGCGAGCGCAGGCGTGACTTTGCGATTGAAGAGAACGTATCCAGCTACAGCAATCAGGGCAAGTGCGAGCAACGCCATCACCGGGAGCGCACGCAGCTTGCGTGCCGCGAGCGCGTGCGACGTCGCTCGCTTATTTGGCGAGGAGATCGTTTTTTCTTCAGTGGATTGGCTCGCCAGAGTGGATGGCATCGCTGCGCTCGCCATTCGCAGGCGAGCCGCCTGCGCTACGTCGGGCTGCGCTCCCAGTACGCGGGCTTGATACGCCAGTTCTTCTTTCAACTCCTTCAAATCCCGCACCAATTCTTGCGTAGTTTGATAACGCTGCTCCCGATCTTTGTTTAGTGCTTTCGTGACGATGCGGTTTACTTCGGCAGGCGCATCCGGCAATGGCGCAGGCGTTTCATGCATAATCGCCCCCAGCACATCAATCATATTCACGCCGTCAAATGGACGCTTGCCCGCCAGCATTTCATAAAGAACTACGCCGAGCGAAAAAATGTCAGTACGCGCATCCACACGCAGCCCGCGTGCCTGTTCGGGCGACATGTAACTCGCCGTCCCCATCACTGTGCCGGGCAGGGTTGATTGCGGAGTGTGGAGTGCGGATTGCGGAGTTTCCGTCGCTGGCTGCATCAAGGTTTCATCGTCTTCATTACTCCGCACTCCGAATTCCGCACTCCGCGTTTCGGATAGCTTTGCCAATCCAAAATCCAACACCTTCACAATGCCGTCCCCGCGCAGCATCACGTTTTCAGGCTTAATGTCGCGGTGAATAATGTTCGCTTCGTGCGCGGCGGCAAGGGCGTTGGCGATTTGCAAGGCGATGTCGAGCGATTCATTAAGTGACAAAGGTTGTCGCAGGCGGTCACGCAAGGTTTGGCCTTCGATAAATTCGGTCGCAATGAAATGCGTGTTGTGAGCTTCACCGATGTCGTAAATCGTGATGATGTTTGGATGATTGAGACCGGAAGCAGTTTTTGCCTCTAATTCAAACCGACGCAACCGTTCAGAATTTTGTGTAAATTCGGAGGGCAATAACTTGAGGGCGACTTTGCGGTTCAGGCGCGTATCTTCCGCTAAACAAACTTCGCCCATTCCGCCCTTGCCCAGCGGAGCCGTGATTTCGTAATGCCCGTACCGCGTTCCAGTGGTCGTTGCCATATAAGTATTGAAGTGAAAATGCTATTTGCCCTAGCTCAGGCGAGAGCAGTGTACCATCGTAGTGCGGCGTTTGACTATCA
>JAYVZE010000237.1:0-7343 GCA_043783625.1 Blastocatellia bacterium | reverse complement strand
CGAATCCGTAGCCGCGAATAAAATTCGGATTTTTCTCTTTTAAATTACGAAATCTTGCAACGTAAAAAGCGCCTGGACGCCCGTCATCATTGGTTCTTGGTTGACCGATGCGATCTTTGACTAAGGCTACGACTTCCGGCCCCATCACGTGTTCGCAGAAATTATGTCCGACGTGTTGACTGGAATTTCCGATGCCGTTTGGATGTTGTTTTGATTTTGAAAGTAACATCAATCGTGCGGATTCCAGCGTCGAAGCCGCCAGCACTACGGTCTTGCCTTTGGCTTCGTAACTCTGACGCGTTTCGGTATCAATGAAGCGCACGCCGCGAGCATTTCCCGTGTTCGGATCAACGACGATTTCCGCTGCCGTCGCGTTGGTTCTGAGCGTCAGATTGCCCGTTTCCTGCGCCGGATAAATCAAGCCGGTTGGCGAATCAAAAGCCGCATGAATATCGCATCCACCGGGACGCCGCGCACAGGCTCCGCGCCCGAAACATTGGCTGCGATATTTTGCATGCGGAAGTTTTTCGGTCATCACTCCGGCGCGATACGGCGTCAGTGTTCTGCCCATTCCGGCGAGGACGCCGCGCATCTTCATTTCAGCATCAGTGAGCTTATACGGACGCTGAAAAAGGCTGTCCGGCAAGTGCGGTAAATTTTCGTTGTGACCGGAAATCCCCAGCAATAAATCTACTTTGTCGTAGTAAGGCTGAATGTCTTTGTATTCAATCGGCCAGTTCACGCCGTAGCCGTCACGCGAAGCGGCTTTGAAATCGTAATCGCTCAGGCGCAGCGCGAGGCGTCCCCAAATATTTGTTTTTCCGCCCAGCAACCGTGCGCGTACCCAGGCGTAATTCGTGCCGGTGTATGGATGATCTTTTTCGTTTACGACAACGTTTTTGGCGTAATCGGAACCGTTCCAGGTTCCAATGTAGGAATGCACTTTTTTGTAACGTGAATTCGCGGCGTAAGGAGGCGTTTGCGCATTGTATTCATTGGGCGTCAGCGCGTGATGGTCAGCAGGTTTATCGCCACGCCTGGGATGTTCGTACGGCCATTCGGTGGAGCGCAATTCTTTGTCTATGTCTATCTTTTTTCCAGCTTCAAGCAGGAGGACTTTTAATCCGTGCTGCGTCAGGACGTACGCCGCCATGCCGCCTGCCGCGCCGGAGCCGATGACGATAGCATCATAGATTTTATTGAGGTCAACTTCTTTCGGTTGTGATGGAGCAAAATTGAAGAGCATACAGAATTCCTTTCAGTCTGCACATGTTGGATTGCAGGACAAGTCAACCCAAATGCCGTGTCGTGTGGTCAGTAACGCTGGACGGAGGAAGCGGAGCTGTCACCACTGAAGCTGGAATCGGAGTTAACAAAGGGGCGGTCTGAGAAGTTGGCATAAGACTGACAGCCTGTACCGCTTTCCATTCCTGAGAGGCAAAATAAAGCTGCCCGATGCCTCTGCCCAGCGACGGGAATCCGCCGCAAATTAATCCCATGGAAACCCACGGAATAAAAGGCAAGCGCATGGTTTCATAGATAAAAATCGCAGCGATCAACAGGCCAATGCCGGAGGCAATATTCCCAATGGCGGATGAAAATTGTTTATTGTATTTGGCACGAGCCTCAATTAATAAAGCCGGATTAGAAGCCGCGTTGGTGGAGCTAAGTGCGCTGGCAATTAAGCTAAGATTCGTGCCGCAAGCCGGACAGAATTTCTTTTCTTCCGGTGGTTGATTTCCGCAAGATGGACAGTACATAATCTTCGCCTTTCACTGTTGACAGTATTCGTGTCGGAAGAAATAACGATAGTCAAAAGCAAATAGTTTCGCCTTTTCGAGTTACCCCGTCCGCTTGACAGTATCCCATGCGAATGGCAGAATGCCCATTCCTTTTGCGCCCGTAGCTCAGCTGGATAGAGCGCTTGACTACGAATCAAGAGGTCGCACGTTCGAATCGTGCCGGGCGCACCAAACTTAAAAAAAATGAAGGGTAGCGTAAAAAGCTACCCTGTTTTATTTTTCGAAGCGAGCTTCAAAGCGTTCGTTGTATGAAGTCTTTTCTCCTGTCTCGCCCGCAAGTATTTTCAGACCCTTCAGGTACTTGACTTAGGTCGGGACTACGCCTAGGATTACGGCGTTATATTTCCCCATCATTTTATTTCTTTTTAGCTTTACAAATTATTCACCAATGGTTTCAGAATCAGGTGGAAGACTTTCAAATAAATAATTTTCTATTGTATTAAAAAAATTATCCCTTCATTGATTTGGTCTCAAACATAAAAATCTTTACCGCCGGAAGATTGAATATTTAGCTTAACCAAAAACTACAAAGGAGAACACGATGTCTAAGAAATTAGCATACCTGAAAGATGTCAGGGTAGGTGTATTTCTGGCTCTTTGGCTGGCAACTGTGGTGATGTCCGTAACAGGATTTTCACAAAGCAGTAACGCTACGCTGAATGGTACAGTGACTGATCCGTCAGGAGCTGTCGTACCAAACGCAGAACTGGTTTTAACCAATACATCCACGAAGACGGAGGCTAAATTTACCTCTAGTGAACGGGGAGAGTTTACCTTTCGCAATCTTACGCCGGGGACGTATGACCTGCAAGCCTCCAAGTCTGGATTCCAGGCGTATTTGCGCAAGGGAATCATTCTCACCATTAATCAAAATGCCACCTCGAATGTCGCGCTTCAGGTGGGCGGTGCAACCGATACAGTCACCGTTGTTGGCGACGCTTCTGCCATCAATTTTGAAAATGCCACGGTGCAGGGTGGAGTTTCGCCAGAGACTCTGAATAACCTGCCAATCGTCGTGGGCGGAGCGCCGCGTTCGTCGGTTGGACTCGCCGTCTTATTACCTGGCGTTTCTACGGGAGCCAGCGGCAACGCTTTCGATGCGCGTATCAATGGCGGTCTGCAATCCGGCGACGAAGCCGTGCTGGACGGCGTCAGCATGCAACAGGGCTACATGAATCAAAGCGGAATGGTCTCGCTGCAAGGCGATTTCCAGATGTCCCCCGATATGGTCAGCGAAGTCAAAATCATCACGTCAAGTTATGATGCGCAGTACGGTTCAACGACTTCCGGTCAGTTGCAGGTCGTCACGAAATCAGGCGGCGCGCAATACCACGGAGCGGCTTTTGAATATCACCGCAACCGCGCTTTAAATGCCCGTCAATGGAATGCCACCAGCCGTCCATTCAATATTCAAAATAATTATGGAGCGAACCTTGGTGGACCGGTCAGAATCCCCTGGCTATACAAAGGCGAAGGAACGCATAAGACTTTCTTTTATTTTAACTGGGAAAGTTTTAGAGCCGCAGGTGGAGCGACAGTTCCGACCTTTACGATCCCATCAACGAAGGCGCGGATTGGCGATTTCACTGATTGGAAAGACGCGAACGGGCGATTGATTCCCGTTTATGATCCAACCACAACACGTGCGAATGCAGCTTATAATGCGGCACTTCCGGCCTCAGCTACGAATCAACCGTTTTTACGCGATCAGGTCAGTTGTAACGGCGTACTGAATGTGATTTGTGCTAACCGGATTAGCAATTCGATTGCGGCGGCTTATCTTAAGTTTATGCCTGCGACGAATCGCCCCGGGGAACTGAACAACTACGTTTTACCGCGAGCTGTTCCGAATTCGCTGATTAACGGATCGAATGTCTATCTGGCAAAAGTAGATCATTACATTGGCGATAAAGATCACTTCTCCTTTACCTATTGGGGACAATTTGCAGCGATCAATATTGCTTCGGCTTTACCGTCAGAAATTGCCACGGAAAGCCCGACGACTCCGCAGAATTCTCCGATTCCGCGCTTCAATTGGGAACACACCTTCAGCCCCAGATTAACGCATCATTTGTCAGTGGGTTATTTGAACCGCAACGAAGGATACGGTTCGCTGAATTTAGGCGTTAGCCTTCCCAAGATCGCAGGTGTTGCCAGTCAGGATTATTTGCCGCAATTCACCTTCGGAGACGGCTTCACCAACATTAGTAATAGTTCCGGCATCAATGCCAGAAATATCACTACACGCCCAACTTGGGTTGCTAACAATATTCTCAGTTGGGTCGTGGGCAATCACACACTGAAATTTGGCGGCGAGTGGCGCAATGCAGGCGGAAATATTCGGTCGGGAAATAACGAATCGGGCAGCTTCAGTTTCGGACGCGACACTACCAGTTTGCCGTTCGTGACCAGCGGTCATCCGATAGCCGGATTTTTGCTGGGAGCTGTCAGCAACGCCAACGTTGACTTCCGCACGGTCAGTGCCTGGTATCCGCGCCAGAACGCTTATGTTGTTCACGCGGGTGATACCTGGAAAATGACGCAGAAGCTCACCGTCAATTATGGTTTGCGCTGGGATGTTTTCACGCCAATGCGCGAGAAGTTCAATCGCTTATCGTTCTTTGATCCAGTCGGAGCAAATTCAGGAGCTGGCGGTCGTCCGGGACGTTTGGCATTTGCCGGCACCGGATATGGAACAGCCAGTTTCGGGGCTGATTTCCCTGAAAAAACCTGGAAAAAAGGTTTTGCTCCACGTTTAGGCGTGGCGTATTCCTGGGATCAGAAAACCGTAGTCCGCGCCGGATACGGCATTTTCTTCGCACAGGCATTTTATCCAGGTTGGGGCGGAGGCATGTCGCTGGACGGGCTCAACCTCAATCAGAGTTTCAGCACTACCGGATTCAATGGAATCGTTCCGGCATTTTATTTGCAGAACGGCTTCCCTCAAAACTTCACTCGTCCGCCGTTCATTAAGGATGATTTCCGAAATGGGCAAGGACTTCTTTACCGTCCGGTTGACGCTAATCGTCGCCCTTATTCGCAACAATGGAACTTAACCATTGAGCGCGAAATGCCAGGCAGCGTAAACGTCAGCGTAGCATACGTCGGAAGTAAAGGAACCCGCCTTCCATCAAGCCTGCAACCGCTTAACGTACTCAATCCCAACGACACTAAGGTCAAGGCATTGGGTGCGGATTTGTTGCAGAATTTTGCAGCAGGCGAAACCGTCAAGTTTGCCGGAACCGCCAAGGAAGTTCGTGTTCCCTACGCCGGATGGGTTGCGCAAATGACTGGTTGTAACGCTTCAGTCGCGCAGGCACTTCTGCCTTATCCGCAGTATTGCAGTTCGTTGACTGGATTGAATGAAAATCAGGGCAACTCGATTTACCATTCATTGCAGGTCAAAGCTGAGAAGCGTTTCAGCAAAGGCGTCTTCATGCTGGTTTCTTATACCAAGGCTAAATTGATTACCGATGCGGCTGACAACACACAACGCGAAGCCAGTACCTGGAACGGTTCACAAGGCGTGATCTCACCATTTGAGCGGCGTCGCAGCCGTTCACTGGCTCCTGATGACGTTCCGCAAATTTTGTCAGCGACCTTCGTTTACGAATTGCCGCTTGGCAAAAGTAAGCGGTTCTTGAATAGCGGTATCGGCAGCGTCGTGTTAGGCGGATGGCAAGCCAGCACGATTTTCCGCGCTTCCAAAGGCACGCCATATTTCTTCCGTTCCAGCCAGTGCAATATTCCAGGCGAATTTCGTCAGGGATGTTTGCCTGGTATCAAAGCGGGAGCTGATCCGTTCTTGCAGGACATTAACAAGTTCGATCCGGGGAAAGGTCCGCTTTTCAATATCAATTCATTTGAACCGCTTTCGGCGTTCAATACTTTTGGATATACCGGGTCAGGTTCGCGTGTCACTAATTTCAGAGGTCCGACATTTAAGAATCAGGATTTCTCAATTATTAAAAACACGCGAATTCTTGAAAAGGTTAATTTTCAGATTCGGGCGGAGTTCTTCAATATGTGGAATCAACATCGTTTCATTGACGCTGGCGGTTTCAATATTGGCGGAAACTTCCCGTTTGATACGAACCTTGCCAGCCCCAATTTTGGTAAATGGACGGGAGGCGTTAGCTCTCCGCGAACCATCCAACTTGGTGCTCGCGTAGAGTTCTAGAATTTAATTCAGTCAAAATTCAGCGTCACTTCCTGATTAATCAGGAAGTGACGCTTTTTTATTTTTTCCGATGTAGCTGAGATTTACGGGAAGCCTTAACGGGCAGAAAATTAATGTTATAGTTGCGGCAATGGACAACCACTTAAAGCTTCATCCACATCGGCGGTTTAATCCCTTAACAGGTGAATGGGTACTCGTCTCGCCGCATCGCACCGAACGTCCGTGGCAAGGGCAAATTGAAGATTCAGCTACCGCTCCACAATTAGCTCACGATTTTAATTGTTATTTATGTCCGGGCAATGAACGGGCGGACGGATTCCGAAATCCCGACTATCAACAGACCTTCGTTTTTGATAATGATTTTACGGCTTTGAAGGTTGAGACTCCCGATTTTGCCAGCAATGAAGATAATTTGCTCATCGCGCAAAGCGAAACGGGGCAGTGCCGCGTCGTCTGTTTTTCTCCGCGTCATGATTTGACGATGGCGCGGATGACAGTACCGGATTTACGGGCTGTTGTTGATGTTTGGGTCAAAGAGTTTGTCGCCCTTGGAAGTTTGCCGAACATAAATTCAGTTCAGATTTTTGAAAATCGTGGTGCGATGATGGGTTGCAGCAATCCGCATCCGCACGGACAAATCTGGGCGAATGAAACGCCGCCGAATGAATTGAACAAAGAGCTGAATGCGTTTCAGAAATACACCGCACAGCACAACTCTGGACTGCTCGCTGATTATCTAAAACTCGAATTATCAAAAACAGAACGCGTTGTTTGCGCCAACGAACACTTCGTCATCGTCGTTCCATTTTGGGCGGTCTGGCCTTTTGAAACGCTACTGATTAGTCGCCGCCACGTGACTGGATTGGATGAACTGAACGACGCAGAACGTACGGGATTGGCTGAGATTTTGCAGCAACTCACCATTCGCTACGATAACCTTTTCAGGACTTCTTTTCCGTACACGATGGGCTTTCATCAACGACCAACAGATAGTGGCGCGCATTCCGAATTTCATTTGCACGCACATTTTTACCCGCCATTGCTGCGTTCAGCGACAGTGAGAAAATTTATGGTGGGGTATGAAATGTTAGGAATGCCGCAACGTGACATCACACCGGAAGCGGCAGTGGAGCGATTGCGAGAAGTATCATCGGTGCATTATTTAGAGCAAAAATAAATTTGTTCTATCGCTTCTTCAGTTTTTGAAACAACTCTAATTCTTCTTTTGCTTTAATTTTTTCACCTTGCTTTTGATAGATGCGGCTCAAGGTGTAATGCGGTTCCGCATAATTTTGATCAAGCGTAATCGCCTGTAACAATGCCTCTTTCGCTTCGGTTGATTTATTTTGTTTTTCTAAAAC
>JAYVZE010000236.1:0-25224 GCA_043783625.1 Blastocatellia bacterium | reverse complement strand
CTGAGAGCCGCAAGGGGAAGGCAAAAGTGACCTGAAGCGGGGTTTCAGGTGCCGTCAGCAGCCCCTTTTCACAGGGCTTAGGATTTTCTGAAAACCCTCAACCTTTGTGGAACTGAAACCCGTTTGGTCGTCCCCATCGCCTGTCGCGCAGTTTTACTTTTTATCGAACCATTGTGGAATTGAAACCGAAGTCGGGAGCGATTGATCTGATTAATCAGTCGCTGCTTTTTATCGAACCATCGAGTGGAGTTGAAACAAGAAGTACCCAAGCCGGAAACGGGAATTTACTGTGCGGCGAGGTGACTGCGTGGAGTCGCATGGGGATTAAACTTGGTCGGGGTCAAGTCCGAGTTCACGCAATTTGGCGGCGAGGCGATCAGCGCGGGCAGCCTCTACATTGGCACGAGCATAGATTTCAGGGGGCGTGAGTAGAAAATGTCCTGAGGGTGGATGGTATAACCGCAAAGTCTCACCATTGTTCACCAGCTCTAAGCCTAATTCATGACTTATCACGCGGTTGTCTGTCACTATTTCTTCCACCAGGTCTGACCCGTGGAGACGAAAGGCTCGCAGGGGCGGCGATAATTTATATTCTGGATCGAAGATGAAATATTCCTGGACACCGAGCCACGCGTAAATGTCTTTTTTTGAGGTCAAATCCGCTTTCCGCGTCTTGCGCGACGAGAGTTCTATGACTACCTGCGGGGCTGGCTCCTCCCAAAACTTGTAGATACGGCGCTCACCCTTTTCTGCTCCACGCACGACAAACACATCTGGTGAAATGCTTTTCCTTGGATCGCCTTCGACGTAGTAACACATCAGATTACTCCCTACATAGATTCGCGGTGTGGTCCGAAAAAACTCATCCAGCATAAACCGCAGTGTCATCATTAATAGAATATGCTTATCAGTTTCGCCCATAGGTTGCCCATCCGATTCCGGGTATTCAATGTATTTGAGTATGTCTTTTTGTCGAGCGCTCATAACGTACCTCTCAATGTTGTCGAGCATAGCATATAGGTTAAAAGCGGGGAAAGAATTGGAAAGGTCGTCGGTAAAAGATTGAAAAATGAATCATCATTCAGTTTGCCGCTTGACACTAATTTTGGGGCGAATTATATTCTACCGACCATTCGGTAGGTAACAAGTTAGTCGAAAGGAACTCTCTGTGAATATTGTCGTTTGTCTGAAACAGATTCTTGATCCCGATATTCCTTCGCGCGATTTTAAAGTTGATCCCACGGCGAAGGAAGCGGTGCGCGGTGGCGCGAATCTGGTCACAAATATCTTCTGTGAAAATGCTCTCGAAACCGCGCTGCAATTGAAGGAAAAGATTGGCAGCGGGAAAATCTCCGCGCTCTGCTTCGCGCCTGAAAGCGGCGAAGATTCATTGCGTAAAGCGCTGGCAATGAAAGCCGATGAAGCAACGCACGTCCTGAATACTGGCGCGGCGCATCCCGATCCGTTGGCAGTGGCGCAGGTGTTAGCGGCTGCGATTCGCCAGGGTGGAGCGGTTGATCTTGTCATGGTTGGGCGTGAATCCGGCGACTGGGGCGTAGGTCAAACAGGCGGTTTGCTGGCGGAGGAATTAGGGCTTCCGTACGTTGGATTCGTTGACAGCCTTGAAAATAACGGCGGAACGCTGAAAATAAAACGTCAGACGGATTCGGGTTTTGAAATTATCGAAGCTACCGCGCCGATTGTCGTCAGCATCACGAATGATGAGCATAACGTCCCGCGTGTGCCAAAAACACGAGACGTGATGATGAGTTTCAGAACTCCGATTACTAAATTAACGACAGCAGATTTAGGCGTTGCGGCGGATTCAACTTACTACGAAGTCGCTTCACTGGGAATTCCCGTCAAAGAATCTTCCTGCGAATTTGTAGACGGCGATACGCTGGATGACAAAGTCGGAAAGCTGGCGCAACGAATTCTTGAAGTCACGCAGTCCATGTAACCTTAAATTTTATGAGCGTAATTATTTGTTTATTTGGAAAGTCAGGCTTTGATCGTGCGGCGGCAGGCGTTGCCGGAGCTGGTCGAAATATTGCAGCGGCTACGAATACCACGTTACAGGCTTTGATTATTGGATCGGCAGCACCCGGAATGACTGAGGCGTTGGGAGCAGTGGTTGATAGTATTTCGGTGATGGATGCGCCGGAGTTAAATGAGTATCAGATTGAAACAACTCTCAGCGCGATTACGCAGGGTTGTAAATCGCTGAATCCTTCGGTGGTCTTGCTGGCGAACGATACATATTCACAGGAAATCACCGCACGGCTGGCGCATCGTCTGGGTGGGAGCGCAGTTGGTGACGGTGTAAAAGTCGAAGCCGTGGGCGGAAAAATTCACGTTACGCGCAGTGTTTACGGCGGTAAAGCCGAAGCAGTTGTTGAGTTGAGGAAAACTCCTGCTGTGGTATGGCTGCGAGCGCGGGCTTTCGATCCCGCACCTGCCACGGGTAGTGAAGCTGCGGGGGTCAATCAAATCTCCGTCACGCTTGAGCCTTCTAAAACTAAAATCGTCGAACGCAAATCTGAATCAACCGGTGAAGCAAAACTGGAAGACGCGCAAATTATTATTTCCGGCGGACGCGGCTTAGGCGGCCCGGAACCATTTGAAGATTTGAAGGCATTGGCGGCAGTGATTGGCGGACAAGTTGCCGCTTCGCGTGCGGCGTGTGATTCGGGCTGGTGTCCTCCAACGTGGCAAGTCGGGCAAACAGGGAAAAAGGTTGCGCCACAGCTTTATCTGGCAGTTGCGCTTTCGGGTGCAAGTCAGCATTTAGCCGGAATGTCAGATTCAAAAGTTATCGCAGCAATTAATACTGACAAGGATGCGCCGATCTTCAAACACTGCAAATTCGGAATCGTTGAAGATTACAAAAAAGTCATCCCGTTACTGAAAGAAAAATTAGCAGCGGCAAGGTAGCTTGAACTCCAAATAAAATCACCATGGATCAATCAACAGCAACACGTGAAATCCTCTGGAACATAAATCATGTTTGGGTGATGTATTTGCTGTTTGTGATTTCAGCCGGGATTGCCGCGTACGGATTTTACCGACGCTTCATCCTCTGGAAGCAAGGTCAGCCGCTGGATCGCTTCGATCAGCCAGTCGTACGCATAAAAAAAGTTTTGCTTCATGCGGCAGCGCAACGCAGCACCGTCCGTGAAAAATATGCCGCAGTTTTTCACACGATGATTTATACCGGATTTATTATTCTAACGATTGCTACCACCGTAGTTTTGTTGCAGCAGGATTTTGGCTTGCAGATCATGCACGGTGCCTTTTACCTGTATTTTCAATCCTTCATTACCGATTGTTTCGGGGCGTTGACGATGCTGGGAATCGGAATCGCTGCCTATCGTCGAATTCTCTTAAAGCCAAAGAAATTAGTATACACAGATGAGGCATTGTGGATTCTAGCCGCTATTTTCGTGATCGTGCTGACCGGCTTCGTTCTCGAAGGACTGCGAATTCAGGCGACGAATGATCCGTGGGCGGCGTGGTCTCCGTTCGGGTATTTATTCGCCAAAGCCGCAGGCGCGGTAATGAACGTCTCAATGATGCAGACCCTGCATCTGATAACGTGGTGGTTTCATGCTGTACTTGTATTTGGCTGTATTGCGTATGCGCCGTTTACAAAAATGGCGCATGTCGTGATGGCTCCGCTGAATATTTATACTTCTTCTCTGAAGCCCATCGGAGCCGCTCTCAAATCCATTGATATTGACAAGGCGATGGAAACTGGAGACAAGCTCGGCATTAATTCGCTGGCTGCCTTCACGTGGAAAGATTTGGCTGATTTCGATTCCTGTACAGAATGCGGAAGATGCACGGATGTTTGCCCTGCAAATACGGTAGGGAAGGAGCTTTCTCCGCGTGACATTATTCTCGACCTGCAAGGATTGATGCATCGCACGACTGGAGATGGATTTGCCGCGCCGATTATTGGCGCAGTGAATGCGACTTCACCCGAAGCACTCTGGCAGTGTACGACTTGTGGAGCCTGTGTCGAAGCCTGCCCGGTCTTCATCGAACAGATGCCGAAAATCGTGGATATGCGCCGCTTCCTTGTGATGGAAGAAGCTGATTTTCCCGATACAATGCAGGACGCGATCACTTCGCTGGAATCTCGCGGACATCCATTCAAAGGTACACAAGCAACACGTGTAGATTGGACGGAAGGACTGAATGTTCGCACGATTAATGAAGCACGTGACGCCGAAGTAATTCTCTGGGTCGGCTGTGGTGGTTCGTTGATTGAACGAAATCAAAAAGTTACACGTTCGATTGCTGAGCTTTTAAATAAGGCGAATGTTAACTACGCGATTTTAGGTCGTGAAGAAAAATGTACCGGAGACCCTGCACGTCGCATCGGGAATGAGTTTTTGTTTGAAATGCTGGCGAAGGAAAACACGGAAAAGCTGAACAGCTACGATGTCAAAAAAATCATCACATCCTGTCCGCATTGCTTCAATACATTTCGGAATGAATATCCGCAATATGGTGGAAATTACGAAGTTTTTCATCACAGCGAATATTTGGCTAAGCTCGTAGATGAAGGTAAATTGACGCCCACTGAAAAACTGGATGAGAAAATTACGTTTCATGATCCGTGTTATTTAGGTCGTCAAAATGGAGTCTACGACGCGCCACGACAATTGATTCAAATCTCAGGAAAGAGCGGTGTCACGGAAGTTGCGCAGAATAAAAATAATAGTTTCTGTTGCGGCGGCGGCGGCGGGATGAGCTTTGTAGATGAGCCGAAAGACAAGCGCGTCAATCAGGAACGTGCCGATCAGCTTCTCGCAACCGGAGCTGATATTGTAGCTGTCGGGTGTCCGTTCTGTACGACGATGATGGAAGACGGGCTGAATGCTCGCAAAGGCGACCGCGAAATTCGCGTGATGGATATTTCAGAAATTTTGCTGCAATCAATGGCAGAAGCCCACACGAAGTAAGGGCGTAAAAATTCTTTGATGAATTGATAGAGGATAATTTTTTATGGATTTAAAACCAACTCCTGAAGAACAGGCATTTCGTGAAGAGCTGCGAGCGTGGCTCAAGGAAAATCTTCCGGCTCCGTTTGCCGGAGATACGTCAACACCGGAAGGTTCACGCGCTGAATTTGAATATTTACGCGACTGGCAGCGCAAAGTTTTCGAAGGTGGATGGGCGGGAATTTCCTGGCCAAAAGAATACGGCGGACGCGGCGCGGGTCTGATTGAGCAGGCAATTTTTCAGGAAGAATTTGCTCTCGCAGGTGCGCCAACATTGGTCAATGCGCTAGGGCTTGCGATTATCGGGCCAACGATTATCGCTGAAGGTACGGAAGAACAAAAGCAGAGATTCGTCAGCAAGATTCTCTCTTGTGAAGAAATCTGGTGTCAGGGATTTTCAGAACCGAATGCCGGATCAGACGTGGCTTCGCTCGGGACAAAAGCAGTTCTGGATGGCGATCACTACGTCGTTAACGGACAAAAAATCTGGACGACTTTGGCCCATGTTTCTGAATGGTGTTTGCTGTTAACGCGCACCGATTTTGACGCGCCGAAGCACAAAGGTATCACTGCCTTTCTCGTAGACATGAAAACGCCAGGCGTTGAAGTTCGTCCCTTACGTCAAATCACCGGCGAAGCAGAATTCAACGAAGTATATTTCACCAATGCTCGAATCCCGGTTGCCAACATGCTTGGTGAATTAAATAAAGGCTGGGGCATTGCGATTACCACGCTGATGAATGAACGCGCCAATCTGGGCGGCAGCATGTATATTTCCTTCAAGAAGCAATTTGAGACTTTGGTTGAGCGTTCGCGTGAGATTTCTAACAATGGAAAAGTGGTAGCGAAAGACCCGATAGCCCGTCAAAAAATGGCGCAGGCATACCTTGATTTAGAGGTCTTCCGTCACAATGCCAATCGCGCTTTATCGAAGATGACAAAATCAAAAGTGCCGGGGCCGGAAGGTTCGATTTTGAAAATTTATTGGAGCGAATTAAATCAACGCTTCCAGCAAACCGCGCAGGAAGTTTTAGGCCCCGTAGCGCAACAGCAGGATTTCGATCATGGCGATTGGATTTACGGCTATCTGCGTTGCCGTGCCAATACCATCGAAGCCGGAACCAGCGAAATTCTCCGCAATTTAGTTGCTGAGCGCGTCTTAGGTTTACCCAAGAGCTATTAACTTCATCAGTGGCAAATTGAATGGTCGGGAAAATACCGACCACCGCCCACCGATCACCGACCACTAATTAATTATGGATTTTGATTTATCTCAACCGCAGCAATTATTGCAGAAGTCCGCGCGTGATTTTTTCAAGCGTGAATGTCCGCCGGAAAAAGTCCGCGAAATCATGGCTACTGAGACCGCCTTCGATGAAAAACTTTGGCAAGGCGTCGCCGATCAGGGCTGGACAGGACTCATTATTCCTGAAGAATTCGGTGGACTCGGACTCGGTGTTGTCGAACTCGCTGTTGTCGCTGAAGAAATGGGGAGAGCCGTTTTACCCGGTCCGTTTACTTCAACTGTCTGGGCATCTGCGGTCATTGCTCGCGCTGGCAGCGAAGGTCAAAAAGCG
Source organism: Blastocatellia bacterium (assembly GCA_043783625.1). Classification (GTDB taxonomy): domain Bacteria; phylum Acidobacteriota; class Blastocatellia; order RBC074; family RBC074; genus JAFDVL01. The sequence continues at coordinate 18,638 of JAYVZE010000236.1, read as the reverse complement.
CAATATCTTGAAAAAATTTCTTCAGGAGAATTGAAAGCAACGGTTGCGATGCTCGAAGGTTCAGCCAGTTGGAATGTAGACGATGTAATGTTATCGGCTGAAAAAGATGGCGACAATTATCGCCTGAACGGAACCAAGGAAATGGTCACTGATGCCGCCGTCGCTGATCTAATTCTTGTCATAGCTCGCAGCGGAGCCGATCTCGTTTTATTGCCGATAGCTGCGAAAACTGATGGAATCACGATTACTGCGACTCCTGGAATTGACGCGACGAGAAAGCTCTACCGCGTCGAATTCAAGGATGTCGTAGTCCCGCAATCTAACGCTTTGGAATCCGGTTATCGCGCGAAGGAAGCTTTAGAGCAAGGCTCGCGGGTCGCCAATGTTGCCATCTGCGCTGAAATGGTTGGTGGCATGGGCTGGGTCGTAGAAACTTCAGTTGCCTACGTTCGTGAGCGTCAACAATTCGGCAAACCCGTCGGCATGTATCAGGCAGTCCAGCATAAATGCGCCGACATGTTGTTGTACACGGAAAGTTCGCGCTCCGCAGTTTATTACGCGGCCTGGGCTTTGAATGTTGATGATCCTTCGGCGAAGCTGGCAGTCTCAATTGCGAAAGCTTATACGTCAGACGGAGCCAGAGAAACCGGAAATCGTGGTATTCAGGTACACGGCGGAATTGGTTTTACGTGGGAACATAACCTGCATCTTTACTACAAGCGTTTCAAATCTTCCGAGACGATGTTTGGCGACGCGACCTATCACCGCGAAGAAATTGCTAAACAGGTGATTGACGAAGAAGGTCACGCTTAGTTTTGGTACGCCAGCATCTTGCTGGCAACTGCCAGCAAGATGCTGGCGTACCAAATAACAGCTCCGACATCCCCGTGTCGTCATCAGCTCGTAGTTTGTTTACAGGCTACGGGCTGGTTTATTTGCGCTTGTCATGATTGACTCGCCTTACCTTTAAACGTAAAATTTATCTGTATTTACAAGTCGTTCTGACTAAATTCATTCGTGATTTCTGCATAAATTCTGGAGGCTTCGTCATGGCTACTTCTGCCGCACAAGTTGATTTGTCTGCGCCAAAATCCAAAGCATTTCGTTGGATAAAAATATTATTGGTTGCGCTGGTTTTACTGTTTGGGTTTTTTGCGACTATCGGGTTGATGCCCGCGAAATCTGATTACGTTGGTAACGAAGGAACCGCCGGAGTTGATCCAAAAGGCGGCGGCTTGAAGAAATCATATCCATCAATGGTTGTCCCGGTTGATAATCCCGCTCCAACGGATGCGAAAAATGATCCACGGGTTGAGCTGGGACGCTTATTATTTTTTGATCCGATTTTGTCCGGTGCTAACGATACATCGTGCGCGACTTGTCATCATCCCGATCTTGGATTTAGTGATGGGCGCGGCTTATCAATGGGGAAAGGTGGCAAGGGTTTAGGCTCGGATCGTGAGGGCGGAGAGGTCGTTAAGCGCGGTGCACCAACGCTTTGGAATGCCGCGTACAATCACAAACAATTCTGGGATGGACGCGCCGAAAATCTTGAAGAGCAGGCGAAAGGTCCGATCACGAACGAACACGAAATGGCGGAAAATCCTGAGAATTTAGTGAAGGAATTAAAAAATCTTCCTGAATATGTGCAGAAATTTGATGCTGCTTTTCAGGGCAAAGACGGCTCCGGGTTGACGTTTGATAATGTAGCAAAGGCAGTAGCTACTTTTGAGAGAACGTTGACTTCCAACAATTCGCCGTTTGATAAATTCGTGAATGGCGATAAATCCGCCCTCACGATGGCGCAAAAACGCGGCTTCAATTTATTCCGGTCTGGTAAGACGAGATGTCTTGAATGTCACGGTGTTCCCACTTTCAATAACCATGATTTCAAAATTATCGGAGTCCCTGATGTTGAAGGGCAGGAAAAAGATTTTGGTAGATTCGATGTGACCAAAGGCGAAGGGAATAAGTTTGCTTTCAAGGTCCCGACGCTACGCAATGTCGCCTTGAATGCGCCGTACATGCACAATGGACGCTTCAAAAATCTCAGCGAAGTAATTGATTTTTATGCGGCGGGTGGCGGGCCGGGAATGGGAAATCCGGTGCCGGGCTTAGACGACAAGATGCGTCCGTACAGTATTTCCAAAGAAGAAAAATCCGACCTGATCGCCTTTCTGAACTCACTAACTGACGAATCGAACTTGCCAGCCGTTCCTAAGCAAGTGCCATCCGGCTTGCCTGTCGTAGATTCAATCGCTAATCCCGCACGAATCGAAGCGAAGAATTTTAATATCGGTGCTTCACCTGAGGAACGCATTACGCGCAATCCGGCTACGATTGTCGTTAAGTCCGGCGATTCAATTCAGACCGCTGTGAATACGGCTCGCAACGGCGATACGATCTTAATTCAACCGGGGATTTATAAAGAAAGCATTCACATTGATCTTGACGACATTACTTTCAAAGGCGCAAACACTGCCAGCCCGTTTGAATTCGCAAAGGCAAATCCGGCGGAAGCGCAAACCGGAACTTACGGCGTGAGAGGCTGGCCGATAATTGACGGAGGTAATGAAATTGCCGATGGTATCGTCGCTACCGGCAGCAATTTTCATATCGAAGGACTTGAATTCAGAAATTTCAAAGCGAACGGCATTCAAGTGCAACACGCGAGCAAGCCGATCTTCCGCGATTTGCTGGTCAATAATTCCGGTTTGTACGGAACGTATCCGGTGAGCTGTACGGGCGTATTAATTGAGCGAGTCGCTTGTACGCGCATCGCTGATGCCGCAATTTACGTGGGGCAATCGCGTGATATTGTCGTCAAAGACAGCATTGCGTGGGCCAGCGTGACCGGAATTGAAATTGAGAATTCAGTCAACTCCGTCGTTGAAAAGAATCACGTCTGGGATAACGCTGCCGGGATTCTTGTTTTCTTGCTCCCGAATAATGTTTCCAAAGTCGGACGCGATCACATCGTTCGTAATAATAAAGTGATTGAAAATAATCATGTAAATTTTGGGAATCCAACTTCTACGGTAGGGCAGGTTCCCCCGGGCGGTGGAATTCTGGTGATGGCGGTTGATAACGTCGAGGTGACAAATAACGAAATTCGCGGGAATAATTCTTACGGTGTAGCAGTCACCAGCCTTGAAGTCTCCTACCCGAAAGGAACGCAGTTCGATGTCGGAACAATTCCTGAAAATATTTTTGTTCATCAAAATCAATTCGCCAATAACGGCGCAAAGCCTGCTGACAGTATTCTCAAAAATGGCTTCAAAGGAAAAGATTTGTTATGGGATTTGAGCGGATCGTCGAACCGCTGGGATGAACCGGTTGGAACGCGGATGTTCCCGTTACCGAGTGCGACGATGCCTTCCTTTGTCCGTCGCGGATATTGGAGAGCTTTAAATTTCTACGCTAAATATTTAGGATAAATTATGCCTTTTACCAGAATGGATGAAAGCTCAACTGCTGAATGGCAAACCATTGGCAGGGAAGTAGCGAAGCGTCAGGCTTCAATGCCGCAGACAATAAAATCAATGCTTTTGCAGCTCGAAGCGCAAACGGACGGCTTTGCTGTGAATCAACTTGTTCACTCATTACAGACTGCAACCCGCGCCTTACACGCCGGAGCCTCAGAAGAATTAATCGTCGCTGCGCTCTGTCACGATATTGGAAAAGTCATTTCTGTAGCGAATCATCCGGCAATTGCGGCTGAGATAATAAAACCCTACGTTTCCGACGAAACCTATCAAATCATCCGCACGCATCAGGATTTTCAAGGCAGACATTACTACGCGCTAATGGGAAAAGACCCGGATGCGCGAAGTCAATACACAAACGAGCCGTGGTTTGAACTGGCGCAAAAATTTACGGATGAGTGGGATCAAGCTTCCTTCGATCCAAATCACGAGACTCTGCCGCTGGAACATTTTGAGCCGATGCTTGAAAGTGTTTTCGGGAAGAAATTGTTTGCGACGATGCAGGCTTAATTTATGAGCGGCGGGGACATACGATTTATTATTTATCGTGGTGATAATCGCTTTATGCTTTATCGCAATTCGCCGCACCATTCACAAATAAATCTGATCAAAGTTTCCGTAACTTCCACCAAAGAATCCAAATCTACCCATTCATCCGGCTGATGCGTGTTTCCACCTTTCGGGCCAAAGATCAGAGCCGGAGTCTGGAAATATTGATGGAAAATAAACATGTCGCACGGCGCATTGAATCCCTGAATGCTGGCTGGCTTACCTGTGACTTTTTGGAAAGATTCAGCGAGCTGCATTACTACGGGAGCATTGATTTCTATCGCAGAGCCGGGGAGCCAATCAATCGCCGGGACTACTTCGGGTCTCATCTGAAATAAATCAGGGCGAGCGTTGATGATTTCTTCAAACCACCGAGAAAATGCCAGATCAATGTCTTCAAGCTTTTCTCCCGGTACTTGCTGCCAGTAAAGCTCAACGCGGCAAATGTTTGGGATGGTAGGCGGTACCTCCATCCCCCAGCCTCCCGCATTTATTTTCAAAACCCAAACGGGAACCGGATTGTCATTCATCGAATACAGCGGATGAATTGGAGCCTGCGCTTTTCTTAGTTTGGCAAAATTTTTCAACTCTCCCAGAAAATAATGAAGCTGATCCATGACGCCGGATTCCGGCTTACCTTCTTCAAGAATTCCGCCATCGTTCGACCTGAAAGTGACGTGAACAATTCGTCCGCCCAGATGAGCCGGACAAATAATATTCTGACTTGGCTCGGTCACAATTACCGCGTCCACGTTGTAACCGCGCAATCGTGCCGCAAGCGTTCCATTTACGCCACCGAATTCTTCATCTACCACAGATTCAAAAATGACATCGCCTTTTAATTTGATCCCGGAATTGATAATTGTTTCGATAGCTACAAGGGAAGCCGCGATGCCGCCTTTCATGTCATTGGAGCCGCGACCATAAAGGCGATTGCCTTCAACCTTTGCGCCGAACGGATCATGTACCCATTTTTCTGCCCCTACCGGAACAGTATCAATATGCCCTGAGAAGAGCAGGGATTTCCCGCCTCCGCTGCCGCACAGCGTCCCCGCTACATTCGGGCGATTCGTGTAATCGCGTTGATGGCGATAAGCAGAATGGCTTTTGAGATTTTCAATGTCAGAGAAATAATACAAATCAGAAGTTAATCCGATTTTCTGCAACCGTTCATGCAAATATTTTTGACACTCATACTCCGCACCCATCGGGGGTGTGTTTTCAGAAGGAATTCGGATTAGCTCGCTCAAGGTCGAGATTAATTTTTGGCGAAGCGTCGTAGGAGTATGAAAATTCATGAATGAGTTTATCGAGTGCCGCTTGAAAATGTAAGAGTCTGATAACGTGTTAGAAGTTAATAACGGCGAAACATTAATGTTTCGCCGAAAACAAAGAGATTTTCAATGAATAAGTTTTTTCATAAAAACCTATAACTGGAAAATTAAACTTTAAGGGAAATACGAAATTGAAAATAGGGTTGGCTGGGGGGCAGGGATTCGAACCCCGATAGACGGATTCAGAGTCCGTAGTCTTACCGTTAGACGACCTCCCATCAGATTTGTAATTATCGTTATTCAGGCTAGTACTGTCAAGCAGCACTAGGTCAATTTTACTGAAATCAGTTTGGAAATTCCCGGGTCTTCCATCGTCACGCCGTACAATGTTTTCGCCGCTTCCATCGTCCGTTTGCTATGCGTAATGATCATGAATTGAGTCGAAGAACTCATCTCTAAAATCTTATCTGCAAAGCGTCCAATGTTGACTTCATCGAGCGGAGCGTCCACTTCGTCGAGCAGGCAAAACGGGGAAGGGCGATACTTGAAGATTCCAAGCACAAGTGCCATCGCTGCCATGGCTTTTTCTCCACCGGAAAGCAGCAGCACATTCTGTAATCTTTTGCCTGGTGGTTGCGCGATAATATCTATGCCACTTTCGAGCACATCCGATTCATCAATCAAGCGCATTTCCCCATGTCCACCGCCGAAAAGCTCTAAAAACATTTCGGTGAAATTCTTATTGATTTGGTGGAACGCCTCCACGAATTTTTCACGCGATCTATTTTTTATTTCATTAATGGCTGCCAGCGTATCGGCGATAGCTGTTTCGATGTCGGCTTTTTGCTCGACGAGGAAAATAAACCTTTGTTCAAGTTCGCCTAACTCCTCTAATGCAAGTAGGTTAACCGGGCCGAGGTTTTCGATTTTTTGTTTGAGTTCGGCTAATCGAAGCTTACCGGATTCCAACTCAAAGCCCACAGGGAAGAAACTTCCTGTGACATTTTCATCTAAATCATTGAGAATTAATTCGTCGTCATCACTAACGACTTCGTCTAAATCTACGGCTTTAATAGTTGGTAAATCGTCATTATTGGTAGTCGCCAGATATTCCTCATAACGCGCAACCAGTCCTTCAAGCGGATCGCCAAGATCGGCATAACAGGTAGATTTCAGATGATCCAAATCAGTCGCAAATTTGGTTTTAGAAATTTCTATTTGCGAAAGTGAATCGCGCGTGTTGGTAATATTGTCGCGCAACTGAGCAAGTTCTTTTTCGGTTTGGGTTAGTAATTCTTTTTTCTGTGAAAGTGCTAAGGCAAGTGACTCCGTTTCAATGGTAATTTGCGCTAACTGTTTATCCTCAATTAGGATTGAATCCGAGATTTTCTGAAGGGTTTCATTCAGTGAAGCCGTCGTTTCCTCGGCTTCCAGGGCTTCCATTTGTGAACGTGACAGACGCTGCGAAATATCCTGGCTTTCGTTCTCAAGGCGTCGTATTTCGTTCTGTAAAGCCTTTCTTCGCTCAGATTTAGCGGCGAAGTCGGCGCGCCGACGTGATAGCTCCTGGGCGCGTTCCTGCGACTGTTCACGCATTTGTAAGACACTTGTCTGTGAAGCTTCCGCCAGTTGTTCAGCCGCTAATAATTGCTGTTCTGCATTCGTTAATTCATTTTCCGCGTGGGTCAGTTTTGCGTTGAATTCCGTCAGCTCGTTGGAAACTTGCAGCTTTTCTTTTTCGACTACTGTGAGGTGGTGATTCGCACGTTCCAGCTCACGACGCAATTGTTGTTCAAGTCCACGCTGAACAGCCAAATCTTTTTCGGTTTGGCGAAACTGCGCATCAATCTGTAAGCGCTCCTGATGCGCAGTGCTGATGTTTGATTTGAGGATGACTAACTCATCCTGTTGAGCCTCGAAGGTAATTTCTAATTGTTCTACTTTTTCAACCAGCTCAGAAATTTCACGTTTGAGGGCTAATACGCCAATGCTTTGCTCCGAAGAACTTCCCCCGGAAATGATTCGGCCTGCGCTGATAAATTCCCCTGTGGTAGTTAAGAATGATGAACCTTTCCCGTTGGATTGGATCGAGCTTTGAATCGCTGATTGAACTTCAGGCGCCAGATACGTGTCGCTGATCCGGGGTAAGGCATGTTTGAGAATTTCGTTGATTTCTGGCTTCAATCCCAAAACGTCTAAAAGGCGAACCACTTCAGAATTTGTCGAAGCGTGTCCATTTACAGCAGGGACGGTTGAAGCTCTATTTTCAAGGATTAAGAATGTTGCTCGCCCATGTTTTCCGGCTTTGAGAAATTCGATAGCCTGGATTGCATCCTCGAAAGTCGGGGCTAGTAAATACTGCATCTCCTCGCGCAATCCGGCTTCAATGATCTTTTCTAAATCGGCTTTGACGTTGATGTGATCTGCTAAAGTTCCGAGGATTTTAAATGGAGCGTTATTTCTGATTTCTTTGGTAATAGCCTGGACAGCTTCGGAATAATAAGCTTTCTGATCGTCCAATTCCTGCAAGGATTTCAGGCGTTGCTCGGCTGCCGTTAATTTATTTCTGAGTTCGGCGAGAGCCTGCTGCGTGACCTGCTCATCGCTATTTAATTGCGCAATCAGTGAAGTTACCGCTGTGAGTGTAGCGGAGAGTTCAGCCTGCTTGATCTCAATTTCAGTAATATTTTCGACGCTTTTTTGCGCTTCAGAAGTCAAGTTCTGGCTTTGCGTATTAGCTCGTTGTCGCTCAATTTCAAGTCCTTCGATTTGACGCTGACAACGCTCACAGGCTTCTGTGAATTGACGAACCAGTTGACGCCAGCGTTCACGAAGCGTGGCATTTTCAGTGCGTTTCGCCTGCGCTTCGGTGAGGGCAGCTTCGATAGCGCGATCCGATAGCGACTGTTGCTGAAAATCTTTTTCTACGTCAGAAAGGGAAGTGGATTCCTGATTAATTTCCTGCTCAATTGAAATTAGTTGCGTTTTTAGCCGCTCGGTTTCCTGTTCAGTTAATTCGCGGCGCTCGCTAATCGCCACTTTGTCACGGGCAGAATCATCCAGCCGCCGTTTAAGGCTGTGAAGCTGTTCTTCCAGATACGTTTTTTGTTGTCTGGCTTTTTGAATTAACAGATTTTTTTCTGAGACCGAATTACGGGATTCAAGCAGTCGCCCTTCAGACTCTTCGACTTGAAGATTGAGTCCAACTTTACTGGCTTCAGCATTCGCCAGTCCTGAGACAAGTTGCTGCTCGTTGGAAGTTGCGGTAATTCGTTCATCCGCTAAATTCAATAATTCCTCATTGATCGAATTAAAATCGGCAACATAGACCGCCCGCATCAGGCTGCGCATCTCATCGCGCAACCTTTGAAAACGGCGTGCCTTTGCCGCTTGCCTTTTCAGGCTGTTCGTTTGCCGTTCAACCTCAGCCAGAATATCGGTAATACGTGAAAGATTTAATTTCGCTGCTTCAAGTTTTGATTCAGCCGCGCGTTGACGATGCTTGAATTTTGAAATTCCTGCCGCTTCCTCAATAAGTGCGCGGCGGTCATACGGCTTGGCTGAAAGTACTTGCCCGATTCTACCTTGCTCAATAATCGCGTAATGCGAAGCACCGAGTCCAGTTCCGGCGAAAAGGTCTTGAATGTCACGCAAGCGACAGGTGCGACCATTCATTTCATATTCGCTCTCGCCGGTACGATATAAGCGGCGAGCGATGGAAATTCTCTCACCAGCTTCGTAGACGTGGTTGATAATTTTGGGAATTGTGCGCCGCTTCTTTTCTGCTGGCTTAGGATTCAGCGATGAGTCCGATAATGTATTTTCACTAACATCTTCGTTATCGCCAGTTAGTTCGCTACCAAGTTTTTCAAGATCAATTGGGGAAGTATGTATTTCTTCTTTTACTTTTTCTTCGGTTCTGATTTCAAAAGTTTCTGAAACGCGAAGAGTAAGTACAACTTCGGCCAGGCCGGATGGTTGACGGTTGCGGCTGCCCTGAAAGATAACATCTTCCATTTTGCCGCCACGTAGGGCCTTAGCCCTTTGTTCGCCGATGACCCAATTCAGGGCGTCTGCGACATTGGATTTGCCACAACCATTTGGCCCCACAACAGCGGTGATTCCTTCGGCATCGAAGAGAACGTCAGTGGGGTCACAAAAAGACTTGAAGCCTTGCAGGAATACTTTTTCGATTCTGAGCATTATTATTTCGGAGTAGTTACGTTATTTTGCTAATTAATGAACTACTATAAAGTGGTTTTCGAGGCTTTGTCAAACCGCACAAGCTGCTTATTTTACGTCCCGATCAGGCTTGACAATTGTATGTAAATTAAGTGTCGTGCTAATATTTAAAGTGCGACAATGTTGCCGCACACAATCCCAAAATTAGTTTTCCTAATACAACTTAAGAGCCACGTTGATCCGTGACAAAGGAGACCCAACCTTATGAAAGTCTATGGAACAAAGGACATTCGGAACCTGAGTGTAATCGGGCATGGCGATGCTGGAAAAACATCCTTGATTGCCGCCGCAACGTACACTTCAGGCATTGGAACAAGACTGGGGAAAGTGGATGACGGAACCACTCCCACTGATTTTGATGACGAATCTATTAATCACAAAATTAGTCTGAATATCTCTCCGGCGTATGTGGAATTCCAGAATGTCAAAATTAATCTGATTGACACGCCTGGCTACTCGGCCTTTATCGCACACGCAAAACAGGCGCTGAGCGTTACGGAGGCCGCAATTTTAGTCCTTGATGCTGTCAATGGTGTTGAGGTAAATAGTGAAAAAGCCTGGGACTTTGCCAAAGAATTAGCTGTCCCGACTTTTATTTTTATCAACAAGCTGGACAAAGAACGGGCAGATTTCGGGGCGACGATGGATCAGGCGAGAAATCTTTGGGGGCGTCAGTGTATGCCGTTCACGCTCCCAATCGGGCGAGAGAAAGGCTTTCGCGGCATCGTTAATGTCTTAACCGGGAAGGCCTATGAATTTGACGAGAAAGGCAAGCCTCAGGAAGTCGAATTTCCTGCTGAAGGTGGTGAGATTGTCGCAGCGGCGCGTGAGCAGCTCGTCGAAATGGTCGCTGAAGCTGACGATGCATTGATGGAAAAATTCTTTGAAAACGGCACATTGTCAGACGAAGAATTACAGGCTGGCATCAGAAAAGCGATTTCCGAGTCGAAGCTCTGTCCGGTTTTTGCCGGGGCTTCGACCCAGCTTTCCGGCATTTATTCACTTCTGGAATCAATCGTAAGCTTCGCCCCGCACCCGGAAATGCGCGACGCAGAACCTCCTTCGGCTCACGTCTTTCGCACTATTTCCGAGTCATTCGGGCGGATTACGCTCTGCAAATTAAAGAGTGGAATCTTTGGTGCTGATGCTACTCTTTTGAATAGCCAAAAGGGTTCAATGGAACGACTCGGCCCGCTGTATGTCATTATCGGAAAGACCGTGGAAAAGATTCAGGAGGCACATTCCGGGGATATAATTGCGATTTCAAAATTGAAAGAAACACTGACTGGAGACACACTTTGCGAAAAAACTCATCCGTTAACTTACCCGAATATCGAATATCCTGAGCCGGCGTTGTCGTATGCTATCGAACCCAAAACCAGGCATGACGAAGATAAATTGTCAGGTGCAATCCATAAAATTTTAGAAGAAGACCTTCAACTTCACTATGAACGAGATGATCAAACCAAAGAATTTCATCTGGCTGGATCAAGTCAGCAGCACATTGAAATCGTTGTCGAACGGCTCAAGCAGCGGTACGGTGTAGAAGTGGAACTTCATTTACCAAGAGTCCCTTACAGAGAAACCTTTAAAGTAAAAGTTGAAGCTCAGGGAAGGCATAAGAAACAATCAGGCGGAAGAGGTCAATTTGGTGATTGTAAAGTAATTATCGAACCGCTCCAGCGCGGGGCTGATTTTGAGTTTATTGATAAAATTTTTGGTGGTGCTATTCCTCAACAATGGCGTCCCGCCGTCGAAAAAGGAATCAGAGAAGCTGCTTCACGTGGCTATCTGGCAGGTTATCCCATTGTAGATTTCAAAGTTACGTTGATTGATGGCTCTTATCACGATGTAGATTCTGATGATCTTTCGTTTCAGATGGCTGGAAGAAAGGCTTTTAAAGTAGCCATCGAAAAAGCTCATCCTGTCTTACTGGAGCCGGTTATGCATGTTGAAGTAATTGCTCCACAGGATAATTCCGGCGACATTATGGGAGATTTGAATTCACGTCGGGGAAGAATTCAGGGGATGGATTCTAAAGGGATGTCACAGGTAGTGAAAGCGCAGGTTCCCATGTCTGAAATGTTGAATTATCCACAAACTTTGAATTCCATTACAGGTGGAAGAGGTTCTTATCACATGGAATTCTCCCATTACGATGAAGTACCAGCACATATTTCTCAAAAGATTATTCAGCAAGCACAGGCAGACGGGAGAATCAGGAAGGATGAGGATGATTAATAAGAAGATGCAGGATGAGGCTTAACTTTACCGTAAGCCTCATTTTGCTGGAGGTGCGGCATCTTGTTTGGCTCTTTCCGCATCGCGTTTTTTATTTCCTTCGTCATATTTCACCACTTGTTCAGAAGTCAAGACAGATTTCATTTTCGTGCGAGTCTCTTCCATCAGCGCATCAAACTGGGGCTTGACAACTTTGAATATCTCACGTGACTTATTCTGATGAGCAGCATATATTTTTTCAGCCTCAACTTTCTGCTCAGGTGAAAACTTCAGCTCCTTATCCATTTTCTCAACCATTGAGGGTCGAGAAGTTCGGTTTGTCGAAGACTTAGCCGAGATAAAATTCATCAGCCCGACTCCGATCAAGACGCCGATGGTCAGATACGATAAAACCATCAACCGTGCTTTGGTTTTATTGGAAGAATTAATCATCATAATTTATCGGGCCTCCTCGATGACATCCGGGTCTTCACTTAAACGATCAAGTGAAATCGTCTCTTCGTTGCTTGATGAATAAGTCGCTTCCTGCACAGAAGGGACGGTACTGAGCGAGCTAAACGCCGCCATGCTGCTGGCGAAGAAGATAACGGCAACCAGCCCTGAGAAAACGAGAAATCGGCGCGTAGCCAGCAACCCATATTCCCAGATGGAAGAATTATTAACACCTTCGGCTTCAATTCTGGCATTCAGTTTTGCCATAAAGAAAGGGGAAGGGGACTCTTCGATGGAATTATTTTGCCTGGCATGCGCCTTAAATAATTCCGCTGTAAACTCATCAAGTTTCTGTTTTTCGTTTAAAGGGGTAGACATATTCTTATCCTTACTTGCTGTGCAATTTAAGCCGCCAGAGTTTTGATCTCGGACTGTGTTTTACGCTGTTCATTTAATTGTAAGCGGCCTAACATTTTCCTCATTGAGTGACGCGCACGAAACGCTCGTATTTTAACTTTTGCTTCTGTCCACGAGAGAATCTTGGCGATCTCAGAGACTGAATACTCTTCCGCATGTAATAATACTAAAATCGTCCGATCTTCAGGAGACATCTTCGAGAGCAGTTTTTGGACGACTTCAGACGCCACTTCAGCTTCCAGATGACGCTGGTGTTTTTTGATGGAAAAATTTGCCAGCTTTCCATCCACCCAGGAAACCTCATCTTCGGTCATATCAGAGACCGTTAGCTCGCCCTTAGACTTCCTGCGCCGCAATTCATCATAGCAGTTATTAACAGCGATCCTGGCGACCCAGTATTCCAGGCTTGCGCCTTTCTGAAATCCCGGCAATGCAAAATAGACCTTCGTAAAGGTTTCCTGTGCAATGTCTTCAACCGTTTCAGCCTGACGGAAAAAATGCCGGGCAATAGCGAAGACACGACGCCTGTAACGCGCAACCAGTTCTTCAAACGCGGTGGCGTCTCCACTTAATATTTCCTCGACCAGACGGTCATCAGAATATTGATTTAACTGAGCATCTACTGCGATCATCTATTTAGCCAAATAAAACTAACGCATGAAAACTCCGAAGCTCAACACTGCTTAAATACGAATCATCCTCGGCTTCAGTTACAGGATTGTTAATAAGCTTATTTTCTATTGTATAATAAAGCTTCGCAAGGATAAAACTGGCAGGAACGAAATAGCATTATAACATAAGACCTATTATCGGACGCGAAAGGTATCTTGATGAATTAGTTCCCTGGCTTGCGAATAAGGAGTGTTTTCGTATTTCAAGACGACTTTTTTTCTACATTTTTTTTGAAGCAATTCCGTTTGTCGCCCTGACCTTACTCATCTTAACTGTCTTAATTTTCGCGCAGCAGTTATCGCGGCAATCTGAATTGCTTTTCAGTTCCTCGGCAACCGCGCTAATTAGTCTCAGATTAATGCTGGGACTTCTGCCGGGAATCCTTATCATCACACTCCCTTTTTCACTCCTCATTGGCTCCCTGATGGCACTCAATCGGCTTTCGTCTGATTCTGAGATCGTCGCCGTCCGAGCCAGCGGAATAAGCCTGCTGGCAATCTCTTACCCGATCATTTCTCTGGGGATTATCGGCTGTCTTCTCTCCGGCATCTGCACCCTGTATCTGATCCCGCGTGTCGCAACGGAGGCTAAAAGACTCAAGGGGTTGTTAGTCCTGCAAGCGCTCACGACGCCGATTAAACCTAAGACATTTGATACACATTTTAAAAATCACCTCGTCTATGTTGATGAAGTAGATCGCACCAATGGAAACTGGCTGGGCGTCTTTATCTTGCGAAAATCCGAGGGGAAAGAAAATGTTGTCTTAACCGCCAAAGAAGGAAAACTAAAACTAACCGACCTTGAGCCGATTTCAATCGAAATCGAATTAACCGATGGAGTGTTGGTCAGCTCATCCGATTCACAGCCTGAAAAACAAAATACGATCCGCTTCGATCATCAGAAAATCCCGATCTCAGAAGAAAACCCGGCGATAGCTAAAGCGTTGGAAAAAGGGAAGCTGCTCCAGGAATTGAGCTTGAGTGAGCTTCTGAAGCAAGGGAAATCCGGTGAAGATCAGCGTACCGCCAATCAAGCCTTAACCGAATGGCATAAGCGCCTAGCACTTCCCTTTGCCTGTGCCTTACTGGTAATTCTGGCGATACCGTTTGGGACAGCTTCTTCCCGTAAAGGAGGAAAAGCTGTCGCCTTTGCCTTCGGCTTTGGACTGGCGGTTCTTTATTACCTGCTTTTGCTTGCAGGGCAAAACCTGGCCCTGACCGGATCAGTTCCAGCGTGGCTGGGAATCTGGCTGCCAAATATTATCGGCGTTTTAAGCTTATTAAGCTTTCAGTTTTCGCCTGCCTTATCCAGCAGTAGGAAAAGTACTACCACGACACAGTCACTGCCGGTTAAGACTTTAAGCACAAGTCCGAGGCGATTAAGATTTAGCTTATTCTCTTCAGCCAGAAGCTTCGGAATTAATTTAATCAATTTCCTCCTGCTCAGTGAACTGGTCAAATACTTCCTCTTTTCGATTATTATTCTGGTGGGAACATCGCTTATTTTCACCCTCTTCGATCTAATTCCTTCTATCGCTAAAAATAACACCAGTTGGAGCTATACGCTTACTTATCTGGGCTACCTGACGCCACAACTCGCTTATTATGTAGCGCCTTTCGCACTTCTCTTAGCTCTGCTTTCAGCGCACGGAGTCCTCGCCAAAAGCCAGCAGATAACTGCCATGCTGACCCATGGAGTGAGCCGCCTGAGAATCGCCTTTCCAGTTATCCTGGGAGCGCTGGCAGTTATGACAACACTCTTCTGGGTCTCGGAGGAAATTCTCCCAAGCTCCAACCGGGAGCAGGATTTTCGCTACAACACGATTAAGGACAGAAAAACTGAAACCACTATCTCATTCGCAGAACTGAACTGGGTTAAAAGTGCCAATGGTTCGATTTATGGATATAAGCTTAATCCCGTCAATAACCACTTGCTTAATGCTTCGATCTACAGCTTAAGCAAAGAGAAAATGTTAGCTCAAATCACGCAGGCGAATACCACGAATAAGCTTTCCGACACTTCCTGGGAAATTCTTACTGGCTGGAGCTATGAATTGGAAGGGCGCGTCAACGACGACTTTCATCGAATTACAGGACAACAGTCAGCTCAGGTAATTACTATTCCTGAAGGGATTTCTATTTTTAAACGACTGGTCAATGAGGCTGCTAAGATGAATTTTCTTGAGCTGAAGTCCTACATCACGTACCTGTCAGATTTCGGTGCGTCTACCACTTCCCTTCGCGTAGACCTGGAAAAGAAGCTCGCCTTCCCTTTCTCCTGCCTTCCACTTCTGATGGTCGCCTTTCCGCTGGCTTTAAAATCCAGTAGAAGAGGAGCCGGAACGCTGGCGGGGATCGGATTAAGCCTGCTGATCGGCTTCACGTATTGGATTACCGGGAGCCTTTTCGAGAGTGCCGGAAGGCAGGCATTTCTCCCTCCCGGATTATCAGTGTGGGGTGCGCACGCACTATTTTTAGCGGTCGGATTTTTCCTGATTTTCAGAAGAAACTAAAAACCATTCCATCACGCTGACTGCAAATAGTTCGTGATGAAACAGGCAAACTGGAAAGTTTGCCCTACTTCTCAATTGAATAGTTTCTTACAGTAGGTTCAAGTCAGAGAGAATTCTAATCTGCGGCAAGTTGAGTGTGCGAAACATCGCATCATTGGTCAGAAAGGAACGGCGGTGATTTCATTCGTATTTAATGCCACGCTTAAAACGCGAAGATGATCCAGATAAGGCGTAAACCCTTCGACCAGGTAGATAATTATATTGGCATCAAAATAAACGCGTTGCCCCAATTCCTGACTTACTTTTCCCACTCGTCACGCTCCTGCCTCAAGAATTGATCGGCTTCTTCGGCAGTAGCAAAAGCTCCCTTACCAGAGCCGAGCAATGCCAGATAATCCACTTTGATCGGAGCCGATTGTTTTTGTTCCAGTAATTCGGCGGCACGTTTAATGAGCTGTACCAGAGCTTCCGGTGGCAGCAAGTTGACCTGATTGGCAATCGCCTCCAGTTGATTTGTCGGCATACTATTCCTCCTGCCAAGGATTCTACTACAGATTTTGGCAGTTCACGGAAGGAAGGGAGATTTTTGTGAGATTTTAGCTTCAGCATACTCACCCCTGACACCCGTCACCTCACACCCGAAACCTGTTCACGCCGCCCCGCCTTCGGTCTTCCTGACGCGCTTCCCATTGCCGTCAAAGCCGTAGCTGCCGGAGGTGCCGCCATTGACACTCTTCAACCGATTCGCGCCGTCCCATTGATACGTCGTCGCTCCCGCTGCCGTCATATTGCCGGAGTTGTCAAAGGTGAAATTAATCGTGGCACTTCCGGCGTCGTTTCACTCGCTAAGCGTCCCCAGATGTCGTAAGTAATAAAACAGTTTATGGTGTATCTGACCAAGACTTACCGAAGTCTTTAGTGAAAAGTTTTGCTGGTTCTTCTATTCTGACATTTAATTTCATCTGTCCACGACCATCTGGCAAAATATTAACGTCCTTAACATAGTCTTCCGCACAACAACTCAAATCTTTGGATTTATCCATTCCGTCCCATTTAATCCAACTCGCGCCGTTATCAAATGTGACCGCAAACACCCATTGAGATACAAAGTAAAATATCTTGTCATTTATGCGGTAGATATATTTTTTAGTTACATCAATTTGAGAAGAGCTTCTCATTGTAACAATTGACTTCCATTCACCTTGGCCAACTGGCTTCACTTGGAAAATATTATAAATTCCATTTGGGGCAACATCTTCAGATATAAAAGAATTAATTTGAAGTTCAAGATCAGTATTCTCTAGTTTCTTCGTTTCTTCTTTTTTTCTGCGACAAAAGGGATCCATTCCTTTAAGCACGACCGATTTTGTATTATTAATATCGTAACCATCGTCGTTGTATCGGTAAAATTCATTTTCCCCTTTGTTGTTTCGATAGAATTTTGCTCCATACAAGAGAGATTTTCTATAGTATTCTGTCCAAGAATACTCATTCTCAACGGCCTGTTTGCTCAAAAGAGGATCAGTCAGTGAAGGATCGGTGAAAACACTCGCATAGATTGTTGAATCGTCCGAAAATCTACGTGAATACCACCGGAATATTTTATTTAGATTATCAACTGAAAAATCTTTCCTTTCGATGAAGATTGACCCTCCATTTATAACTCCGGTATAATCATCACTCTTGGTGTCTCCATAAAGACTCTTTGGCTTTTCAAAAATTTTGAGATGAGTGTCCGATAAATCAACCTCATAGATAATTGTTTTGCTTGTCAACGAACGTTGCGCCTTATATGCGCCTAGGGCAAACAAACTTACTACCAAGGTTGAAATAAGAAATGTCTTCATTTTTTCTCCCATTTATTTACAATCATTTGCCAAGAATTTTGTAATATTTTGACTCCCGGATGTTGCATCTCTGAGGTCTAATTTATACCCATATTTATTAAGGTTCCAGTAGTCGAAAAGTTCGTCATCGCCTAGCGTCGTAAGAATATGACTAAATTCATGCATCATTGTAACTTTTTGCCCCTCGAAATCCTTTCTGTAATACTTTGAGCCAACAATAATGGTTCTATATAATCCAGCATCCGACTTCCCTGTAGTTCCATCCTTGTTAATAAAAACAGTCCTAGCTACAGTGTTTCCTTTCTGTCCCAAAAGAGCAGCGACTTTCTCTTTTTCATCCCAATACGATTTAAAACTCGTGCCAAAAAGTGTGCCGCCAGTATGAGGAATCACATTCCCATTATCCCTATAATCACCAACAGTTACTAATCCAGCATAAATATCAGCTAAGTATCTTTTTATCTCGCCCTCGCCAAAAAAAATCTTACAACCAGCCCCTATTTCCTCAAACGCTTTCATTAAAGCGTACAATCCGGGGCTATGTTCTCTGTCATAATCAATTAGGTTCAAAGGATCAATGGGTTCTAAATCAATGGGTGCTAATATTCCATTTAAGCGAGCGAGAGGTAGATTACCACTGCTCTCAAATACATTCCAATACCCATAAGCATCGCCAGTACCTGCCGTTTCCGCTATACTTCCTGTCGAATCTCGATAATTCATCGGATCGCCATTGACGTAATTATAGCGGTTAAATGTTTTTGGACTTTGCTTATTTGCGCTCTCCATTCCAACTGGATCGGGAGACAAAAAGCGTCCCCATTCACTGCCATACATTCTTGCCTGCGCGTAATCCAAGCCTGACCCCGCGTCGCGTTCATAACCCGTGAATTTCTTTGTATTCTGATTGGGAGTCGCGCTCCATTCGTACGAGAGTTTCCCGTACGGATCAAATTCAGCGCGGTAG
>JAYVZE010000235.1:0-9831 GCA_043783625.1 Blastocatellia bacterium | reverse complement strand
AGATCCCCCGGTACGCCGGTACTCTGAACAGCTTGATGCGCCAGCTTGCGCCAACGTGGTACGCGCAAGTCGCTTCGCTCAACAGCGATGACCCCGAAGCGCAAAAATTATTGGCGGAAGTCAAAGCCGCTTCGCAGGAACGAATGAAACGCGAATTGGCGACCTTCCTAAACGCCGTCGCGCACGCCCAGCCCCTCGTAATTTTCTTTGACGATTTGCACTGGGCGGATGTCTCGACGATTGATTTACTGAGCTTTCTGGCGGGCAAATTTGATACGATGCAGGTGTTGATGATCGTGACGTATCGGCCTTCGGATATGCTGCTGGCAAAACATCCGTTCTTGCAGATCAAGCCGGATTTGCAGGCGCGTGGCGTGTGTCGGGAGTTGCTGCTGGAATTTTTGAATGAAGCGGAGATTGCCGAATACCTCGCGCTGGAATTTCCCGGTCATCGCTTTCCGGCTGAGTTTCCAAAACTGATTCACGCGAAGACGGAAGGCAGTCCGTTGTTTATGGCGGATTTGGTGCGTTACCTGCGAGATCGCAACGTGATTGCCAACAAGAGCGGCGCGTGGAAGTTGGAACAAACGCTGCCCGACATCGAACGCGAGTTGCCGGAATCGGTGCGCGGGATGATCGAACGCAAGATCGCACAACTTGAGCCGGACGATCACAAGCTGCTCACCGCCGCGAGCGTGCAGGGCTACGAGTTCGATTCGGCAGTCGTGGCGCAGGTGCTGGGCATTGATGCTGATGAGATTGAAGAGCGACTGGAAAAGCTGGAACGGGTCTTTGCGTTTGTGAAGCTGACGAGTGAAGCGGAGTTTCCGAATCGCACGCTGACGCTCAAGTATCGCTTCGTGCATGTGCTGTATCAGAACACTCTATATGGTGCTTTGCGAGTGACGCGCAAAGCCAGCCTGAGCGCAGCGGTCGCACATTCATTGCAAGAATTTTATGGCGTACAGAGCAACAGCATCGCAGTAGAACTGGCGAATCTATTTGAGGCGGCGCGAGATTTTGCGAAGGCAACAGAATACTTCACGCAAGCTGCGCGTGGTGCGGTGCAGATCAACGCGCACCGCGAAGCCGTTGACTTGTTTCGTCGTGGTTTGGCGTCGTTGCATAAGCTGCCTGAAATGCCTGTACGCGATCAGCAGGAGATCGGGCTGCAACTCGTACTTGGAGTCTCTCTGCAATCCGTGCAGGGCTGGGGAGCGGCAGAAGTAGAAGAGGCTTTCAGCCAGGCACATAAGCTATGCCAACAGTTTGGCAATGATCCCAACCTCTTTGCTGCTTTATTTGGGATAGCAGTTTTCAAAACGGTTCGGGTGGAATATGCAATGGCACGTCAATTAATGGATCAGACCCTGGAGCTGGCTGCGCATTCTGACAATTCAATTTTGCTGACAATGGCTTATTTCGGGTCGGCGATAATTCATGTTCTTCATGGGGAACTGCTCGCCGGAACCGAACAATTTGAGCGTGCCATATCTTTTTATCAACCCGAAGCCCACAAGTCATATCTGGCTTTCTTCAATGAAGATGTGGGCATGAGCGCACGTCGCGGTTGGGGACAGGGGTTGTGGTACTGCGGCTATCCTGAGCAAGCTTTGCAAAGAAACCTCGAAGCGATGGAATTAGCGGAACATTTTGCGCATCCGGCTACCAGAGGCGGGGCGCATCAAGGACTGTCTGTGATTCATTTTTTTCGCCGCGAGTTCTTCGCCTGCCAGAAACAAACAGAAGCATTATTTGCACTCGCGCAGGAATATGATCAGGGTTCTATCCTGTTGTATGGCGCAATGTATCGCGCAATGGCGACAGCATATCAAGGGCAGCTTGAAGAAGGACTGCAACTGATTCTTCAGGTCATTGATGATGCCAAAACGAGCGGCTCGTTGATGAGCCTGTCGTCATTTCTGATGGTCGTGGCTGAATTGTTAGGACTGGCAAAGCAGCCGGAAACCGGACTTGACAAGATCGCCGAAGCATTCGCTTTCATTGAAAACACAGGAGAACATTTTTTTGAGGCGGAGGCTTGGCGAATTAAAGGTGGATTATTACTGCTGACCCAACAACCGAATCGTGAAGCCGAGGCCGAAAGCTGCTTTCAGCAAGCCATCGAAATCGCCCAACAGCAAAGCGCGAAATCGTGGGAACTGCGTGCGGCGACGAGCCTTGCGCGTTTGTGGCAGCAGCAAGGCAAGACCACCGAAGCGCGGCAGATGCTCGCGGAGATTTACGGCTGGTTCACCGAAGGCTTTGACACGGCGGATTTGCAAGACGCGAAGGCGTTGCTGGATGAATTGTCAGAGTCCGACAAACTTCAGTTTGTCGCTGCTGCCAAACCGGATACCTTGGCGACGATAGACGAAAACCCGAAGAAGATCGTTACTGCTGAAGCGGGTCTACTCATGACGACAGACGACAAACTGAAGTTTGTCGGACATTCGCCGTCCATCGCCGTGCTGCCCTTCGTCAACATCAGCAACGATCCTGACAACGAATATTTCTGCGATGGCTTAGCCGAAGAGTTGCTCAATGCGCTCTCAAAGATCGAAGCCCTGCACGTCGCCGCGCGCACTTCGTCATTTTCCTTCAAAGGCAAAGAGACCGACATCCGCGAGATCGGGCAGAAGCTGAACGTCGGCGCAGTGCTGGAAGGCAGCGTGCGCAAGTCAGGCAACCGGCTGCGCATCACGGCACAATTAATCAACATCGCGGACGGCTATCATTTGTGGTCGGAACGCTATGACCGCGAGATGAAAGACATCTTTGACATTCAGGATGAAATTTCGCTGGCGATTGTGGATGCGCTGAAAGTGAAGCTGCTGGGTGCGGAGAAAGCAGCGGTGACGAAACGTTATACCGACAATACGGAAGCGTATGAGCTTTATTTATTGGGGCAATTTCATTTTGGCAAGGCGACAGATGAAGGGTTCACGAAAGCCATTGCGTATTATGAACAAGCCGTTGCAATGGAACCCGATTACGTTTTGGCCTTAGCCGGATTGGCTGAGGTCTGGCTGAACCTTTGGTATTGGGGATACATATCGCCGGAAGAAAGCCTGCCCCAAACGCAGGCCGCCTACGCCAGAGTGTTGGAAGTTGATCCGACACAGGCGGAATCTCATATTGGCTCGGCGCAGCTCAAGTTTTATTACGAGCGGGATTTTGCTGGCGGGGTGCAGGAATTCAAACAAGCCATCGCGTTAAACCCAAATCAAGCAGATGCGCACAGTGAGTATGGCTTGATTTTGTCCGTGCTGGGGCGAACCGCCGAAGCTGATGCCGAGGCGAAACGATCCATGGAACTCGATCCGCTTTCGCTTCTCTCATATTACCGCGCCGGATATAGTTACTGGGCGTTGAGAGATTCTGACCGCGTGTTTGAATGCAGTCGAAAGCTGATCGAACTCGAACCGAATTTCTTTGGCGGATATTCACTCGCGGGTGCCGAGTTATGGACGTTAGGGAAATACGAACAGGCACTCGCTCAAATACAAACCGCTGCCGCTTTCGGCGAACTCAGGGATATATGCTATCTGGGCTGTTTGTATGGCATCACGGGCGAACCAGAAAAAGCGCGACAGGTGCTTGAGCAACTACAGGAATTCAGCCAAACGCGGCATGTGCTGGCACTGTATTCGGCACTGATTTATGCCGCGTTGGGTGAAATGGATCGTGCGTTTGAAGGGCTGGAGAAATCTTACGAACAGCGTGAAGCCACGCTGGTTTATCTCAAATACATCGTTCCGCTGATTCCGGGACTCAAGGATGACCCGCGACTGGCTGACCTGCTGCGGCGCATTGGATTGCCGGAGTGAGTTGGCTTTGCCCACTACTGGGAACGCCCGCATCCTGCGGGCGAGCCTCACAAGAGAATCACTTTTTATCACAGCTAATTTTCTCGCCACTGATTCGCCCGCAGGATGCGGGCGTTCCCAGTGAAGTCACCCAGTTACTTATTGAGTTTCATCAGGCGATCTTCCAAACGTCCAGGTTCGTGGCAGGTCATACAGGCAATGCTGGAATTCTCTGCCGCCTTCGGATTTTCTTTCCATTTTTTGGCAATTGGCTCATACGGCGTATTCGGCAGCATCGTCAGGATTTTGTCGAGGTATTCGTTGGCTTCTTTGGTGCGCCCGGTTCGCAACGCGGATTGGGCTAAACCGGCGAGGACTTCACCGCGTAAGTGAACCGGAAGTTTATCAATATCACTGCCCTGGAACTTCCATAAAATCTGATACGCATCGTAAGCGGAAGCCCACGCCGCAGGGCGCAATTCTTTGGGCAAACGATCTGAGAACAACACATAACTGCCGCCCGTGACCGCTGCTACACCTGGCGCTCCTGTTCCTAAATTTTTAGCTTCTGCGAATAACGCGAGTGCCTGCTGATATTTTTGATCAAATTCGGCTCGATTGTTTTTTTCGTTGGCGAGAACGGCTCGGTATAAAGTTGCGCCGGCCTTCCACGCGATCAATTCAGATTTCGCTTTGGGTCTTTGTTCCAACAAAACTTCAATATTTTTCTCGGCTCTGGCAATTCGTGCGAGATCATTTTCCAGAAAGCCTGCAAAAATATCTTCGCGCAGCAAAGTGTGAATGCTGAGCCGCGTCTCAGCCAATGGCGGCGCAGTTGATTGCGCTAATGCAATGGTAGCCAGCAATCCCGCCAGCAGAATTATTTTGAAAGTTCGCATAAAATTGGTTCTCCTTGATTTGTGTAATATTGTCACCCGCCAGTCCTGTTTTACGATCATACCACCGGAGTTGTTTCGAGAATATGCGAAAGAAAATATTTCTGACTGGAGCGCAAGCGTCTCGCTTGCCAGTTTTGAGAAAACGCGAATTCGACGTATTTTTTTCCATTAGCCCAGCCCGTTTACGGCTGGGTAAGGAAGCGAAATATTTATGACAGCCCGATTTATCGGGCTTCTCAGGTGCTTTAGCTAAAGCTCATTGCAAGCCCGGTCAACCGGGCTGAGTCATTTTAATTCCCTCTCCCCCAGCCGTAAACGGGCTGGGCTAACGGAAAAATACTGTATAAGCACGCCAGAGCGTAACGTTTGCTTTTGAATCACTCTATGGTATTAACGCCGCAGCTTTGCTCGTGATAAACTGAGTTTTCTAAATTTCGCAAAGCAACCATTGCCCTCAAATATTTTTTCAGTGCCTAATATTTCAAAGTATCGCTTATGGACAATTCCACTCACCCCCCCTCAAAACTCTTCCGCCCCTTCATCGCCGCTGAAGTAAAACTCCGTGAACTGACACCCGTTCCCTTGATTTTAGGGACGCTGCTGGGGATTGTCTTTGGCGCATCCTCATTATATTTAGTCCTGAAAACAGGGCTGACGGTAAGTGCTTCAATTCCAGTTGCAGTGATCTCGATTACGATCTTTCGACTGCTGGCAAAGATGGGATTAAAGAATGCGACGATTCTGGAAAATAACATCGTGCAGACCGCAGGCTCCGCCGGAGAATCCATCGCGTTCGGCTTCGGAGCGACGATGCCTGCGATTATGATTCTGGGATTTAATCTGGAAATTCTTAACGTCATGCTCGTGGGAGTCCTAGGTGGATTGCTGGGGATTTTGATGATGATTCCACTCCGTCGTGCGCTAATTGTGCAGCAACACGGAATCCTGAAATATCCTGAAGGCACAGCCTGCGCGGAGGTTCTGAAAGCTGGCGCGGACGAAGAATCCATGCATGCAGCCATCGCTTCCGGTTCCGAATCCGAAGTCAGCAAAACCAAAATCGGGGCGAAAACAATTTTCACTGGATTTGGAATTGGGTTGGCGTACAAAACGATGATGGACGCGTTGCGACTGTGGAAAGAAGTCCCTGAAAAAATCTTTGGCGCACCGTTCAAAAGCGGTTCTGTCTCGGCAGAAATTTCACCGGAATTACTCGGTGTCGGCTACATCATCGGGCCGTCTATCGCGGGCTTAATGGTCGGCGGAGGCATCCTCGCGTATTTAGTTTTAATACCTGCGATTCAATTTTTCGGTGGAGCCTTGCAAACGCCGCTTGATCCCGGAACCAAACTTATCAGTGAAATGGGGCCGGATGAAATTCGTAGCGCGTACGTCCTTTACATCGGCGCAGGCTCCGTCGCTGCCGCTGGAATCATCAGCGTCTTTCGCTCGATTCCCGTCATTTGGAGCAGTATTCGCAGCGGTCTGCGCGACATTACCGGATCAAAAACTTCCAGCGAAAATGCTTCACGCACCGAACAGGACATTCCCATCAAATGGGTCATCGTTGGCATCGTAGCTCTGATGGTTTTGATTGTTTCGTTTCGTTCCTTGCAGATGAATTTTCTCGGCGCGTTAATGATCGTGCTCTTCGGATTTGTCTTCGTCACCGTTTCTTCGCGGCTCACGGGCGAAGTGGGTTCTTCATCGAATCCAGTTTCAGGAATGACTTACGCGACGTTGCTTTTGACGTGCCTGATTTTTTTAATTATCGGTTGGACTGCGCCCGTCTATTACGTCACGGCTTTATCGGTGGGGGCGATAGTTTGCATTGCCTGTTCAAATGGCGGCACGACCTCGCAGGATTTGAAAACTGGATTCTTAATTGGCGCGACTCCGAAATATCAGCAGATCGCAATTCTGTTTGGCTCGCTGGCTTCGGCGATTGTTTTAGGCCCGATTTTATTACGTTTGAATGACAATGGAACGGTTTATATGCCCGTCAAAACCGCGACAGAATTGCACGCGAACGCGGCTGAATTGAATGAACGCGAAGCGATGAAAGGCGCCCAAGCGGACGGAAAATCATACTTTGTATGGCATCGCACCGATCAAAACGGAGAAACGAAAAAATATCTGGTCAACGATCAAGGAACCCCCGTTTATTTGGTTGATCCGGGCATTAACGGAAATTTCAAAACGCGACCGGATGGTTCGACGGTTCCGAAATTTGATGCCCCCAAAGCGGTACTCGTCTCATACATCATCAAAGGAATTCTCAATCAAAAATTACCGTGGGGACTCGTCTTGCTCGGTGTGATGATTACGATCATGTTGGAATGCGCGGGAGTTCCCTCCCTCGCTTTTGCCGTTGGAGTCTATTTGCCGATTTCGACTTCGCTGCCTATTTTTATTGGTGGTTTGATTCGCTGGGCGGTTGATTTATATTTGCGCAAAAAACTGGCTTCAAACAATTTAAGCGAAGATGAATTCAACGCGCAAGCCGATCAAAGCCCCGGCGTGCTGATGGCTTCTGGCTACATCGCGGGCGGCGCGATTGCCGGAATTATCATCGCTTTTCTGGCCGGAGTGATTACCGAAACCGATGACAAAATCGTGCGTTGGGCAAAGGCTTCAAACGCATTTTTCAGCGGGGATTATTCAGATTTGTTGTCGCTGATTCCATTTATTATTTTGATTGTTTTACTATATCTGACTGGACGAGAGAAAATTCTGACCAGCAGGCGGTTCGATAAACTTTAGTTTGTCGAAGTCTTGTATCGCCAAGTCAGCCGACAAACTAAAGTTCAGCAGACAACTGTTTAGAAATATTCCTTGAAAGCTATTTCTCTGAGAAAACCTATGAAGCCTATAACTCAACTGCTATTTATATTTTCGTTATTCATTCCGCTTGCCGCCCAAACCAAACAACCGAACATCGTCTTCATCATGACAGATGATCATGCGGCGCATGCGATTAGCTCGTACGGCAGCAAGCTTATCAACACGCCCAATATTGATCGCATCGCGCGTGAAGGCATGCGCTTCACCAACGCCTTCGTGACGAATTCAATTTGCACGCCGAGTCGCGCCGTGATTCTGACGGGAAAATATTCGCACCTCAATGGAGTCCCTGTTTTCAATCATATTGATAACACGCAACCGATGCTGCCCAAATATTTGCAGGCGGCGGGCTACTACACGGGAATGATTGGCAAATGGCATTTGGGCGGCAACGATCCGAAGCATCCGAATGATGGTTCGCCGACGGGATTTAATTATTGGAATATTTTGCCGGGGCAAGGCGCGTACTTTGATCCAATCATGATTGATATGGGAGTCCGCAAAAAAATGACGGGCTACGCCACTGACATCATCACCGACCTTTCGATTGACTTCATCAAAAATCGCCCTGCCAATAAGCCGTTTTTCCTGATGTATCACCACAAGGCTCCGCACCGAAATTGGCAGCCCGATGAAAAACATCGCAAGCAATACGAAAATTACGAACCGCCGATTCCTCTGACATTTGATGATGATTACAAAGGAAAATCAGATGCTTCAAAACAGGCGACCAATCACATAGACACGGATTTAACCAAGGCAGATTTGAAGGTAGACCCGCCGAAAGATTTGATCGGCGCAGATTTGAAGCGATGGAAATATAAACGCTACATGCAGGATTATCTCGCCTGCGTCCAGTCCGTAGACGACAACATCGGACGCTTTCTGGAATTCCTCAACAAGTCCGGTTTAGCAGAAAATACGATTGTGGTCTACACGTCAGATCAAGGATTTTTTCTCGGCGAACACAACATGTTCGATAAGCGATTTATGTATGATGAATCGCTGCGCACGCCGTTTGTCATTCGCTGGCCGAAGCACATCAAACCCGGAAGCGTGAACGAAAAAATCATTTTGAATTTAGATTTTGCGCCGACATTTCTTGATGCCGCCGGAGTCAAAATTCCATCCGACATGCAAGGCAAAAGCCTGCGACCATTGCTCGAAGGCAAATCCGCTACGGGCTGGCGCAGCGCAATGTATTACCGTTATTACCATCCGCTCCATCACAACGTCGCCGCACATTACGGAATCCGCACGAAGCGATACAAGCTGATTTATTTCAATAAACTCAATCAGTGGGAATTGTACGATTTAGAAAAAGACCCGATTGAAATGAAGAACTTGGCGAACGACCCGGCTTACGCGAAGACGCTGGAAAATTTGAAAAAAGAATTGTTGCGACTGAAAAAAGAATTCAAAGACAACGATCAATTTCAGGATAATTTACCCGTAGATGATGTCGGATAAGATGCCAATGACATTAAGAAAGTAATTCGGAAATATTTTTTCTATTAGCCCAGCCGTTCACGGCTGGGAGAAAAAGGATAAATTTTACAGTGGTGCTTCAGCACCTGGAAACAAGGGCTAAAGCCACTGCAAAAGCCCAATAAACCGGGCTACGACATTGGCAGTCACGCTTCCCAGCCGTGAACGGCTGGGCTAACGAAAAAGATTTTCCATCATTAAATTCCATTGGGATGCATGCAAGTCAGATTGGCAAAAATTGAAGAAGTGGCGGAACTAGAGCTACTCATCGCAGAATCCGTGCGAAGGTTGAGCGCAGATTATTACTCGTCGCAACAGATCGAAAGTGCGCTCCTTCACGTCTTCGGAATTGATACGCAACTCATCGTTGACGGGACTTATTTTGTCGCAGAAATTGATGACAAAATCGTTGGCTGCGGCGGATGGAGCAAGCGCAAAACTCTCTTCGGCGGAGATCAGGCAAAGCTCAACGAAGATAATTTGCTTGATCCGAAAACTGAACCGGCTCGCATCCGTGCCTTTTTCATTCACCCGGATTTTGCACGGCGTGGCATCGGAACAATGATTATTAACCAATGTGAAAATGCTGCAAAAATGGAAGGTTTTTCACACCTTGAACTTGGGGCTACACTGTCAGGAGTCCCGCTTTACGAAGCCAGCGGCTATCACGTCATCGAGGAATTTACGCATCAGCTCAAAGACGGCGTAGATTTTCCACTGGTTCGCATGGGGAAAGAAATTTTACAACGCGAAGCGGTACAGTACAGAGAGCGGTAGCGACCTGGTAAATG
>JAYVZE010000234.1:0-51250 GCA_043783625.1 Blastocatellia bacterium | reverse complement strand
GAAACGATCCAGTTCATTATTTATTAAAATTAAAAAGGCAAAAGTGGGATTCGGAAGCAGCGCCTTTTCTGAATTTCTTAAATCAAGTGCCGCCTTTTTGCCTTTTGATATTTGCCTTTTGCCTTTTGATTTGTTCTTTACTACTTCCCTACTCCGAATTCCGCGCCAAATAATTCAACCGCGCCAACAGTGACAATCTTTGCGCCAGCCGCAGGCGCACGTGCGAGCACTGCTTGATTATTTGCAACGGAGCGGACTTCGACGGGACGCCGCACAAACGTTTGCGCAACGGTGTTTTCATATACCCACGTCGCACCTTGAATGTCGTGCAGCACCGCTGACCACAGAATCACTAACCCGCTTTCGATTCCGCGCGTTCCTAATGTCACGCCAACACGTTGTCCCGGTCGCAGAGATTGATTATTATTCGGCAACGCATAATACAAATCAGCCGTAGCAGCATTCGCATCAGCCGTCGGAGGCGCATTAACAGGGCGTGCAATGAACGTTGTGCCACTTTCCCCCAAGCCATGAATTCGTGCATTTTGATTACGGGAGACGTTCGGCAAATCACCCACATACACAGGTACGCGAATCCACATCGTAGACAGATTGACGATTTCAATCAGTGGCGAGCCGCCGGAAATTTCCATGTTCGCGGAGGTATGAATTTTTTGAATGGTGCCGCTCATCGGAGCCGTAATCGTAACACTGACATCCGACGCCAATCCACCATTCCCAAATTGTGCTAACCGCGCCTGTGCGCCTTTCAATTCCGCTTCGGCAATAGACAATTCCGCCTGTGCTTCTTCGACGGCACGCACACTCCCGGCCTTTTCATTCGCAAGAATTTCGGCACGTTGTTTGCGCTGTTTAGCGCCTGCGACACGTTCAGTTAAAGAAGCAATTTCCCGATTGATCTGCACCCGCAAATCGCGTTCGGGTGCTAAGTACGGCGTTACGCGAAATAGCGTTTGCCCTTTATTAACAGGCGTTCCAATGACTAAAGGAGATTTTGTCGCGGCTTGCAACGTGCCAGCCATCGGCGCGGAAACGATCATCGTTTGCCCTTGCGGCATCACGACTTCGCCGCTCAATTCCATCGAACGCGCAACCTCGCCTGTGCCGATGGCGACTGTTTGAATCCCGAGCCGTTTTTCTGCTTCGGGCGTAAGCTTGACTGTCGCCAGCTCCGATTCTTTTTTGGCATTTTCGACTGTGACGGGCGAAGGCTGTTTTTGTTGCGCGGCTTTTGAGGAACAGGACGTAAGAAACGGGAAAGTAAAAGACAAGACGAGAAGAAGAGAATACGGAACAGACGGAAATAACGAAACAAACAGAAAAGAACATGCGAGCAATCGGCTTTTGTCCGTAATTTCCGTCTGTTCCGTTATCTCTCTTCTTTCCGTATGTGGCTTATTATTTTCCATCAAATTTCCTCCCAACACTGCGATCCAATTGCACGATGGTGCGGCGCAATTCGGCTTGTAATTCCACATCACGGGCATAAATTTCGGTTCTGCGGCGCAGCGCATCCAACACGAACAAATACGATTGATCGCCGCTTCTGAAAGCCGCTTCTGAAAGCTGCACATTGGTTTCGGCGGGCGGCAAAATGTTAGCTTGCCACTGGGTCAACGTTTCGCGTGCCTGCCAATATTGATTAAAAGCGTCCTGCACTTCGTTGGCGATGCGTTGACGCGTAGCAAGATATTGCCACGAAGCGCGTTCGACTTCGGCGTCAGCCCGCGCAATGCCGCCTTGATTGCGATTGAAAATCGGCAACTCCGCGACGATGCCGGGACGCGGTGAAAGGCCTAAGCCTTCGCCGTATTTGATATTGAGCAATCCGGCTAATGTCGCCAATTTAGAATGCTCCCATTTGGCGCGCTTCGCCGCAGTTTCAATTGCAATTTCCGTAGCGCGTAGTTCCGGTCGCGCACTTAAAGCCGCCTGCAAAAATTCATCGAATGATTTTGAAATGGTTCCTTGATCGTTTGTTTTGATCGAAGCCAGCACAATTAAATTTTGCGGCGGCAAAGTTAGTTCGGTCGCCTCTTCGCTCATCCCGATCAGTTGCCGCAAACGATCCCGCACAATCACGATGTCGCGCCGCAACCGCGTAGACTGCTCCATCGCCAGGCTTTGATCTAACCGTGCAGCAGTCGCTTCGATCTCGCCGATGTCGCCCACGCGCACGCGCACATTGATAAGCTTGACCGTTTGTCGTCGCAACTCGACGGCTTCATCGGCAAGCCGCACACGCTCAATCGCAAACGTCCAATCGGCATAAGAAAGGCGCACATCACGAATCAGGTTCAGCGCGTTTTGTTCCAGACTTTGCGCGACACGATTGACTTCAACCGTAGCGGCTTCGACGCGCTTCCTTCGTTGCCAAAATACTTCGAGCGGAAAATTTAACGCGCTCTCGAATTGTCGGTACGGGCCAATCGGCAGAACAAGATTCAAGATCGGATTTCGCAGCAATCCGGCATCCAATAAATCTGCGCGAGCCAGTCCCAGCACAGATAAATCTGCATGCAAAGTCGCGTTATTCCAAAGTCCAATCGCTACCACTTCATCTTCTGTAACGCCGTCATCAACGCGCACTCCATCAGGTACGGCAAAGTTTACAGGCTTGGAATTCGTTGCAGATTTGTGTCCGGTACGCTGTTCTAATTCGGTGGGCGGAGGTGGAACTTTGCGAGATTGCGCCGAAACTCCGCTGAGCGAACAACTCAGCATTAGCAGAAAGATAGCAGTGATGAATTTAATCGACATACATTGGACTATACCTAAAAATGGGTGCGCATGCATCCTGCGTGCTGAGCGGCACGCGAAGCAACGCCGCTGAGGTTTACGAAGGAGACAGCTTTCGACGTACATAATTTGCTCCGCCAGAAGAACAGCGGCGTTTCACGCGCTGTTGGCAAGCAAGATGCTCGCACACCCGGCTACGACCCGCTCGCTTGCGCGTATTCTTCCGTCGGCACACAAACACAAAAAAGATTTCTATCGCCGTACACGTTATCTATCCGACTGACCGGACACCAATATTTATCGGTGCGCGAGACACCATTTGGGAAAACGCCTTCAGCCCGTGAATACTGGCGATTCCATTCATCATCCGCTAAATCATGGACCGTATGCGGCGCGTGACGCAGCGGCGAATCGGTAATCGTAAAGCGTCCGTTTTCAACTTCACGAATTTCATTACGAATGGCAATCATCGCATCGCAAAAACGATCTAACTCCGCTAACGATTCAGATTCTGTCGGCTCAATCATTAATGTTCCCGCGACCGGAAAGCTCATCGTCGGTGCGTGGAAGCCGTAATCAATCAGGCGTTTTGCAATGTCATCCACCGACACGCCGGAAGTATCTTTCAGCCCGCGTGGATCAATGATGCATTCGTGAGCTACGCGTCCGTTGTGATTTTTGTAGAGGACGGGAAAATGTTCGTCAATGCGTTTCGCCATGTAATTTGCGGCGAGAATTGCCACCTGTGTAGCTTTCGCCAATCCGTCTCCGCCCATCATCAAAATGTACGCATACGAAATCGGCAGGATTGAAGCAGAGCCATTCGGAGCCGCTGAAACCGCGCCGACGGGAGCCGTACCGCCATCAACTAATAGATGCCCCGGCAGGAATTGTTTGAGGTGAGATTTCACACCGATTGGTCCCATGCCAGGACCGCCGCCGCCGTGCGGAATGCAAAATGTTTTGTGCAAATTCAGATGCGAAACGTCCGCGCCGTAATCTCCCGGACGCGACAATCCGACTTGCGCGTTCATATTCGCGCCGTCCAAATATACCTGTCCGCCGTGCGAATGAATCAGTTCGCACAGTTCGCGGATTTGTTCTTCAAACACACCGTGCGTAGATGGATACGTCACCATCACTGCCGCGAGGTTTGCTGAATGTTTTTCAGCTTTTTCGCGCAGATCGTTGAGGTCTACGTTGCCGTTGTCGTCGCATTTCGTGACGACAACTTCCATCCCGACCATATTTGCCGAAGCGGGATTTGTGCCGTGTGCGGACGATGGAATTAAGCAAATATTGCGATGACTTTCGCCGCGATTTTTATGATAGCCGCGTATCGCCAACAGTCCCGCGTACTCGCCCTGTGCGCCAGAATTTGGTTGCAGCGACACTGCATCGTAGCCCGTGATTTCGCACAACCAATTTTTCAAATCCTCAAACATTTCCTGATAACCAAGTGCTTGATCCGCCGGAGCGAATGGATGCAGCGCGCCGAATTCAGGCCATGTGACAGGAATCATTTCCGTCGTCGCATTCAATTTCATGGTGCAGGAACCAAGCGGAATCATCGCGCGATCCAACGCTAAATCACGATCCGCGAGCTTGCGCATATAGCGCAGCAATTCGGTTTCCGAACGATACCGATGAAACACCGGATGTGAGAGAAATTCGGATTTGCGAATTAATGATTGCGGTAATGCTTCTTTCGCTTCCTGAGCAATTTCGGCAAAGTGCACTTCCCCGCCAAACGCACGCCAAACCGCTTCGATAATTTCCGGCGTAGTCGTTTCATCCAGCGCAATGCCGAGCGCATTATCGCCTACAATTCTGAAATTGATTTTTTCGCTCACGCCACGCGCAATAATTTCTTTTTGCTTATCACCCACGGCAACCGTGATCGTATCGAAAAATGTTTCACCCTGAGTTGCAAAACCAAGCTCACGCAAGCCCGCCGCCAGCACAGAGGTCTTGCGATGCAATTCACGCGCAATGTGCGTCAAACCTTCGGGTCCGTGATAGACCGCATACATCGAAGCCATGACCGCTAATAGAACCTGCGCCGTACAAATATTCGAAGTCGCCTTTTCGCGGCGAATATGCTGTTCGCGTGTTTGCAATGCCAGACGATACGCCGGAGCTTTACGAGCATCAACTGACACGCCTACCAAACGTCCCGGCATTGAGCGTTTGTACGCGTCTTTGACGGACATATACGCCGCGTGTGGGCCGCCGTAGCCCATCGGCACGCCGAAGCGTTGCGCAGAACCAATCGCAATGTCTGCGCCTAATTCTCCCGGCGAAGTGAGCAACGTCAATGCCAATAAATCTGCGGCGACGACAGCAATGCCGCAACGCGAATGCAGCATCTTGATGGCGTCCCGTAAATCCCGAATTTCGCCATTGGAGCCGGGATATTGAAAGATCGCGCCGAAGACTTCCTGTTTGGAAATTTCGGTTAACGGATCGCCGATAATTAATTCCCAGCCGAGCGGTTCGGCGCGTGTTTGCAACAATGCCAGTGTTTGCGGATGGACTTGGTTGTCTACAAAAAAAGTATTGGACTTTGAATCGCTCACACGATGCGCCAACGCCATCGCTTCGGCGGCGGCGGTCGCCTCATCCAACAACGAAGCGTTCGAGACATCCAGCCCCGTCAAATCACAAATCATCGTTTGATAATTGATGAGCGCTTCGAGGCGTCCCTGTGAAATTTCAGGTTGATACGGAGTGTACGCCGTGTACCACGCGGGATTTTCAAGAATGTTGCGTTGAATCACGGCGGGCAAAATTGTGCCGGAATATC
This sequence comes from Blastocatellia bacterium, assembly GCA_043783625.1. Taxonomy (GTDB): domain Bacteria; phylum Acidobacteriota; class Blastocatellia; order RBC074; family RBC074; genus JAFDVL01. The sequence goes on along the minus strand of JAYVZE010000234.1, from coordinate 45,684 downwards.
CTTGCCCGATCAGTGAAGTGAAGACCTGATTTTTCGCCGCGATGGAGCGCATTTTCGCTAAGGCTTCGGTTTCGGAATGTGCGGGAACGCAATGCAAAGGTTTTGTTTGGCGAATGCTGTTCGGGATCGTTTGCGCGATTAAATCATCAAGCGATTTCGCACCTACAAATTGCAACATTGCTTCAATGTCGGAGGGCGAAGGGCCAATATGACGACGGGAAAAATCGGTGGCGGGTTGGTTCATCATGGAATTTAAGCTTTCAGGAAATCATCCACCCGCTACCGCAGGTGGTACTGACACGGGTTATTCAAGCCCTATCTGTATGTTTGCCTGAGAGTGTTATTCCGTCGGCGGATTCGAGAGAATCTCTTTCCAGAATTTGATAAGTCAGACGGTTCATTTGCCTGAGAGTTTCCAAGGGCGGTTGCTCCTTCGGCGCTGAAAAAATTTCAGTCTCTCCCGTAGCTGACCTGCGATGAATTTGAACTCATGGTGATGGATGAATGAGGCTTTGTCAATTAGGATTCCTTTACAAAACCTGTTGTCTTGAATTACAGGTCATGTTATAAGTTTTGAGGTCATTAATTTCAGTAGATCTAAACATTCTCCCCAAAATTTACCTACTTGGATCAGGTATTTTCTTAAATAGCTCTTATCGCTATGAGATTAAAATTCATGTGAAGAAATAGACCGAATCAGCGTCTATTATTCAGATTGAAACGATCTCTATACTAAAGCGTACGATTTACTTCACGCCGGGCGTCAAAGACGTCCGAAAAGGTGACAGTCTCGTTGAATATTAGACTGTCCGCAACTCACCCATTTTGGGTAAAATAACTATTCCTCAAAGGAGAATTGACCATGAAAACTAAGTTTACGAGAATACTTTGCCTAACGTTATTAGTAATTGCCCAGACGATTTCCCTCAGCAGACCTGTCGCTGCCGAGATAATTCAAAATACCCGGGAAACAGCATATTTCACATATTACGATAATTGTGCCGATGAAGAGATCTCAGCGGAAGTTGAAGTTCACCTAATCTGGATTCTAAATGATGGTAAGGTGGATTCAATTCACACCAATGTAACTGGAACAGCAGTAGGTCTGACGACTGGGAATAGCTACATTTACAAGAATAACTACAAGGACGATTTCCTTGACTATACCTGCGGGGGAACAGCAACTGCACAGGCTCATATACGGGTCATTGGCAAGGGCAAAGCACCTAATAGTCAAGGGGTTTTTTCTATCAGGTATGACTTCGATAGCAACTGTAACGAACTGTCCCCCGTTGTTACGGTGTTAGATTATAGCTGCAAATAGCTACAGGAAAATCGTTCTAACCTGAATGCGTCATAAGTAGCAGTACAGTACAAAGAGCGGTAGCAACTTGTACTGTACTGCCACTTAAGTGAAATCTACTGACTTCTCCATAAGCCGTCAGAAAAGAAAAGGCTAAGCAGCCTTTCTATTTTTGAGTACTTCGATAACGGCGGGCAGAACCGAAATAAAAATAATGGCAATTATCACGATTCCAAAGTTTTTCTTAACAAACGGCAGGTTACCGAAAAAATATCCAAGTCCTAACAATCCGCAAATCCAGAGGATTCCGCCGAAGACGCTGTACGTCAAAAACTTCGCGTAATTCATCCGTCCAAACCCCGCCACGAAAGGAGCAAAGGTGCGAACAATCGGAACGAAGCGCGCAATGACTACGGTCTTAGTACCGTATTTGTCATAAAATTTTTCCGTGCGTTCAAGATAAGATTTATTGAAAAGCTTAGAATTTTCACTGGTAAATAATTTCGCGCCAATGGTGCGCCCGATCCAGTAATTCAAATTATCGCCAATGATCGCCGCACACATCAATAAAATCCCAAGCGCAACGACATTCAGCGAACCCGAAGCCGACAACGCTCCGAGCGCGAACAGCAACGAATCCCCCGGTAAAAATGGCGTCACGACTAAACCTGTTTCGCAAAAAATAATCAGAAACAAAATGCCATACGTCCAGCCCTGATACGATTGCACCAACACATCCAAGTGCTTGTCTAAATGAAGAACGAGGTCAATTAAATGTTTGAGTAAATCCATAATTAGTGGTCGGGGATCGGGGATCGGTGGTCGGATAAAGGCAGGTCTGATGCGAAAGCTCAAATAAACTGAAGCCTTCCGCAATAAAACCGACCACCGACCACTGATCCCCGACCACCGTTATTTCTCCCAGCCAAATTTTCCGATCAATTTTACGAAGCGACATGCGCCGTGATCTTCCTGACGGACGCCTGTTGCCGTGCGCTTGACGCGAATTAATCGTTGTTCTTTTTCACTGCCGATGGGAATCACGAGATGTCCACCGACTTCTAATTGCTCTATCAATACTTGTGGGATTTCCGGTGCTCCGGCTGCGACAATAATTGCCTTGTACGGCGCAAATTCGCTCCAGCCCAGCGTGCCGTCAAAGCATTTAATCGTCACATTGAAAAGCTTCAGCGAAGCCAATAAAGACGAGGCTTCGCGTGCGAGTTGCGGGATTCTTTCAATCGCATACACTTTGCCCGCGAGCTTTGAAAGAATCGCGGCTTGATAGCCCGATCCGGCTCCGATTTCCAGCACTTTATCTTTGTCCGTGATATTCAATAACTCACATTGTTTCGCGACGATGAAGGGCTGCGAAATTGTTTGATCGCAGGCAATCGGCAAGGCGTGATTATCGTAAGAACGGCTGCGCAAAACTTCCGTAATAAATAAATGTCTGGGAATTTCCGCCATCGCGGCTAAGACGCGTTCGTCTTTAATTCCCTCTTTACGCAAAAACTCCACCATCGCCAGGCGATTTCGGAGTTGGGCATCGGTCAATGTTTTTTGTTCGGGGAGTTTTTCCATAAACCTACATTGAAAATTATGTTTCTTCGCCGCAGCGCGGCGGCTGAATTTAGCCGTGGGTTTCAACCCACGGTGATTTTGGCGAGAGACCCGCGTCACGTTAGTGACACTTGAAATCAACCGTCGCTGACGCGACGCAAAAACCATATCCTACTTCCCGTGGATTGAAATCCACGGCTAAATTCAGGCGTCGCGCTGCGACGAAAAATCGCAAACTAAAACTTAATCTCTCTTAATTTCTCCAACGCCTGATAATCCGTCTGGTCAGTTTTAATGGGAGTAATCGAAACCAATCCGGCTTCAATCGCGGCGTAATCGCTATTGCCTTTTTCTTTCCAGCGCGAATGTTGTTCACCAATCCAGCAATAATTTTTGCCACGCGGATCAACGCCTTCATAAATTTTACTACGTGCGCTTTGTGTACCTTGCTGCGTCCAGCGCGATCCTTTAATTTCTCCGGGTGGAACGTTGACATTCAAAATCACCCGTTCCGGTAATCCAATTTGTAAAACTTTCGCTGCCAGATTCGCCACGAATTTTGCGGCATGATTAAAGTTTAGATCAGAGTAATCTGTCAAACTCACTGCAATGCCCGGAAGTCCGAAAACAGAGCCTTCAAACGCGCCCGCGACCGTCCCGGAATACATGACATCGTCGCCCAGATTCGCTCCGAAGTTGATGCCGGAAACGACGATGTCGGGCTTGGCTTCCGGCATAATTTTCATCAACGCCAGAATCACACAATCCGTAGGAGTACCATCCACGGAATATTGAAAATCATCAATCTTGCGAATGTGGAGCGGGTGCGTAATCGTCAACGAATGCGCCTTCGCGCTCTGCTCCGTAGCGGGAGCAACAACCGTCACTTCACCAATAGATTTGAGGGCTTCAGCCAGCGCGGTCAATCCTTCCGAATGGATTCCGTCATCGTTCGTCACTAAAATTCTTGGCATAAATAAACAAATAGAACAGCAATACGAGTAATAGTTCATCATCGCCGATGAATGGGATGAAGGCAAGTCGAATAAAGAAAGGTTGCGGTCAAGATCAAACTTGCGGATAATGAAGCCTCAGCTTGTTTACCAGTCACAGCAAATGATAAGGAAAATTTTTATGGCTTCAACGATTCGCGTTTTTGCATGCTTCGTTTTTCTCATCAGCCTTGCGCATATGATTTATGCGCAAGCTACAGCTCCTAAAAAACAAGGCACAAGCACCATCTCCGGCAAAGTCACCATCGAAGGCAAACCCGCGCCGGGGAAATATTTACTTCTCGCGCGTCCGATGCATGAATCCGAAGCGGATGAAATGCCCGCGACTCCGACGGCTTGGGATGCCGCTGCAAGACTGCAACTGCGTCGTGAAGCAGAGTCCGCTGGCAATTTACTGGAACTGAATTCCTGTCAGCGCGTGAATGATTACAGCCTGAAATTCTCTCAGGCAAAAAAATAATTTACAGCCAACAATGGAGGGGGACACCATGAATATTCGTACCGTAGTTTCAATGCTGATTTTACTCAGCCTAAGCCACATGGTTTCAGCGCAAACTGTTCCTGAAAAAATCAACTCCGCTTCTATTTCCGGACGCGTGATGGCTGGCGATAAACCTTTGCCAAATGTCTTGATAACTTTGAATCAGCAAAATTCCGCTATCCCGCAAACAGCGATTGGAACGAAAACTGACGAAAACGGAAATTATAAATTTACGAACATGAAAGCCGGACGTTACAGCATCAGCCCAAAAGCGATTGCGTATGTAATGCCCAACGTACATCCATATTCACAGGCAATTTCTATCATCATCGGCGTAGATGAAGTCATTGAAAATCAGGATTTTCAATTGAAGCCAGGCGGTGTGATTACGGGAAAAATTGTTGATGCTGAAGGGCGTCCGGTGATTAGTCAAAAAATAATTCTGAAGATCATAACAACAAATTCTAAAGAACCAGTTCCCTATCAAACCCCAAATCTCTATCAACACAGCACAACCGATGATCGTGGGATTTATCGAATTTTTGGATTACCGCCAGGAAAATACTACGTCGCAATCGGTGAAGACCCGAAGTTGGGTGCAAGTTATTCCGGCGCATCCGAGAAATTTTATCCGCTCACCTATTACCCGAGTGTTTCATCCGAAGATAAAGCCGAAACCGTTGAAACCTCTGAAGGCACAGAAGCCAAAAATATTGATATTACTGTCGGAAAGCCAAGCAAATTTTTCCAAGCCAAAGGAAGAATTATTGATGCGGCTTCAGGTCAACCCATGGTTGGGGTTCTGTTGAGCTATGTCCCCGTTGTCAGACAACCAAATCGGGAGGAAGAAATTACCTGGTCTTCACGATCCGAACGAACAAACAATAAAGGAGAATTCAGAATTTCCGGTTTGGCACCATCTACTTATGCAATCACGATGATGCAAGAAGAAGGATTCGAATATTTCACTGATACAGTTAAGTTTGAAATCAGTGAAAGCGATGTTGATAAAATTGATATTAAGGCACATTCCGGTGCTTCAATTCGCGGCGTAGTAGTCGTTGAAGGTGAAAAAAATCCCTCTGTGCTCGCTCAATTTAAAAACCTGAGAATTAATTATTTCGTAGAAAACAATTCCATCCGAATGAGTAGCCCACCTCCGCAAATCAATCCTGATGGAACATTTCATTTACGAGGTTTACGCCCTGGAAAAGCAAGCTTGAATATTACTGTTTATAACGCATATCGAGATTTTGTCGTACTTCGCTGTGAGAAGGATGGCGTCGTTCTACCTAAGAGTTTTGAAGTAGCAGAAAAAGCTCAAATCACAGGCATTCGTTTAATTGTTGGATATGCCGCAGGCAGCATCAGCGGACAGGTAAATTTTAGCGGAGGAACGCTACCGCCAAAGACAACTGTCAATGTTCAAGCTCGTCCGCTCAATCCTGAGCAATTAAAAAATTTCGGCGCTGGAGGTGCGCCAGTCAGCGCCAACGGCAGATTCGTGATAGATCACTTACTGCCTGGAGAATACGACGTTGTAGTTGTTCCACCTTACGTTCCGAATCAACAAACCCACTATAAACCTGTGAAGCAACGAGTAACCGTCGCAAATAATGTCGAAGCTACGGTCACGTTGAATTTTGATCTTAGCGAAGAAGGAGGGCGATAATGATCCGAATAATTGCCGCCTTATTTATGTTGCAATTCTGTCTGATGAACATTTGCGGACAAGATGTCAATCAAAATACTCCTGCCAACGAAGCGGTAAAAACTAAACCTGTCAACGGAACAATTACGGGGCAAATTTCAGGTGGTAACGGGCAGAAATTCAGCGATCTTTCTGTCTCAATTTTCAACATCAACACAAGAGAGCGGCGCGTCACCACCAGCAATGAAAATGGGAGCTTCACGTTTTCGGATTTACCTGTCGGGGTTTATCAAATTGGAGCTTATACGTCCGCTTATGTTTCTTCTTTCCCTGCCAAAGCTAACAATTTTCGCATCGGAGACAATGTCTCAATTTTGATGGTGAAAGGCGGAGTCATCACCGGAAAAATTCTGGATTCTGCTGGACGCCCAATCGTCACCACTTCTGTGTCGGCTCTGCGCGTTCGTGATGAAGAGGGACGCCCGACCAATCCTACTCAGTCTGGAAATGACATCACTGATGATCTGGGTGTCTATCGCATCTTCGGATTACGCGAAGGAACTTACATTATTTCAGCTTCTTCGATTGAAGCGAATTTCTTCGTAAAACATTCGGAAATTGCAACCTACTTCCCCTCTTCGACACGTGACACGGCGCAGGAAATTGTGGTACAGCCCGGAGCGGAAATTACTGGAATTGATGTCATTCATCGTAATGATCAGGGTCACGCTGTCAGCGGAACGGCAATAATAAAAAGCTCGTCTTCAAATGATATGAATGGCAACGCTCGACTGAATTCCGCTGCCTCTGGAGCCACGATTGCAAGTGCTTTTATTTCGGTCGCCAATCCAAACTTTTCTTTTTATGGAATTCCTGATGGCGAATATGAAGTGTCAGCATTTCAATTTTATAATTCGAGTACAGCAAGTCAACAACAAGCAATCGCCTCTCCCATCAAGATTAAAGTCAAAGGCACAGATGTTTCAGACTTGGTTTTGAATTTCATCGCGCCTGGGTCTCTGCAAGGAAAATTGACGCTCGAAAAACAAGCGACTCCAAATCCTAACTGCAAGATTTCGCGCCCATCCTATCTCGAAGAAACCGTGATTCGCGTCTCGAATGAAGACTCAGAATTCCGAACTCCAACGTTCTTCCAACCGACTTTGAGTGTCGCTGGAGAATTATCCATCGCCCAAATGCCGCCCGGCATGTATCGCCTGAGCGCAGATTTCCCGAACGATTTATGGTATCTAAAATCTATGACGTTCCCTTCCAAGGGAATCAAACTTGATGTCGCCAGACAAGGAATTTATGTCAGAGCCGGAGAAAAACTTTCAGGTCTTTCCATGGTAGTGGCGGAAGGTGCAGCCAGCCTGCAAGGAAAAATTATTGCTGAACCAAGTCAGAAATTGCCGTCCAGAATTCGTGTCTATTTGATTCCAGTCGAAGCACAGGAATCCGAAAATCTGACAAAATATTTTGATGTAGTTTCCCGCGATGCTTCATTCAATTTCACCAATCTTGCACCCGGTAAATATTGGCTTCACGCCGCTGGTATTAGCGAAACCGAAATCGTCAACTTTCGCAATCCAAATATTTGGGAGGCAAAATTACGGGTGCAATTGCGCCAAGCAGCTGAAGCGGCAAGGCAGTTGATTGAATTATCGTATTGTCAAAAAGTGAAGGATTTTGCGCTGACTTTTTCGACGAAATAAAAGGTACGAGAGGCGTCCCGCCTGTCGAAAAGTTTTTACTTTAAAACTCGACAGGCGGGGGCACCTCTCGTACCTTTATGGCATGTTGATGCCTAAATCTTTGTTGTTGAAGCTGAATTGAATGCGTTTGCGCGTGCGCAGCGCCTTCGCTGCCGTTTGCGAAAGTGAAGTCACCAACATCGGCATCGCAATCGTCGCATCGCAATGAACCGTCACGTGCCGCGCGGATTTGGCGAGCTGTCCGAACATTGTCGCCTGATCGAATTCTGCGCCGGAATAGCTGCCATAATGCTCCGTTTCCGTCGTCACCTGAATCGCAAATTTATGTCCACGCGCCGACGAATTTAATAATCCTGCGGCGGATTCACTTTGCTGAATAAATGATTTCGGAGTGCCGCCGCCGAAATAAATAACTCCGGTCGAGCGCGATTTAGAAACAATTTGCGCCATGTCTACGACATCCTGAATGACATCGAACTGGAACGGATTTTTCTTCTCGACGCGGCTGACACCGATGGAAACTCCAAAAGCACTGTCAGCAATCGCCGGACAAAAAACCGGGACGCGCGATTTAAAGGCAGAGGTCAGAATGCCATCTTCCGTAGCGATTTCGCTGAGTTCACGCCCGAGCAAATGTGTGAATTCGCGGGTCGAATAGGCGTGTGAATTTTCCAGTTGTCCGGCAAATCCACCGATCCATTCGTTGGCTTCGCGGAATTCTTCTTCCGAAGCAAACGTGTCGTAAATACGATCTACGGCATTTTCCTGCAAAGTTGCGGCATCGGCTTTCGGATCGCCCAGATAATGATGACGACCAAGTGTTTCGTGTAAGTCATGAAAGAGTGTCGCGCCAGTTGTGACCAGCACGTCAACATAACGATTTTTGATGAGATAAGCCACCAGCCTGCGCATGCCCGCAGGAACCAAAGCTCCGCTCAGCCCCATCATCACGACTGAATTTTCTGACAGCATTTGCAACCAGAGCTGATGGGCAATCGCCAGATTGCGACCCTGGAAGGAAATATGCTCCATTTTTTCAAGTAAGCCCGGAACACTGCGGTCACGGTCTACGTTCAATGGTTGCGTTGGTTTCGTCAGGTATTTTGCGCCTTTAATTCTTCTAATCATTGCATCCTCAACCGAAAATAATGCCTGTCAATTTGCTGCTTCTATTACCTGCCGTTCATATCAAGGTAGGTATAGCTATTGTAAAAACCATCATAGTCTTCCAATAATGTATCAGCTTTATCTTCGGTCAATTTTCCTTTCTTAATCTCACGATTCAGCAGTTTGCGGAATCCTTTTTGTAAAAATTCTTGTTCGTATCTGGCAAAAGTCAGCATTTCACCAACGGGAGAACCGTGAATCACCCGGCTAATGTGATATTCCCCGTCTTTATCTATGATGATATGCGCTTCGTTGGTGGTTCCAAATAAATTGTGAAAATTCCCCATGACCTCTTGATAGGCTCCAACCAACATCATGCCTAAATAATAAGGTTCGCCAGGTTTCAGGTCATGGACTTCTAACACTTCTTTGACATCGTGAAGGTCTACGAATTTGTCAACGACGCCGTCGGAATCGCAGGTAATATCCACCAGCGTGGCACGATCCGTAGGAACTTCATTCAAGCGATGAATCGGCACGATGGGGAACAATTGATCTATCGCCCAATGATCGGGAAGTGAGCGAAAAACTGAAAAATTGCACAGGTATTTTGCGGAGAGCAATTTACGCAGATCATCAAACTCCTCCGATTGATGCTGCTTGTCCATCGCAAATTTATTAGCTTTGTCACACACTTCCCAAAACAGCACTTCACCTTTCGCACGATGTTCCAGATTGATGTAGCCTAAATCAAATAACGTAAATAATTCTTCCTTGTGCTCCAACGCATCGTGGTAATACTCAAGGAAATTCTTCGCGTTCATCGTGCGATAGAGATCATATAACTCATTCACGACCTGCGGCTCATCATCATTAATCGTAATGTTCTTGATGCCATGAACCGTTTCGATTTCATCTACGATATTCGTAATCAGAATTGCATGATAGGCGACCAGAATTCGTCCTGACTCCGTGATAACATTTGGTTCGGGAACGCCTTCTTCCTGACAAACTGTCTTGATCGTATACACTACGTCGTTGGCAAATTCCTGCAACGTATAATTCGCGGAAGATTCAAAACTGGTCTTGCTGCCGTCGTAGTCAACCCCAGCTCCGCCGCCCACGTTGAGATGGTCAACATCAATGCCCATCTTCCGAATTTTGGAATACACGCGCGCCGCTTCTTTGACTCCGGCCTTGACCCGTTTAATTTGCGTAATCTGTGAGCCGATATGAAAATGCATGACGCGAAGCAAATCAATCATTCCGGCATCGCGCAACGCTTTAATGGCCAGCAATAATTCTGAAGTCGTCAAGCCGAACTTGGATTGCTCTCCGCCGGATTTTTCCCAGCGTCCCGAACCGCGTGAATAAAGCCTGACCCGCATTCCCAGCATCGGACGAACTCCGGTGGCTTTCGTTCGTTCAATCACCTTCGGAAGCTCATTCAGCTTCTCAATCACGATGACAACATTTTTCCCAAGCTGCGTGCCGATATAGGCGAGATCAATAAAGCTGTCATCCTTGAATCCGTTACAAACGAGCAGGGAATCTTCGGCTTGTTCCAACGCGAGTCCGGCATAAAGTTCGGCTTTACTGCCACATTCCAAACCGTAATTATACTTAGTGCCTTCTTCGAGATAGGCTTCAATCACCTGTCGCCTCTGGTTGACCTTCATCGGGAAAACCGCCAGATGCTTACCTTTGTATTCAAATTCCTTCATCGCGTTCGTGAAAGAACGATTCATCACCCGAACTTGATTGGCAAAAAGTTGCGGGAAACGAATTATCAATGGTAATTGCACTTTGCGCTTGATTAATTCGTCAACAATGGCTTTGACATCCGCGCTGCGATTACTGTTTTCTGAGGGGTGGACGACAAGATTTCCTTTGGAATTTACGCTGAAATATCCAGCTCCCCAATTTTCAATGCCGTACGTTTGCGCAATCTCCGCAATAGCCGATTTCATCTTTTAGTTTGATTTCCTCCCTAGACAGGAATAGCCGGATGCAGACGCAAGCATAGTTTGTACACGAAGACAACGCTTGCAATGGCATTTCGCAAAGCTTCAATTTGAATGATCTGTGCCGCGATTTGCAGGATACTTTGAATTACAGAGGTGCGAATTTAGCAGATTGGCTACAGGCTGTCAAAAATTATTTTTTGGTGGATTATTCTCACCGCCGTTCCCCGCGCCCAGATAATTCAATCCTTGCCTTGCGCCGATTTGATTTCAGCTAAATCTGAAAAATGGAAACCGTTGCTAAGCTTGCCAGGATAAGCAACTCTCTTTTTTTCAAAGATTTAGCTCAGCGAGAGACCAATTTATTCGATTCTCCCCGGATTAACTGGACGGTCAAACCCGACATCCGGTATCTTCAAGCCATGGAACTCCCGATTTACCAGGATAATTTACGTTCGTCAGGGGATTGGCGGACAGGCCTCGCGCAGGTTCGTGAGAAATGGCAAAAAATCCGGCAACAACCGGAAAGCCTGACCAGAATTCGCGGACTACAACTGCTTTCAATCAGCGCTGAAGTTACCTCAAAAAATTTTCTCGCCGCCGCGCAATTCGTGTCCGAACTCGCGCTCAAAGCTGAGGCTTTAACAGTTCCGCAGTTGCTCCACCTCAACGGCTTACTCACCGGGGCTGAAAGTAACTTTCGTGAAGTCGAAATTGATCCCATCAATCCCGCTCATGACCTGCCTTTAGCCGTGATGCTGCCGCACTTACTCGACAATGCGCTGGGGTGGTTTTCGACCGAAGGTTTCGCCGAAATGAATGCCATCGAACAAGCCGCTCTCGTCTATTTGCGCGTCTTGGATTTGCAACCGTTCGCCTCAGCAAATTTAGAAACAGCGATGCTGGCGGCAAGCTTTCAGATTGAACGAGCGGGATTGCCACCCTTAATTATTGACACCCATGATGCGCGGTACTCGACTGTACTGGAAACCGCTTTTAGAATGCTGACACAGCATTTGGTCGAATATTTTGCTGAATCGTTATCTAAAAATAATGCGGAAGCTGATACGCAGTAGCGCATTCGAAGCACATCGCTGCTGTGAGCTAAAATTATGCACGATCTGAAAATCAAAGCCGCCACCATTGAAGACGTTTCGTTGATCTTATCTTTTATCAAAAAACTGGCGGAATATGAAAAACTCTCGCACGAAGTTGTGGCAACCGAAGACGGCTTGCGCGAAGCTTTATTCGGCGCACGCCGCTACGCTGAAACGGTGATCGCTTATGCCCAAAATGAACCCGTCGGATTTGCTTTATTTTTCCATAATTTTTCCACCTTCGTCGGTAAGCCTGGCATTTATTTAGAAGATTTATACGTTGACCCCGCTCATCGAGGCAAAGGCTTCGGCAAGGCTTTGCTCGTCCATTTGGCTAAGCTTGCATGGGAAAGAAACTGCGGCAGATTGGAATGGGCAGTACTGAATTGGAATCAACCTTCAATTGAGTTTTATGAATCGCTCGGAGCCAAACCCATGAACGAATGGAAGGTGTATCGCTTAACTGGCGAAGCACTGGAGAATTTGGCAAATGGCTAAACGGAAGCGAATTTTCAGGGCGAATAAGTCCAAAGCCGCGTCATTGCCTGAACATGTCAGGCAAATTCTGGCACCTTATTTTCCCGATTTCGAGCTTGCCCAGATTCGGATTTTTGAGGGTATTCCCTTCTACGTTACGATGGATGCCGCCGCCTATACTGACGGCAATAATCTTTTTTTCAAGCCCGGTTTTTATGATCCTGATTCCATCGAAGGCATCGCGCTCATCGGTCATGAGATCACGCATAGTGTACAATTCCAAAATCACGGCAAATGGAAATTTCGCGCTTCTTACTTGAGCAAGTGGAGCAAACAGTTCAAAGCTCACCGCTCCTTAAATCTGGCCTATTACCACAACGAATTCGAGGTTGAAGCCCGTGAAATTGAGCAGCGGATTATTGACGATTTAAGCCAGATCGAACGTGGGTGAGGTAGCACTTACAAGCTCGTAACAGAAAGAAATTTTATGCTGAAAAATCCCCCGAAGAGAAAGCAGCTTGTCAAAATGCCAGTGCCTGATTATAACGCCACGTTAGCCACGATGATCGAACTCATTGAGAATGGTCATCGCACTGCCGCCCGCGCCGTCAATTCTGTGATGACGGCGATTTATTGGGAAATGGGACGATCTATCGTCGAACTTGAGCAAGGCGGAAGTAAACGTGCCGAGTATGGCAAAGAACTGCTGAAGAAATTATCAGTAGATTTAAGCAAGCGATTTAAGCGCGGATTTGGCGTGGATAATCTTGAGCGTATGCGGTCATTTTATACCACTTGGCCTCCGCAAAAGATTTCCGCGACAGTGTTGCGGAAATCTTCAAATCGTATTTCTACCCCCTTCGATTTAGCAGACATCGCACAAATCTTTCCCCTCCCCTGGTCTCATTACATTAAGTTACTTTCTGCCAAAACCGACAATGCCCGCGAATTTTATGAAGCCGAAGCGTTGCGTGGCGGTTGGTCAGTGCGACAACTGGACAGGCAAATTAATACGCAATTTTACGAACGGACGTTGCTCTCGCGTAACAAAGCCGCAATGCTGGAAAAAGGGCAAATACCGCGTCCCGAAGACTACAGCTCTCCCGAAGAAGAAATCAAAGACCCGCTCGTCCTCGAATTTCTGAACCTCAAAGACGAATACTCCGAAACTGAATTGGAAGCGGCTTTGATCCAACATATCGAAGGCTTCCTGCTGGAACTCGGCAGCGATTTCACTTTCGTTGGAAGGCAAAAGCGGTTGCGCATCGGCGATCAATGGTTTCGCATTGATCTAGTGTTTTATCATCGGCGTTTGCGCTGTTTAATGCTGCTGGATTTGAAGCTCGGAGAGTTTACTCATGCGGACGCCGGACAAATGCATTTATACTTAAATTACGCTCGTGAAAATTGGACGCACGCGGATGAGAATCCGCCCGTCGGATTGATCCTGTGCGAATCGAAAAGCGAAGCCGTTGTTCATTATGCATTGGATGGATTACCGAATAAGATCGTCGCTGCCGAATATCGGACGATTTTACCTGATGAGAAATTGCTGCAAGCGGAATTACTCCGTACCAGTCAGTTGCTCAGATTAAAAGCAAAGAAATAAGTTATGACAGAAGAACCAGAATACCCTTATTGGAATCGCGTCTACCTCGCCGTCGTCGTATTTCTCGTCATTGTGATCGCCTCGCTTTGGATGTTTATGAAGACATTTGAATGAAGCTGTTAGCTGTTAGCAATTAGTTTTTAGCTAACAGCCTTTTTCGCGCAACCGCATGTTTTCCTTTTCCGGCTAACAGCTAATTGCCAACTGCTAATACCTTTATGAAAACTCTTGATTGGATCATCGTTGTCGCTTACCTCATCTACATCGTTTATGACGGGCTGCGGCTGACTAAAAAAAGTACTGAAGTCGAAGGCTATTTTCTCGCCAATCGTAGCCTTCCCTGGTGGGCGGTCGGATTGTCCGTGATGGCTACACAATTGAGTGCCATTACCTTAGTCGGCGCCACTGGACAAGCCTACAACGACGGCATGCGCTTCGTGCAATTTTATTTCGGATTGCCGATTGCGATGATTATTTTGTGCGTCACCGTCGTCCCCTTTTTCTACCGCGCCAAAGTTTATACGGCGTATGAATACCTGGAACGCCGTTTTGATGCGAAGACGCGAGCACTCGCCAGTTTTCTGTTTTTAGTCCAGCGCGGAATGTCGTGCGGAGTCATTATTTCCGCGCCTTCCGTGATTCTTTCGATTGTGCTGGGATGGAACGAAACGGCGACAGTATTAGTGATGGGGTTAACGACGGTGGTGTACACCATGTTCGGCGGAGTCCAGGCCGTGACGTGGACGGATGTCAAGCAGATGGTCGTAATTTTCGTCGGGATGGGCGTCTGCATGGTGGTAATTTTCAGCCAGTTCCCGGCCGATGTTTCGATGAGCGATGCGCTGCATTTAGCCGGTGCGGCAGGCAAATTAAAAACTGTAGATTTCAGTTTTAGCCTGACAGAAAACTACACATTTTGGTCAGGAATTGTCGCCGCATTATTTTTGTTTTTATCGTATTTCGGCTGCGATCAGAGTCAGGTGCAACGCTTCCTGACTTCGCGTTCGATCAGCGAAGGAAAGACTTCGCTGTTGATGTCCGCCTTCGTCAAAATCCCGATGCAATTTGGTGTTTTGTTTATTGGCGTGATGGTATTTGTCTTTTATCAGTTCGTGCAACCGCCGATGATCTTCAAACAGGATGCCGTAGCGAAAGTGCAACAAAGTGCTTATAAATCCGAATTTGAAAATCTGCAAAAAAGATTTGATGTCGCCTGGGATCAAAGGATGCAAGCGGCGCATGCGCCTGACACTGTGCACGATGCAAGTAAAAATGGATTCGTTAAAGTTAATCAGGAAATCACCGACATTCGGAAGCAGGCCGGAGAAATAATTAAAAAATCTACCAATAGCAACGCGTTCAGCGATGTGAATTATATCTTCCCAACCTTCGTCACAACCCACATGCCCGCCGGAGTTGTCGGCTTAATCATCGCCGCCATTTTCGCCGCCGCGATGTCTTCGATTGCCGCCGAACTCAGTTCCCTTTCGACCGCCACTGTGATTGACTGGTATCGTCGTTACATCAATAAAGACGCACCTGACGCGCAGTATTTACGCGTTGCTAAATTGTCCACAGGATTGTGGGGCATCTTCGCCTGCATCGTAGCCCTCTACGCCTCACGGCTCGGTTCCCTCATCGAAGTTGTCAACAAATTCGGTTCATTTTTTTACGGCTCATTGCTCGGCGTTTTTGTGTTAGCAATTGGAACGAAACGCGCTACCGGCAACGGCGCATTTGTCGGCTTGATTGCCGGGATTGTTTCGGTAGCGATTGTTAGTAATTATTCGAACATCAGTTTTCTTTGGTATAATTTGATTGGCTGTGTAGTCGTGTTTGTTGTCGGAATGATTGTTAGTTTATTTGATCGAAAGGAGTAAAAATGATTGCAAATGCAACTGAATCAAATTTTGTCATGGAACGCTTCGGTGAGCTTAAAGACATGGATCGTTCTTTCGATATTGAATTTTGGCAACGACAGGGCGACGCTGCGATTTTTCGCGCAGCGTGGGAAATGGTAGAAATGTATTACCGCGATAGAGGATTAGACCTGAATGAACTCAGACTTCAACGAACTGTTGAGAATTTTCAACGAAAAACAAGTTAAGTATTTAGTCATCGGCGGCTATGCAGTAATGAAATACGCTGAGCCACGATTTACTAAAGACTTGGATATTTTGATTTGGGCAGATCCAGAAAATGCAAAGCTGGTCTATTCGGCATTAGTTGAATTCGGTGCGCCGTTATCAGGTCTATCTGAAACCGACTTTACTAAAGAAGAGTGGTTTTATCAGATAGGTAGACCACCTGCTCGCATTGATATTTTAATGTCGATTCATGGAGTGCGGTTTGAACCCGCCTGGGATAATCGTGTCGAATCGGACATAGACGGTGTTCCTACGCATATCATTTCCAAGCAGGACTTAATTATTGCCAAGCGTGCGGCAGGGCGTCCGCAAGACCTAATTGATATTGAGTCACTTATACTCTCAGAGAACAAATGAATTCAAAACTTCAACCACCTCGTCGTGTGGTCGTTTTTGTAGTCGGAGTGATTGTCAGTTTGTTTGATCGAAAGGAACCAATATGAATTTCAGCCAAGCAACGGCCAATGTAATTTCAATTCATCCCGAACGTTTAAGTGGAAAGCCTTGTTTTACAGGTACAAGAGTCCCAATTCAGAATTTATTTGATTACCTCGAAGGTGGAGAAACCATAGAAGATTTTCTTGAAGGCTTTCCAGGCGTATCGCGTGAACAAGCTGTCTCCGTCCTTGAATTAGCCCGGCAACACCTCACCGAATATTTGGAGGCGGCTTGAGAATTCTTCTGGATCATAATCTTGACCGCCGCCTCAAACGATCTCTACTCGACCACGAAGTAAGTACAACCTTTGAAAAAGGCTGGGCAGACCTACTGAATGGCGAATTACTAACTGTAGCGCAAGACAAATTCGAGGTGATGCTAACCAGTGACACCAATCTTCAGCATCAACAAAATCTTACCAAATACGCAATTGCGATTATTGTACTCAGAGCTTTCAATAATCGCCTCAGTACTCACATTTCGATGATGGAAGAAGTGAAGGAGAGACTTCTTCAAATACAAGCTCATCAGGTAATTGAGGTGCTACACGAAGATGTCAAACGAAAACTCGAATCATAATTTTTCTCGCCGTGAAATCTTGCGTGGATCACTTTCGCTTCCCCTTACAAATAACCTGTTCGCGCAACCCAGCAACAGATCTTCCATCACTGACATCCCCGGCATCAAAGTCGGACATTTCACCGACAAACGTCGCCCGACCGGATGCACTGTCATCCTCACGGAAGCAGGCGCAACCGCTGGCGTAGACGTGCGCGGCGCGGCTCCCGGCACACGCGAAACGGATTTGCTTGATCCAAAAAATCTGGTGCAACAGGTGCACGCGATTGTACTTTCCGGCGGCAGCGCGTTCGGACTCGACACGGCTACGGGCGTCGTAAAATATCTGGAAGAGCGCGGCATCGGCTACGACGTAGGCGTAGCGAAAGTGCCTATCGTTCCCGCTGCAATATTATTTGACCTCACCGTCGGCGAAGCAAAAATTCGCCCTGACGCAAATTCCGGCTACGAAGCCTGCAAAAATGCTTCGGACAAAATACCAACGGAAGGCAATGTTGGCGCGGGTGCGGGAGCAACTGTCGGAAAATTATTCGGCGGCAATCGTGCGATGAAAGGTGGCATCGGTACGGCTTCGATTACCTTGCCGAACGGATTTATTGTCGGCGCAATTGTAGCCGTCAATGCTGTCGGAGATATTTTTGAAAATGGAAAAATGATCGCCGGAGCGCGTACCGCTGATGGCAAAAAATTGATGGGGACGATGAACGCGATTTTGCGCGGTGATAATCCGCCTCCGATTTTGGGCGGGACAAATACGACGATTGGTGTAGTCGCCACCAACGCAAAGCTCGACAAAGCCCAATGTCAAAAAATCGCGCAGATGGCGCACGATGGCTTGGCGCGGACGATTAATCCTTCGCATACGATGTTTGATGGCGACACGATTTTTTCGTTGGCGACGGGGAAAATTGAGAAGACCCCGAACGTAACGTTGCTCGGAGCCTTAGCCGCCGAAGCAATGGCGCAAGCAGTGATTCGTGCCGTGAAAGCCGCAAAATCAATTTCAGGGTTTCCGAGCGCGAGCGACTTCTGATGTGGCACAAACTAAAAGTTTATGCCACGTTTTCCTGATACCGCGTTTTGCAACTCGTACATTCAGTGATGTGACTAAATCCGCTGACGGGAATTGTCGGGATAATAAAAAACAAAGTGATAAAGCGCATCCCTTTGCGACGATTAAAATTGCCTGAAAAGCCGCATTGACTGCAATGCATAGCTTCTTCGGTTTGCCCGACAATCCAACTAAAAAACTTCAGTCCAATGATCAACATAAACAAATTCTCCTTTTTTGAATTTGTGCTACATTAAATGACTCTGTCACATTCTGCCAGCCGCAACCGTTTATCAATCAGGAGAAATTTTATGAAAACACTAACTGTCCTTCTCACAATTCTGTTGTTCTCATTCAACCTTGAAGCCCAAACCCGCAAAGCACGCATAGCACCAACACCGCAACCTGCGCCGGAAAACGCCACACTCCGCCCTCCAAACTCCGCAATAAACCAGCTCCCCCTCAAGCGCGTCATCATCTATTCCAACGGCGTAGCCTATTTCGAGCGGCGCGGCACAGTCACCGGAAAAGCGGAAATTAATTTGTCATTCAAGCAATCGCAAGTGGACGATGTACTGAAATCATTAGTCGTCCTCGACCTCGGCAAAGGTCGTATCGGAGCCGTCAGTTACAATTCCTCGGCTCCACCATCGGCGCGTTTGAAAGAAATTCCTTTCTCTATTAATGCTGGAACCAATGGCGGCGCGTTCGGCGGATTAGCCGGGGTTTTATATCAATTGCAAGGAGCCAAAGTTGCCGTCACAGCCAATAACCGTGCGGCTACGGGAGCCGTTCTCACTGTTGAAGAGCATCGCGTACAAATTGACAGCAACAAACCACCAACGATCCTTCACACGTTAGTCATCACCTCAGATTCCGGCGAATTGCAGAGCTTTGATCTCAGTGAAGTTCGCTCCGTGAAATTGCTGGACGAAGGCGCACAACACGACCTGAAAGAATTTGCGAACGCGACGGCTTCAGCGCGGCGGCGCGATTCAAAAACAATTACAGTCACGTCTGACGGCGAAGGTTCACGCGAAATGATCGTCAGCTATACCATCGCCGCTCCGATTTGGAAAACCAACTATCGCGTAGTCCTCGACACTGACGGCAAGCCCTTTTTTCAAGGCTGGGCGATTGTTGATAACGTCAGCGAAGAAGATTGGAGCAATGTGCAATTGTCGTTAGTTTCTGGCTCTCCCGTGTCGTTTATTCAGCCCGTACAACAACCGATGTATCGCCATCGTCCCATCATTCCGATTCCTGATGATTTGAAATTGAATCCGCAGAATATTGATGGAACGGAAATAAGTAATCTAGGGGCAACCGATCAAAGAGCCGGAGTTGGTAATGGAAGAGGGCAAGCAAATGAGACAGTTCAAGTAAATGGTTTTGTTGGTGGAAGACTCCCGGCTAAAGAAAGCATATCTGCGCAACGATCTGGCACAATACAATCAAATCAGATAACTGACCTAGCAGTTAATGGGCGCAGTTTTACAAATCTCTCAAGTCTCACAGGAGGTGCACCTGCATCAACCAGCGTCAGCAACGCTATTACAAACGGCGAATCCGGCGTAGAAACTGCCGCGCAAGGTGAACAATTAGGTGACCTTTTTGAATATCGTATCGAACAACCTGTCACTGTCAATCGTGATCGTTCGGCATTAATCCCCATCATCCAAGCCAAGCTCGAAGGCGAACGTGTCACGTTTTACAACGAAGCCGTCAACCGCAATCAGCGTCCGATGAATAGCATTCGGTTGAAAAATATTTCTAAGCTCACGCTCGAAGGCGGCGCAGTCACGGTCATTGATGGAGACGCCTACGCGGGTGAAGCCTTGATGGATCGCGTCAAACCTGACGAGCAACGCTTCATCGCCTTCGCGCTTGATCTCGGCACGATCATCACGACGAAATTCAAATCCGACCGCGAACCAGTGTTCCTTGTCAAAGCCGTCAACGGAGTCTTTGAAACGCACTACTATCAAATCGAACGCAAGACTTACACGATCATCAATCAAACCGATAAGAAACGAACAGTGTACATTGAGCATCCGTACCGCGAAGGTTGGAAGCTGTCAGACTCCACCCAAAAAGCCGCTTCGCGTACCCTGAATCATTATCGTTTTCGCGTCGAGTTAGAACCAAAAGCAACCGTAGAATTGCCGATTACCGAAACACAAGCATTGCAAGACACGATTCAAATTTCGCAAATCAGACGTTCTGACATCGAACTATTTATCAGCCGAAAATACATAGATGACGCCACCAAAATTGAGTTAGATAAATTGCTGGAATTACAAACGCGCATCAACGCCGCCGAAGCCAAAGTCGAAAAACTGGATGAAGAATCCGAAGCCATCGAAAAAGATCAGGAACGGTTGCGCGAAAATATTGAAAAGCTCAAAGGCACTCCCGAAGCCAAACAATTAATCACCCGCTACATCGCCAAAGCTGACACACAGGAAACACGTTTGGAGCAAATTGTAAAAGAAAAAAAAGCTGCCGAAGATGAACAGGTACGCTTGAATGAGGAACTGAGAAAAGCTGTCGGGGAATTTAAATTTGATCGCAAATTGTAGAGGAACTGGAACGCGGAGACTGGGAGCGCCAGCATCCTGCTGGCTCCGCGAGCGCGTGCAACGCCGCTCGCGTGACGTGGCGAGCGATTCACTTGATCTTTAGGGTATCTTCTCGCCACTGCGTTTGCCTCGCTCCGCTGGCAAACGAGGCAAGCAGGATGCTTGCGCTCCCAGTCACGCCTTGCAAAAAATAATCATTGCATCTGGAATACAACTACATATAATTCCCTCCGTCCAGCACAATACAGCCAGCAGCCATCAAGCTTGTGAGCCTTGCACGCACGCTTTCGAAGTCAAATGAGAATGATGAATTTGCTGGTCTGCTGTAGAACGAAGATGGTATTGCGATGTTGAGCAATAGAATGTTTTTTAATTGACCAATAAACGACTTGTCTATAGCGAAACTTGTTTCTCCGTAGACAAACTGAGGCAATTCGTCTAATTCATGTTAGGTTTTTTGCAGCTTACTTACAGTATGAATGAATCAATAAGAGAATCCATTGAGAATTTAAAAAGCCTTCTTTCTAATGAAGACTGCCTCGAAAACTCTCTTCAAGAGCTTCTAGAACTAAAGTCAGAACTTATTCCTAAATCGGAAAGGCTTAATCACGATATTCAATGGAATTCGGTAATTTCTAAATTTCAAGTTTCTAGAGAGAAGGAAGTAGATTTTGCTTACGTTACTAAAAGCACAAATTCTTGGCGAATTGTGTTGATCGAACTTGAACGGCCTAACAAGAAGCTGTTTATTGAGAATCCGTATCCTGACTTTCACAGCGATACAAGACAGGCAATCTCACAAATTGACTATTGGAAAAATACGATTGAAGCCGATCCGATCTCGGTTCGAGAGCGACTTCGACCACTTGTCCATATGGGTGGACATTGGGATACAAATCCGATTGAATTTTACTACGTGTTAATTATTGGAAGAAACATCGAAGGACACTACTCAAGGAATAACGCACATTTAATAAGCCGATTACGAAAAGAAAAGAGCATTCATCTTTATACTTGGGATTCAGTAATTAGAAATGCTGAGACAAATAGATGCGCAAGGTTAAATGTTCTCTCCCATTGGAAAGGAACATTCAAGTTTAAGTATGCTCAAGCTTGGACTAACATTTTCAGTTTTTATTATCACGATCAGATTATCTTGGAAGTAGATAAGGAAAATTACTTCAGAAGTAATGACTACGATATTGATGCTTGGCGTGCGGGGAAAAGGCTTCTTATTAAGCACAAATATCCACAGGATAGATTTCATGAAGTAATTTCTAAATAATTTATCCAAAACGAACCTAATATGTTGTTAGCCAAAGAACAATGAGCATAAAAATTCTCCAAGACGCAGAACAAAAGTTATATCACGCCACCAATCTTGAAGATTTCATTGCGTATTGGGGGCAGCAAGGGGTGCTGTCGCGCAG
Source organism: Blastocatellia bacterium (assembly GCA_043783625.1). Lineage (GTDB taxonomy): Bacteria > Acidobacteriota > Blastocatellia > RBC074 > RBC074 > JAFDVL01. The sequence goes on along the minus strand of JAYVZE010000234.1, from coordinate 23,477 downwards.
TTGCCTTCAGGATACCTGCTCCAACTTCACCAGATTCTTCTCCGACGAAAAGGACAAGGATCTCAAGGTCTGGGATAGAAGTTTTGGTAATCTAAATGATTTTGGAGGTTATTTTTGGAAGCGCGAAAGCTCTACCCCAAATGCATATGGTCCTATCACTTTAGTATTCTCAGACAAGGTATGGCTCAGCCTGTCGGATATCCGAATCACAAAGAATACGATAACAGCAGTTGATCCATCCATAATCACCCCCGAAAACTGGAGCCAGATTTATAAAGAGGTGGATGGGAAGTCTAAGATCAAGAGCGGCTACACCGCCTGCGAAATATCAGTAGCAGAAAAGAAAATTCCATTCGATAACTTGGCATACATATTAGTGGATCCAATACGAGTAGGAGGGATCTCCCTGAGAGACCGTTTGCGCGATTCAATAAAGGTGGATGAGAGTACATTCAATCTTTCAGAAGCACGGATCATTGAGAGGGAAATCGAGTGCGCCGCTCAAGAGGAGCGAATTTCCCAACTGATTGAATGGAGTCAGAACCTGAAAGGTAAGCTAATCAAGGAAAACAGACCGCTAGCGGAATCCCTACCAGTAGCCCTAAGGGAATGGTTTAATCGTTTGGAGGAATGGAAGAAGCGAATACTGGCATCTTGGCTTACATATACTTACAACGGCACAATCAGATTAATGGAAAATGAGGCTAACAATGCGCAAGAGCTTTAGATCACTTAGAGTAGCTGCTGAATGAATGAGGTCGCTGAATTTCTAAAGATTTGTGAGCACACAAATTTTCACCATCGAGAAGAATTATTAACTGAACTCAATTCGGGTAAAACTATTTTCTGGTCACGTACTCCAGATGACGCCCACCTATTATCCGCAAGACATTATCTTAAAATTTATCAAGGATATTTTTCTAATAGCCCAGCCGTTCACGGCTGGGTGCGGAATGTGAAAACAATACAGGGTGCTTCAGCGTCCTTTTTTCTTGGCTTAAGCCCTTGTCAAGCCCGATAAATCGGGCTGGTTCATTTCTCACTACTTCACCCAGCCGTAAACGACTGGGCTATTAGAAAAAAATTTCTGTGGATTAATTCCATCGCGATTTCATCCTTTCTACTATTCCCTCTTGTCACATTTCCTCACTCAAAATCGTTTAGAGTATTGAGCAACATCATCGCTAAAAATGCTCAGTAGTTCCGTCTTTGCGGCTCTGCCGCAGTGATGTGCGAAAAGGCTGCGCCTTTTCGGTTAATAACAATAAGGAAAGGGCTACGCCCGTTTGTCAGCGACTGTTCCATTGTGGGCGAAGCCCTAAGAAATATGCCTTCAGGAAAAGGCAAAGCCTTTTCCCACACCACTGCGGCGGAGCCGCGAAGAGTCGAGCGTTTGGAATTACTGATTTTCAAACATTGGCTTCACTGCGCCGAATCTCTTACAACCCAAACCTCCAAAACAACCGTATTCACGGCTGATTACATTGCTACGTGCAGGATAATTTTTAGCGTATACCGAAAATCGCGCCTTGATGGACAGCTATCAAATTTCTACGCTGACGCCGAAGGAGATTGATTTGTTTGTCACACAGAATTACATTGATGGAGCAATTCAATCAGAACTTGAAAAAATTATTGAACTAAAATTTCGCAGCAAAACCGCCTGACTCCAGATTTTGGCGTTGCATCGTGAAGCGCAGGAAATTAGCGAAGATCAAAAACGATTGCGAGAAAATATTGAGAAATTAAAAAGTACAATCGGAGCCAGACAATTAATTGCACGCTACATCGCCAAAGCCAATACACAGGAAACGCGCCTCGAACAAATTACGAAAGAAAAGAAAGCAACGGAAGCGGAACAAGCGCGACTGGAATCGGAATTGGAAAAAGCGGTGAAGGAATTTAAATTTGATCGAAAGTTGTGAGGGTAAAGATGAAAGCGATCTTAAAAATAATGGTGCTGAGTTTTTTCATCACAGGAACAAATTTTGCTCAAAACCCAACTACGAATGAATCGGCAAATTTGCAGGAAGCAGGCAAGCTTCATGCGCAAATGGCGCAACTCTTCAAGCAAAATAAATTTGATGAAGCACTTCCGCTGGCTAAAAAAATTGTAGAGTTGCGCGAAAAAGAATTGAAAGACGACGACCATTTATTAGCCGTGTCCTACCTGAATCTGGCGCATATTTTTCGCGCCAAAGTAAAATACGCCGAAGCCGAAAAATATTATCGGCAAGCTTTCACAGTGGAAGAAAAAAGATTAGGCGTTGGTCATCCTGAACTATACGATCTGCTGGTTACGATTGCCTGGATTTGCCACGGTCAGGGTAAAGCGAGCGAGGCGGAGCGACTCTTCAAACAAGCTGTCGCCAGGAAAGAAAAACAAAGAGGCGCAGACCATAAAGAATTCGCCAACGCGCTCCTTTCGTTAGCCCTGTTTTACCAGAAGGTCGGAAGCCCTGATAAATCAATCCCTGTGTATAATAGAATCCTTACCATTAGGGAAAAAGCTTTCGGAGAAATCAGTAATGAAGTGAAAGAAACACTTGAACAATGCGCCTGCGCACATTCTCAAAGCAGCAAAGTTTCTCCTAATCCTGAGGCGGCTGCAATGTGGGAACGCGCACGGCTCATTGAGCAAAAAATGAATCCAAGTTTTGAGCATGTTTCAGGCGGCGTTCTAACCGGCAGAGCGACCAAAAAAGCGCAACCCAGCTATCCCCAAGCAGCTAAAGAAGGGCGTATTACAGGTGCAGTTCTGGTCAAGGTTGTCATTGACGAACAAGGAAAAGTAACTGAATCAAAGGCTCTCTGCGGGGCTGATTTACTGACACCTGTTTCTGAAGCTGCTGCCAGCAAGTGGGAATTTGCGCCGACACAGTTAGATGGAAAACCTGTCAAGGTGCAAGGAATTTTAACTTTCAACTTTACATTACAATAATAATTATTTCTGCCCCCCTATGACCTACCTATCAATACTAATCATCTACGCGCTAATCATGATTGGCGTTGGCATTTATGCTTCGCGCAAAACCAGCGGTTCAAGCAATTTTTTTGTCGCGGGGCGCGGGCTTGGCGCGGGCTATATCGCTACAACCTTGCTCGCAGCCAATATTGGTGCGGGTTCGACGATTGGGGCGACGGGGATTGGCTACCGCGACGGATTGACGGCGTGGTGGTGGGTAGGTTCGGCGGGGATTGGTTCGCTGGTGTTAGCCTTCACCGTTGGCCCGAAAATTTGGCGTGTCGCCAAAGAGCAAAATCTTTATACGATTGGTGATTATTTAGAATTTCGCTACGACGCACGGGTTCGCAATGTGACGGCGGTATTGTTGTGGATCGGGTCGCAAATTGTTTTATCAGGGCAATTCATCGGAGCTGCCGTTTTATTCACCGTTTGCGGCATCCCGAAAATTATTGGTTATTGGTTAGCGGCATTTGTGGCGACGACATATTTCGCGCTCGGCGGATTGCATTCAACGGTGCGCGTAAATATTTTGCAGCTTGCCGTAAAATTATCCGGCTTCGGCATCGCGCTTTTCTTTTTGCTGCATCAGGTCAAGCCGGGAGCTTTGGATTTCGGAGTGCCGACTTTTGCCGGCAATGAATTGAAATACCTGGCGACACTGGGACCTGCGTTTATTATTTCGCCGGGGATTTTGCAAAAACTTTTCGGTGCAAAAGACGAAAAAACCGTCAAGATCGGAGCCGCGATTAATGGCATAGGCTTGTTGATATTTGCTGCCGTTCCTGCCGTGATTGGATTAATCGCACGTGTCCAATTTCCGGGACTGGAAAAAACAGAAACCGCATTGCCGATGTTGCTGACGAATTCCCTGCCCTTCGCGCTGGGAGCGTTGCTGATGGCTGCCGTCTTCGCTGCCGAACTGAGCGCAGCGGATGCGTTGTTATTTGTGCTGACGACTTCGCTGAGCAAAGATTTATACAAAGGCTACGTGAACCCTGCGGCGACAGGCGATCAACTGGTGCGCGTCGCCCGCTTCAGTGCAATTGCTTGCGGCGCGTTGGCGGCGTTATTAGCCGTCGTCCTCGAAACGGTGTATTCAGCCCTGACGATATTTTATACGCTGCTGACGGCGGCGTTGATGCTGCCGTTGATCGTTGGATTATATTCAAAAACAGTGAAAGCGAATGCGGCTCTGGCAGCAATGTTCGTTTCAGTGAGTGTGACATTTGCCGTGCATTATTTTAGTAAGGGGGTGGGATATTACAGCTTGCCGCCTGCGATTTTTGGAATCACATTCGGGGCGATGGCTTTGCTAGTTGTGACGTTTACAACGCAGAAAAATCATCAGGGATGATCTCTATCCTCACGCAATAACGCAGCACTATCCGAGAATATCCGACCGCGCAGTGCGTCTTTGATTTGTGAAGCAGTTTCTTCATCCGACAACGAATCGTTCACTGAACTTCTCCAAACAAAAATATCCTTCAAAATTTCTTCTTCCAGAGCGATCTGCGTCTCTTCGCATTGAATCACAAAACTGGGGTAGCGTTGTTTGAGGCTGATGGGAATGCCGGGGAATAATCCGAAGGAGGAGAGCTTTTGAAAGCGTGGGTAATTGTTCTGACTGAGGTAGGCGATTTTGGCGTTTTCATTGATGGAAAGCTGATCGGCGGTCAGCAATGAATTTTGAATGCTTGCTAAAGTTTGTTTGCCGGAAGGGGTTAAGTCTATAAAGTTTGTAGAGTCTATAGGGTCTTTAGAGTCTTTTTGTAAGATGAGTCCTTCATGGGCGGCGTCTTCAATAGTGTCAGTTGAAATTCCCGCAAGGTCGGAATGGCTTTCGATTAATTTTAGCAACGCAACGATTTCTTCGGATAAACGCATAAAGGCAAGTCTATTGAGTCCTTAAAGTCTTTAGGGTCTATGGGGTCTTTGAAAGCGAAGACTCTACAGACCCTAAAGACTCTTTTGGCTTCTTAAAAATGAATATTTAATGTCCGCAAAATCCAGCTCACCGCTCCGCCGACGGCAATCGCAAAGGGAGTAATAAACGCCAGCATATACATCGCTTTTTTGACGCCGTGTTCGCGGATCATCATAAAGAAATTCGCTACGCAGGGGATGAACAAGGTCAGCGTAATCAAGGCGACTACGATTTGTACGGAGTCCATGGTCTTCGCTTCGACCATCGCAAATAATCCGGCGGCTCCGTAATCGCGGCGCAAAAATCCGAGCAACAAAACCTGTGCTGCCTGCTTTGGTAAATGTAAAACTCCCTGCACGACAGGCGAGAGCGCGGATTCGATCAAATCTAATCCACTATGTGTTCCCCACGGAGTCGGAATTCTCAAACGATCAAGGATAAATAAAATCACGGTTCCGAGAACGAACAACGGCAATGCTTCTTTGACGTACCATTTCAAACGAATCCAGGTTTTCGTCCAGACGTTCCAAAGTTGCGGGATGCGAATCGGCGGGATTTCAAAAATAAAATCGCCGCGCTCGCCTTTGATGAGCTTGGAAGATAACCAACCAACCAACATCATTTGCGACAGCACGACGCCGAAAATTGTCAGGACTGCGCCGAAGCTCAGGCTGGCACTGATGCCGAGAATGACTCCAAGTTGTGCGGAACACGGAACGCCCAACGCCAATAACAAAGTCGCAATCACGCGCTCTTTTTTCGTCGCCAGAATGCGCGTCGTCATCGTCGCCATCGTGTCGCAGCCCAACCCTAAAACCATCGGCAAAACAGCTTTGCCATTCAATCCCATAAAGCGGAAAATCCGGTCTGAGAGAATCGCCAAACGCGGCAAATATCCACTGTCTTCGAGCAATCCGAACGCGATAAAAAATGTCGTTACTATCGGTAAAACTATGGCTAAAGCGTAGGTCAATCCCATTGAAACGAGACCATATTTTCCAATGAAAAAATCGTAGATAAACCCGGGCGGAATAATGCGCTGAAGGAACGGATTGAGGTGATTATTGAAGAGCGTAGTTTCAAAAAAATCTACAAAAGTTCCGGCTCCGATAACACCGACGAATTCGAACATCAGCAGCAGAACAACCAGTAATAACGGGATTCCGGTGCGTGCTTCACGTGTCCAACGTCCGAGCTTGTCAGCAAAATTTTTCGAGCGCGTAATGACAAAAGCCAGTGGAATCATCACGGGCAAAATCAGGAAAATTAGCTGCGCCAGAAACGGGTGTAATAAGCCATTTTCAAAGGCTCCGCTGGCAGCATTTTTTTGTCCGAAAAGAATTTCGCCAACCACTCCGAGCGGCGGCTGAAGTGCCGGAAGAACACTGGCATTCAGCCAATTATTCACGACATCAAAAAGCGACGGAATACTGGTACGAAAAATTGCATTCGATAGCCGCGTCGCTTCCGTCAACAGAAAATATCCGAAGCCCAAAAGCAAACAGGCGATGGCAATTTGCAGGACGCGATCCGTTTTGATTTCAGAGGCAACGCTGGGAATTGTCTTTTTATATTTGACGACTACTTCATCCAAAAATTCCTGCCGGAGCGTCTCCAATTTCCCCGCCGTACGCCGCATCTGAACACGTTCTTCAGCGGAAAATTCTTTGTTGGCGTCAAGAGCGTCTTCCACCGCCTGTCGCAATTCAGGATCACGCGTCTGCAACCATTCAACCGTTAAGGCAGCCGGCAAACTTCCCGTCGCTTCTTCCGATAAAAATTGTTGCCGCTGCACTTTGAGCGGATCATTCGGAATCCGCGCTCGCCCTAATAATTTGTGCAGTTGATCCAAGCCTTCGCCATCAATAGCGACGGTTTCGATGACGGGAATTCCGTACAGTTCGCTGATTCCCCGGGCATCAATTTCAAGGTTGCGGTCGCGGGCTTCATCCATCAGATTCAGCACCAAAATCATCGGTTTTTGAAATTCCACCAACTGCGAAGTAATTAATAAAGTCCGTCGTAAATTCTTAGCATCAGCAATCTGAACAATTAAATCCGGCTGCGCCGAAATCAATAAATCCCGCGTCACTCGTTCGTCATCCGATTGCGGAACCAACGAATTCACGCCGGGCGTATCAATCACTTGCCAATCAGCTCCGCCGTAGCGCATCGCTCCGCGTGAAACCTCAACCGTAGTGCCGGGATAATTCGAGACAGTCACGTATTTTCCCGTGAGGTACCCGAAAATCACGGATTTTCCGACGTTGGGATTTCCTACCAAAAGTAATTTGGGAGCTGTCGTTGCAGCCGATTGAGAAACAGTAGAAGTGACAGAAGTTGCAGCCATGAAAATATCCGAATACCGAAAATTACGAACACGAATCAACCATCAGAATTATTATATTAAAATTGAAAACCATTTTCAACTAGAAGGCAAACAAAAATCAAGCTTTGTACTTTCCTGTACCAGTTTCTTGATTTCTATTTTCGATTTAGGATTTAGGTTCTGAAAACTCTAAAACTACTGCCCACGCATGTTTTCTGGCAAACGGTAGTGCCTTGAAAATTAGTTGATCCACCGCATCAAGTGCTTGCAAGGCTGAGTCAAATATTTTCATACCGGCGAACGGAGTGGCTGCTAATCCGGCTAAATGATAGTAATGGACCTTCACTTTACCAAAATATTCTTTGGCCATTTCGAGGTCGTCCATCAGCAACGGATGTTCATCTTCGGTTCTCAGTTCCGGTGTACGATTGCGGAAATAATTGATGATCGGATTATGCCCAAGTGGTTCGACAAAGATTGCCTTCCCGGTGGGCTTCAAGGTGCGGGCAATTTCTTTAAATGAATCTCGCAGCTCAAGATGATGCAGGATGGCACGCCCCGTCACCAGATCAAATTCATTATCAGGAAATTCCAGCGATTCGGCATTCATCCGTCGAAATGAAACACGCTCAGGAAAAGGACGATGCTTTGATCGTTCACGCATTTGTTCAATCGCTTCGTCCGAAATATCAATTCCCTGCACAGTTGCACCGTGTCGCGCCAGAAAAAAAGCGTAGCTATGCGGCCCACATCCATATTCCAGAACATGACTTTTCTCAGCGTCTTCGACAATTAGTTTTTCGTAAAATCTGGTACTTCGATTGGTAACTAAATAAACTGAGTTAATTTTTTCACGACCGCGCTCGGCAAATTCTTTATTATGAAATGCTCTTTCTTTTTCAATTCTCGATAGTAGTAGATTGGAATCCAAGATAGCCTCCATGAAAGTTTTTCAAGGGAAAAACAGGGGGAAGTTCTGATAGTCATTTTATTGTTGGCGATATCTGGAGCAGTTCTATCTTAACGGAGTTGTGAGGTCGGGACAAGTATTATTTACGTTATAAAAAAGTACTTATTTCGTGTTTATCGCGGTCTTGACAGATAAACGCAATTCGCCAAAAGCAAGGCGGGCAACGATGTATAGAGGAATGCGCTTCGGATCGTTGGTGATCCAGGTTTGCGCCATGAGTTGATTCGTCTCAAGGTTGGTAATGTCCAGTTGCAAGGCTTCACGGACGCCCAAAGCACTGTTGATGGATTCTTTTTTGACGACGGTAACATTCAATGAGCGAGGACGATGATTCGCATCTACGAAGTTATAAATCTGGCTTTTGCCAATGGTCAGATCACCGGCACGAATCGCATAATAAAGTGAAACGAGATCAAGTGTATTGGCGGGGACTGAAAAATGCGTTCCATTATCCAGTCGAACGGAATTATCTTTATAACTGGCGATGATTTGCTTGTTGCGCTTCCCTTCGTGAATTGTCGTTTCCGTCTTGAGCGGGGTTAAGGAATTCGCCTGCACATAGCTCTTAAACGTGTCGTTCAAATTAACAATGGATCGCACAGCCCCAATCGTAGAAAGCTCTCCAATCATTTCCAGTACGACTTTATTGTCCAGCATTCCACGCTGGACAAGGTTCAGGTTTAACTTACCGATGGAGCCAATATTGGCCCACGCAATGTCATAATTAACGGTCTCACCGACGGAAAAAGGTAAAGCTATTTCAAATTCAGACGGTGCAGTCTCTGTGCGCTCAAGCACAATGCCAATATTGCCGGAATTATTATTTAAGGCGATTTCACCGGATTTATTATCAACCGGAGATAAGTTCACTTTGTTGGGAACCTTAACCGTCACCTGCGTCAGCTCTGCTCTAAGTTCACCAAACGAAAGCCTGGAAGTGAAGAGAACCGGCATTTTCGATTTATCATCCGTGAACCAGACATTGACGCGATAATCACCTTTATCCTTAGTTTTAGCTTTTAACTCAACACGAATCGCCTCAAACTTTCCGGCTTGTGTGATGACTTTTTCTTTTTGCTTCACATTGACTTCAACCTCAATCATTTGTTTTCCGTACAACGTAGAAATTTTCTTCGCCTTTAAGTCAGAGCTGAAATCGCGGAGCCGCAAACTGAAAATGAGTGACGGCAAATCCAGCGCCTCCGCCCCCATCACCGCTTCAGAATTGTCGCCGTAACGCGCCAAATGTTTTTGATGATCGAGCAGAATGGAATCATCTTCGTTTTTTAGACCTTGCCGAATGGCACTGTCCGAACGAAACGGTAAAAGAGTTTTTGCATCGAGATAAGAAGTATATTGATTATCAACTTCGCGGAACATGGAACGAACACTGCCCACCGTTTGGACTTTGGTTTTCAATTGATAACCCTGCCTGCCAAAAAAAGAGCCAAGTCCCGCAACTTCCATTTCCATCCGTGCGGCAGTTGAAAAATTTGCCCACGAGACATTGAAGCTCAGCTTTTCCCCCACTTGAAATGGCCCGGAAGCGACCGGAACTGAATTAATTTTGACGATTTCCTCAGTTTTCGTGGGCGGAGTCAGCTTGACCTGTGGAACCTGAATAGATTGTTTGGGCGCAGGCGGTGGATTTTTTTTAGCAGGTTGCGCCAGGATCGCGCCTTCAGTGAGAGCGACAAACATTAGTCCTAATAGTACAGAGTTGATAATTTTACGAAGCATGTTCAATATTCTCAAAAATTATGCGACTGTCGTTAAGGGCTTTGGTTTGTCGCGTCATGACTCAATGCGATTATTACACGCCTCAAGTGCGGACTTGTTCGATTTCTTTAATAATTTTTTGCGTTGCCTCCGCCGGATCATCTGCGCCTGTGATGGGTCGTCCGATCACCAGGTAATCGGCTCCTGCGGCAACGGCTTCACCGGGCGTCATCACTCGCTTTTGATCGTTCAACGCCGCCCCGGCAGGACGCACTCCCGGCGTCAAAATGACAAAATTCGGATCAGCTATCGCCTTTCTGAGCGATTCAATTTCGTGCGGAGAAGCGACGACGCCATCTATTTTCGAGGCTGAAGCAAGTTGCGCTAACCGTTTCACCTGATCTTTGATTTCTGCCTCAAGTCCAATTTCACTCAGCGAAGCCTGATCGTGACTCGTCAAAACAGTCACTGCTAAAATCAGAGGCTTGGGCAAATTCTCACGTTCACTCAGGTTGTTCACGGCCTCAACCGTCGAGCGCATCATAGCCGAACCACCCAGCGCATGTACATTAAAAATACTGACGCCCAGCCGCGCCGCTTCAACTCCAGCTCTGGCGACAGTATTCGGAATATCGTGAAACTTGAGATCAAGAAAAACTTTTTCGCCCATTCCGACCACTTGGCGCACAATGTCCGGTCCTGCCGCTGTGAAAAGCTGCTTCCCGATTTTGAACATCCCAACCAGTCCGCGCAGTTTTTCGACTAACGCCAAGGCCTGCGCAGGAGTCTCAACATCTAAGGCGACTACGATTCGATCTTTCGGTAAAATTTGGTTCATAAAAATTTCAGGTTCCGGTTAATGCAGAAGCCCGCACGCAGTAAGGGTGCCAGTACTCATCTCAAATTTTCACAGTTAGCTGATTCCTGCGCTTCAAATGTGAAGGCGCCCTTACTGCGTGCGAGCTTCTGCATTTGCGCTACATTTTCAATCCCAATAACGTTGCCGGATTCACATAACTTCCCTGCCAGCGCACCGCTAAATGCAAATGCGGGCTAGTCACGCGCCCCGTGCCTCCGCTCAGAGCAATCTGTTGACCTTTTGTCACCGTGTCGCCTTCTTTGATCTTGAATTGCGACAAATGAAAATAAAGCGAGAGCAAGCCTTGCCCGTGATCTATCACGACGCAGTTCCCTTCAAAATAAAGTTCACGTGCGATGATAACTTTGCCGCTGTTGATCGTGCGAACTGGCGTTCCTGTCACAGCACGATAATCCAAGCCCTGATGGACACTCTGACGTTTGCCGTTATACGTTCGCTGTGAACCAAATTCTGACGAAGTTCCTGTCCCTGCCGGAGCGACAAAATTCCCCGACCACAATTGCGAATTCGTAATCTTATTCAGCAAGTCATTTTTCAAATCGCGTTCTGCTAAAATGCGCGAAACATCCGCTGGATCAGGATCAACATATTTTTTCGGGACGCTAATCGCCGAAGTCCGATAAAAACCTTTCGCAACGGAGATGATTTGCGCAAAGGAAACCTTGGAGCTGTTCACAGCGATGCCGTTCACCACTAAATCGTAATTGCCAGGCTTGGTGTCGTAATCCACTCCCGCGAAGCCAATCCAATCTCCACTCGCTTTGTCGAAGCTGAAAAATACTCGCTTCGTCAGGAAAGTTGCATTCAAAGATTTGAGTGGAGTTGTAGCTTTGTAACGGAACACACAGGGTGCGCCGTTGATGAGTTTTTCGGGCGAAACATTAATTGCACTTGACTGCGCATCACTATTCACAGGAAGCAGAATTAATAACAATGAAATAACTATACCTTTCATTCGCATAATAAAATCACTGCCTCAACTCTTGCCCAATTTCTTTAATTGATTGAGCATTAATCTCGAAAACTTTGCAGTCTCTACCGAAATAAACAGAAAGTTTAATTGATGGATGATCTTCACCTCGATCATTTTTAAAGATAAGGTATTCCCATTCCGTAAAAAGAAAACTTTCTTCATCACTTCCTTCCTTACGCGCCGCATCGTGACTTAAATCTGGTTCACCGATTACTGCCGCGACTTCCGCCTTCGCCATACCAAGCTTGAGTCGTGGAAACGCTGCAATTATCGTTGTTTTTCTTTTAGCTGGCGCAACATAAGGCAGTACAAAATTCTTAGATTTATCAAACTCAGAGTCGCAAGGATTAACCCATTTTTGCTCAAAAAAAGTACAACTCACCAAATTCATCAAGAGAAAAAATATTGCAGTATTTTTTAGGCAATTTTTTAGCACTGTACTGTTCCCACTAATTCACTGATGCTCCGCAAATTATTTTTCCGACAATATTCCGCCAAGCCATCCACAATTTTCATCGTCGCGCCCGGGTCATAAAAATTCGCCGTCCCTACTTGCACGATGCTCGCGCCTGCTATGATGAACTCAAGGGCGTCTTCGGTTGTCGCAATCCCGCCGATTCCAATCAATGGGATTTTCACGGCACGCGCAGCCTGAAACAAACAGCGTACGGCAATCGGTTTTATCGCCGGGCCGGATAATCCTGCCGTCACATTGGCAATGCGCGGCTTGCGCGTATTGATGTCAATGGACATTCCAATCGCCGTATTAATCAACGACAGCGCATCCGCTCCGGCAGTTTCCACCGCACGCGCGATTTCGGCGATGTCCGCGACGTTCGGAGAAAGCTTCACAATTACTGGACGCGTCGCAACTTTTTTAATTGCCGCTGTGACTTCCGCCGCCTGCTTCGCATCATTCGCAAACGATTTTCCGCCTTCTTTGACATTCGGACATGAAATATTTATTTCGTAGCCGTGAATCCCTGCGCCGTCTTCCAGAATGCGGATCGCTTCGCTGTATTCTTCAATCGAATAGCCGAAAACATTGGGGATAATCCGCGTCGAATATTTTCTCAGCTCCGGCAATTTTTCTTCGACAAAGACTTTCGCTCCGATATTTTGTAAGCCTATCGCATTCAGCATTCCACCATGCGTTTCAACGATGCGCCACGGAGCATTGCCGCGCATCGGCTTCGCGGACAAGCCTTTGGTGAAGACGGCTCCAAGCTTGTTGAGATCAATCAATTCTTTTAAATCCAAACCGTAGCCGCACGTACCACTTGCCGTGCCAACGGGATTATCAAAATTGATCCCGCAAAAATTAATTGAGAGTAATGAATTGTTTGTTGTCATCAGAAAGAATTAAGCAGCAATGTCGAGATACGCGGAATAACTCTGTGGTGCAGGAATTCTGTAGCCTTCAGATTTCATTCCATCCAGATGAAATTCGATTGCTTCCTGCATGTTTATTTCCACTTCTTCACGTGTTTGCCCTGTAGCCGCGCAACCATCAAGATCAGGGCTGTAGGCTGAAAATCCTGTGCCTGTTTTTTCGACAACGATTAAATATTTCATAGTGATAATCCTGCCTGTTTCAAAATACTGTTGAGGGTTCCTGGCGCGATGTCGTCACCGGGTTTTCCGGCAATTGTAACCAAACCTGGCTTGGTTTGATGCTTAAATTGACGATGACTCCCACGCGTTCTCGCCAAATACCATCCATCGACTTCAATCAATTTTATTATATCCCGAACCTTCACCATTTTAGTTCTTTCGCCCAAAAAATCGGTCCATCCGTACAAACTTTTTTATACACAAATCCTTCCTCGCATTCGTGCTTCATAGCGACTGCGCAACCGACGCATATTCCAAACCCGCAAGCCATCGGAGCTTCCAGCGAAACCTGCGTCGGAACATCAAATTTCTCCGCCACCTTTGCCACCGCGTGCAGCATCGCATCCGGCCCGCAGGAATAAATTATATTTGACTGATTGGCTTGCAAATATTTTTCGAGCGGCGCAGTCACAAAGCCTTTTTCGCCTTCGCTCCCGTCAACAGTTGCACAAGTAATATTTTCGTTGCCAAGCAACGCCGCAAAATCATCCAACCCAAGTAAGTCGCCGCGACTCGCTCCACCAATAAATAATTTCGTTGGGATTTTTGCATTAACCAATTCTTCCGCCAGCATAAAGACGGCTGCGGAACCAACTCCGCCGACCACTAAAAGTGCCGTCTTTCCTCGTGCGGCTTCGATGTCGTAGGTGTTGCCGAGCGCGCCTAAACATTCCACCTTATCACCAACCAGCAAAGTCGAAATCGCCTGTGTGCCGCGTCCTAAAATTTGATAAATGAATTCTACACTCGTGGAATCAGAATGATTTTCGGTACGGTAATACGCCATCGCACGACGCAACAACGGCTCCACAATTCCATGCTTTTTCAGCATCGCAAATTGCCCCGGCTGAATCGTCTGAGTTTGCGGCAGACGCAACCGCAAATACCCGTAGCTGCGAGTTTGCCCTGATTCGTTGGAAGTTGTCGTCACAATTTTATTGCGCTCAACTATGGCTAAAGCATCTATCAATTTCGTGGACTCCGGCTTACTGAAATTCATCCCGTAACATTCAGTGTACCAGAAGCCTGAAAAGTCAGACAAGCTCGCTTACTTTGTTTCTCGCTCCAGCTTTTACAATCTTACGTCCATTGTGTATCTTGAGAACTTATGTGACCCGAAAAACTGGTGGAGTTGATAAAAATGCGAATAGTAAAAAAAATGTTTCTTATACTTGGAATGCTCTTCGCGTTGTTGGTTGGTGGGGTTTTAATTTCCGGCTTGATCTGGCCGCGCATCAACGACGTAAAAACTGGCGACACTCCCGAATATCCTGACCTTCAACCGCAAAGATTTAGCGTCGCAATGGTCAGAGCCTTCGATGCGGCACTGGCGACGGCGAAAGATTTGGGCTGGGAAATCATCAACGAAAGTCGTGAAGCGGGAGAAATTGAGGCCGTAGATACAACGAAAATTCTGCGCTTCAAAGACGATGTCACGATCACGATTAAACCTGGAACCGGAGAAAGTTGCAGCGTTTATGTGCATTCGCGTTCGCGCGTCGGCAAAGGCGATCTCGGCGCGAATGCCCGACGTATTATTCACTTTCAAACTGAACTGGCAAAGCGTTTGTAATTGGTGCGCCACAACATTCGCTGCCAGCAGGATGCTGGCACACCGAAAAAGAGGTATCCGATGGAATTCAAAGAAAAATCTACCATTATGACAGCGGACGACATGAACCGCGTGATGGCGCGAATGGCTTCGCAGATCGTCGAGAATAACCCTGATTTATCCAATATTTTGTTAGTTGGCATCCATCGCCGGGGCGTTCCGTTAGCCGAAAAACTCGCGGTAAAAATCAAGGACATGGATAATTTCGAGGTCGCTACGGGAACGCTGGATATTACGCTTTACCGCGACGATCTCAGCACCGTAGCCGAGCAGCCCGTCGTCAACAGTACGCACCTGCCCGCGAACATCACTGGCAAAACGATCATCCTTGTAGACGATGTTTTATACACCGGAAGAACCGTCCGCGCCGCGCTGGATGAGCTGATAGATTTCGGGCGACCGCATCGTGTGCAACTGGCAGTACTGATTGATCGCGGCTGGCGCGAACTTCCAATTCAAGCGGATTACATCGGAAAATATGTTGCTACGACCGAGAGCGAAATTATCAAGGTTATGCTCCCGGAATTTGACGAAGCCGAAAAAGTCATCGTCGTAGAAACTAAATAACGTGGTCGGGGAGCGGTGGTCAGTGGTCGGTTTTTGTTGCGAAAATAATTAGTTCATGACTTAAGCTTCCGCACAGAACTTGGCTTCAACCGACCACCGCTCCCCGACCACCGACCACCTTTCCCAATGCCTTTAAAGAACAAAGACCTACTTGGAATTGAAGATCTCTCCGTCGAGGAAATCAATCTGATTCTCGACACAGCGGAAACGTTCCGCGACATCAACAATCGCCGCATCAAAAAAGTTCCCACATTGCGCGGCAAAACGATCATCAATTTATTTTTTGAAGCTTCGACGCGCACGCGAACGAGCTTTGAAATTGCAGGCAAACGCCTCTCCGCCGATACAATCAACATCACCGCTTCTTCAAGCTCCGTCGTCAAAGGCGAGACGTTAATTGACACCGCACAAAATCTGGAAGCGATGGCTCCCGATGCGATAGTCATTCGTCACGGCTCTTCCGGCGCACCGCATCAAATTGCGAAGTACGTCAAATCTTCCGTCATCAACGCTGGCGATGGAGCGCACGAACACCCAACGCAGGCATTACTTGACGCCTTCACGATTCGCCGCAGCAAAGGCAAAATCGCGGGATTAAAAATTGCCATCATCGGCGATGTACTGCATTCCCGCGTCGCTCGTTCTAATGCGTATTTGTTGAGCAAACTTGGTGCTCAGGTAGTCTTCGCCGGGCCGAATACGCTGCTTCCGCACGGCTTTGAAAAACAATTTTCCGGCACTGTCACCTTCGCCGCCAACGTCAACGAAGCCATCGCCGATGCCGATGTAGTCATGATGTTGCGCATCCAAATGGAGCGACAATCAGGCGGATTTTTCCCCAGCCTGAAAGAATATTCCATCCACTACGGCTTGAACATGAAACGGCTGACACTGGCAAAATCCGATGCCATCGTCCTCCACCCCGGCCCCGTCAATCGTGGCGTAGAAATTGAATCAGATGTCGCTGATGGCTCAACTTCCTTAATTTTAGATCAAGTGGCGAATGGTGTGGCGGTGCGAATGGCCGTATTGTATTTATTGGCTGGGGGTGAGTAAGCGATCACATTTGAAGAGATAATGTGATGGTCGCAATCACCAATGAATCAATGAAAATTGTTTTTTATATCATGAATTCGTATTCAAAAATGATCTTCCAAATAGAGTCCCAACGGGACGGCAATACAATAGCCCAGGGTGTAACCCTGGGGAAAATTGCTTCCTTAACACAAGCCCTGAAAGGGCGAGATAGTTTTAACGTTAGTCTCTATTTATGTCGCCCTTTCAGGACTTTTTTTACATTTCCAATCCTACCCAGGGTTGCACCCTGGGCTATTATATTGCGCTCCGTTGGAGCTTGGTAAGGATTTTATGACACCTGAATCAATCTTAGCTCATCACCTCGAAGCTCTCGGACAAGGCAACATTGACGCGATTCTTTCCGATTATTCCGAAGATGCGATCATCTTCGCGCCGCACGGGATCATTCGCGGACTCGCCGCAATCAGAGCCGCGTTTGAAGGCTTCGTCAAAAACTCTCCACCTGAATTATTGCCAGCCTTCAAAATTGTACGTCAGGATATTGACGGCGAGATTGCTTTTATTCTGTGGGAAGCCAAGCCATTCATCGCCATGGCGACTGATACGTTTGTTATTCGTGATGGCAAAATCGCAGTGCAAACCTACGCGATTTTTTCCAGTTAATTTTTATGTCTTCATTACTCATTCAAAACGGAACGATCATTGATCCTTCAAACTCACTCGAAGCTAAAAGCGACCTACTAATTCGTGACGGCAAAATCGAAGCCATCGGCAACGATCTATCATCCCAAGGCGCAGAAATTTTCGATGCGTCCAACCTCATCGTCGCCCCCGGATTTATTGATCTTCATGTGCATTTCCGCGAGCCGGGATTTGAGTATAAAGAAACGATTGAATCCGGTGCGCACGCTGCGGCGGCAGGTGGATTCACGTCCGTTTGCTGTATGCCGAATTCGAAGCCGGTCAATGATAATTCTGCGGTGACGAGTTTTATTCTGGAAAAATCCAGAGCCGCCGGATTCGCCAACGTCTTCCCTATCGGAGCCATCACGCACGACTCCAAAGGCGAACAGCTCGCCGAAATTGGCGAAATGAAACGCGCAGGAATTGTCGGTATCAGCGACGACGGGCGACCGATTTGCTCCGCCGAAATGATGCGCCGCGCGATGGAATATTCGGTAGATTTTGATTTGCCTGTGATTGACCACTGCGAAGATTGTTGCGTGTCGCCGGGCTGGTCAATGCACGAAGGCGAATATTCGGCTCGGCTCGGCTTAAAAGGACTCAGCGGCGCGGCAGAAGATTTGCAGGTTTCCCGCGACATACAATTAGCCGAAATTACCGGAGCGCACATTCACATCGCGCATATTTCTACCGCAAAATCTGTCGAATTTGTCAGGCAAGCTAAAGCACAGGGGCTACGGGTAACGTGCGAAATTACGCCGCATCATTTTGTTTTGACAGATGCTGCTGTGTACGAATCGCAGTACGATACGAATACAAAAATGGCGCCACCACTGCGTTCGCAAGAAGATTTAGAAGCCTGTTTAGAAGGCTTGCGCGATGGCACGATTGATGCGATTGCGACCGACCACGCGCCGCATCACGCGAACGAAAAAGCGTACGAATTTGATAAAGCTCCGAATGGAATTGTTGGACTGGAAACTGCCGTGAGCTTAACGCTGGATCGTTTAGTTCATCGTGGAATTATTTCGATGACGCGGATGGTGGAATTAATGTCGTGTAATCCTGCGCGGATTTTCAAATTAAATCGCGGGACTTTGCAGGTAGGTGCGATTGCGGATGTGACGATTTTCAATCCGAATCTTGAAGTCACAGTTGACGCTAAGCAGTTCAAATCGAAGAGTAAAAATATGCCGTTCGATGGATGGAAATTAAAAGGTGCGCCAGTTGCTGTTGTAGTGAACGGGAAGAAGATTTTAGCCACGAATTAACGCGAATTTTCACGAATGTATTTTAGACAGGATTGACTAGATTTTTTCAGGATTGACAAGCAATAATATTGATTTGTACTGCCTGTGAAATCCTGTTACAAATCTTGTCAATCCTGTCTAAAAAATATCATTTCGACTTGCTTTTCTTTGCGATAATCAACTGCTCTTTCGCCTCTACTGAATTCGGATCAATTTTCAAAACTGCTTCAAATCGCTCAATCGCTTCATCAATTTTCCCTTCTTTCATTCGTTGCAGACCAGTCTGCAAAGCTGTCGCCGCGACTTCAAAATCCTTACGAATTTTCGTCAATCTCACCGCTTCTTCAGACTCAATTTTCGCAGCTTCCACCTCGCCTTTTTGCCGCAAAACATTTGCTAAAGCCGTATGAATTTCTGGATTATTTGGTGCAAGTTGTATCGCCGCACGAAATTCATTGATCGCATTTTCCGCCTCACTTTTTCGTTGCAATGCTAAGCCCAATCGAAAATGCGCTTCGCCGTCATTCGGTATTAAGCGCGTCGCTGCGCTTAATTCATTCACCGCTTCATCCAATTTTGATTGCTGTAAAAAAATATCGCCGAGCGTGAAATGTGCATCAGCAAAATCATTGTTGAGCGCGAGACATTTTTGCAGTGCCGCAATCGCACCGTCCAAATCATCTTTGCGGCGCAAGGCTAAACCCAAATTAAAATGTGATTGCGGATAATCCGGCGCGAGTTTTATCAATGATTGATACGATGAAATTGCGCCTTCGACATCGCCTTTTTGCATCAATGCTAAGCCCGCATTCAAGTATCCATTCGGATTTTTCGGAGCGAGTTTTTTGACGATTAGAAATTCAGACAAAGCTGCTTCAGTTTGCTTGAGCTGCAACAAAGTTAAGCCGAAATTATTATGCGCTTCAGTTAATTTTGGATTCAGCAGAATGGCTTGCTTTAAGGCCTTCAGCGCTTCCGCGACGTCGCCGGATTCGCGTAACGCAACGCCCAAAGTTGTCCAGCTTTCAGCGGAGCGTGGTGCCAATTTCACAGCCTGTCGCAACGCTTTGGCAGAGGCTTCAAATTCTCCTCGCTGCAATCGTGAGACACCTAAATAATAATACGACGCAGGTGCAGCAGGATTCAGCTTGATCGCGTTTTCAAAGGCTTCCGCTGAGTTCGCGCTTTCTCCGGCAGCATCCAGCAGCATCCCTAGCTGACTTTGAAATTCTGCATTTTTGGGTTGCAGCTCGATGGCGCGGCGCATTGCTTCAACTGCCCGAGGAAAGTTCTGTGATTGCTGATATAAATTTGCCAGCGACAACCAGATCGCGGGATCGTTAGGCCTCAGACTTCCGGCGCGATTCATTGCATCAGCAGCGGTGTTTAATTCGCCTTTTTGCTGCAACGCTAAGCCCAGCGTCATCCACGCTTCGACAAAATCATTATTTAAAATCACTGCCTGACGAAGCTCGGCGATGGCTTCGATGATTTGCCCGCTTCGCCCCAGCCCCAAACCCAAAGCGTAATGCACCTCCGCGTTTTTTGGATTTCGTTTCACTGCTTCGCGGAGTTGTGGCAGCGAAGGTACAGCGCGACGTGCCTGCGCGAAATCTGTTACTGACGTCAAAAAAAAGAAAGATAAAATTACGAGCCATCGCATCACTTGTATTCTCCGTCGCTGGGATTGAAAATTAGGGTTGTTCTGCAATCAATATACTGGATTAAAAAAAATGAAACAACGAACTGCAATTTTTCTCTGGCTCATTATTTTTCTGGTGAGTTCGCAAGCTTCGCCATTGAAAACTTGTCTGCCATTTCGCGTTGGTAATCCAGCCGGAAATCACATTATTCCAGGCACAAAAGGTCAGATCATTTATCGTCGCGTCAAGGGCGCAAAATTAGCGCTTGATTCTTATGCGCAATCATCAGGAAATCGGCGTCCAGCAGTGATTATTATTCACGGCGGCAATTATAATTCAGGCAGCCGTGTAGCCTTCACAGGTCAATTTCAGGAACTCCTGACCAAAGCTGGATTGAATTGGTTCGCGGTTGATTATCGGCTGACAAATAAAGCCGAAGCAGTGGAGGATATTGAAGCTGCTATCCAATTTATTCGCTGTCATGCAGCGGCTTTCAGGATTGATCCGAAGCAAATTTTATTGCTCGGAGAAGATGTCGGAGCAGAAATTGCTCTGAGTGTAGCGAATGATAAATCCAATCAAATTCGCTCCATCATTTCCATCGGAGGCAAGCTTTCAGAACCAATTACAACGCCTGAAATTCCTGCACTATTCATCCACGGAACCGCTGATAATGAGATGCCAATTTCTCGCATCGAGGCGATGGCTAAATCACAAAGTAAATACGAGTTTCTGCCCGTCGAAGGTGGCATTCATCGCGCTGAAAATTGGCGACCGGAACAATGGACATACAAAAACAAATTGACGGAGTGGTTAAGAAATCAGTTTAATCTTACGCAAACAGGAATTGATCCATTCCCTTATAGCGCGAGTTGGAAGCGCGGCAGTGTAGCTCTCCATCACCTCGAATACATTCATCATAAATCTTTCAAAAACTCATCGCCAGTCGTCATTATTTTTCACGGTGGAGGCTGGGAAGCTGGTGATAAATTTACTTATGTGACTCCACTTTTTGAAGCACTCTCACGGGCTGATTTTTCCTGGTATTCGTTTGATTACCGATTGACGCCGGAGGTGAATCATCAGGCGCAAATGGATGATTTATACACCATCGTTAATTTCATATACTTCCGCGAAGGTCGTTCAAAACAATTTTTCCTCCTCGGAGAATCTGCCAGTGGACAAATGGTTTCGATGCTTGCGTCCGACCCAACTTTAAAGCTCGCTGGAGTAATTTCAATGTACGGCGTTTACGATTTTGAAGCGATGGCGAAAGAGATCACGCCGCGTTCGATCCCTACCAGATTGTTTGGGATTACGAAACTTGATGATGAAGCGCAGAAGACTTTACGACAATATTCTCCGCTGCATAATGTGCATCAGGAGATGCCTCCGATGCTGTTGATTTGCGGCACGAAAGACGGGCTGTTCCCGCAGCATCAGGCGTATTTGCAGAAGCTCAAAGAATATCACGTCGCAATCGAATCAATCAATGTTGACGGTGCTCCGCACGGCATGGAAAATTGGGAAGGGCATCCGAATTGGATGAGTTACAAATCAAAACTGACCAGTTGGATTACCACGATAGCAAACAAAAAATAATTCATGACGATTCATAAAAAATTCTGGCTAAAAACTTTCTTATCTTTTTCTCTTGTTCTGAGTTGTGCGATTTCAGCACAAACAAAACGTCCAGCCGCAAAAAAAATACCCAACGCCGAGCCACAACTTTTTCGTGAAGTTTCAGCCGAGACCGGATTAATTTTCAAACATCAAAATGGAGCTTCGGGCAATTTCTTCATGCCTGAAATTATGGGCGCGGGAGTTGCCCTTTTTGACTTCGATAACGACGGAGACCTTGATGTGTATTTCATTCAGGGAAAAGCCCTCGACGATAAAAAAACCTTGTTTTCATTGCCCAAAACACAACCTCCCGGCAATCGCTTGTTTCGCAATGAATTGATTCCGTCAGGAAAATTGCGCTTCGTGAATGTCACTGAAAAATCTGGTTTAGGGCTGAACGCCTACGGTATGGGAACCGCCACAAGCGATTACGACAACGATGGATTTGTAGATATTTACGTCACGAATTTTGGTTCGAACGCGCTCTTTCACAACAACGGCGACGGAACTTTTTCCAACGTCACCGCCGCCGCCAAAGTTGATGATCCGCGCTGGAGCACAAGTGCAGCATGGCTGGATTACGATCACGATGGCGATCTTGATTTGTTCGTGTGCAACTACGTTGATTTTACGGTCGCGGCGAACAAGCAATGCAACGCTCCGACAGGACAATTGGATTATTGCGGGCCGCAACAATATCGTGGCTTGCCGGACAAATTATTTCGTAATGACGGCACCGGAAAATTTTCAGACGTGACGCAGGAATCCGGCATCGCTGCGGCTTACGGTCCCGGCCTCGGCGTGACTTGCGCGGATTTCAACGGCGATAATTTAGTTGATATTTACGTCGCCAACGACGGAGCCGCGAACCTGCTCTGGATTAATCAGGGCAAGGGGAAATTTTCCGAAGAAGGATTATTTGCCGGAGCCGCGTATTCCATGGAAGGCGTCCCCCGCGCAGGAATGGGAGTCACTGCCGGAGATTTCGATCACGACGGCGATGAAGATTTATTGGTCACGAATTTAACGAAAGAAGGTTCGACGCTTTATCGAAATTCCGGCCAGGGAATTTTTTCTGACGCTTCGGCTGAGTTTAAAATATCGCAGCCAAGCCTTGTGTTTACCGGCTTCGGTGTGAGTTGGTTCGACTATGATAACGATAGCTGGCTGGATTTATTTTTCGCCAATGGCTCCGTCACGCTGCAATCGGCGTTAGCTGGTCAACGATTTCCGTACCAGCAACGTAATCAAATTTTTCACAACGAAAACGGTCAGAGTTTCAAAGAAATTTCACCGGAAAATTTTCCTGCGCTGCAACTTTCAGAAGTCAGTCGCGGCGCGGCTTTTGGCGACATTGACAACGACGGCGATATTGATTTTGTCGTCTCGAACAACTCCGGCTCTGCGCGATTCATGCTCAACGAAAATAAAAACAAAAATCATTGGATCAGTTTTCAGCTCATTGGAAAACAGGATAATCGCCAAGCCATCGGCGCAAAAATTGAATTAAAAATATCAGCGAAAAATTCACTGCGTCAGCGTGTGCATACGGATGGAAGTTATTTAAGCGCAAATGATAACCGCGTCCATTTTGGTTTAGGTCAGGCGAATTCGGTTGATTCGGTTCATGTCACCTGGACGAATGGAAAGCAAGAATTTTTTTCTAAAATAAAAATTGATGCG
>JAYVZE010000233.1:0-26784 GCA_043783625.1 Blastocatellia bacterium | reverse complement strand
TGCACGATTTCGATCTCTACGATGACGTACTGGAAGTCTGCGCAGGCCTCTGGAATTTCCAGCTATCTCATTGATTTTAAATGTCACAACAACTCTAATAGAATTATTGACCATGCATTGTCAGGTTTAACGAAAAATCAGAGAGAAACATTAAAAACGGCTAGTGTAAATGTTGATAGGCATCAAGCCTCGCAAGAAAGTTACATGCACGGAATGCAAGGAAAAGGTGACTCAAAAGATATGGCTGCTCGAAGGTCATCCGATTTCATTAACGGGAACCTTGGCACTGCCAAACAAAAACAGCAGGAATTTAAAGATAAGGGGGGGATTGGAGTTAGTAGTGAAGCATTAGAGGCATTTGGTAACGCTTTACATACAATAACAGATATGATTTCTCCGCGGCATGAAGGGTATCAATATTGGGGTGATTTTAGTTCCAAAACCCCCTACGATTTCATTAGTACAGGGGTTCCTGCTGTGAAGCATTTCTTCGGAGAAGTAGAAATTGATTTTTACAGTCAAGGCTTGGCCGCAGGAGCTACATCTAAAGCTTATTTAGATACCTTTGGTCGGGAGCTACATGATCAGGCGACAGGGGGGCTGGTTTTAGGCTCTGAAAACGACCCAACCATGCGGTATATTCACCATAATTAGAGCGGGGCAATTGAAGCATATTACGCACATGTATATGGCTTAGGTGTAGCGAACGGTTTAAAGTTTGATTGGGAAGATAATCGTCGTAATCCCCAAAGACCCCGACCTCCTCAATGAACAGAAACCAAATTAAGCACGTGAACATAAGTTTTGAGGTGTAATAAACGTTGATAATCCTGATTCCATCGTGATGCGGTGAATTATAATACCGCAGAACTTACACCAAGGTGCTTATTTGTATCTGATGGTTAGACAAACTTAGGGTATTTTTCGGCTTCGCTAACTCTATGCCGCCAGTAGCTTACAAGTGCTTACGTCTATAAAACTGCTCGGAGTGGAGGGTATAGAAAATGAATAAAACCTATTTATTGCATAACTTATATCTCAAGCTAGTAATAGGAATAATTACATTACCTACTATTGTGGCTTGTTTCTGTCTGGTTGAGCTTTCAACGCATTTTGCCTGGGGTAGCAGAAGTCAAATTCTGAGCGGCCTTGCGATTTTATTTTTTATTTGCCTTTTTTGGCTTCTATTCGTTACTTATAAAGTTGCAAGTTTGGAAAAACAACCATATCAATTTGTCGTTATTTTGCTGTTGGCCATAGCACCAATGTTGGGTCCGATTTTTAGTGGATTGATGATACATGGGTATATAATATTTCTATTACTCGGTTATGTAATTATTGTCTGGCCTGTATGTATTAGTTGGACAGTTTATTTGCTTTTTTCAAAATCTGACTCCTAATGAGTAAGGATTTTCAAACCAACCCATTCATTATTTTCACATTATGTGTGTGTCTACAGGTTGCTTGTCATTCCACGCCGCCAGTCGGCGTGGAAATGCATCAAAGTAGTGATGATAAAAACAATCTTAGTAAATTGAGAGAACAGGTTGAATTATTTGCTGTTGGTGAAGGTGATGAGACGGTCTTTGCAGAGTTACAAAAGTTACCGAGAAACAACCTCATATCTGATTTGGAGAAGCTGAGAAAGCAAATAGACGATGACGATGCCTTCCAAGTAAGGGTCGCTTTTCTCCTCTGCCGATTCAATTATCATTACGAGGAAAATAGTGAGAAAATTGCTTGGTCTCTGGCTCGAAACTCTCCTTACTATCACCTTCCACACGATGAAGTAATTGGATTTGCAAGTAAGCTAATTAGCCTTGGTGATACTCAATTAATTCGTGTAGTCATGGCAGCGTCTCAGTGGTCTGATGGGGCGTTAGCCGAAGGTATTGCAAGTATTCTTGAAGATGCTGTAGTGAATGATTCCGAGGCATTTTGGAGAAATCTGAGTATGATGACTCCATCGGTGCGGCGAGGGATATATGAGCAAATTAAATTTGCATTAAACCCTGATCACATTGAAACTGTAAATAGAAACCTTAAAAAGAGAAGCAAAAATAAAAACTATCGCAAAATCGCTCAAGAAATGATGAAAGCGTTATCTAAGCCTGTGTAAGTGATTTGAAATTTTAGTCTCAAACAAAATGCCTTACGAAAGAATTCTCAGAAGGCAATCAGCTCGAAAACGGAGTCTATTACTTTTGAATTTCAGTGCTATTAAACGAAATATTGTTGTTCGTCAGCGTCGTTGAAATTGCACGCTGCAATTCGGCAGTGGCTTTATTGTAATCGGTCAGGGCGCGAAGCTCGCGTCCCTGCGCGGATGACAAGGCATTCTGGCGATCCAGTACGAAGAAATTTGTGGACTGCCCGGCATCGAATTTTCTTTGTTCACTGGCGAGTTGCAGCTCGGCATTTTTGCGCGAATTCTGTGCCGCTTCGACGCGACGTTTGGCGGTGTCTACGCTTTGCAGGGCGTTACGGACTTCGACTTCGATCAGTTGAAGCACGCGCTGTTTTTGCACGTCAATCTGCTTCGCTTCCTGTTCGGCGCGTCCGAGTTGCGCCTTCGCCAGTGTATTACGCAACGGTAAATTAATCGTCACTCCAAAGCGCAAAGTACGATATTCATTCTTCGCCAAATTCCAGACACTTTTCGGGTAACTACCAATAAATTTCGGATCCGTCCCGCTGCCTGAACTGACCACAATCGGACTGAGTCCCGCCAGCGTTGAGAGTTGATTGAGGCGTCCATACAGCAACGCGTTACTGGCGGTGATCGGGTTCGCAGTGGTTCGTTGCGTTCCGGCTAATCCGGTTGTGCCATACGAAGTCACAAAATCAATTTGCGGTTTCGCCTGATCTTTATAGAACTCGACATCAATGTCGTTCAGTTCTCCGCGAAAGCGAAATTGCTCTAATTCCGGGCGATTTTTGAGCGCGGTTTGGGTTGCTTCTTTCAGCGATAATGAAAAGTCAGTATTGATGTTTGGCGTGTCAATCGGCTCCAGCAAAGATTCCCACATTTCACCGCTGGACGGTTGCAGCATTAATCCTTTCAAGCCGTTTTCAGCGCGTTGAATCACTTCAGTGGCGGCTTCGAGTTCGTCTACACGACGCTCAACTTCGACGCGGGTAGAAATAACATCGGAGGGCGCGAGCGTTCCGGCTTCGACTAAGCGCTGATTATGTTCGAGCTGTATTTTTCCATTCTGCAACGCTTCATTTTTGATTTGATAATCGCGCCGTGCGAAAACTAAATCCCAGTAGGCACGCTGCACCTGCGAAACAATTTCAATGGCGCGTTGACGGAATTGAGAGTCAGAAACATCCAACCGTTTTTTCGCCAGTTTGATCGCACGACGCGCGGGGTCAACGGTCTTGTTACGAAACAGCGGCTGGACAAAACTGAAATTCAGATTGGAAGTGACTTGCGGATTTAAATCATTGAACGGGCTTTGCGACGTAGCGCGTGTATTGTCGAATGTCGCTTGCAGACTTGAGCCGTATTTATTGTTTAATTTCTGTGCGTAGGAAGCACTGCCGACCAATCCCGTCGTCTGACCTGCTCCGAAGATGCTGGTGACGGGGCTGTTGGCGCGTTGATAATTCATCGAAGCTGAAATGTTTGGATCGTAAATGCCTTTGGTAGCCTTCAAATCCCATTCGCCGAGTTTAATGTTTTCGCGTTCGACGGCAATGTCGCGGTTGTTTTCGAGTGCCAGCGTGACGGCTTCGCGCATTGTCAGCATGACACGTTTATTGTTGTCTACACCGATGCGGGATTCGGGAGCCAGTGATTTTTTCGGTGCGGTGTCCTGCGCGAGAACTGCGGTCGAAACCAGAAAAAGACTAAGTAAAATTGCAGTTTGAAAAGTTTTCATAAATTTATCTCCAGCTAAAAAACAGGCTGGAAGCGTCAAATATTTTTGCCTACATGTAATGACTGAGCTTTTCGGTAAATCCATGTCGCAGTCGCTACATCTTCGATGGCTAAGCCCAATGATTTGAATAGGGTGATGTCTTCGGGAGATTTGCGTCCCTGCACTGCGCCGTTGACGACGTGGCAGACTTCCTGCACGCGTTCCCACGTGAGCAATCCTTTTTCGACAGGGAAGACCAATTCTCCGGCTTCAATTTTTGCCTGATCTTTGGAATCTACGGCGATGAAATTTGATCGTTTGATGACTTCATCATCCACTTCGCTGCGCATGATGGAATTGCCACCGGCGGTATTGATATGTGTTCCCGGCTTGAGCCAGGCGCCTTCGAGAACGGGTTTTGCAGATGAAGTTACAGTGATGAGAATGTCAGAATCAGCGGCGGCTTGCGGTTCGCTTACGGCTGTAATATTAGCAATGCCAAGTTGTTCGCTCATTTTCAGACTGAACAGATTTCGTTTTTCTTCGGAGCGACTGAAGACTTTAACACTTTCAATTTTTCTGACGGCGCAGACGGCGGTGAGCTGCGATTGTGCCTGCCATCCTGTGCCATAAATCCCGACGGATATGGCATCTTCACGCGCTAAATATTTGGTCGCAATACCACTGGCTGCGCCGGTTCGCATTTGTCCCAGCTTGTCGGCTTCGATGAGTGCGAGCAATTCGCCTGTCGCGGTATCGTAAAGGCTAACGTGAAATCTGGCTTTGCCTTTCGCTACGGTGTACGCCTTTAAGCCGAAGGTTCCAAGCGAAGTAATCGCGCCGCTCATTGTCATCAGAATTGCACCGTTCGCACGGACGCGGCGGCGCGATTCATTCGTGGCATCGCCAGTTGCCTGTGCTTTGAAAGCAAGTTCGACGGCGGCGAGCGCGTCATTCATTGTCAGTAGATTGGTAACGTCTTGTTCGGTTAGATAAATCATAGTTTTCACTATCTCCCAATCAATCCCAAAAGTGCCGAAGCCCCCGCCGCTAATTTGCGTTTTGCGCCTTTAGCTCTTCCAGTCACCTTTTGCCACAGAGAAGAATTAATCCAATCATCAAAGATCGAATACACTACTGGCGTCATTAACAACGTGAGCAATAAGCACAGGCTTTGTCCGCCGATGACGACGACGGAAGTTGAGCGATTAATGCCGGAGCCGGGACCATTGCTCAACGCCAGCGGAGCCATTCCTGCAATGAACGCCAGCGTCGTCATCAGAATCGGGCGCAAGCGATCCCGACTGGCTTGGACTAACGCCAGATGGCGCTCCATTCCTTTGGCGCGTAATCCGTTCGTATGGTCAATTTGCAGAATCGAATTTTTCTTGACCATTCCAAACAGCACCAGCAATCCGAGCAACGTAAACATATTCAATGATTGTCCGGTGACGAGTAATGAAAAGATGGCGAACGGGACGCTTAATGGAATTGCCATCAACACTGTAATGGGATGCAGGAAGGATTCAAATTGCGCGGCGAGAACAATGTACATGAAAATAAACGACAGCATAAAAGCGAGGGCAAAGCCTCTGCCTGTACGGGTTTGCTCTTTGATACGTCCGAATTCAATGACGGAATACCCCGGCAGC
Source organism: Blastocatellia bacterium (assembly GCA_043783625.1). Taxonomy (GTDB): domain Bacteria; phylum Acidobacteriota; class Blastocatellia; order RBC074; family RBC074; genus JAFDVL01. Next base: position 21,266 of record JAYVZE010000233.1, on the reverse strand, counting down.
ATGTTGAGGTCTTTCACGTCTTTCAAAAAGGTTTCTTTGACCTGACTTTGTGAGACGCCTTCTTTGAGATTGGCGGTCAGCAGGACACGGCGTTGACGGGCGGCGCGTTCGATTTGTGTCGGCCCCGAAGCCGGTTCGAAATGCACCATATTTTCCAATCCGACACTGCCGAGTCGTGATGACGGGACATTTAATTGCTTGATGCCTGCCGTATCCGTTCGATAATTTTCATTGGCGCGGATGTGGACTTCGTATTGCTCGCCACCTTCGTTGAAGGTCGAAACCTGTGCGCCGCCGACCAGTAAGCGCAGGCTCTGCGCGACATCTGACACGTTGACGCCGAGGTCTGCCGCTTTCTGGCGATCAATTACGGCGCGTAATTCGGGCTTCCCGAAAACCAGCGAGCTGTCAGGATCAACGATGCCTGGCGTATTTTTCAGGCGGGCTAAAAGTTTATCTGAATACTCTCTGAGCCGATCTAAATCCGGTCCTAAAATCATGAACGAAAAATTCGCATTTTGGTTGGAGCTGCCGCCAATAGCGGCGATAGTTTGTACGGAGGTGCGCATATTCTCCGCCTGGAATTTCGGCAAAACCTCTTCACGCACCTGTTGCATAATTTGGAATTGCGTCTTGCTGCGAGTTTCCAGCGGCGATAATTTGACGTAGACCGAGGCAACGTTAGAGTTTGCTTGTTGATCGGCTCCAATGGTAGTCAAGGTGTATTCGACGTGAGCTATTTTGCGAGTTTCAGCGGTGATACGATTAATGGCTTCAGCCGTTGTTTGCAACGACATTCCTTCGGCGGTACGAATCGTCATTTCAAATTCGCTCTGATCGTCTTCGGGGAAAAAATCTTTGCCGACAGCTTGGAATAAAGGAACGGTCGAAATAAAAACCGCCAGTGCAATCAGGCAGATCAACCAGCGATGATGCAATGAAAATTGGAGCAAGCTGGAATATCCCCGGTCAAGCGTGCGCATCAACCATGAATTCTTTTCACCTTCGTGTTTACTGGTCGGAACACGCTTCAGCATTCGTGCGCTCATCATCGGCGTCAGGGTAAAACTCACCAGCAATGACACCGCAATTGAGAAGCTCATGGTGAGCGCAATACTTTTGAAAAAACGCCCGGCAATGCTCTGCATAAATGCGACGGGAAGGAAAATTACAACTAACGAAAGCGTGGTTGCCATGACCGCCATGCCGATTTCTTTGGTCGCTGCAATTGCCGCCTCATAAGGTTCGTAGCCCTTTTCTTCGATGTAACGGAAAATGTTTTCCAAGACGACAATCGCATCGTCAATCACAATTCCTACGGCGAGCGTCAAGCCCAGCATTGACGGGCCGTTCAGCGTAATCCCCGCCCAGTCCATCATCGCAAATGTCGCAATAATCGAAGAGGGAATCGCCACCGCCGCAATGATTGTCGCCCGCAGATTTTGCATAAAAAGCAGTACGACTAACGCCGCCAACAGTGAGCCTAAAATCAAATGTTCGCGCACGGTATGAAATGCCGCCAGAATAAAGACCGCCTGATCGCGGACAATATTTAATTCATAGCCGGGGGGCATGGATTTTTTGACGCCTTCCAATTCTTTTTTCAACCCATCAATGACATCTACGGTATTCGTGCCGGATTGACGACGAATCTGTAACAGCAAAGTCGGTTTGTCGTTGTAAAATCCGGCGCTGATTTCCTGCTCAACCCCGTCTTCCATATACCCAATATCTGAAATTTTTATTGGATAGCCGTTGCGCGTCGAGATTACAATATTGTTGAAATCTTTAGAATTTTGCAGCCGCCCCAGCGTGCGCAGGGTCAGCGTTTGTTTTTCCTGTTCGATGCGCCCGCCAGGGACTTCGAGATTTTGTGCTTGCAGTGCCTGCGAGACCTGCGCGACGGTCAGGTTATAAGCGCGGAGCTTGTCGCCATCCAACTTGATATTAATTTGCCGTTTTCGTCCGCCGATGATTTGCACCTGTCCGACGCCGTTGACGGATTCGATTTGCCGCCGTAAAGTTTTGTCGCAGTAATCTGTCATTTCACGGACGGAATGATTGGAAGAAACCGACACTGTCATGATCGGTGAAGCGTCAGGATCAAGTTTTTCGATGGTCGGGATTTCGATATTTTTGGGCAGCAGCGGCAGGACGCGATTGATTTTGTCGCGGACATCCTGCGCCGCCGTATCCAGATCACGATCCAGATCGAAGTTGACGAAAACCAGCGAAACGCCTTCCGAAGAAGTCGAATTTAAATCTTCAATCCCGCTGATCGTATTGACCGCTTCTTCGATTTTGTCAGTGATTTCCGATTCGACTTCCTGCGCGGCGGCTCCAGGCAGACGAGTGATAATCGTGACGATAGGGAATTCAACTTTCGGGAATCGCTCGACGGTCAGACGGTTATAGGAGAAGACGCCTAACACGATCAGAGTCGTAATCAACATCGTCGCAAAGACCGGACGGCGGACACAAATTTCAGCTAACTTTTGCATAAATTTTTATAAAATAATTATCACTGTAAGTGTTGTTCGTACTCGACAAATCCGCCCTCAATAGCGGGAATAATTTCAACGAATTCAAAATAAGGAACCGTAAATATTTTCGTGTCGCGGATGGCATTAATGACGAAATAATAATCTTGCAAATTGGCGGTCTCAAACACTGCAATATCACTACAGCGGGTGGAGAAAGCTTCCGCATCATAAAAGCGTACACTCACACTTTTGTATGTGGCGAAGATCGGATTAAGCTGCGTTTCTGTAAACGCCTGACGATCTTCACGCGCCAGACTCAACCATTCTTTAGTGGCATTCATCAAAATAAAAAATGTATATTTGCGGCTCATGGAAGCCTCTATTTTGTCGTCACAATGCTTCCACTTTGCAGCTTATCTGTATTGCTGGTCGCTACTTGATCGCCTTCATTTATCCCTTCAGTAATTTCAATCAGCTCGCCATCCGTCAATCCGGTCTTGACCAACTTTTCGACAGCTTTTCCATTTTCAATGACAAAGACCTTGAGAATTCCGGCAATCGTGAAAATTGCTTTGTTCGGAACCATGATCGCTGAACCATTACGATTGGTGATTAATTGCGACTTCGCAAACATTCCCGGACGCAGAATATTTGACGGATTGGCAATTTCTGCTTCTACCGGAAGTGCACGTGTTTGCTCGCTCAACGAAGTTCCCAATCGCAAGATGCGTCCCGCGAAAGTTCGATTTGGAAAAGCATCAGTTGTTACTGAAATCGTTTGTCCCACTCGTACGGCGGACACTGAAGATTCAGGGATGTCAGCTCGCAGGCGAATCGGGTTCGTCCGCACTAATGTGACGATTTTTCCGCCCACGGGAACGAAAGCTCCACGCGCTTGAAATTTTTCTTTGACGGCTCCGCTGATAGGCGAACGAACGACTGTGTCAGTCAGAGATTTGCGCGATAAATTGATCGCTGCGCGTTGCTGGTCAATGATGGCAATCTGTTGACTGATGGCATCGAGTGCCGCCTGATAACGCGCCTGCGCCAGATTTTTTTGCGTCAGTGCCTGATCGTAAATAGTGCGCGGAACATCGCCTGCTTCAACTAATTTGGTGGCGCGCTCCAAATCCATTTTCGTCCAATCCAATTGAGCTTTGACCTGCATTACATCAGGCGTTTGCAACGGATCAAATTTCACGCCTTCCTTCATGCCAATCCGTGCCATCGTTTGTTTTAACTGCAACTCAGATTGCTCAACTTTGAGCAGCGAGTCCCGCTGGTCAATTTGCGCAATGACTTGTCCTTGTTGCACATACGATCCGAAATCAATATTCAACGCCGTGATTTCTCCGGCGATTTGGGATGACACGACAACTTCTTCATCGGCGGTGAGTGATCCTACGACTTCGACGGTTTGCGGCAATCCGCGTGAAATTGCGGCGGCAGTCGTGACTTCAACGGGAGCTACGGAATTGTTGGCAGCACTGGTTAAAGTTGCGCTTGCAGTTTTAGCGCTCGCGGTTTTGGCGTCTTTATTTTTTTTCGTGAAATAGAAGCCACCGGCAAAGATGGCTCCGATTAATAAAATTGCGCTGATGATCCATTTGCCGCGCGAGTTTGAAGTCGCCGGATATTCGTCGTCAGGTTCGTTGTCGGTAGAAGATATTATTTGTTTGGTGGCGGTACCGTTCATAAATATTACTTTCGATTTTTTGGTGAATAATTTGGATTAATAATTCCAGCTAAAAAGAATTCCGTGAAACGTTCAGCAGCCAGACGGTTAGAGATATTTAATTTCTGATCGCCCAGGCTGTGATTAAAAAATCTGTTGGTCAGGGCGTGATGCAGGATGGTTCCGAAAAATGATCGCACTGCAATCATGGGATCAACTTTGCGAAAAGCTCCCTCAGCGATACGAGTTTTAATATAACTTGTCACCATGCGATAACGTTCTGAAACATGGTTACGAAAAAAAAGGTCAGCAAGTTCGTGACCTTCTAATGCGCTATACCATAATAATCGCAGGAACGTTTCATCCTGTTCATGTGTGTCGAGAATATGGAGGGCAATTCGCTCAAAAAATTTCCGGTCATTGCGCAGTTGCACGAGTTTTTCGATTTCTGCTTCCATAGCTGGAATTTCTTTGGCGCAAGCTTTTTCGTCAATAATCGCGGAGTAAAGCTCACTCTTGGTGGCAAAGTGCCGGAAAATAATGGCTTCATTGACGCCCGCCGCTGCCGCAATTTCCTTCGTCGTTGTCCCGCGAAACCCTTTTTGCGAAAACAGATGGACGGCAACTCCGATGATTTGGCGACGACGGTCTTCAGCCGGCATCCGCGCCGAAGTCCGTTCCAAAAAATCAGTTGGGAGGGTTTTAGTTAAAGTCATAATTGAGATCAAACGCTTTGAGCCATAGCTCTCAGTGGAAATATGAAGTAAGTACTTACTTACCATAAGGCAGAGCCTAAAAGCAAGTCTGAAAATAGGCCGGAATTTCTCTGGAGGTTAAATCTTGGTAAAATTCTATCTTCAAATTGGTGGTAAAGAGAAAGATATTGAGGACTGCTTGCGCAGGTGGGGTCCTTCTCCTATTATTGTCGAATCCCCGCAGTAAATATGCGTACGTGATTTCCAAACTGAGTTATACTAACGATTTGGGATTGCCTGCGCACCGCAGGAAGAATGGGTGTGAGCGTTATTACTACTACAGAATTATGACCGGAATTGTCATTCGCTTGGCCGGCGTCGAGCAGCCAGAAACCAGAGTTTTAAATCAGAAAACCATTACTATCGGTACTTCCGCGAGCTGCGACCTGAGTTTTCGTGACGAAGGTTTCGAGCTTCCGCATTCCGCTGTCCTGCTGACGTTGGAAAGCGAAGATGTCCTGTATCGCATTAGCACCATGCACGAAGATTCTCAAATTATTCGTGATGGTGATGCCGTCGCAGTTGGTGATGCGATTCGTGACGGTGACACTTTTAATTTCGGGACGACCGGCGTTCGTCTGCGCTTTTTCGTGCTGTCGCCTGAATTTGAATTGGCAGAATCATTACAGCTTGGAACCGCTGTGTTGGCACGTCGTAAAACGGATGCTGCCACGTTGAGTGCGAAGCGGACGGCCACGGCTCCGCGCACTGATGTTGCCATTGTTTTCGTCAAGCAATTAATTCGTGAATTGGCCGCAGAAATCCCTAAGAAATTATTGTATCTGATTACAGGACTGGTGGCTCTGACCATTGGAACGATCATTTACATCAACGTCCTCAACTTCCTCGAAGCCCGTAAAAACAGGCGGATGATGGGTGATGTCACGATTGATGTCGGGAAGGTGCGTCAGGAAGTCGCGCAGATCAAAGCGGACTTACAAGCCGCGCAGAAAGATATTAATAAAACGAATAATGTTCTTTCCTTACCCGCTGAAGTGGTGGGGAAATATGGTTCAGGAGTTTGTCTTGTTTACGGAATTTATACTTACGTTGACCCGCGCTCAGGCCGCGAAGCCCGCTACCGCGACAGCAGTAATAATTCAAATTTGCTCCTGCCCAACGGTGATCCGAATATTGCGATTGATGGCAATGGACCCGCCAGCGACATTGAATTTATCGGCACCGGGTTCCATGTGGCGGCGGGAGTCATTCTGACAAATCGTCACGTCGTGCAGCCCTGGGATGACGATCCCGTCAATGGCATTTTGCGCAATCACAGTTTGCGTCCCCGCTTGAAAGAATTGTTTGTTTATTTTCCAAAGGTCAAGCAGCCTTTCGTTTTGCATACGAATGAAGCTTCAGCGACGGACGATGTCGCGTTATGCACGTTTGCGATTGGCGATGTCGAACCGGAAATGGCTCCCGTTCTGCCTTTGGATGAATCCACCGACGCCGCCACTGCCAGCGGTCAGGCGATGGTGCTGATCGGCTATCCCGCAGGCATTGATGGCTTGCTGGCGAAAGTTGATGACAAGGAACGACGCGGACTTTCATTAAATCGCAGGTCTTCACTGAAAGCCGTTTTGAACGATTTAGCCGGACGCGGATTAATTCGCCCGTTGACGACGCAGGGACATATCAGCGACCTGTTGCCGCGCAGCATTGTGCATGATGCGCAGACGGCAGATGGAGGTTCGGGCGGCCCGATTTTCGGAGCCAACGGCAAAGTTATCGGCATCAATAAAGCAGTACTGGATAATTCTCCGGCAAAATTTGGAGTCCCGATCAAGTATGGCGCAGAATTGCTGACGAAATATAAGGCAGCTCTCGTAGCGGCAGTCCCGCAATAGCCGTTCAGTAACCTTACCGTACCATTTTTCTTAACCTTGCGATGCGCCTCAGCTCCTTGATTCGCAGAGCCTTCCAGTTAAATTTTTTCATCATTGAAAAAACAGTACCTGAACTTTTTTTCTGAAGTGCTGGCGAATTATTTTGTTTATTTCCGCCTACCAATGACAGCAGATGCTTGAGCTTGTGAATCGGAGCTTCGCGCAAATCAAGGTATTCAAATAAGCGAACCGTTTCCATCATCCCCGCACTGTTTTCAGCCAATGTCATCTTTAAAAAAAACTTTGTCTCAGCATCACTATAATCATTATTTTCAATTGCCCGCAGAGCCTTGAACGCTACCTGAACAGCTTTATCTAAATCATAGTCTTTGGCACGAATTATAATTTTCTCGAAAACTTTCGCATCTTTCTGTTGGATGAAAGATAAATCCGCCAACGTTCGCAGCATTGAATTCGCGCTCGTCAAATCTGAGACCGTATGTTGAATCAGATGCAGCCCCAAATCTTCAGGCGAAGGCAAATAAATTTCATCACTCAAGACCGCACGCGGCATCATCTCCTGCCACGCAAAATCACGCTTTGTGCGGAGCGAATGAAACGCCCGAAAATGCAATTCCAGCAACAATCCTTTTTCATTTCTGAGCAATGGTAGGTGTCGGAGTTCGTGCGGCAGCGGCTGCGCGGCACGGCTGGGCGGAATCGGTTCCAGCCTGAATCCATTGGCTAACGCGACAGCAAAGGCATGTTCTGTTTGCGATGGCTCAAGCAATAAATCCAGATCAATAACAGCGCGCATCCCCGGCTTTGGATAATAATTCCCCAGCATCAACGCCGCGCCTTTCAGCGGCAGCGAGGCAATTTTCTCAGCTTGAAAAATCGCGGTGAGTCGGTTGATTTCAGAGATGATGAGTAAGTGTTTCGCGGCGGCAATATGTGAAGAATTTTCCAGTTCTTCACGCTGTTTGGCAGGAATTTTTTCAAGTTTTTGGAGCAACGAGAAATTGTATCGCACCAGTGCCGCTAATCCTTTGGCGGCACACAACCGAAAAAAATCTTCCCACTTGATTTCGTTTGCGGAGGCTGTGAGCAGCTCGCACAAAATTTGTTGACTGGATTCGTTCGGCAATAATGCCGTGAGCAGTAATTGTTCGTTAAGTGTAAAATCAGACATCATCGGATTCGGTAGGCTACACTGTTATGCTCTTGTCTGAAATTGAAGAAATTGCCTGGCTTCTTCTTTTGCTTCAGCAGAGGCCATCGGATGTGTAATGACCTGTCGCATTAGTATAAGTAACTGTTCTTTCTTTTTCAGCTCGCTTGTCGCATTTATGATTCTGTTGAGTGCCCAAAGTGATAATAGCGTCGGTTTTCTCGCAAGCGATTTTATCAAATGTGATTCATAGCCCGATAATTTTTCTAATGTATGAATGAGTGGACCAGGCGAGCCAAGATCACACTTATCAAGTCGTTCTATTGTCTTGAGTATTAGTTCAGAGGCTATTGCTGGTTGGTTGATCTCTAGCATTTTCTTTGTCGCTCGCGTAACCTTTCCATTCCGTTAGATTGCTCGTTATTAAGATCAAAATCGGCTTCAGTTAGAGCCTGAAGCTCTTCTTCAATTTCTTTCATATTTCGTTCACTGCGTTGAGAGCATAACGACAAGTTTATCGTGTCGCGTTATCTTATCGAAAGAAGACTGTTGCACTAGCTACGCGGCTACAGTGGGGCAGATACGAGGTCAGTCACCTTCGGGAATAAAATCAACCCCATTGAATTCTTTTGATTTTGGTACAATTCTTTTTAACCAATTCCACATCACGGGAAACGAAATTCGGATGACTTGTCTCGCATCTTGCGGAAAATTGAATTTTAATTCCGTCATCATCAAACCTTCAGCAGCAGACTGATCCTCTGGAATTAACACATAACAGCAACAATATTTCCCCACCCAACAAAAAGCCTCAAGATTTATACCTAAACCTTTTTCGCGTCCGATTTCATAGAGTTGCGCAGCCAATATTTCATTAGATTGCGGTAGGGGCCAACGCAACAATATTTTTCGTTGATAAGTTAAAACGTCCTCTCGAAAAAGCCACAGTAACTGATGAGGGCGACCTTCTTGCGAAAGAAAATTTTTGAATGCCTCGCAAGCTTCCTGAAAATTTAGTTTTGTTTTCATCGCAATGTGTCAACAGACCCAACATAATTTATAAAGCTATAGCTCCATCCGCCGCCGCCGTGACATAAATTTCGCAATCAATGTTAGTCATCTTTTTATATTGCTCGCGCAAGCTGCGACAAAAATCGTCAACCAATTCAACCGCTACCAAATTGATAGTGCAGCCGCCGAAGCCTCCTCCGGTCATTCGCGCTCCATAAACGCCTTCGGTAGTCTGCGCAATTTCTACCAGGGTATCAATCTCGCGGCAACTGATTTCGTAATCGTCGCGCATACTGCGGTGCGATTGATTCATGAGATTTCCGAAGGCGGCTACATTATTTTCAGTCAACGCTAGAGCCGCAGCTACGACTCGTTCATTTTCACTGATGACGTGACGGCAGCGGCGAGCAATAGTTTCAGGCAATCCGTTTTTATACAGCGCAAATTCTTCCAGCGAAAGATCGCGGAGCGCGGAAATTCCTGGCTTGAACTGTGCGAAATGTTTAACTCCGGCTTCGCACTCAATCCGGCGTTGATTGTATTCACCGCCTGCGTGTTGATGTTTGACCATCGAATTGCAAATCACCAAGCGCACTTCAGCAGGCAAGGGAACTGCCGTAAAATCCAGCGTACGGCAATCAATCATCAATGCGTGCGAAGCTTTTCCAAGTGCCGAAATAAATTGATCCATAATGCCGCAACGCATTCCGACGAATTCGTTTTCGGCGCGTTGGCACAGCTTGACGATTTCAATTTTGTCGAGCGTCAGATTTGAAAGTTCAGTCAAAGCCAGAGCTGAAGCGACTTCAACCGCCGCCGAGGAACTGAGTCCGGCACCGCTTGGCACATCACTTTCAATCAATAAATTCGCACCTTTCAAGCGATAGCCCACCTGCTCCAACGTGACCGCAGTCCCGACAATATAATCGCTCCAATGATGCGCGGCGATGCGGTTTTGTGGTTGGGATAAATCAAATTCAGCTTCTCCAAATCCTGAAGAAGAAATGACCAGCCGACGATCTTCACGCGGCGCGGCGGCAATGATGGTAGCGAATTCAATCGCCGCAGGCATCACAAATCCATCGTTGTAATCGGTATGTTCTCCGATCAAATTGACACGACCCGGAGCGCGAAACAGCTTGGGCTCAGTGTTAAATTTTTTGATGAATTGAGCCGTGATAGATGATAGATCAAGCACGATTATTTTTGACTCCTATTCAATAATAACAGCGCGCGGATGATAACAATCAATTGCAGTGAGAACAATAATTTATTGCTTAATCAGGAATCTGAAATGAATGATAAAATTGAGTATTTGCGCGAGCGGCAGATTGAGTTAGGATAGTAGGTGTCAATTCGATTGGAGGTTTTTATGATTGTTCCGAGAGCTTACGAAGATTTCGTCAACTTCATTGTGGCTGGAATCCAGCCTGAAGCCGTGCTTGGCTATCATCCTGCGCCAGAGACAAATGATCGGGTCGAGAATTTAGTGTTCAAATCCAAAATGGACGGATTGAACCTGGCTGAGCAGTCTGAGTTGGGGCATTATCTGCAAATTGAACATATCATGCGTCTTGCCAAAGCGCGTGTCCATCAGCGTCTCAAAGCATGAGCCATTATCTTTCTGAAGCCATTCGCAATGAGGTATTTTTACGTGCCAATTTTCTTTGCGAATATTGTTTATTCAGCCAATCCGAAGTGCATTTCAGATTGCATGTAGATCACGTCATCAGCCTCAAGCATGGTGGTTCAGATGAACTTGATAATCTGGCCAGTGCTTGTATCTTTTGCAACCTGAATAAAGGCTCTGATCTGGGATCAATTGATTGGGCAACGAAGGAACTAACTCGCTTTTACAATCCCCGCCAAGACAAATGGACGGAGCATTTTTTGTTAGAAGAGGCATTTATCAAACCTTTGACGAATATTGGAGGGGTTACTGTGCGTATTTTTGGCTTTAACTTTGAAGACAGAATCCTGGAAAGATCACTGCTGATTGAGGCTGGTGTGTTTCCATCTGCGGCGGCGATGGAGATTATTAGCATTTAATTACCAGCCCACCTGCAATCCAAACCGAAAAGTCCGTCCATCATTCAACGTATTCGTAATCTGTCCGAAATTTTGATTTCCTAATTCAAAACCCGGCTCCGCAAATTGCGGTGTATTGAATAAATTGATGGATTCGGCACGGAAGGAAATTTTCATATCGTGATGAAATGACCAGGTGCGCGATAACGAAGCATTGACGTTGTGAATCGGGCCTTTGCGGAAGACGCCGCGTCCTAAATTCCCGCGTGATTCGGTTGGCTTAATCGTTGCAAAAGCGGAGCGTGGCAACAACTTGGTTGACGTATCAGGGTTGGCAATCGTGCGCCCTAAAATTGATGGATCAAGCAGGTTGGGACGGTCATTACCGTTGCCGTCTACGTTGCCAAATCCGGGGCCGTCAGAACCGGTGACAACATCAAAAGGAATCCCGGTTTTGATGAGAACAATTGTCGAAAAATTCCAACCTTTCAATCCGTGATTGAGCCAGCCAAATTGTGGTTGCACCGAATAATTCGCTCGCCATAAAAATGCGTGGGTTTGATCGAAGAGGCTTAGCCCTTTCATGTCTTTTTGGGTTTCAAATTCCGTTTGGCTGCGAGACTTGCGTGAATCATCGTCATACGCGGTATTCAGATAACTCGCTCCCAAATCAATCGCTTTGCTGAACCAGTAGGAAGCGTCCGTTGAGAAACCTTTCCACCCGGAAAAAATAACGGAAGCGCGACCCGCATCAAAGTATCCGCGCGACCCGTTCACGATCTCACGAATGTCAGAATACGCCTGATTCGGGCGACGCAAATTCACAGTTTTAGTGATTTGATCTATGCCATCAACGGGACGCGCACGATTGAGATACCACATCACCAACAGCTTATGGGCACGGCTGCCAACATAGCCCAACTGTACTTTGACGCGCTTTGATAAAATCTTCTCGGTGTTCGGTTCCCAGCTCAGATTGTATTGATACGAGTACGGCGTAGCGAGTTCGGGATCAAGCACATAAAGGTTGGGCTGTGTCAATGAAATGAGGGGGTTCACGATGTTCGGAGAAGGAATTGTCACCTTGTTGTTGCCTGGTGGCGTGAAACGAATTTGCTGAAAAGTTGGCGTGAAAATTTCCCCGAAGTGAACGGCGGCGGCACTGCGAAGGATGCCCAAAGATTTCGGCAGATGGTACGCAAATCCTACGCTCGGTGCGAAGTTATTCCAATCGCTGCCATACGCAATTTTATTGAGATTATTAACTTCAATCGGGCGCGTGACGGGTTGGTGGCGCAGTCCATAATTCAGCGTCAGGTTTTTATTGACCTGCCAGCTATCACCCGCAAAAAATAACATGTCCCAATAGCGAAAACCGCGATTCAGATTCGGCGTGATAGAAACCAGATATTGCGTCGCCGTTCCCATCCGCAAATTCGTAATCGCATCGCGCCCGAAATCATTACTAAACGAAAAAACTCCACGATGCGCATCAGATTCAATGCCGTTAATTTGCTTCCGAATGATGTTGAATCCAAATGATGACGTGTGATTGCCGACCAGCCTTCGCACCTGTCCGCTGTACTTGATTTGGTTCTGGACGCGATTAATCGGGATGGTTCCGTTCGGCCCCAGCACGGTCAATCCCTGTATTAAAATAAATTGCCCGACAGCATTTTTGTCGGCTGACAGCACCGATTTTAAACGATCATAACTCATCGAAAAATTGCTGACAGTATTCGGGTTCCATTGTCGCGTCCACCCGATTCGCGCCAGATGCGTTTTGTTATCGGTGTTCGGATTTTGTCCGGCGACGAATTGAAACGCGAGGATTTTTTGATTGGAAAATTGATACTGCCAAATCAAATTATCATCACCACGCAGCTTTTGATCCAGCCGGATATTCGCCTGTGTGTTGTCAATAGATTGCGGTGAATTCGTGTTCAAGGCGCGCGGATTAATCTCCGTACGATTCGGCAATTCTTTGGGATACGCCGCCAGCCAGCGGGCAATGATTGCGTACGCCGCCTGATCAGTTGTCAGCGGAGTTCGTTCGTCAGGTCTTGGTACGAGAACGTTGCCGTTGACGCTGCCGCGAATTTTGGTTTGTCCGCCATCAATAAATAATTTTGTATTGCGCCAGAGATTGGAACCGAAATTAAATCCATACTCGTTTTCGCGCGAAGGTTTGACCGAACCTACCTGAAAAAATGATCGCGCATTGAAAATACTGTTGACGTGTGAGTAGCGCAATTCGCCGTGCATTCCGGCTTTGATGTTGGCGGGAATCGTGACGGAAGCTTTCGGGGCATTGCCATATTCTGAACCAAAATAATTTTTATCTACGGCAAATTCACTGGTGATGGTGGCAGAAGTTCCCAACCGCAAATTCGATTCTTTCAGCGAATTATTATCAATCAAATTGAATTGTACATTTTCATTGCGACGACTTTCGCCGGAGGCAGAATCCGTTTTGCCGAGGACATTGACATCGCTGCGTTTGGGGGCGTCTTTGTTTTCAGTGTCTCCTATTTTTTCGGCTGGTTTCGGAGTTGACGGATTTTGAGCCATCCCGACAGAAGCACAGAGCATCATGAGAATGACTACCCTGAAAATCCTGAGTTGAAATAATTTAGCGAAGATGATGAATGAATAATCTAATGTATGTTTCTGCAATTCTATTCCAGCCTTAATAATATTTTGTAGTGATTTTTATGTGGATGTAAATTAAGTGTTTGAATCAGTCATGAATCCAAAGGTCGTACACAACTAAAAACCGCTTTAAGATTGGTGATATGAAACCTGATTTATTGACTACGTGGATACCATTCGTTGACAATTTGACCATCACGAATTTCATAAATCACCAAGCCGAATCGTTCTGATTTTTTGCCTTCTGTGACAGTGATAATTTTTTCTTTATCAATCACGAAAAAGCCATCAACAATGCGCTCTACGACTTCGACTTTGATCGAAGGATTGCGTTGAAATGCCGTCTCAAATTTTTTCCGAATGTCAGCATGTCCAGTCAGGATAACTTCGCCACTAGGCAACCTGCGAGCCACAGAATTCGGATGATACGTTTTCAAAATACCTTCGATATCGTGAGCATTGAACGCATCCACCAAAGCCTGAGCTACACGGTCAGGAGATTTTTTGTCAGGCTGAAAACCAAATGTGGTGATCGAAATAATGACGATCACCACAATCAATGAGAAGCATTTTTTCATAAGAAAATTTTTTATCTAAGCTTTTGCTTCGACTCCCTTTTCTTTCTGCGCATCCCACGCCATATATTTGCGTTTGCGATACGAATCAACCGCGAGGCGCACCGCGACGACAGCATATAAACCAGTGGTCGAATCACATTTCAACGGTTCATTACTGCGAATGGCGTTCTGCAAATTCCGGTGATGCAGGACGATGTCTTCGGCTCCGGTTTTTTTGTGGATGATGTCCGGTCGGGGAGCTTCATCGTTCACTTTGTAGCGTTGCTCGCGAATGATGAAGCCCGTATTCGTGAATTCCAAAGTGCCTTCGTGACCGCGAATGACGTGCGGAATCGGCGTATCGTTCGCCATCGAAGACATCACCGTCAAATTAATTCCTCCAGGATAATCGCACATCATATTGAACGTGTCAGGAATCTCAGCTTTGCTTTCCGTGAAGAAATTTTTGCCGCCCGTACCGACGACTTTATCAGGGAATTTTAAATCAAGAGCGCGAATTAAACGCGTGATGCGATGCACGAACAAATCAGTTGCGATGCCGCCGGAATAATCCCAATATCTGCGCCAATAAAAAAACCTGTCCGGTTCAAACGGACGCTTCGGAGCGGGACCTAAAAATGCCTCCCAGTCCAGATTGACGCCGGGTTTGCAGTTCGGATCGTAATCGCCCGACCAGAAATCCCTTTTGTAATTGCGTGAATAATCAATCTGCGCGGCGACGACTTTGCCGAGCGCACCTTGCTTGATGTAACGTTGCGCCGTTTCATAAGAATCATCGGACATTCCCTGCACACCGACCTGCATTTTCAATCCCGTACTTTTGACTTTGGCGATAACTTTTTTGCCCTGCTCAATTGACCACGTCATCGGCTTTTCGCAGTAGACATGCTTGCCCGCGTCCAGCGCATCCAGCGTCATCTGCGCGTGCCAATGCTCCGGCGTAGCGATCAAAATATAATCAATATCTTTTTGCTCCAGCATCTTTCGATATTCTTTGAACGGCTTCCCACCCGTTTCCTTAATCATATTGTCGAGGCGCGGTTGATAGACATCGGACGCGGCGACGATTTCACAATTGTCCGGCTCCATCATTCTTTTCAGCGAAGGCAAGTGCGAACCTGTCGCCAATCCACCGCAGCCAATGATGCCAATGCGAAGACGAGTGTTCGCGCCGAGTACGCGGAACTTGCTGGTAGACATGGCAAAGGTAGTTGCGACAGCAGAAGTGATGAATTTTCTACGAGAAGTCTTAATTGATTGAGTCATGCAGGATTTTCCTTTGAGAATTGTGGATTTACTCCAAGGCAATGATACACATTTTAGGATTGATGGACTAGAGCAGAGTTGGATTTATGGGATACGTGAGGGTAATGGGGCAGGAGACCGGAGCGCAGGCATTGAGAGAGTCAGGCATTTTGAGCCAGTACGGTTTTTTGCGGTCGGCCACCTTTTTTCCCGTTTTCTCTGGCGGCTGCCGATTTAGCCGCTGATTTCACTCTGCCGCCTTTTGAGGCGAGTTCTTTCATCCAGTTTGGATTACCGTAAATTCTTTTCAAAAGGCTGATCGTTCCTAAATCTACATTGAGCGTGTCCCAGCGAATGGCGATTCCTTTGCCAATAATTTTCACTGCTGATAATTGCTCTGTTGTTGCTTTTCCAAGCCCTTGAATTAAATGGACAGGAACATTCAACTCAACGCCGTCTTCGAGAATGACAACCACTTTTCGCGTGTAGTTATTATAAAAAACATTCGTCGCAACAGGGTCTTTCGATTTCGCCTGCTTCACTGTTTTGATTTGGAGGTCAAGCTCCTGATCGGTGAATTCCCATTTGCCGGATTTATTCTTGATTGCCATGCCACTCCTCCCATTTTAATAAAAGTGCGTCTTGATTATTGGCTACCATTCTCATTGCTTTTTTGATGTCAGGAGATTTCATGCCATTAATATTTTTGATACTTGGAGGAGTCTCATCATCTCCAATATTAATTTCCACTTCGTCGCCTCCCTTGAAAATATGAACATGAGGAGGCTGGTGATCGTGTGGCCAAATATGAAAAATAAATCCCTGTGCTAAAAATATCCGCGCCATTTCTCCTCCTCAACTCTATTATAACCTAACCGCTTCGGTATTTTCTAATATGAAATTTAATAACGTCATTTCAGCTTTTTCGGAAAAGCGAAGCCATTTTGCACATCGGGCGGCAGAGCCGATACATTATTTATCACAAAGTATTACTTCAACTTGCTCAACCGCTCCGCACATCGCAAACTACTATAATTCTGCCCCAGCCGTTCACATTCCCACACAAATTCTTCCGACGTTTCCGTATTAAACGTAAACATTTCGTGATGCATCGGGATCACTACTCTTGCTCCGATGGCTTTGGCAAAGGCGGCGGCTTCGCGTCCCCAGAAATTTCCCGTCACGCGGCGTTCGGGGAGGCGTCCGTTGATTGGCATCAGCGCAATATCAATCGTTCTGCCTTTCGCGTACTTCAATAAATTCTCTGCCATCCCGTCGTACGGAATCGCATCGCCGGGGTGAAAAATTGTCCAGTTATCAAAACTGATAAGGTAGCCGAGGCAGCGATAATTTCCGTTTTCGTCCTGCTCTAATTCTTCGTGCGCGGCGGCTAATCCGGTGAACGTGAATTCTTTTGCAGTCGCTGAAATTCCGTCATTGACTCCGATCATCCAATTCGGATCGCACTGCAAACGGTCCGCGACGAAGGCGCGATTGGCTTCGGGGATAATCATTTGCAAATCGGGATTTGCCTTCATCAGCGGCCACAACGTTTCGTGATCCAGATGATCGGTATGATTGTGTGAAGACGTGACGACATCAATAAAATCAAGCCTCGCCGGATCAATCGGGCATGCCGTCATCCGCGTGTGCGGCTTATCCGTAGTGAGATATTTTTTCGTGAGCGACTGCGAAAGATACGGATCAGTCAATACATGTTTGCCGCGCCATTGCATCAAAAATCCCGATTGCCCCAGCCACCATAAATGTAATTCGTCTGGTTTGGAGAGAGCGGATTTGATGTCGGCAAGCAGGGCTTCGTTTTGTACGACGGGTTGGATAAGTTGCATGGTTAAGGGACGAAATTTAGCCACGAATTAACACGAATGTCTAAAACTTTTATCAACCACGGATGAACACCGATTCACACGGATATTTTGTTTGTCATCAAAAAAATCTGAGTTCATCGGTGTCTATCTGTGGCAAAAAATCTTCGTGAAAATTCGTGTTAATTCGTGGCTAAAATTATGTTGTCGGTGGCAAAATTTTTGTTGGATCATTGCCAACCGTCACAGGATTTGGTTTGCCTTCGAGGAAGGGGCTGATTAAATCTGCCATGCGTTTTTCTTCGACTTCGCGGCGGATCGAAAATTCTACGGCTTGTTTTTTTGTAGCAGCAATTTCCGCTTTCAAGACATCCATTTCGGCTTGTTTATTTTTTAAATACTCTTCGACTTCTTTGGAAATATTCTGGATGCGTTGCGCGTTGGCTTGTTCCGTAGCGGTGACGCGATCCGCCAGCATTGCCTGATACGCATCAAGCACACGATCACGACGAACGGCGTCTGTGACGGGAACTTCAGCGGTCAATCCCTTGGAAGAAAGCGTCAAACTGACGGCGACGACTTTGATGTTGAGCGGTTGCGTGGCAATGGTTGGATTGCTCAGCAACTGCGCCAATTCATCTACGCTGCAAGGCGAAATCGGCAATTCCGCTTCACGATAAATTTCATCAAAAGGCTTGTTGGCTAAATCCGAAGCCGAAGCAGTAGGAGGCGTAAATTTAGGTGCGGGTTCAGCGGGGACAAGTTCGCTGACACGCGGACGCGGTGCAGGCGGTGGAGCGGCTGGAGCCACCGAAATTTCATTTTCATCCGGCGCGACTTTGACAAAAAATCCGAGCAGCGATTTCAATGCGCCACCTGCTGCTGAGTCTTGATTGTCGTTTGATTCCGCGCCTGAAACGCTTTGCATTTCGCTTAAAATTTCATCTGTGGTTTTAGGTCGTTGGTTCGGATTTGACATGGATTTTTCCTTTTCTAAATCTTGCGTTGCACTCGAACTTTGTAAAATGCAGTAAAAGCTCCCCCTCCTGTCCTAGGAGGGGCTGGGGGTGGTTAGAATTTCGCAGTGTTGACCACCCCGCCTTGCAGGCACCCCTCCTAAAACAGGAGGGGAGTTTTATGGTTACTGCCTCACTCGCGAGCGCGGTTGCGGAACATTTTCTTCGGGGATTTCAGTCGGTTCAGCACTTTCCAGCGATGACAAGCCATACGCCGAATCACCCGTATTCAAAACGTCTTCGTACGCGGTACGGAATTCATCACTGATGCTCAGATTCGTTAATAAATTGTCTACTAAGCTGGAAATTCCGGCGACATCGGTGAAGGTGTAGACTTCATCCTGAATTAAATTTAAGGAATTACGGACAACCTGCAAACGGACTTCGAGCAGCCGGACAAGTTCGCCAAGCTTGCTGACGCGGGCTAATCGCTGCCGCAAAATATGGAGGTTCTGCGCCAGCGCATTTTTCACCTGCTGTGAAGATTCATTTTCAATCGCGCTTTCGGCGTATTTAATTTCGCGCTCCAGTCCGGTCGTAATGTTGCGATAATTTCGATTGGAAAGTAGATGATGCGCACGCAGCATGCGTGCGTAGTCGAAGCGAAACGCCGAGAGCTTTTCGACGATGCCGGAAAACATCATGCTATTGCCCTTACCGCCAACATCGCTACTGACTTCGTTGGAGCGTTTTTCAATTTCTTCACACAACTTCTTCACGGAAAAAAAGTCCTGCTGATAATTGACCGGCAAGGCTTTGACGATAGTGTTTTCGTTGTCTTCGATTTCAACTTTTTTATCTTTGTTGAGACGCGAACGAATAATCATTTGCACACGTGGCATCTGCGCAATGAAGAGCGCGGCGATTTCTCCGGCTACTAACAAAGGGAGAAAGCCAAAGAAATTTACGACGAGCATCAGGAAAACCATGATCCCGATAAAGATCAGATTGAGATTGCTTGACAGCACTTCTTTGGTGTAATTAATTTCGTCGTTAGCCATAAAATTAGGAGAGGCATTTAGCCACGAATTAACGCGAATTCGCACGAAGATTTTTAGACAGGATGAACAAGATTGATGACAAGACTTACAGGAACATTTTGTTCATCCTGAAAAATCATGTCAATCCTGTCTCGTTTTAATTTGTGGAAATTCGTGTTCATTCGTGGCTAGAAAAATCTAAAGTTTCGGAAATTCAACCAAGCGAATTTCTTTGCGAATTGCGGCGAAGCGGGGCAAGTCTTCGATGTCCTGATGATACGCCAAACCTTCCGCAATTAAATCATATTCTTTCATGACCTTTGATCCTTGCATTGGCTTGCCCTGCGCGTCGCGCTCCCGACCCAGCAAATAAATGTGATCGGAAATAATCAACGCCGAAGTTACATCGTGCGTGATAATAATAAAAGTGTTGAGCGTATGCTGATGCGCAATCTTTGAAATCAAATTAATAACGTTCAGAATATTGACCGGATCAAGCCCTGAAAACGGTTCATCCAAAATGATGAAATGCCGATCCAGCATCAGTTGTTGCATGATCGCTACGCGTTGCCGCTGACCGCCGGAAAGCTGCATCGGCCACGCTAAGCCTTGCTTGACTAAACCAAAACTGTCCAGAAACCGCAGTGCTTTTTCTTTCGCGGCGTCTTTGTCCATGCCGGAACGTACTGCCGGATCAATCAAATTTTGCAGGATATTTAAATCTTCAAATAAAGGATAACGCTGAAAGACTACGCCGACATCGCCGACGCGCACGTGGCGCAATTGTTGATCGGTACCGTTGGAAATCAGCACGTCACCAGAAGTCGGGCGATCAAGTCCGGCGATGATTCTGAGCGCGGTAGTTTTGCCTGATCCTGACGGCCCCAACAAACTGATAATCTGCGGTTTGTCTTTGATGTTGTGGATTTTTAGTGAAAAATCTTTCAAAGCGACAAATGTTGTCCCGTCGTTCATCGGAAATTCTTTGCTGATATTTTCGATCTTCAGCAACGTTTCCAGGCGTTCGACTGTAGGGATTGGCCCGGTCACACATTCTGTATTTTGGTCAGTCATTACGCCCTTTCTGCGATGAGGCTGTAGGGAAATAAAACGCGCTTGATGAGTGCCAGCAGACTGTCTTCAATCACGGCGATGATGCCGATGATGAATAAATACGCATAGACTTCCGCCAATTGATTCGTCGAAGTGTACGCATAAATCTGGCTGCCGATACCGCCTTCGGTGCGATTGAAAGTTTCAATCGCCGTAATCATGACCCATCCCATTGCGGCATTTTGCGCAATCATATCAATCATCGCAGGCAACGTCGGGCGCATCACAACGCTGTAAAAAACGTGCCAATCGTTGTAGGCGAGCACGTGTGCGAGTTCGTATTTCAAACGCGGAATAGCGGCAATCACGCTGGTCATGCTCGTCACTAAAAAGAACGCCATCCCCGTCGTCAGCATCGCTACTTTCATTGACCAGCCGATGGAAAATAGCGTCAGAAATAATAAATTGAATCCGACAATTGGAATGTACCGCAGCCATTGCACGAATTTATTGAACGGCTGAAACAGCGGAATAACGCTTAAATAAGCGATGATGAGCGAAATAATTGAAGAGATGAAAATCCCGACAATATTCAGCTTCAGCGTGACGTAGACATTATAAACAAGTCCCGAACTGCCGGGAGCATTCCACATTTTGCGAAATGCGCCGAGTACTTCGCTGGGGTACGGCATCGCTTTGATCGGATTGAAAAACCAGAGCAGCAGAAAAATCGCAATCCATCCGAGCATGAGATAAGTACGCGGCAAGGCTCCGACTGAACCATACACGCGTACCATTTCGCTTAAAGAAGAGGCTGAATTATCGGGTGTTAACTTCGCTGAAGCTTCCATATATTCAAGAGCGATCATTAGTGTCCGGTTAAGAAAAAGTTCACGGCTGTAAGCGATTAATATTTCGATATTTACAGCCAATTTCAGTTTTTACGAGTTCAATTTTCGAGCCA
>JAYVZE010000232.1:0-41705 GCA_043783625.1 Blastocatellia bacterium | reverse complement strand
CGTGAACTCTGAACTCAAATCCAAAGAAAAATTATGCGATATCTTCTAATAAATCTTTTCCTAATTTCAGCCTTTGCTTTGAATATTTCTGCCGACAGTTTTTCCGATGCGCGTTCTGCCTACGACGCCAAAAATTACGCCAAAGCTGCGCCACTTTTTGAAGCCGCCGTCAGAGAAAAAAATGATGCGAAAAGTAACTACGGATTAGGGCTGACATATTTGCGCCTGAATCGTTCCAGTGATGCCATCAAACCCTTAGAAGCCGCGCAACGCCTTGATCCTTCGCTCGCCTTTGCTCCCAATCGAAAATTCTTTGAGGATCGTTTAGCCCAAGCCAGAAGCGGCGGAAATGCAAAAGCTACGACTCCACAGTTAGGTAATAATGCACAGTTCGATCAAACCATTTCAGCCTTTGCTTCTGGTGCTTCCGTCGTGGATGTCACGAATACGTTGACTGCTGCCGACAAAGACGAATTGCAAAAAGTTGTCGCTGTAGCACGCGGGAAAAAATTCAATTTGCGCGTCGCTTTTCTGAATGCTTCGGCTTCAGAAACACAGAGTTTTGTGATGCGTGACGCCAGGAAATTTCTTAACCTCGGAGAAAACGACATCATCGTCGCTGCCAGTCCTGCCGGAGTCTACGCCGCCGGGCAACAAGGAAATTCTGAACTCGACAAAGAAGAAATTAACCTCGCCGCCAACGCCGCCGCGCCTTTTTTCAAACGGCAGGAAGCGGGTCGAACAGGCTACGGAATGGGATTAGTCGCGTTCTCACGACAATTAATTTCTGAGGCGACCTCTGACCGCTCAACGCGCCGGGGTTCCTACGGTTTTCTTGGATTTTTGGGATTGGGTGGAGTCGGCGCAGGCTTAGCCTTCGTCATTGGTCGGCGCAAATTACGCCAAAAAGCCTATCAGAAAAAACTTGATGACGGCATCAATTTGTTGATGAATGAAATCAACGACAAACTCGGAAAAGAATTCAACGTTAATGCGCGTTTTGTGAATTGGCAGAAAGAATACGAAGAAATTAAAGCGAAGGAAACGTGGAAAGATCATAAGAAAATTGATCGGCTCAACGCGACTTTAACCGATGCTGTACGCCAGCCCGAACGCTATTTTGATTACCAGCCCGGCATTAAGGAAATTAAAGAAGCCGCCGCAAAATTGGGTGCGCCTCCGCCTCCGCAAAAAAGCACCGATGATGTTTTTGATTACTTCGATGGTCGTCCTCTGGGCAAAGATGAAGCCGTCGTAGTCGCCTTGAAAGATAAGGACGGGCAGGAAATCCGCGTGCTGACTTCGCGTACACATGCCGATGAAATGGGACAAGGCCAGATGCCGAAAGTCCTCACCCGCGAAGTGGATGGACGCCGCGTGCATTGGTCGAACGATTCTACTTATGATCCGCGCCGCGACTATCAGCCCTATGATCCGTACCAACGTAACTCTAGCTGGGTGGACATTTGGATGATGAGCCAGATTTTCAATCAGAATACCTATTACGGTCCAGCAATTTATCCGTACTATCACAATGATTACTATTATTCGCAGCCGTATTCGCATCAGCCGATTTATGACTCGCCCGGCGCACGCGATTGGAATGGCGACGGCGTTATTGATTTCGGCGAATCACAGCGCCATTACAACGAACCCGTCTCTCGTCCCGACGACAGAGGCTACCCTGTTGAAGAATCCCAACAAATCTATGACAACAATTCCGGCGGCATGGGTTTTGGCTCTGGAAGTGGTGACAGCTCAGATTCCGGCGGCAGTGATTGGGGCAGCAGTGACAGTAGTAGTAGCGATTGGGGCGGCGGAAGCGATTCCAGCGATAGTGGCGGTGGTGGCGATTGGGGAAGCAGCGAGTAATCAAATTACTATTTTAAGATTATTTCCCGTCCAAATTATTTTATGATTGCAGTAACTTCAAATTATCTTTCGTTGGTCAAATCCTTACCATCTGATGCGGCAACGATGCTTCGTAATGTTTCGTGGCAGGAATATGAAACATTACTGCATGAAGTCACAGACGATCCTCGCCTTCGCCTTTCTTATGACAATGGAACATTGCAAATTATGACGATTTCGCACGAACACGAAGAAGTGCTCGCAATTCTGAGAAAGCTCATCGGAGTGCTGGAAGATGAATTACGATTGCCGATTCAAAGCTATGGATCAGCGACACATAAAAATGAGCTTCAGCAAAAAGGTGTGGAGCCGGATGATTGTTATTACATCAAAAATGCCTCGCGCGTCATCGGCAGAAAAATTGATCTCATCACAGACCCGCCGCCAGATTTAGCGATTGAAGTGGATTTCTTTAATCCTTCGCTTTCAAAATTTCCAATTTATGCTGCGTTGCAGGTTCCTGAATTATGGCGTTACAAAAATGATGAAGTTAATTTTTTCATGCTGAATGATGATGTTTATGAAGAAGTCGAGTACAGTTTTGCCTTTCCATTTTTATCTGCTCAAACGCTGACACACTTTCTTTCGCTTGGGATCACAGATGGTCAGACATCCGCCAAATGGGCGTTTGCTGATTGGGTCAAAGCGAATCATAAATAACCTGCGGATTTATGCCTCATTCTATTCTTATTGTTGATGACGAACCTGGAATTCGCGTTTCACTCACGGGAGTTTTTGAAGACGAAGGCTTTGATGTTGTCGCGGTCGAAAGCGGCGAAGAAGCTCTGCGCGAATTTGAGCAACGCCTGTACACCTGTGTTTTATTGGATGTCTGGTTGCCGGGAATTGACGGACTGGAAACACTCGAACGATTGAAAACCGCCTATCCTGAAGTTGGCGTCGTGATGATTTCAGGACACGGAAATATTGAGACGGCGGTGAAAGCTACAAAACTCGGAGCTTTTGATTTTGTCGAAAAACCGCTGTCACTGGATAAGACTGTTCTCGTCGTCAAGAACGCCATCAAGCAACGCGAACTCGAAGCGGCGAATACCGCAATGCGAGCCCGGCTGGAAAGCAATTTCATGATGGTTGGCGATTCTGTGCCGATGCGTGCGCTGCGGCAACAGATCAGTTATGCCGCTCCGACGACGGGAAGAATTTTGATTTACGGAGAATCAGGAACCGGCAAAGAATTAGTGGCGCGGGCTTTACACGCCCGTTCGTTGCGGGCTTCGCAAGTTTTGATTGAAACAAATTGCGCGGCGATTCCTGAAGAATTAATTGAGTCGGAATTATTCGGTCACGTCAAAGGTGCTTTCACCGGAGCGACGCAGGCGAAGCGAGGCAAATTTGAGCAGGCCGACAACGCAACATTATTTTTAGATGAAATCGGCGATATGAGTTTGAAAACGCAATCGAAAGTTTTGCGGGCGCTCGAAGAACAACGCTTTCAGGCGGTCGGCTCAGAAGCGACGATCAGCGTTGATGTCCGCATTATCGCCGCGACCAATAAAAAACTCGAAGCAGAAATTGAGAATGGGAATTTTCGCGCAGATTTATTTTATCGGTTAAATGTCATTCCATTTGAAATTCCGCCGCTGCGTGAGCGACTCGAAGATGTGCCGTTACTCGTCGAACATTTCAATCACGAATTCTCTGCCGCCAATAATCGTGAGCCGAAACAATTCACTCCCGCTGCGCTGGAACGAATGCAAAGCTACGATTGGCCCGGCAATGTGCGCGAGCTTCGCAATACCATTGAACGCGTAATAATTATGCGCTTGGATGCAAAGGTTGAAGCAGATGATTTGCCGATTTTAAGTGGCGATGCGCCGCCTGCCTCAAGTTACAATTTTGATTCTTATCGGGAAGCTTCGGAAACGTACGAACGCGAATACATTATGCGCAAGCTGGCGGAAACGGATGGGAATGTCAGTCGGACGGCGGAAATCATGGGCATTGATCGCAGCCACCTTTATCGCCGGATGAAGTCGTTAGGAATCAATTCTAAGAGTTAAGATTTTGAACCACAGATGGACACAGATAAACACGGATTATTTTTAATCAATCGGTGTTTATCTGTGTCTATCTGTGGTTTATACACGCCTTGTAACAATCCCTACGTGCGACGTTCGTAGATCATCCTGACCATTATTTTTAATGGCTCCATCTACGATTAATGGCAATTCAGATGCTTTTCTTTTCCAGCGATAGTACGCCCGCGCATTGCCGCCAGAGACTTGATTAAAAAGTTCTTCCCAGTGGCTGGCACGCAGCCGATTGCCACGCAATCCGTCATATTCCGGTAAGTATTCCTGCGCAGGAATTTCATAAAAGGCGAACGGCGCACGCTCGAAATTTTTGACATCTTCCAGATGAATGTCATGCGTCATCAGACCGCCGGGTTTCAAGCTATCGTAAAGATTCTGCAAAATCACTTCGATCAGATGGCGCGGCAAGTGATTCATCGTCGAACGTGAATAAATAAAATCTACGGATTCAATATATTTTCCTTTGGCAAAATCCAGCGGAGCCATATATGTAATTCCCAAATCAGTGAGCGTTTTTTCGTCGAAATTTTTAATGCTCAGCAAATAATCCAGACGATCCCGAATGGCTTCGTGTTCACCAAACGCCGCCAGAATGTCGCGGATCACATACGTCGTTGAGTGATGCAATGCATCGTACAATCGCGCCGGGTTCGCCATCGCAGTGATGTCCGTTGCAATAATTTTTTTAGCTCCGAGCAAATGATAAATCACCGCATACGACAAAACCCATCCACAACCGATTTCCAGGCAGACTTTATCCTGTAC
This sequence comes from Blastocatellia bacterium, assembly GCA_043783625.1. Classification (GTDB taxonomy): domain Bacteria; phylum Acidobacteriota; class Blastocatellia; order RBC074; family RBC074; genus JAFDVL01. The sequence continues at coordinate 36,975 of JAYVZE010000232.1, read as the reverse complement.
GTTCAATTCGGGAACGAGATGCAAAACACTGGCAATTTCAGCGGCGCAAACATCCATCCGTTTATGTGTCGAAGCCAGGTGACGCGCTTTGATGTCGTTCACGATTTTCGTTTGATTAACTACATTCGCCAGTGCTTCATAATTAAAAACCTTATTATTCTTGACCGTTTCTGTAATCAATCCGTACATAACTGCTCCTTAGAAAGACCACGGCAAATCATTACGCAGACTTGACCGTAAAGTCACGATGGCGCGACCTAATTTCTTTAGCTGCCAGCGACGGATATAAGAAATCAAAGCCTGGTCTTTCAACTGTTCTCCGCCGCGAAACATTTCCTGAAAATATCCAACGACAACATACCAGGAGCCTTTGGCTACAGGTGGTTCAAAAAATCGTCGGAGTGCGCTGGCAACCACCCACACCGGATGTGCGCCCATAAAATACATCCCAGCTCCACGACGTTTTTTTCCGGTACAAACATTTCCCTGCGTCGAACCGGTCGGACGCAAGTGCGAAATATTTAACGATTCCTCTTGAAAAGTTTGAGAAACCCAACCGAGCTGCATGGCCTTGAAACAATCAATCGCATCCCAGCTAGAGGCTCGGACTAATCCGCCTATTTCTTCCCAGCATTGACGGCGGTAACATTTCAACGGGCCACCCGTCATCTCCGGTAAAATATCTGCCTTATAGAAAGTACCATCCAGAATATCTATAACCGCTCCACAACCGATGCCGAGTCTGGGGTTTTCAGCGTACTTCATGCCTAATTCTTCAAAGTAAGTCGAGGCGAATTCAACGTCAGCATCTACAATGCTAAGGAAATCATGATCAATACTTGCAACAGCGCGAAACCCCTCCTGCAAGGCGTCATAGTTTCCGACACCAACCTCACGGAAGCCCCGATTCTGCCGCCGAATCACGGTGATCCAATCATATTGCGCCGCAGCAGTTTCTGCTAACTTAGCCGTCTCATCACTTGATCCATCATCAACAATCACCCATTTCAGAGGTTTGACCGTTTGAGCGGTGAGGGATTTTATCGTGTGTTCGATGTAGCCGACCTCATCTCTGGCCGCAGTCACAACAACGTATTTCATTTACTTTCTCCAATGGCTTTTTCGGGGACACTTCTCACGATTGGCTGATTTTCCTGAGAAGCTGACATGTACTTTCTTTTTTGATTCCAGTGCCGTAACGCTCCCAACCATTCGTACGCGCCAAATAATTTTAATTTATAGGTTTCTAAATCATCTTCCTGATGAATCACAATGCGTGAAATCAAGGCTTCTTTGCGGTTGACTGGAGTTCGACTTAAACGAGTCGAGAACTGAAGCTGCATTCCCAGTCTGGCAACAAGAGCTACACGTTCTTTGTCATAGCTGTCATACGACCCGTGCGGAAAGGCAAAATGCTTCATCTGATAATTCGTTTCATGCGCATACAGATTAAGTCCTTGCTCAAATTCAACGGCGATTTCTTCAATTGTCATCTGTGCCAGTTTGCGATGACTGTGTCCATGAAAACCAATCCCAACATCGGCTGCTTTCATTTGCCTGATTTCATTCCAATTGAGTGCTCTCCATAACTCTGGAAAAGCTGCCTGATGTTCCTGCGCATGAGCAGGAATATGAGGATAGATCAGAGCCTGATCTCCTTCGACTAATCCGGTACAGACAAAAACATTAAGTTTAATTCCATATCGTCTGGCAATTGGCAGTGCCTGCGAATAAAAATCTGCATACCCATCATCAAAAGTAATTAAGACCGAGCATTCAGGCACATCTTTTTCACCCTTAACAATTTGCTCATATTCTTCCAGCGATAAGGAAACAAAGCCATTGGATGACAGGTACTGCATTTGTTCGGCAAAATGTTCTGGTAATACCGAGTACATTGGCTCATCTTTTTCAATGAAGCCGGGAAGGACTCGGTGATAGGAAAGTACCGGAATAGATTTGCCAATAAATTGTTTCCGTCCGGTCAGACTCCAGACCACGCGAGAGACTTTTCGGGCCGCAGCAATTTGGATTGATCTTAGATTCATAAACTCTCGAATCAAAAGCGAACGATCAGAAAATGCCTCCTATGAAATGGGCATTTTCTCAATCTCAGACTTATCTCGCTTTCCAAAAGCTGAACATCTGGCTCAATTGCCAGGAGCGAACAAAACGGGCCAATTCATTGGAAATTTGTCGTGGCTCACCTTCAAAGGAAGCCTTGAGGAAGCCATACATTACACAGAAAGGTCCCGCCAGATAAGGCGGCTCAGTAACGTGATAACAGGCACTTGCCAGTACCCACAGCGGATGTGCGCCCATCAAATAAAAGCCGCGCCCGCGACGGACACGTCCGCTATAAATATTTTTCTGCGACGATCCCATCGGGCGTAAATGCGTAATGTGCATTTCTTCTTCTTCAAAGGTGCAGGTCGCCCAACCTTTCATCATCGCGCCGTAACAATCCAAACCATCCCAGCCGGGATGCCGGACTAATCCGCCAAAATCCTCGAAGCATTCACGACGCCAGCATTTCAAGGCTCCGAAAGTCATTTCCGAACGACAGACGAGTTTGACTAATTCGCCGTCTTTTAGATCGTAAACACGGCCTCCGGCGATGCCTAAATTTTTGTCAGCATCGAATTTCTCGAAGAGGCGCGCAAAATAATTTTCACCGAAAATCAGGTCGGCATCTACCACGCAGAGAAATTCGTAGGGCAGATCGGCAACTGAGTCGAAGCCTTCATACAGCGCGTCAACATTGCCTCCGCCGACTTTACGAAAGCCGCGATCTTCCCGATGAATGACTGTAATCCAATCGTGCTCTGCGGCAGCCCGGTCGGCAAGTTTTCCGGTTTCATCAGATGAACCATCATTCACAATGATCCACTTCAGTGGCTTCACGGTCTGTGCTGTCAATGAAGTAATCGTGTTTTCAATATACGACGCTTCGTTACGGGCAGCCGTCACAACTATGTATTGATGTTTTTTCATAACAAACTTTTGCTGACTAATTTTTTCTCTCCCCGCCATGACGACGGAAGTCCACAAACTCCATGAATTTCTTTTGCTTAAATAAATTGGGTGAGAGGAAGTGTAAACTTCCTCTGATGTATCCAACGGTAAAATTTGAAGTGCAAAGACAGTCTGTTTTCAGGGCGTAATTTCCACTGAGAAACGACCACGTGGCTAAAGGAATATCTCTGACGACGGACCCGACAAGACGTGAAAGAGACGTTACTAATAATTGTTTACTACCGCGTTGCTTATATTGAATCCGCGCCCACGCTACGCCACTTTTCGTTGTGACCCAACGAATGAAATCCAAATTCGCGCGAGATTCCGGGATGACGTGATGAGCGTGCGCATGTGGCGTGTACCAAATATCATGTCCTAAAGCCCGCATCCTTGAAAAGAAATCTGTATCTTCCGCACCTTCGCGCATGGTCGTATCAAAACCATTGATCTGCTCAAAAAGTTGTTTATGAAATAGAACATTTCCGGTTCCAGGCACCGAGTCACTGTCTTGGTCATATTTTCGCACCTCAGTGCCAAAGTTTCTCTCTCCTAAAACCCGGCGGGATTTCGGCCCCAGATCAAGGTCGAAGCCATCGGGCAAAAGCAAACTGAGCGAGCCTCCAACGCATTTGGCGTGCTGTTCCTGAACAACTTGATAAAGAGCTGACAACCATTGCGGCTCAGCAAGCTGGTCATCATCGAAGAAGGCAATCCATGCTCCTGAGGCTTCCTTCACCCCAAAATTGCGGGCATCGGCAACGCCTCCACCTGGTTTATACACGTACCGCAATTTGTCCTGATTCCCTGCACCGATCATCCGTTTGACGACTTCTCCGGTCTGGTCTGTTGATCCATCGTCAATCACGACGACTTCGTATTTGAGATTGTCCGGGACAGCTTGATCCAACACACTCTGCACCGCCTGAGCGATCATCGCGGCGCGGTTACAGGTACATATCACAACACTGATTTCAAATTTATTCATCGCTAACACGTCGCCTCCAGGACACCAATAATTTCGTCTTCCTCTTCACCCTGAATGACAAGTTTGAATTCTTGATCCTCAACAAATGCATAGCGCGCAATCACGAGGTTACAGACAAAGGAAGGAAAAACCGGATTCATATACACTTTTTCCAGCATCATTTCGAAGCTCAACCAAACAATCATGCCGAAAGCAAAAAGGTGAACAACGTCTCTTGTCTTAAAGTAAAATTTCAGAACCCGTTTGATTAAAATCAGAATCGTCCCTAAATATAGAGTTAATCCAACGACTCCCAGGCTGAGTAGTAATTCGATATATCCGTTATGACTGTGCGGGACGCTCCAGCCCTGATGCTGAGAAATAAGGTAGATTCGATAAGGCGTCCAAAAAGCATCATACCCATAACCAAGCCAGGGTTTCTTCTCAACGTACGTCATACATTCATTCCACAGTGGCGTACGATTAGTTAAGGTTGACGCACCTTCTTCGCTTTCGCGCCCCATAAAAACGACTGAATTCATTTTCACAGCGAAGGTATCTTGAAAAATTAATCCCAGCGAACAAACCAACACGGCTGCCCCCAGAAACCCGGTCAGCCTTCGTGACATGGTTGAGGAAGGCAACCAAATCATAAAGCCGACCAGGACTGTACAAAAAAATGCCGTTCGAGATTTGGCCAGATACAAAAACGCAAAACCGATGGCGACGAGGATGAGGTAAGGAACCTGATATTTATATCTGTTCTGACACATCAGTGTAATGATTGCCAGAATGTAACAACTGATATAGCAGGACAAGGCATTTGGATGCATGATCCCTGAAAGCTGATAAATTGAATAGGCTTTGGCTTGTAGAAAAGTTCCGTGATACAACTCTGCACCTAGCGCTAGAATCATCGCTCCACCGCAGGTAAAGGCCATATAAATCAATATTTCGCGCATTGAAAAGCAGGCCGCAATACTGACAGCTCCAAGAATAAAGAGAAATAATACAACCAGTTTTCTCAGTGCCAGCAATGGTTCTTCCGCCCAGGCAATGCTACAAAATGAAAAGCCCAGATAACAATAAAATAAGACTCCCAAAGCACCATTAAGAGCGAGGCGGCGACGCAATTTATTGCCAAAAATTACAACTATCCCGAAGATTCCTAATAATGGCATGACTAATCGTCGTCCCGGGCTTCCGTCCTGAGAGGCTGACATCGCTTCGGCTACGTCGTTATCTCGAATTGAATAATCGAATTCGTAAGGTGTGACGAACGCAAACACCACGAACAGAAAAACTACCAAGGTCCAGAACTGTTTAGTACTAAGTGCGCGTTCCAGGCGGATCGTAGTGAGATTAATGTACTCTTCTGATGTCGTCTGCATTTAGGCAACCTCTTGCTTGAAAAATCGGGCAAAAACAATCTGGCGTACGAAGGCTGTCAGAAGATTGCTCACACCTAAACCGAGTGCCGCTCCGAGTGCGCCGTACTGGATCGTCAAGACGATCCCCAGCGTCATCGAAAGCAATAACCCCAGAATATTTATTTTGAAATTGATGTCTGATCGTTCAATCGTCGAGAGTGCATACGATTGACTGGTGGTCAGTGCGCCCAGAAAAATATTGACAGCTAAAAAGGCAACGACCCATCGTAACCCGACGAATTTTTCACCGTAAACCAAGGTCGCCAAACTGCCTCCAAACAACGCAAACAACGCGGCGCACCCTCCGGTAATAATGCCTAACAAAATCGTCGTTTGATAGACCACCTGTTTTAGGGCGTTCTTTCCACCTCTGGCATAAGCGTGCGCCAGTTTTGGCCCCAGGAAATTTTGAATACTAATCATGAAAGCACGAATAAAATTGACGATTCCTTCCCCTGCCGCGTAGATTCCCGTCGCTGCCGCGCCATGAAAAGTAGTCAATGACCACGGATAGATTTGCGAGGCAACTAATAACGTAATGTTGCCACCGAACAACCATTTCCCCTGCTCCCAATTGGTTTTAAAATCTGGAATAAATCGGCTTGTCTCAAAAACAAAAAATGAACGCGCCCAGATAAACCACACCAGCGTGGCGATTCCGTTCGCGGCTCCAATAATCCAATAAGCATTGCTGACCGTCATTTGATTTTGCACTGCGCAAAAATACAGACCCGCCAACTGAATCACGGTCACTGCCGCATCAAGCATCACGACCGCGACGAAATGAAAATTAGCGAAGCAGATACGACGCGCGTATTCCTGCAACGGAAAGAACACTCCGACCAATGCCAGCGGTATCATGAAAGAACTCAAAGCCGGAGGAAGCACCAAACTTGCACTTAAAAATATTAGTGCCACCAGTCCACAGGAAAATATTTGATGCGCTAACGTACTGCCCGTATAGCGGGCATGATCTCCGTCTCTCAAACGCGGGCTGAATAACATATACGGCGACCAGATCATTACGTTTTGCATTTCGCGGCAGTAATCAACCAGGCGCAATCCTAAAATATAAAGACCAAAATGTTCGGCTGAACTGTGCCGCGCCACAATCACCGCAGTCAGAAAATTGCTGATGCTAAAGGCTGCCTGATCTAGCACTGTGAGCACAGTTTTACTTAACAGCAAACTCTTGATTGCTGCGGCATTAATTGGCTGCCTGAGTGTTGCGGCGATGACGCCGAACTGATTACTGCGCGTGAATTGCATCTTTGATTAAGTCCCCGGAGGTCAGCGTTGCCGGTTGAGTGACGGATAAAGCGTGGCGATAAATTTCTGCCATCTGCGCACCGTTATTTTCCCAGAGGAAGTAACGAGCACGCTCCAATGCGCCGTGCGATAACCGCGTCAACAATTGACGGTCTTCGGCTAACATTTCAATCGCATCGGCAAAATTGCTGATTAACTGACGAGGTGAATTGACCGGAATTTTGATTCCTGAATTAACTTCAATAATGTCGGCGGCTCCCTGATGATTTGGGCAAATGACCGGAACTCCACGGCTTAACGCTTCGAGCATGACATTGCCTGACGTGTCGCGGAGGCTGGTAAAAATGAACACATCCGCCCAATCATACTGCTGCATGATTTCGGTGTAGGGGACAAACCCCAACCATTCAGCTTTAATTCCGCGTTTGCTCGCCAGAGCCTTCCAGGCTTTATTCATCGGGCCTTTCCCCAGAATTTTTAATTCATATTTGAGGTCCGATGGTAATGAAGCCAGCGCATCCAGCAAAATTGGTAAAGCCTTAAACGCCTTGTGCTCACCGCTCCAAAGGATGCGAAGCGTTTCGTGTGAACGATCTTTTGCTGGCATTGTGGCAGCGACTTCAGCCAATCCGGTTTCGAGTAACAAAGCTGGAAAATTCTTACTGATGCCAACGAAATCTTCGCGGTTCGTCGAATTCGCAGTGATTAAGGCAGCGGCTTTATTGGCGGCTTTTCGGACGCGGGAACTGGTGTGGAGTTGCATCACATTCAGGCTGTTGCGAAGAAACTCTTTCGCGCCTTGTATCAATCCGAGGGTTGGCAAAAATCGCCACGGAAGATTTTGTGTTCCACTCACCGGCCCCCAGACAAACGGGATGTCGAGCTGCCACAAATATCCCGGCTCTCGATACCCTGTAATGTTCACATGGTGAACCAGATCAAATTGGATTTGTTGATGCAGGCGGGCGACAAAATCCTTCGCACGACGATGCCAGTTGTTGATGGCTAAATAATTATGCGCATACAACGATGGCATTTTATTGAGCCACGAAGTCGTCTTATTCCGCTCTAAAAAACAAAAATGTAAATTAGGAATTTCACCGTTTTCACGCACAAACCGCTGTATATCCGGCTCAGATTCCGTCCCGGCCAACACCCACGTCTCACAATATTTTGCTGTTTCGAGCGCACGTCCCCATCCGACAATAAATTCTGAACCTTTGTACGGGCTACAGGCATACGCCACCAACAGCACACGCTTCGGTAAAGGATTTGAGGGAGAAGTTGTGAGGTTCATTTTACTTTCGCCAAACAGCAAAGAGGACGATGAAGATTGAAAACCAGGTGAGGGTTTCCAATATCTCAACGTCCTGCCTTTGCCAAAAATATGACCAACTGAAGATCAGACTGCCCCTGAACCTTTGAGAACCACAGGAACAGTGCGAGCCAAAATTTGCAGGTCAAGGCGTAACGACCATTTGTCAATATATTGCAGGTCAAGCGACACTAAATCTTTGCCGCCGAGAGTGCTGCGTCCACTGACCTGCCATAAACAAGTCAAGCCTGGCGGCACACAAAAACGACGCATCAGAGTTGCCGCTTCAAAATTGGAAACATCTCGAAGTGGCAATGGTCGCGGGCCTACTAACGACATTTCTCCACGCAGGATATTGAAAAGCTGGGGTAATTCATCCAGCGAAGTCCTGCGTAAGAAACGTCCCAAAGGCGTAATTCGCGGGTCATTCTTCATTTTAAAGATCGGACCTGAGGCTTCATTCTCCTGCTCCAGTTCGGCGAGGAGCGCTTCCGCATCAGTGACCATCGTGCGGAATTTGAACATTTTAAAGAGGCGCTTATTTTGACCAAAGCGATCCTGGGTGAAAACCACCGGCCCCTTACTGGTCAACTTGATGGCCACTGCAATGGCCAGTAGCACTGGTGATAAAAATGCTACCGCGCCAAGTGCCACTACTACGTCAATCGTACGCTTCACTAAGCGACGATAATCATCGGCAATTAACTTCATCGCGACTGCCGGCATATTGCCGCGCTCGAAACGCTGTTGCGAGAAAATCGAAGCGAATTTATCAAAGACGTATTTCGATTCGACGCCGACCTGATCGCAGGTTTGAATGGCAGCTTCGATTTGATCGTATTGCGATTTAATCGGAAGTGCGATGAGGACTTCGTCCACCACACGACTGGCCAGAATACTTTCCAAATCGTCCAGCGATCCAATCAAATAATCGAAGGGCAACTCTCTGATTTGTGCCTGTGGATAAGAATCAACAAAACCGACAAATTCATATCCCGTTGGTGATTCTTCAAAGAGCGTACGGTAAATGTTGACTGCCATTTGTCCGCTGCCAACGATTAAAACTTTGTGCGGATCACGAGCATAAAGGGCGTCGCGTCCAGCTAACCATCTCACCAGTAACCGCGTCGTCGCTGTCAGACAAATTGTCCCCAACCAGAAATACAACACGTGATGAGCGTGAAAATTTTTCGCGTGATCAAATAAAGCAAAGAGCAGGACAATCATGCTACCAAGTGAGCAAGCCTGAATTAATCGAGTAATTTCGCGGCTCCAGCGGATGTAGGCGCGATATTCATACAACCGACAAAAGGCGAAAATTCGAGGCCACGCCAAAGCCAGGCATCCGACTTTCAGGATATTCAGAACCGTCAATCGCATCGCCAGAAAATCACTAAAACCGTCCGGCATTTCTCCACGATTGATGAGTAAGAAAATGACAAATAACATTAAGACAGGCACCAGCGAATCTATAGCCCGGTGCAATCTCTGCAAATACTCTGCGCCTAAGTGATACATGGTTGGTAGTAGTCTAAGAATGAAATAACGGTCTCGTGATGCTTTTTCCGCCGTTACTTTGTTGCTTTTTCCTACGCCTCTCGGACGTCACTGATTCTTGATGAGCTGGGGCTAAATGGGATGTTTGACGATGATCGTTAGCGGGCAGGGCGGTGTTCATTTTGAACCAGAAATGAACATCATTACGGGGTTCTTCGAATCCAGAAATTTAAGATATTCATCGGATTGAAAGGGGCGGTATTTTTGACGATTCGCTCGAATTTACTAATTTTATTTTGCGGGATAAACAGCATATCTCCGGGACGCAAAGTAAGGTCTTCCTTCAATTGCTTCTCTTTAATCACGGAATCTTTCATATTAATCTCCAGCACTTCTGACCATTCGGCATTGAGCTTACGAAAGAGAAAAACTTGTGTAGTACTTGAGCTGTCAGTAAATCCTCCGGCAATTGCCAGTGCTTCACTGAGCAAGGTTTTGCCACGAAAATCATATCGTCCGGGGTTTTTGATTTGTCCTGAAACAATAAAATAAGGCTTTTCAAATTCTCTCAACTTGAGAGTAATTTCCGGGTTTCTCAAACGCACAGAAGATTTCTCAATGATTGCTTTTTTTATTTGCTCAAGGGTCGAACCTCCGATTTTAATGTCTCCGATTAATGGCAGACTGACAAAACCGTCCGGTTGAACCGTCACAATGTCGTTGAATTCCGGCGAGAATCTGTATTGCACTTCCAACACGTCATTGGGTTGCAAACGATACCGATCAGGATTTGAAAGGCTTGGGACAGAGTCTCTGGAAGACTGTTCTGATTTATCTTTTTCCTCTTTATTTTTTTCTTCTTGCGCCAGAGCTGGCACTATCATTAGCACGCTGATCATCAGAAACGAAAATATTCTTATCATTGACAAATTTCCTAACAAAAAACCTGAAGCCATTAAGATGGTACTGCACTTTGAGTTATTGCAATCCTGATGATTTAGTTGCATTTTTGCTACTTCCGTCATCATCTCGGTCAGGGTTAGAGCCACTTATGAATAAACTCTGGAACCGGATAGCGTCGCTTATTCAAGACCACTCCCATGACCTTTCCGCCAGCAGCTTCAATGGATCGGGTTGACCATGAAATTTGCTCTTTGGTTGTCTTTCCAGCTTCGGCAACCAGAATGATTCCTTCTACCAGTGGAGTCATTAATAAATATTCCGGTGCTTCTTTCAGTGAAGGAAAATCAATCAGGACATGCCTGAAAACTAAACTCATAGCCTTTATTGCCGCTCGTAAAGTTTGTGGGCTATAACCCCGCTGAGAGTAAAGACGCGCACTTTCCATGATCTTCGGATCATTATGAAAATACTGAAATGAAAGCAGCTTACGCTCTCTAGTACGCTGTAGAAACTGACTCATCCTTGCTAAGTCGTCGGCCTTCACCATCTTTAACTCCTCTGCTTTTGCCACCAGAATTGGCTTATCTGTATAGGTGGCCAACTCCGTGCCCAGTCCCGCAGTGATCGAACTGGTTCCAGCTTTGGGGGCAATAGACATCAGCCCAACTGAGGACTGGCTGGCAAATTCATCTGGCCCAACCACAGCTCGGACCAACTTCAAAAAGCGATAGTCTTTCACCCGTTGCGGAGTAGTTTCCGTCCCTTGTTTGGCTCTTGCGGCAGATTGCATATTTATTATTAGTCATTGCTCTTTGTGTTCTTCATTAAGTTTATGGGGCTGACCAAATACATTTCCATATTTTTATATTGTCTGGCTTTCGGGATACTCCCCAGATCGGCGACATCTCCCAGATCACTAAAATCTTCGGCAGAACTAATTGTATTGGTGAAATATTCCATCATGAAGGCTACGCTCAAACTTACAAACAGGCTCATCAGTAATCCAATGACCATCGTCATTGGACGATTTGGCTTAAATGGTGACACTGGTTTCGTGGGCATTTCAGCCATTGTGACATTGGATATTTTCTGCTGATCCAGCGCGTCGGCAATTCTGGCTTCCTCTTCTTTCTTGGAATACAGTTTATAATTTTCTTCTGCCTGCCTCAGGCTGCGATCAAGGTTATTGTGCTGCGAGGTAGCATTTTCAAGCTCAAGCTGCCGTTGACGATACCCTTCCAACTGTTTCGCCATGATGTCACGTTGCGCTTTGAATCCTGCCAGCGAAGCTTCCGTCTTCGCTAGTTCCGGCTCCAAAGCCATCCGAACTGGATTTGGATCCGTCTGACTTTCGTACGATTTAAATTTTTCAGCTTTCTCTAAAGCGATTTTCGTATCAGCAATTTGCTTATCAACTTCCTGGACTAAGCGATCATCATCATTAAACTTGGTCAGGAGCTGCGTCTTTCGATGATTCAAATCAACGATCATCGTATTCATCCGTTCAATAGAAAATTGATTCGGGATTTCGCGTTGTTGCGTAATGATACGTTTCGGCATCACGTTGATTTGACGGCGTAAATCCAAAACTTTTTGTTCGGCATCTCTGACATCAGCTTCGGCTCTGAACATGAATTTTTCCATATCAGCCTGATAATTCAGGTTCAATTTTTTCTGAGTCTCTAAATCTGCGACCTCATATTTTTTTCGGAAGAGGGTCGTGTCTTTTTGAATTTGCTTCAGCTCTTTTTCATACGTTTCCGTTTGAGTTTTAAAAAACTCGTGCGTCCCTGGCGTACGATGAGCCTTCAAATGCTTGTCTAAATATCCGATGGAAAGTTCTCTTAAAACGGCGACTGTCTTGTCGGCTGACTTATCGTTATAGGTGACTTCAATGACTTCTGATTTTTTGACTGGATTAACTTCCAGATTTCCTTCAATATTTTCGACCTCTTTCTCAACTGTACCTGGCTTTTTATTAGTCGTTTCACTTTGTTGCGCCTGATAAATTTTTTCAGCTACCATTTGAATCAAGTCCCGACTTTTGATCAGTTCGATTTCTGAATTAATAGCTTCTTCGCTGACCTGCTTAACATCTTTCCACGTATGCTCATCAGCCGAAACAGCGGCATCCACTCGTTCATTCTTCACCAGAATTTTCATGGAAGATTTATAGCGATCTGGCGTCAATACTGCAAAAATGGCTGTTAGTGCTGCCAGGACAATAAACATTAAGAGAATGAGCCACTTCCGCCGAAATAAAACGGTCACGGCAAATTTGATAAAAGCCCCATTGCTCTGTTTATTCACAGCCAGTGTGTCTTCAAGACTCTTATTGTCTTTTACCTTGAAACGCATGAACCTCTTTTTCGTCGGATTATTTGGGCGGAGCCTGAGTGGAAAAACCTTGCAGGTGCTTATGAACTATCTTTCTAACAATTCATAATTGAATACGAACTCCGTAAAGTTGACTTCTTTTTTTCAAAATTTGAGGCAAACTGAATTGTTATTATCTTGCTGGAGTTGTTTCGCGCTCTAAATGGTGGGAGCCTGCTTAGAACTGAGGGCAGCCAAATACTATCTTATGCATCCGTGAGGTTCAATCTTTTTTTTCTAAAATAGTACTCTCGGTCTTAACCAAACACTTAACTTTTAATTCAACCTGATGGATTTTTCGGGAATTTACTTCGATTTGCACGACCTGTCTTCATAAAATTATCACTTGACTTTTGACCCATTGCTCCTATTATCACATTCGCTTTGCAAAGAGTTGATTTCTCTTTCGCAATTGCCAGCAAGCTCTCTTCCTTTGCCAACTGCCAACGCAGTTTTTTAGAGCTTACGATTATCTCAGCAGCCTTTTTCCTTCAGCCTAACCCTTCTTGGAATTGTGGCTTAGACTTTATTTCTTCCCCGATTTCTATCAAATTAGTTTTATGAATCTCGTCTTACCTGGTCGAACCCGACTAACGAATGGGCATTTTCTTCCCGACTCTGATCTCGCTCAAGTCCGCCTTCTCATCGTTGAAGATGATCCATTTTTACAAAGTTATTTAAGTGAAATTCTTTTGGATTACCCGCTTCAAGTGTTCATCGCTGATTCAATTCACGAGGCGGTTGGGTTTTATCTCAAAAAACAACCTGACATCCTGCTCATGGAATCGTACTTTTCCTTTGCCAGTAATCCGGCCATAGATAAAAAAATTGCTGCTGGTAATCCTCAGCTAATCACTATTATTGAAAATAAAGCTGAAAGCCGCTTTGCCAGTGCTCGCCCCGGAACAGTTTCCTATCTCACCAAACCATTAGTTCCCGATGAAGTAACTCGTGCCGTGATAAGTTTAGCTGAAGGTATTGTACTGAAAAAAATTCTTCGCTGAGCTTATGATGATCCTGCGCTCAGAAATTTCCTCGCAAGCTGATATACTTTTCAGACAATGCATACGCTTCTAACAGACGATCCTGATGTCGCTGCTCAATTTATTCGAGAAGGTAAAATTGTCGCTTTTCCAACCGAGACTGTTTATGGTTTGGGCGCAAATATTTTTGCTATTTCAGCGGTGCTGAGCATTTTCACAGCCAAGGGAAGACCTGACGATAATCCCTTAATTGCTCATATTTGTGAGCTTAATGATCTAACTTTACTGACTTCAAACATCACCAAATCAGCCGCAGATTTTATTACAGCTTTCTTTCCCGGCCCGCTTACTGTCATTTTACCAAAACACAAAAATGTTCCTTTGCAGGCGACGGCTGGTCTCAATACAATTGGAATAAGAATGCCTTCGCATCCTCTCGCCTTAGATTTCATTCGTGCTGGTGGAGTTCCACTTGTTGCTCCCTCAGCGAATTTATCCGGCAAGCCCAGCCCAACCACATGGGCTACCGTGCTGGACGACCTTGATGGTCGGATTCCCTGCATTCTGAAAGGTGAACCAACGCAGGTGGGGCTTGAATCTACTGTTGTTGATTGCACAACTGAATCACCCGTTATTTTGCGCGCCGGAGCTGTTACGCTGGAACAACTCTGCGAAGTTAATCCTGTCACTAAATTCGCCCATCACTCTTCCGGTGAACCGGCTCGCAGTCCAGGGATGAAATACAAACACTATGCTCCGCAGGCAAGAGTGGTTGTTATTGATCGCATAGTTTCTCTTCCTTTGGAACCAGACACTGCATTTATCGGTCTTCATCCAGTTGAAGACTCCTGTTTCAAACGTGTCTTTCTGGCGAAAGATATTTCTGAGTATTCGCGTGCAGTGTTTCAGTTTTTTCGGGATTGCGATGCAGCAGGGATCAAAACAATTTATTGTGAAGCGGTTGAAGAATTTGGCTTGGGAGTGGCTTTGATGGACAGAGTCAGGCGGGCATCTTTCCGTTAAGAGTTAAATCTTAAGATTTAACTCTAGCGACCATTCAAAACCATTATAATATACAAGATTGGCAGGTAAATAACGGACGCTTTCAGTAGTTTTCGAGCATCTAGTTTTGTCTTTGTATAGGCGGCATTAATGCTCATGTACAAAAATGCTGTACCAAGTAAGATTGCGGCAAACAAATAAACCAAGCCCGACATTCCCATAAAAAATGGCATTAGACTGACTGGCATCAGGACTGCGGCATATCCGACGATTTGCAGCGAAGTTGATCTGAGGTCAGGCTCGACAACCGGCAACATTTTGATTCCGGCACGTGCATAATCTTCGGCGTACATGATGGCAATCGCGTGGAAGTGCGGAAATTGCCAGAAAAACAAAATTGCAAACATCACACATCCGCCCGGCGCAATTTCATTGCTCGCCGCCGCCCATCCTAATAACGGTGGCAAGGCTCCGGGAAAAGCTCCGATGGCAGTACAAAGTGTCGTGCGTTGCTTCAAAGGCGTATACACCAGTACATAACTCACCAGTGCTGCTAATCCCAACCAAGCTGTCAATGGATTCACGACTACTGCCAGGTAAGCCTCGCCCAGCAAGGCGATGAGAATTCCAAAGATCAATGAACCATTCGCTGACAGTTTTCCTGCGGGCAATGGTCTTTTTGCCGTCCGCCGCATCAACTTATCAGATTCACGTTCGATGTATTGATTCAGGGTTGAAGTGCCACCCGAAAGCAATGAAACACCCAGCGTAAAATGTAGGAAGCCAACCCAGTTGATGCCATTTTTAGAAGCCATACAATAAGCTGCCAACGCCGACAGCACCACCATAAAGGTGATTCGTGGCTTCGTCAGCTCAACCAATGACGAAATCTTCTCACTGATCGTATTGGTCGGGCTTTTGATGATTGCTTCTGCTGGAACTGCCATACTTCTATCGCTTATTTCTTAATGCTTTACTTCTTCTTTTTTGGGAGCGGCCTCATGACTGGCTGCGCCTTCTTTGCTTTCTTCTTTCTTGGCTTCACCTGTTACTGTGCCTTCTTTTTTCTCACCACTATGCTCACCGCCGTGTTCGGTAGGAGTAATCGTTTTTCCTGCGTATAACGGTTTATTGAACGGTTGAGAATCGGTTCGCGTATTGATGTCCAACATCGTGAAGGTCAGGAACAATCCCAGGAAAATCAAACTGGAAAGAAACGCAATCATGTGGAATTTTTTGTCGAACTTTAAATGCATAAAGTACAAACAAACCAGTGTCGCCTTCGTCGTAGCAATTGCCATCGCGATGACTACGTTCGCTGATCCGAGTTTAAGGTCATACCAGAGCGGAATGTAATATGCCAGAACGGTAATAACCGTCAGAATCATTAATCCAACCCAAATCCCCCAGTATTGCGAAACCGGTGAAATGTGATGTTTTGCAGCGTGAGCGTCGTGATGTTCACTCATAAAATTAGCTTACCAAATAAAGTAACGGGAAGAGATAAATCCAGATCAAATCTACTAAATGCCAGTAAAGTCCGACCATTTCGACTTGAGTGTAATACGCGCTGTTGTATTTATTATTCATGGCGCGAATTAAAATCCATATCAACAATCCGATTCCGATAGTCACATGAATTCCGTGCAATCCGGTCATCATGAAATATAACGAAAAATACCCCTCAATGTGCGGTACATAACCTTCGCTATATGAATAGTAATTACCAGGTAATAACCCTTCATGCCACTTGTGGCTATACTCAAAATACTTAACGACTAAAAATGTAAACGCACAGGCAATCGTGATGACAAGATTATAAATAATCCCGTTTTTATTGCTTGTCTGAGCTGCTCTCACTGCCAATGCCATCGTCAGTGAACTGAAGATTAGCACTGCCGTATTCACCACACCAAGTTTCACATTCAAGTGATGATGACCCGCATGAAACGCTGCGGGATACATATTGAACATGATCGCGTACGCCACGAACAGCCCGCCGAACATTAGAATTTCTGTCGCCAGAAACGTCCACATTCCCAGCTTCGCCGTGTCGTATTGTTGCTCGACATCGGTAAAGTGCGGATGGAAAAACCACGGATGCTCTTCGTGCTGGTGGTCGTTTTTTAATTCATCAACTGCTTGTGCCATGCACTGCTCCTTCTACTCTGCCGGGTCTCTTCGGCGGAATCGGTGTACCGTAATCGTAGGGACCTACTGAGGTATTCGGTTGTTTCTCAAAATTATGTAACGGTGGCGGTGAAGACGTTTGCCATTCCAACGTCAATCCTCCCCAGGGATTATCTGGAGCCAACGCGCCTGATTTCAGGGAAGCCAGTAAGTATCCGGCACAAATCAAAAATCCTAAAGCAATGATCCATGAACCGACAGTTGAAACCTGATGCAGCCTTTGGAATTGCGGCAGGTAATCATAATATCGTCGCGGCATTCCTTTTGATCCGAGGATAAACTGCGTCAGGAAAGTGACATTAAATCCGATAAAGATTAAGACACAGGCTAATCTGGCCGGAGCTTCCGGGTACATTCGACCCGTCATTTTAGGCCACCAATAATGCAATCCGCCAACGAACGCAATGACTGTTCCACCCATCATCACATAATGAAAATGTGCGATGACGAAGTAAGTGTCAGTTAAGTGAACGTCAACGGAAAGCGCGCCTAAAAAGATTCCCGTCAATCCGCCAATCGTAAACAAAAACAAGAACGACAAGGCGTACAACATTGGCGTTTCAAGTGAAATCGCCCCTTTGTACATGGTCGCCGTCCAGTTGAAAACTTTAATCCCTGACGGAATGGCGACTAGAAATGTCAGAAATGAAAACACCATCGAAGCGAATTGTGACTGACCGCTCACAAACATATGGTGTCCCCAAACGAGGAACCCGATGATGGCGATAGCCACTGAAGACATGGCGATGGCTTTGTATCCGAAAATTGCTTTCTTAGAGAAGGTCGGAATGATTTCGCTGATGATCGCCATCCCCGGCAGGATCATGATGTAAACCGCCGGATGCGAATAAAACCAGAAAAAATGCTGGAAGAGCACGGCGTCTCCGCCCTTTGCCGGATCGAAAATTCCAATGCCCCAAGCTCGCTCGACAATCAGCATCATCAAGGTGATGGCAAGCACCGGAGTCGCTAACACCTGAATCAAACTGGTCGCGTAAATTCCCCAGCAGAACAACGGCATCCGGCTCCAGGTAACACCCGGTGCGCGCAGTTTATGCGTCGTGGCAATGAAATTCAGTCCCGTCAGAATTGACGAAAACCCAAGCACAAAGACACCGAAAACCATCCAAATGACTTTGCCTTCCGAGCCGACGCTATACGGGGTATAAAATGTCCATCCAGTGTCAACGCCGCCAGCGACAATCGAAGCGACAGCGATGATTGATCCTGCCACATAAATATAAAAGCTGAAAAGATTCACTCGTGGAAAGGCCACATCTTTTGTTCCGAGCATCAACGGCAGCATAAAGTTTCCGAGTGCCGCCGGAATAGCCGGAATGATGAACATAAACACCATGATCGCGCCGTGCAGTGTGAACACTTGATTATACTGGTGTGCTGTCATGATCGTTTTGCCCGGCGTAAATAATTCCAGACGTACCAACATCGCCATGACGCCGCCAACAAAAAACATTGTCAGCACTGAAGCCAGATACATTAAACCAATCCGCTTATGATCCAGCGTGATTAGCCACGACATGATCCCCGTGCCACCTTCTTCAAAAAAACTTTTATGCTTGGCATGTCCTTGATTATTGTCTGACATAATTATTACTCCTCTTTTGGACAGCGACTATTTTAAACTCTTGATGTATTCAGTAACTGCGGCAATTTCTTTCTTGTTGAGTAAGCCCTGATAACTTGGCATCTGGTTCGCATAACCCTGAGCAATTTTGGCTCCCGGATTCACTATTGACTCCCGAATGTATTCCTCATCAACATCTACCGAAGTGCCATCTGATAAAGGCTGCTTTGATCCCCAAATTCCTTTATATGAAGGACCCGTCATTTTACTTCCATCTACTGAATGGCACGTAACACAGTTCTTCGCTTTGTAAACGTCTTCTCCCGATTTAGCACTTACCACAAAACCTGGATCACCATTTTCAATAAAACTATCAATTTCCTTCTGCGGCCAAACAAAAACCTTCGCTAACATTCCAGAATGTCCATCTCCGCAATATTCAGTACAAAAGACTTGATGAACGCTCTTCTCAGTATCCGTCGGCTTAAACCAGATCGAAGTATAACGCCCTGGTGGTAAGTCGTGCTTCACGCGAAAATCAGGAATAAAGAAACTATGAATCACATCTTCAGAGGTCATGATCAATTTCACTGTTTTTCCAAGCGGAACATGTAATTCGTTTAATTCTTTGAAGCCATTTTTATGCTCAAACCGCCAGCCCCATTTATATCCTGTCACATAAACTTCATCAGCATCCGCCGGTGCAACGCCCAACGCCATGAAATCCCAGAAGCCCCAGACTGCGATAATCAAACAAAGTATTGTGGGGATAATACTCCAAGTTAATTCCAATCCTAAATGGTGCGTAATACGTGGCGTCGGTTTGGCTTCTTCACCTTTTTTGACGCGGTACTTCCACGCAAAATAAAACCCCGGCCCGATTACCAGAATAAACAAAACTACGCTTAACCAAAAAATAAAGCCGTAGAGATTGTCTACGTTACTGGAATTAACGGAATTCGCGGGTGGCATAAACGGCGACCACAACGATGATTGTAAAAAGATATTCATATCAATTGCTCTCAAACTCGCGGATCAACCGGGTCTTCTTCCCAGACATTTCGGTTTCCGCCCTGCCCTTTAAATTCACGGCGCCAGAATAAATATAAAGCACCGCCGAGGAGCAGCATTATCAAGACACCACCTATTTTCATCGCATTGGTGGCTGCCATCACATAAGACCTGGAGCTGGGATCGTATTTATAACAGTACAGCATGAAGCGATCACTGATTGTGCCGATTTTGCCTTGTGAGGCTTCGGCTAAAGCCAGTCGCATATCGCGCTGCGGGTAATCAATCCCATTCAAATATCGAGAAATCTTTCCTTCAGATGTCAACACCATCGTGACTGAAGGATGGGCAAATTGCTTTTCTTCTTCGTTCCATTTGAAACGAAAGCCAACCTGATCGGCTAACTTTTTCGCATTGCCATCTTTATCAACTAAAACGTGCCATCCGGCATCGGCGCCGGGTCGGTTATATTCCTGCATGACCGAATTCTTCTTCGCTAATGCCAACGCCGAATTTTCACGCGGATCAAAGCTCACTGTAATTACTTCGATTTCCTTTCCGGGCGTATAAGGAACCTGTTTGAGCGATCTGACGACGCCTTGCAAAACCATTCCGCACAACATGGGGCACGAGTAATACACCAGATTCAGAATGACCGGACGACCTTTACCAAAATAATCTTTCAGAGCAACTGTCTTTCCTGACTCATCCGTAAACGTCAGATTTGGATCAACTTGCGCTGCCAGCTTTTCATCTAATCCAACATCTTTTAAGTCTGCTGGCATCTGATCCGACTTCACTAAGGTTTGGGCTTGTCCGCTCAAACTTCCCAGCAAAATTATCAAAGAAACCGCGAAGACATAGAACGAAGGCAGTACCAATTTGTCTTTACTTCGCTGCCTGATCTTGTCTTCTTTTTCAATCATTACTTATGTTCCGCTTTCGCTACTTCCGGTTTCGCCACAGGCTTTGCTTCAACTTTTGGCGCAATTTTTGCGGCTGGCTTAGCAGCTGGTGTTTCGGTTTTAGGTGCGGCACCTTTTGCCTCTTCAACCATCAATTGCATGGCACGCTCAACTGGAATGCGAACCATGCCTTTTTCTTTATCTACATACTGATATTCGTTAAGTTTGACATCTTCACTTTTGCGCAGATTCTGCAAATCAACGTAATTTGAATTCGATTGTTGCTTGCGAGTCTGTTCCCCTTCGACCGTTGCGGTAAACATCCAGGATAAAAACGCCAGTGTTGCAACAATAAAGATGCACGAAATTATCAACAAAAAAGCGATCAGGTTATTGCGCGGTTCCTGATTTTCGTAATCAAAAAATTCTTCTGACATATTAGCTTCCACCTAATGCAATATTGTGTCTAAATATTCAGCAATTCGTGTGAAACGATTCCCTGAAAATACTACGCATTCTCGAATTCTAGCGACTCTGCAAGGAACGGATCCCTTGCAGGTACAAGGCTGTGCTTGCTCAAACGATTGACAAAAAAGAAGAAGCAGGTTCCCCCGATTGCCGCCCACGTTGCAATATTCATCCAGAGACTTCCCCACGCAACCGTGGCAGGATTATGCGTTGGCATCACGATCCAAAAATGATCTACCGCATGAATAAACAGCATCCAGCAGGACATCACTGGAAGAATAATGGGATGTCGCTTGGCATAGCGCGAAACTAAAGCTAAAAATGGAATGATGAAATGTCCAAAGAGCAACAACCAACTGATTCCACGCCAATCACCGGCTTTACGAGCGACAAAGAAAACTGTTTCTTCCGGCAAGTTCGCATACCAAATCAGAAAATATTGACTGAAGGCGATGTACGTCCAAAACACATTGAAGGCAAATAGCAACTTGCCCATATCGTGATAATGCTCAACCGTGATGACATCATTCAACTGTCCATTTGAGCGAAGCCACACGCAAAGCACAATCAGCAGCGCCATGAAAGTAATACCACCGCCGCAAAAGTAATAAACTCCCCACATCGTTGAATACCAATGCGGCTGGAGTGACATCAACCAATCAATAGCTGCAAATGACGCGCTCAAAATCAGTAAAGGGACGCCGGGTGCACTTAACTTCGCCGCCTTTCGTGTTTCTTGCGGGTCGCCATTTTGATCCTGCTTGATTGAATGGCTGTACAGCTTCCAACTTAGGAAGCACCAGATAGCGATGTAAATCACCGCACGAATAATAAAAAATTTCTGATTTAAAAACCCACGTTTTCCAGCTAAAAGCTTATCGTTCAAGACTTCAGGATTGCCTAAATGCGTCCATTCATAGAGTGAATGCAAACCAAATAAAATCGGAATAAATAAGATTGCCAGAATCCAGAAATTTGTCATGACTGTTTCGGCAATCCGCCTAACAACGACGCTCCATTCAGCTTGCGTCAATCTTTGGAGCATAACAAAAAATGTGGCGCCAATCGAAAGACTTGTCCAATAAACGAAGCTGGTTAGGTAAGCCGAAAATGCCTGGTCTTTATTTGAAACGAACGCAATAATCGTTCCGACCCAACCTAAGACGGCAATGCCCAGCAGAATGGTTTTAGCTTTATTAGCGACTTCGGTTTTAAGTTGAAATGAACTGTTAGCCACACTGTCCTCGCTTTACTTTTTCGCAGATGCTGCCGAAGCAGCAGGAGACGCGCCAGTTGTAGGTACTGCCGTTGCAGGCGCAGCTACCACGTCAGCCGCTTTAATACTGGCAACCGATGATGGGGGAACGTCTTTGATATTTGAATTTTGACTGCGCTGAAGCGCACGCACATAATGCGTAATCGCCCAGCGATCACTGACCGTGATATTTCCACCCAGCGGCTGCATTGTACGAATTCCATTGGTGATCACATCGTAAATATGACCATCCCCGACTTCACGAAGTCTTGTTTCCTGTAAATTTGCCGGAGCCAATGCTCCTCCCGACTTTATTTTGACAATCCCGTTTCCTTCACCCATCCGACCATGACAAGGAGCACAATTAATATTGAATCGCTCTTGTCCTCTTTCCAGAACGGCTTTCGTAATCACTACCGGGTTATTTTTGAGAAGATTTCCACTGGCATCCTTACCAGTGTTCAGAATGTCATCCTCATTTAACTTTCCTTGCGCAATCGTCCCTGGCACAGCAGCACGATTGGAACGACCATCAGCATAAAATTTGCTGGCTGATTGCGCTTTGAATTTCGGCTGATTGTCCATATCAGGATGGACTTGCAGCGGCGGTGTATTGCCACCGGGTCGCAATCCACAGGCCGAAGCCGCGATTGCTAAAACCATCATCATTAATATACGACGTGTCATTTTTTCTCTCTTTTGATTACGCTTCGACGATTTGCACTTCTTCTGCACCTTCGAGCGATTTCAAAAACTCAGTCGTTTTGGTCGCATCAAATTGCGGGTCTTTGGCCTCAATTGAGACGAGGAATCTATCATTAGTTATACGCTTGGAAATTTCGGCATTGAAGATCGGGTGATACAGTGTTGGCAGTCCGTTAAATAACCCCAGCATCCCGAAGACTGCGCCAAAAGCCGATAGCAAAATCGTCGCTTCAAACATAATTGGCGTAGCGAATTCCGGTGCGAAAAGAGGCTTGCCCCCGATGACCAATTTGTAATCAACAGCACCTGTCCACCATTGCAATAGAAATCCGCTCAACAAACCTGTTGCGCCACATGCCAGAATAAAGAATGGAAGTTTTGATCGCTTCATGCCCATCGCCTGATCTAAGTGATGAACCGGAAATGGTGTATGGCAATCAAATTTGCTGTAGCCCGCCAATCGAACTTTGCGCGCTGCTTCCAGAATTTCTGTATCGCTTTTAAAGGCGGCAATTGCGCCCCATATTTTGTGTTCTGCCATATTACTTCTCACGTTTTACGAGGAATTTGCTTAATGTTTTTCGTGTGCGTGCGCTTTATGTAACTGCCCGGCGTAAACACCCTTCACTTCAGCCAGAGCAATGACAGGGATAAAGCGAATGAACAACAGGAAGAGCGTCATGAACCATCCGAAGGTTCCCGCAAAAGTTAAAATATCTACCCAGCTTGGACGGTAATAACCCCAGCTTGAAGGGAGGAAGTCGCGGTGCAAAGAGGTCGCAATAATCACGAATCGCTCAAACCACATTCCGATATTAATCACAATCGAAATGAAAAACATAAACGGAATACTCGTGCGCAATTTCTTCGACCAGAAGCACTGCGGAGAAATCACGTTACAGGTAATCATTGTCCAATATGCCCACGCATAAGGACCGAACATTCTATTAAAGAAGGCGAATTGCTCATAAATATTGCCGCTGTACCATGCTATGAAAAACTCCATCGTATAGGCATAACCAATAATACTTCCCGTCACAAGCATAATTTTGTTCATGACTTCCAAGTGATACATCGTAATCAAATGCTGCAAGTTGAGTGCCCAACGCGCCACGAGCATCAGAGTCATCACCATTGCGAAGCCTGAAAACACAGCACCCGCTACGAAGTAAGGCGGGAAAATTGTCGTGTGCCAGCCAGGAATTTTTGACACCGCGAAGTCGAAACTAACGATGGTATGCACTGAAAGCACGAGCGGTGTCGAAATACCTGCCAAAATCATGTAGGCAACTTCGTAATGCTGCCAATGACGATTCGACCCGCGCCAGCCCAGACTAAAAATTCCGTAGACAACCTGCCGAACTCGTGTCGTCGCACGATCACGAAGCGTAGCCAGATCAGGAATCAGACCAACATACCAAAACAGTAATGATACTGTTCCATACGTCGAAACAGCGAACACGTCCCATTCCAATGGGCTTCGGAAGTTAGGCCACATTCCTTGATTGTATGGAAGCGGAAATAACCAATATGCAAACCAGATACGACCGACGTGAAAGGCCGGATAAATACCCGCACAAGCCACCGCAAACAAAGTCATCGCTTCTGCCGCACGGTTAATCGAGGTACGCCACTTCTGTCGGAACAAAAACAGGATCGCAGAAATCAAAGTTCCAGCGTGTCCGATCCCGATCCAGAACACGAAGTTAGTGATGTCCCAGGCCCAACCGACTGGCTGGTTATTTCCCCAGACTCCGACTCCGGTCAGTACCAGATAGGCCAACATCGAAAACATCATCAGGGTTCCGCCAAAGGCAATCGCAAAACCGATATACCAATTGCGTGGTGTTTTTCCTTCTACCACACTACTGACCTGTTCAGTCAAAGTAGCGTAGGTTTGCGACCCCTCAATGAGAAGTGGCTTCGCTAAAGGATTCTTTTCTGGAACTTTTAAATCGTTCGCTACTGCTTGCATGCTTGCAGCTCCGTTGATTTTAATCAGAAGTTTTTGGCTTCTGGTACCTGCCTCAACAGCAAATACTCTAATTCTTTTAGGCTTCTACTAATTCTTTATTCGGGTTGCGGAACCTCGCCAGATACGACGTGCGCGGCTTGACGTTTAATTCCGTCAACAATTGATAATCCCGCGCTTGCTTTTTAAGCTTAGCGACACGGCTCTCTGGATCGTTGATATTTCCGAAGATGATCGAATCAGCCGGACAAACCTGAGCACAAGCCGGAGTGATTTCACCATCTTTAATCGGGCGATGTCCTTCGACTTTGGCTTGGATTTTCACGGTCTGAATGCGCTGGACGCAGTAGGTGCATTTTTCCATGACGCCGCGCATACGCACGGTAACATCTGGATTCTGTCCCATTTTTTCAGTATCAGTGATGTCTTTGTGGAAGTTCAGGTAATTAAACCGCCGCACTTTGAACGGACAGTTATTAGAGCAATATCGCGTTCCAACACAACGATTGTAAGCCATCGTATTCAAGCCTTCTTCGTTGTGAACCGTTGCCGCAACCGGACACACTTCCTCGCAAGGTGCGTTTTCACATTGCTGGCAAGTCATGGGTTGCTGCACTGCCTGCATATAGTCTTCATTGAAAACCCAGGGCTTGGCACCACCAACTGCAAATTCAGTTTTGGGAACATTTGTAAAATAACGATCCATCCGAATCCAGTGCATTTCACGTCCCTTGAGAACCTGCTCCTTACCGACAATCGGAATATTGTTTTCAGACTGACAAGCCAACACGCAAGCGTTACATCCGACACAAGTGTTCAGATCAATCGCCATTCCCCATTGATTACCTGCTGAGTAATTTTGGGGATTCGGGTAAATATTGATCAATTCTAATTCGTGTACCTTTTCTTTGATGATAGCTGGAGTTTTGACAAAATCTTCCAGGGTCGCTTCCCGTACAAGTTCGCGCCCTTCCATGCTCCAATGATCGTTTGTTGCCGCCAGTTTATAGGTATCACTGGTATTTGAAACCTTGACCCCGGTCGCAAAATCCATAGCACCAGAATTGCGCAGCAGGTAAGCATTACCACCAACATTATTGCCGATGCGACCAGCTTTAGTACGACCATACCCAAGTGCAACAGATATTGAATCCTTCGCGTGTCCGGGCATAATCCAAACCGGTAAGTTTAATTCACGCCCGTCAAGTGTGAGCTTGATAACATCTTCGTTCTTTACCCGAAGTTTTTCGGCAGTGTCTTTACTCATCAATGCAGCATTGTCCCAGACTAACTTCGTCATCGGGTCAGGAACTTCCTGCATCCAGCCGTTATTTGCAAAGCGACCATCGTACATACTCGCATCTGTCACGAAATTTAATTCGATCTCACCAGTGGCGATTGGAGCCGCCTCGAACGCACTACCGATTGCTCCGGCATTCGCTGCCAGTTTCGCTTCCGCAAACCCGCTTCCTGCTTGAACGCCATCGTGAACAACTTTATCCCACGCTTTGCCGCTGGCAGATTTAGCCCACACAGTTTTTACGATTTCGTAGCCACTTGTTTGCGGATAGCCTGAAATTGCCGCCAAAACCTCAATGGCACTCTTGCCATTATGAAGCGGTGCAACTAATGGTTGCTGAATACTGGCAGTTCCATCATATGAGCGACCATCACCCCAACTTTCCAGATAGTGCGCTTCATTGACATGCCATTCACATTCAATTGCCGTCTCGTCCTCGTATAACCCAAGATGAATCGTTGTTTTTACTTTTTTGAGAGCTTCACGGAATTTCAAGTCTGCCGGAGCGTTATAAACTGGATTCCCGCCAAGAATCACCAGAGCCGCAACAGTTCCAGCTTCCATTTCCGAGCTTAATGCTTTCAAGGAAGCGGCACCGGATTCGAATTTTTCTTCAAAGCCGCGCGTGTATTTAACGACTTCACCCGCCAACGAAGCATTGATTAAATGCGCCAAAGCATGGACGTGAGCCGGTTGACGATTCCCAACTACAATGACCGCTTTGCCTTTATTGGCGGTTAAATCTTTCGCTAGAACATCAACCCATTTTGAGGCAAGTTCGTAGCCGCTAATTGCATTTTTATGCTTATCTAACCCCGCGACTGTCACGCCGAGTTTTTGCGCCAATGCTGCCAGGAATCCACCGATTTTATGGCTCTGCAAACGCAAGCGATGATCGGCCATAGCACCTGTCACTGTGAAATTACTTTCGACGGCGTAGAGGCGATTCATCTTATTATTAATGTCTGAACTATGCCCTGCCGCAGCTTTAGTGGCTTCTGCATTGTGCTCTGCCGGCTTGGCTTCAGCTTTATGTTCTGCCGTTTTTTCACCATGAGCTACTGCTGCGCCATGCCCACCATGCTCCACAGCCTCAACATCTGTTCCAGAAGCACGACGCTTCTTCGAGAAGTTTTTGACGTTGAGTGTGCTGCCAACATCGCAGCCCAGAAAATCTGAATCCAGTGCTAAAACTACATCCGCTTTATCAAAAGCGTAATGCACGTGCGCTGGTTGCCCAAAGGCAAGATTCGCGCCGGCCAAAGCATTTTCATGCGAAACTGCGTCGTAAGTAATCCACTTTGCTTGTGGGAAAGTTTTAGCAATGTGATCGCGTAATTCACGCTGAGAAGGCGACGAATTGGATTCCGCTAAAAACCGTAATCCGGCTCCTTGAGCGGACTTCAATTCAGTCATTAACGGGCCAGCAGTTTTAATAAAATCATCCCAGCTTTTATTTTCTTTGCTTTCTTTACCGCCTCTGACGTATTTCGAACGGTCAGGATCATAAAGATCAAGAATTGAAGCCTGCGCAAATCCACTGGTCGCACCTAAGCTGGCAGGATGATTCGGATTGCCTTCGATTTTGGTTGGGCGTCCGTCATTCGATTTCACGAGCAAGCCTTGCGCCTGTCCGCCAAAATTGAAAATCGTCGCGTAATGCTGGACACTTCCCGGGACAAGCTGCTCAGTGAGCTTACCAGCAGCGGGAATAATTTTTTCAATCGGGCGACGGCAAGCAGTTAAGCCCGCCATACCAATTCCAGCCGCCATCAAAAGTAAAAATTTGCGACGGTCAACCTCGCTGGTCATTTCCGAAGCACCTTCGGGAAATTCACGTTCGACGAATTGGCGGAACTCTGAAGTGTCCTGCAATTGGTCAAGGCTGCGCCAATACATTTTTTCTGTTTTTTGTTCTACAGGTTTCATCGGTGACATCCTGCGCAATTCTCTACTGGTGGATGAATCTTATTATCGTTCTTGATCTTCATACCAATTTCCTGCTGCGTAGTTCCAGCAGGTGGTGTCCAGTCAAGTTTAGTGACAAATTCTTTGTCGCGAAGGTGGTTTTCAGGGTTTCTATGACATTCAAGGCACCAGGCCATCCCCAGTGGTTTTTGTTGCTGCACGACTTCCATCTGATCAATTCGTCCGTGGCAACTTACACAACTAATTCCGCCAGTGACGTGTACTTTGTGTGAGAAATAAACGAAGTCTGGCAGTTTATGGATTTTTATCCACTCAACAGGCTTACTCGCATCGCTGAAGGCCTGACGAATTGGAGCCAACTTGTCGCTGTCTTTTTTAACCGCTGTATGGCAAACCATACAGGTTTGCGCAGGAGGCACAGCAGCAAAATCAGCTTTATCTACCGTTGAATGACAGAACCTGCAATCCATCCCCATTTCTCCGGCGTGCAGTTTATGACTATAAGGAACTGGCTGCGTCGGTTGATACCCGACATCCAGAGTTCCTGGCAAAGTCAGATATTTACCAATGGCAACTATGGTCCCGGCTGTCAAAGCCGCGCCGACCAATCCCAGCCTGATTGCATTGTTGATCCATTTTGGAAAAGCAAGTTTTTCTGCTTTCATAAATTATTTACCCGGTTCAATCCATAGCCCTACTTTTGAGTTGAGGGTAAAACTCAAGGCTTTCTGCGATTGCTACATTTTCAAGCCCGATCAAGCTGTTTTTTTGGACTCTGCGTAACTTGATAAGCTTCAGGTGTGAATGAATTACCAATCCTTAAATTTACTTGCCTTCAGTGATAAAATATTACTATCTTCACTGAGGCGCACAAGCTTATCAGCCACCCAACCAAAACTGCAAGCCTTCACCCTAGCTTGTACTATAATTTCACAAAGTTTTTTCGTCAAGTAATCTACTGCAAAACAGTAAATTTTACTGTCCTACAAAAACTAGCTCAATCACAATGACTGAAAGCTATTGATTTTAAAGTATTTTGAAGATTCTTATTAAGTTAGAGAATTCTTATTCTTCTTCGATGGTGACGAGTAATGGATATTCGTATTCTTTGGCTAAGGATTCAACTTTTGAGACTTTGGATTCGGCCACCTCATAGGTGTAGACACCAGCAATTCCCACGCCTTGACGATGAACATTCCACATAATTCGTTCAGCGTCTTCAGGAGTATGCAAAAAAATATTTTGCAGAATGAAAACAACAAACTCCATCGAAGTGAAGTCATCATTATGGAGTAAGACCTTGTAAAGAGGCGGTTTTGTCACCTTCTCTTCAGTTTCTGAAATTACTGAACCTTCGTAATCGTCTTCCCATTCAGGCATAGTCAAAACCTCTGTAATGTGTTGGATAGTATCATAAGTTTCAACCTTTCCGGTTTCTCTGTAAAAGCATCTGCGTGTTTTTTCTTGCATCATCACCCTGAATTGCTTACTCTAAACCATACCTTCCGATCATCTGAACGAATACCACGAGACATGAAAATCAAGATTTGTTATCACGGAAATTGTTTTGACGGCGTTTCTTCGGCTGCTGTTTTTAGCCGCTTTTATCGGGAAAAAGTGAACCCTGACTGGGAGTTCGCTTATCAACCCATGATGCACCGCGCCGGAGCGTTGTTCGACGAAGACGCTTTCGATGGCGACGAAAATGCTATCGTAGATTTTAAGTACAGCGCATCAGAAAAATTAACCTGGTGGTTCGATCATCACAAAAGTGCTTTTCTGACCACAGAAGACGAAGCACATTTTCGTGCCTACTCCGGCGGCAAAAAATTTCTCGATGCGGATTACAAATCCTGCACGAAATTTATTGCCGATACGGCAGCGGAAAAATTTGGCTTTGATCCGACTCCGATGCGTGAATTGATTGAATGGGCAAATATTATTGACGCAGCAGCTTATAAAAACGCGGCTGAACCTGTCGAGATGACTGCGCCTGCTTTCAAGTTAGCTTTGGTGATTGAATGCGACCGCGATCAGGCTTTGGCGAATCGCATTATCAACGATTTACAAAATCGTTCGATGTGCGAAGTCGCAGATTCAAGCTATGTTCAGGATCGCATTGCGCCGCTTTACGAACGTCACTTACAAGCCATCGAAATTATCAAAAAAGAAGCTCGACTGCGCGGTCCGGTCGTCAATTTTGACATCAGCGCGTACGGGAACATGGAGGGCTACAGCAAATTCATTCCATATTATTTACAACCCGCAGCGACGTATTGCGTCGGCGTCAGTTTGTCGCCTTTCCGTTCCAAGATTTCGGTTGGTTCAAATCCATGGGCTCCACGTCCGCGTACACATGATCTGGCGAAGATTTGTGAACGCTACGGTGGCGGCGGACACGCGGTTGTAGCTGCGATTTCATTGGCTCCTGAAAGTATTGATGAAGCCCGCAAAATCGCGGAAGACATTGTGCAGGAATTGCAAAATTAATTGGCACGCCAGCATCCTGCTGGTATCTGGTTGAACTTATGAGCAAAGAAAAAAAATCAAAACTTCCACCGATCAAGGAAATCACTCCTGCCACAAAATTGGCAATTCGTTCGACTCCAAAAGAGGAGATGAATTTGTATCCGCTCGACACGTTTGAATACGAATATCCCGGCAAACGAATTGAGATCAATTTCACCTCAGAAGAGTTCACGGCGATTTGTCCGTTCTCAGAATTCCCTGATTTTGCTACGTTGCACATCATGTACGTCCCGAATAAACGGTGCATCGAATTGAAATCGTTGAAGCTTTATATCAATTCCTTCCGCGACGTAAAAATCTTTCATGAACACGTCGTCAATCAATTCCGCGATGATTTCGTCAAAGCTTGTGATCCGCTGGAATTTCACCTCGAAGGCGATTTCAACGTACGTGGAAATATTAAAACTGTTGTGCAGGTTCGTTATCTGAAATCCAGGAAAAAGTAATGTGAACTTTATAGATTCGCTCTTCGTAAAATTTCCTGATTGCTTTGAAATTACTGCATTAGCAAAACCTTTTACCTGCATCACAATAAGGGGAGTTTATGATTAAGCCATTTTCGAATCGTCGTTCCTTCGTTCTCGGATTATCTCTATTCTGTGTTTTTGGCAGCGTCTTCGTATTCGCACAAACCAAATTTCCTACAGGTACATACAGCAGTGGTGAATTCTCAATTATCTTCAATGCAGATGGCACTCATTCCGTGAACATGAATGGTGAAGTAGTGGTCAAAGGGAATTATGTGATTACAGAAAACGTCATCTCTTTAACTGATAAAGAAGGGCAAGCTGCTTGTGAAGGAACGGGGAAATACAAATGGAAAGTGCAAGAAAACTCTCTAGGTTTTGAAAAAATTGAAGATACTTGCGATGGTAGAGCAGCGGCCTTATCGCAAACCTGGGTAAAAAAATAAGTCTGCTATAACTTTCCAAGGATCGTGACATGTACTGTCCTAAATGCTCAAGCCCGGCTACTGAAAGTCAGCGTTTCTGTCGTCAATGCGGAACCAATCTTGGTGTCATTTTAGACGCCATGGACGGGAAGCGGAATCCAGTTGATTTCGAGAAATTAAAAGGTGATCTCAAAGAACTTGGCACCAGTTTGCGCACAGGTTTTGAGCAGGCACACGAAGAGATTAAGAAGAATCATAAAGTGAACTGGCGCGAGCAACGCAGACAGTTTCGTGACAAGAATCGTCATCTGGCCAATACCGTAAAAGATGTCGTGACTGAAACAAAGGCAGCGATACCTTCTCCACCTGAGATTAAGAACTTCCTCGAATCCAAAAGAAATTACTGGTATAAAACTTCACGGCAGTATCATTTTCAACAAGCCATTCTCAAAATATTAAGTGGCGGCGCTCTTTCAGGGGTTTGGTATTATTTGCTTAACTCAGCAGCCAACTCTGGATTTTTACAAGGACTTGAAAAAATAATTCTCACCAAAATAAATCAACCAGAGCTGCCTGGAGCCATCCCTGTTATTCAGATGCTGTGGGTTTTAGGATTAGTACCAATTGCGCAAGGTGTCGGGCATTTGATAGCGGGTTCATTTGCACCTGACATTGAGAAGTTAATAGCCGCTCAAATGCCGGCACCGGCTTCTACTTCTGTTCCTCCGCCAACGCTCAATAGTCCGCACATCACGAGTGAAATCCCTCATAATTTTGCGGGTAATTATAGTGTCACTGAAGAAGAAACTGTGCCACTAGTGCGCCCTGAACGGCAAGCGAATTAAGGCGACGCAGTTCCGCATTCTTCGCGTTCACTTGCGAGCTTAACTCAGCACGTCGTACAATCCCTCCTTAATAGATTTTTGCTATCCCTTAATGCTTTTGCAATTTATGCCGTATAAGTTTTTCGCACTCGCTTTACTGCTGAGCTTTGGTTTGCTGGACGGATGCAAATCCACTGCGAGCAATGGTCGCAACAATTCACTTCGTGCAATTGATGAAAAAACGCCTGTTGTCGCAGAGATTAATCGCACTCCGCAATACAAAGCCGGGTTCGACCGCTTTTTGAAATCCAGTCTTTCCGGCTTGGAACAGCCCAGTCAATCTGATAGTGATGTTTTGCAAAGCGTCCGGTTGGACGATTATCTGCGCCGTGAATTGATTGTTCAAATTGCTGATGAAAAAGGTATTCAAGCCACCGAAGAAGAAATCCGGCATGAAGTCTCTGATCAGCATTCACAATCCAACGTTGAGGGAAGCGCATCCTCTCAATCAATTCTGGCCGGAACCGAACGAGCGGCTGAAATCACCAAAGATATTGTAACCTGGAAGTTTTATAAAACTGAGATTCTCAAAAACGTTTCGGCTTCACCCGAAGAAATTGAGAAATATTTCAAGGATAATCCCAGGCGTTATCCGCAATCGCCGAGCTTCTGCATTCGTGAAATTAAAGTTGATAATGCACAGGAAGCGGAACAGCTCCGTAAGCAGGTTCTTGATAAACCCGCTGATTTTGCCACCGTTGCGAATGAGCATTCCAAGTCGCCCTACAAAGGGAAAATGTATTGCAAGCATCAGGGAGAATTACCGCGTGAATTAGAAGACGCCGCGATGCCGCTCAAGGTCGGCGGTATCAGTACGGTTTACCATTCCACTTTCGGATACCACATTTTTCAAATGGTGAGAAAAGATGAAGCGCAACCTTTTGAGAAAATTCGGAAACAAGTTGAAGAGGATTTTATTCGCTACAAGAATCAATCCATCATTGATAAGTATTTAGATCAAGCCGTCGCCAGTGCAAAAATTAAGGTCTACACCGACAAGCTTGGTTTTGCCTACACTGGAAAATATAAATAACGCCGAGTTTCCCTCTTTCCCGGAATGATTTACTGGTCGCCGTGCGTTACTTTTAAGGAGTATTTTTATGAAGTCAGTCAAAGCGTTCCTCTTAATTTCTTTTTTCATTTTTGCATCTGCCAGCATTTTCGCGCAGGAAGGTGATGTCAAAGTACTTGATGAAGTCATCGCCCGCGTTAATACCGAAGTCATACTCCGGTCGGCGTTTGACCGCCAGTTGGAAGATTTCATTGCCGAGATGCGCCAACGTGGAATGGAAGTAACTGAGCTGGAAAAGAAAGTTACTGAAATCAAGCCTTCAATTATTGACAGCCTCATAGATCAGCAACTACTAACGCAGCGTGCCAAAGAAATTTCTGTCGAAGTTGAAGGACAGGTCAACGAACAATTCGTTCGCCTCATGAAAGAAAATAATCTCACCAGTCTTGATGAGCTTGAGCAAAAAATGCGTGAAGTCGGCATTGACATCAACGAACAAAAGCGCTTAATGAGAAGTCGTTTTATGGCTGATGCAGTGCTCAACCGTGAAGTCTACGGCGACCTTTATCGAAAGCTAACGGAAGGAGCCAAAAAAGAATTTTACGAGAAGCATAAAGATTGGTTTTCGACTCCCGGCGAAGTTGAACTAAGCCGCTTGTTTATTCGCAAACCCTCCAATCCATTGCTTCAGCAACAAGCGTTAACGAAAGCCAAAGAGATTGCTACACAAATTCAAGGTGGTGGAGATTTTAAAGCTTTTGTGCTGAGCAAATCTGAAGACCCATCAGAAATTGTCCGCAAATCCGGTTATATCGGATGGGTTCCGATGCCGCAATTATCCAACGAAATTCGCGGTGCAGTCGAAAAACTGGAAATCGGTAAAGTCACTGACCCCATCATTGTTGAGGGCGGTTTTGCTATTTTTATTGTTGGTGCCCGCAAAGAACCCGTCGTCAAACCTTTTGAGACTGACGAAGTGAAGGGTGCTGTCACACAGCGTTTAGTCATGGAAAAAGGTGAAGATGCGGTGAAGGAATATTTAGCGCATTTGCGCGAAGATGCCTTCATCGAAATTGATCCTAAATATCAAGTGCCCGGTCTTAAAACGACTTCTGCCAGTATTAAGCGAACTCCTTTCAGTGAAGAATCCGACAAGGAGCGTAATAAGCGTCTAAAGCGCGAAAAGAAAGAGAAGGAAAGACAGGATAAAGTAGCTCCTAAAGCTAAAGAAACTGCTAAAAACTAGCAGTAGTACGGCTGGAAAAAATTCCATCAAAGCGACTTCCAAATCGTTGCACTGATGGAGTTTTTTGGTACGACAATATCCGGCTGCCATTTGCTACAGGTGGAACTTATCCGGTCATCTCTTGCCAGCCGATGCTGACGTGCCAAAAACTTAGCTGACGATGGATTTATGTTGTTATTCAGTTGACAGGTTCATTAACTGTCTTACAATCTTTTGTTTTTGGGGTTTTGTTCACCAGCAAAAGACTTATTCATGAAACTTTTCATTAATCAATTTCAAATCAACGAAACTATCAGTACCTATTTTTTGGTTAAGGCTAAAGAGTTCCGCAACAAGAAAGCAGGCGGTCAGTATCTGACCTTAAACTTCGCTGATCGCACCGGAGAAATCGCTGGACACTGGTGGGACAACTTTGAAGAAGCTGCTGAAACCTTTGAAGTTGACGACATTGTTTTTGTCAGAGGTCAGGTTATTCTTCATCGTAACCGTCCGCAGTTGACCGTCCACAAAATTCGCGCCTGCAACGAAAATGAATACGAATTAGCTGATTTCTTTGCAGCTTCCAAATTTAACGTAGACGAAATGTTTGCTGAGCTGCTGAATATCATTCAGGGATTTGAAAATAAATTTCTCAAAAAATTGCTCGAAAATATTTTTGCCAGCGAAGAAACTGTTACGAAGTTCAAACGTGCGCCGGCGGCAAAAACCATGCACCATCCATTTCTCGGTGGATTGCTGGAACATTCACTTTCTTTAGTCAAACTCGCCCGCAAAGTTGGAACGCACTACGAAGGAATTGATCTGGATTTATTGCAAGCCGGAGCGGTTTTGCATGACTTTGGAAAAATTGATGAGCTGAGTTACGAACGCGGAACGAATTACACCAACGACGGTCAAATGCTGGGACATTTAGCGATGGAAACAATTTTTGTTTCTGAACAAATTCGGCTGATCCCGGAATTCCCTGAAGATTTACGGCGACATTTATTACACATGCTGCTGTCTCATCACGGCAAGCTTGAATACGGTTCACCCAAGCTACCATCTACGCCCGAAGCATTTTTGCTTTCCTATCTTGATGATCTGGATTCCAAAGTCGAAGCGATGCAACGCCTCATTGCTGAGCCGCACAATGCCGGTGATTGGACGAGGATTACGCCGATGTTTGAGCGTCCGATTTATCGGCGTCGCACTTTACCGTCGGCTGAACCAGAAATAAATTCTGATCCAGATGTTTCAATTCCGGCTGAAGCATCGGCTCCAAAAATCGCCAGAACTGCCGCCAAAAATTCCGGCTTCAATAATCCATTTAGTGGACTGGCAGATTTAATGACCTCGCAGGATCCCAAAGAATAGGTGTTTTATGATTTCCGCAATCTTACTTGCAGCCGGCGAATCCAGCCGAATGAACGGCGATTTCAAACCACTGATGAAGTGGGGGACACGTTCTATTATTAGCCAGTGCATTGACAATCTCAAGCGTTCACGTGTTGATGAAATCATTGTTGTTCTTGGTCATCGTCAAGCTGAAGTCCGTTCGCGTTTAGCCGGAGCCGGAGTACAATTCGCCATCAACGAAGATTTTCGCCGGGGAATGATCAGCTCTATTCAGGCTGGATTTCCTTTAATCAGTCCGCGCTCCGATGGAGTTATGCTTTGCCTGGTAGATCAACCAATGGTCGGGCCGGAAGTAATTAATCCGCTTGTCATTAGTTTTGGAGATTTCGATAAAAAGATTTCTGTCCCGACCTTTCAAGGCAAGCACGGTCATCCGATTATTATCAGCCGCGAATACGAAGCGGAAATTATGAAGCTTTCGGATGATAATCCTGATGGATTCAAAGCATTACTGAACAATCACCGGAGTGAAATTCAGGAAGTTTCCATGGAGTCAGATTCTATCCTTCAGGATATTGATACATTTGAGGACTATCAAAAATTGGTCGCAGATTTACCTTCGTCGTACGAATCACACAGTTGGACACCTTAAAACTACTACTCAAAAGGAGAGTTCTTTATGCCCAAAAAGTTCGCTCAAATGATTTTACAATCATTAATTGCCTTAGCTTCCGGCGCGCTTGGTTTAGTCGCGGCTCTGGCTTGGAATGAGGCTATTAAAGCCACCATCAAAAAGATTTTCGGAGACGATGACAGCCTTGCCGGAATGTATGTTTATGCCATTACCGCAACGATTATTGCTGTCGTTGTAGTACTGGTCTTAACCAAAATCGCGGCGCGGGTCGGCGGTGAAGCTGTTGTTACCCGCGAAGCAGACGGTTAAAATGCAAATGTAGAAGCCCGCACGCAGTAAGGGCGTATCTTTGTGAGCGATAAA
>JAYVZE010000231.1:0-35821 GCA_043783625.1 Blastocatellia bacterium | reverse complement strand
GCGGAATTGAATAAAAAACAAATCAAAGACGAAGCCACGCTTCAGCCGAAGGAAGGCGATGAAGCTACGATTGGCACTGCGAAGATGAAATGGAAAGCGCATCAAACGGCAGATTTTTTCATTGATTTTCTGAAGTATGTCGCGGGTGGAAGAGGCGAACAAGTTGTCGGCTATGCCGTGACTTATATTGTCGCCGATGCCGAAATGAAGGATGTCAAAGCGAAACTTGGCAGCAACGATCAGGCAAAACTTTATGTGAACGGCGCGCAGCTCATTGCCTTTGAAGATACACGAACGCTCGAAGCCGATCAGGATACGTCGAAACCTTTTACGCTGAACAAAGGCGTGAATACGATTGTTTTCAAGGTCGTCAATCAGGAAAATAACTGGCAGGGCTGTCTGCGGCTGGTGGATGGAAACGGCGATCCTTTGAAGGGGATCAAAGTAAAATTGATGCTGTAGTGGTTGGGAGCGCAAGCATCTTGCTTGCTGCGCGAGCGCGTGCAACGCCGCTCGCGCTTGCGTGGCGAGGATTCCCTTGATCTTTAGTGTGCTTGCTCGCCACGGTTGTGCGTTTGCCTCGCTTCGCTGGCAACCGCAGCAAGCAAGATGCTTGCGCTCCCAGTGCTTGGAAAATGGAGCGGATGAATGTTTAGAATGAAATTAGTAATTGTGATTTTTCTTGCCGTAATCGGAGCTGCATGTCAATCGCCAGCCAATAAAGATGTAGCTCCCACTGCTTCATCAGAAATGAAAGTGGAGCGGTTTCCCTTCAAAGGAAAAGTCGTCGAAATTACGGACAAAGACAAAAAGAAGGTCAAAATCAATCACGAAAAAATCGAAGGCAGAATGGATGCGATGACGATGGTTTTCACCGTCAAAGATGATGAGCATTTCGATCAATTAGCCGCCGGAGACGAAGTCAAAGCTTCTTATGTTTTTAATCCGAATGACAGCCGTGCGTGGTTGGAAAATTTGGAAGTGATGAAGAAGTGAAGAAAGGGAGTAGCGAAAAGGGATCAGGGCAAAAGCGCAGAAACCCTAATCCCTTTTTTCTCTGCTCCCTTTCTTAAAATGCCTGTCCGAAACTCAAATGAAATCTTATACGCGGCGCACGATAGGTGGGATTTTGCTGCGGTGTCAGGCTCGTTCCGGCGAATGGATCGCTCGCTAAATATCCCATATCAAAACGCAACGGGCCGAGCGGAGTTTTGATCCGAATTCCGACGCCGATGCTGTGTGAAAAGTTTCCGGGCTTCATTTCTCCGAAAGTTCGGAAAATATTGCCGCCGTCATAAAACCCTACCAAACTAATTTGCCGATACAGGGGCTGCCGGATTTCAGCGTTGAAAATCATCAGCGCATTTCCTCCGACGACTTGATCGGTAGTCTTTGAAATCACGTTCACAGGGACGAGGCTGCAATCCAACCCAATTAATTTTTCAGGTGTTGGCGTACCGTCTACGACTGCCGCAACAGTACATTGACGCGGGCCTGCCAGTTCAAAATTATAGCCGCGCAACGTTGATGAACCACCTGAGAAAAATCTTTCCGTCAATGGAATCAGCTTCAAATCAATCGGGACACGCACTGAGGTCGGCGGCAGAATTTTATCTATCGGTTGTCCCAGATTCGCCGCCAGTCCAAAGCGAAAATCAGCCGCGAAAATCGTCGGCGTCTTCAGTTTCGGGACGCGATAATAAAATTGATTTTCGGTGAAGACACGCGCAAATTGTCCATTGCCTCCGAAGGCACGCAACGCTACGGTCACGTCTGCCGTGTGATACCTTCCGGTTGTGGAATCGAAGGGATTATCACGTCCATCAAAGGCGTACGAAGTCGAAAGCCGCGATAGGCGAATCGGACGATCACGCCGGTCAATGTTGAGACGTTGTTGTTCGGCGAGCAATCGTTCTTTTTCGTTGCGCGGTTGCAGCGAAGATTCGCGGACGCTGACATCATCGAAATTGTACCGGAACAGCAAAATAGATTTCGGGTTAATCTGCTTTTCGACTTGGAGCAGTGCCGTCCAACGCGTCGAATCAAATGCGACACGTTTTTGTTCCTGCACCAGGAGTGAAGCCAGCAACGGCGTCGAGAAATTAAACGGACGCGGATCGGTATACGAAAGCTGTCCCAGTAAATTTCGTGGACTGGCGCGAAGGCGGATGCTTCCCGTAGTTAATCTGCCAAACAAATTCGGATCGGAAATTTCAAAAATTCCACGCGGCCCTTCATCGGATTGGTAGCCGCCGCCGTAAACAAACGAGCGCGATTTTCCTTCCAGAACGTCGACATAAACATTGCGTTGGACTTCTCCGGTCGCGCCTTCTTCGCCGAGCTGTTCAGTGCGAATCTGAACGCTGCGAAATGCACCCGCGCCATAAAGTTCCTGTTCGCTGCGCAGGAGGTCATCATTTTTGAGCAGCTCACCTTCCTTGAAATGAAGGTAGTTTTCGATGCGTCCGCCAATCGTGCGTTTACGTGCGCCTTCCTGTGTGATCTGAATATTGCGAATATAAACTTTCGGGCCTTCGGAAATTTCGTAAATGACGCGCACTTTGTTGTCATTCATTTCGGACGCACGTGCCAGTACGGAAGCCGAAGCGTAGCCCTGATCGTAATAATGTTGCAGCACTTTATTCGCTTCGATTTTGATGCGGCTGATGGAATAATTATCTCCGGCTTTCAGGGTAATTTTTTCGCGCAGAAAATCAGTTGTGTAAAGCGCGTTGCCTTTGAAGGCTACATCACCAACGTGAGAAAGCGGTCCTTCATCAACTTTGAAAATAATTTTGAGCTGGTCGTTATCCTCGCTGACGGCGCGATTGACGGCACGCATTCGCGCCCGGCGATAACCCTGATCGCGGAGTTGCGTCAGGATGACATCAGAATCTCTTTTCAATGATTGTTCACTGGTGATGCCGCGAATATAACTGGCTGAAAAAAGCGGGATCGGAAAAAAAGCGGCGGTTCGTGTTTGCAGGCTCGGCGCAATTTCCAGATAGTTCAGATGCACTGTGCCTTCGATTCTGATTTCGGTGACGCGATACCGTTGATTCGGTACAACCTCGAAGCTGATGACAGCGCGGTCTGCGGTTAAATCAGGCATCGCGGGCGGATTTACTTCGGCAAAAAAATATCCTTGTTCCTGTAAATAATCACGAATTCGACGGGCACTGTCGTCCAGCGAAGCATCGTCAATTCCACCTTCCCGCATCAGCGGAAGCAGTTGCCGAAGCTGCTTTTCTGAAATCGCAATGCCTTCTGATTTGACTTCACAAACAGGGCCGGAAATGACTAAGAGATTCAGCACAACTGAATTTTTATTACTGTCGTAATTGATGTCAGCCGGGCCGACTGAAGCCGCAAAATAATTTTTTGACAGATGCATTTGCAACAAATGTTGGATGTCGGCATTCAGGGTCGCCCGGACGAAATTTGCTCCGATTTTACTTTTTAGCACCAGACGTAACGTGGCTTCGGGCAATTTATTTTTGCCGATAAAGTTGATGGCAGTAATTTTTGCGGCGGTTCCAGCGGTGATGGCGTAGTCAATATCTACGACGGTTCCGTTTTTATCGAGCGTAGTTTTTGGTTCGACAGCAGCCTGATAATATCCGCGATCACGCAACAATTCGACAATAAAATCGGCTCCACGATTCAGATTCACTTCAGAAAATTTCAGACCGCGATCTAAATCAGGAAGCTTCGCACGCATTTCTTCGAGCGTGATTTCAGGAACTAATCCGGTGAAATTAATTTCGCCGATTCGTTGTTGTGGCGTGACTAGAAAAGTCACGATCACATTTCCCGCCGGATTTAATATCGCTTCGATGCGAACGTTGGCGACACGACCGGAATCGAACAG
Organism: Blastocatellia bacterium; assembly: GCA_043783625.1. Lineage (GTDB taxonomy): Bacteria > Acidobacteriota > Blastocatellia > RBC074 > RBC074 > JAFDVL01. The sequence continues at coordinate 31,950 of JAYVZE010000231.1, read as the reverse complement.
TGCCAGCAGCGAACGGCGGGCTTCAACGGCGGAATAATTAGAGCCTTCGCGGACGCGCAAAAATCCGCGTAGATCATTTGTGGGAAGTGCAGCAGCAGCTCCTTCGTAAACCAATTTCACTTCGGCGATGGGCTTGCCGACGATGTTTTCGAGAGACTGGGAGAAGGCAGGGAGCAGGGAAAAGAGGAATAAGAGAATTGAGCATAGAACCACGGAGAACACGGAGTGCACGGAGTTTTTTTGCAATGAACATGAATTGTCGGAGTAAGACGAACAGACAATCTGAGTAAGATTGTTGTGCATTTCTCCGTGTCCTCCGTGCTCTCCGTGGTTCATAAAATGGCGTCTAAAATTAATTTCGCTTCTCCTAAAATCTCTTCCGTAACCTCACATCAAAACCGATGCTGCCATCCAGTGAACGGTTGGCGACTAACGTTAATTTATCGCTGACCTGATATTCAATCAGGATAATTTGTTCCTGGCTCGAAGTCAGACTGGCCGAATAGGTGATAGACAAATCTTTGGTGATGCGTCGTCCAATCGTCACCCGCGCCGTCGGATCCGTTCCGCGTCCAGTCAACAACGGGTCAACCGAAAAACGATTCAAGCCAAATAATCGGCTGGTAACGTTGGATTCTACCGAACGCGAAGCACGTTGCGCAATCAAGGAAGCGGCAGTGTTGAGCGAAGTTTTCGCCAGTGCCTGCGAGCTGGAAGAACCATTCGTAGCAAATTCATCACGCAAATTTCCGGTTGTGATTAGATTAATTACATCGGCTTCGGGCAAGGATGGTTCAGAGCGGAATTTGACGCGTGGCTGCGCCAAAGCTCCGGTGACGTTCGCAATGACGCGATAATTTTTGATGTCGGCTTCAGCTTCAAGATTGATCTGTCCGCCTCGTTTATCTACGCCGGAAAATTCAATCGTGCCGCTGTTATTAATGCGGAAGCGTTGATTGAAAACGTTATCAATGACGCCGCGTGTGACGGTGATGCGTCCGCCGACCGAAGGATCGTCCAGCGGCCCTTTAATACGTAAAACCGTACTTCCAGTTGCATCAAGCAGCTTATTGCGAAGCGTCAACGTTTCATTCGCCGCGACGCGGATGTCCATTTGCGTGGGCGGGAAAATGCTTTCCTCCGTCGAGACCGCGCTGATGGTGGTGTTGGCAAATTGTCCGGTCATTCGTTCGATGAACTCGAACAAATCTACATCGGCTAAATATTCGGTGCGGCGAACATTGACCAATCCGCTAATTAATTGAAATTCGCGTGTTCCTTGCAGCTCCAAATCGCCGTCGAAAGTCGTGCGCGTATCGCGCGGATAATCATAGCGGACGCCTTCGGGCTTAATCTGAAATCGCCAACGATTCGGCTTAAATCCAACGAACGCGACACCGCCCGTAGCGCGAATTTTTCCGCCTCCCGTGTCGGCTTCAAACGAAGCCAGTTGCGCCTGATCTGCCGTGAATAACAATCTTCCTTTGGCACGCGCCAAGCCTAACGCAAAGCCCGGAACCCGCAACGAACCGTCAATTAAAGTCGCAGTTCCACTGAAGCGCGGTTGCTTGAAATTTCCGGCGGCGACGCCTTGAATTTTGACGATGCCGTCAGCGAAGACATCTTTGACGAAGGTTTGCAGCAGCTTCAAATTGACATCGCCGTTAATGGATAAATTGCTCTTGCCGCCTTCGCCCAGCGCGATTGCGCCGCTGACGACAACGTTGGTATTCGTACCGGAAAGTTTGATGGTTCCGAGATCAACCTGACTTGTATTTGCTTTCAATATGAAAGGGGTTTGCGCAGCTAAATTGTAATCACCGACAATGAATCCAAGTTTGGAAAATTCTGTTTCGATGCGGATCGGGTCAGTTTCACTGAACAAAAATCCCGCGATACGAAATTGTCCCGAAGCTTTTCCGCTCGCATTCAAATCATCGGAAGAAGCGACCTCAAGAAATTTCGTCAGCTCGACTTCGTTGAAATTTACTGCCAGATTGACCGGAGCATTTTTTTGATTGAAATCAATATTTCCTTTGCCAGTATAGGTTTGCTCGAAGGCTTCGGCCTCTAAATCCAGAGCTGCGACGTTATTGTTGCCCTTCATCACAAGACGAGCTTTGCCAATTTTTTCATCGCGGTAGGTGATGTTGCTGCCCGTGGCGACGGCTTCCAGACGATCAAAGAAATAACCCTGCATATTTTCTTTGTTCTGCTCGAAAGAGGTTTTAGCGGCTTCCGCATCAATTTCAATATTGACGCGCCCGGTGATTGGCACTTTCGCTTCTTTCTCCTCACGCGCCACATTAATCCATTCGTTGAGATCAATGCCTTCTCCGCGCAGCTTCGCACGGTAGCCTTTCGTTTCGGTGTTAATCGTCGCATCACCCGTGAGTGCGCTGTCGCCTGCGCGTAACTTCAAATTTGTCAGCTCGACATTTTTGCCGCTCATGGTCAGCTTGCTGCTGACTTCATCAAAGGCTTTTGTGCCGTACACCGCATTGGAAATTTTGACTTCGGCATTGCCGCTCATCGCTTCGGGTAAGCCGGAGATTTCCGCGTAGCCGTTGGCTTTGCCTTCGATGCTGACAGGCAGCGGAATGAACGTATTTTTAAGCTGTCCGACTGACAAATCATGCAAGGTTGTTTTGATCGTCAAACCGTTTGGCACATTCATCGGATAGTTCACCGCGAATTCAGCATTGCCGCCGCCCGCTTGCAATAATCGTCCGCCGTCAACTTTGATGAGGTCTCCGGCGTACGTCAGGCTTCCGGTGATTGAACCCAGCGGTTCGTCGTCGTAATTGACGCCGCTTAAATTGAAACTTCCATTCACTGCTGGATTGCGAAGTGATCCCGTGACTTTGCCGTTGAAGCTGAGCTGATTCGTCAACTGAACTTTTTCGTCCGCGATTTTGTTCCCTAATTCGCTGTCAACTTTTTTGATAATGTCGAGGGCGAGAGCTTGCAATTCGGCAGCATTGTTTGAATTCAACGCCACATCCAAGGCTCCGGTTTGATCCCATCCAATATCTCCGCTGACGATCAAATCGGTTGCCCCGGTACTGATTTTGGTATCGTTAATTCTGATGCGGCGATTGGAGGCTACCGCATTGAGTTCGCCATTAATCGGCAAGCCGGCGATTGGATTCAGCCCGTCATCGCTGCCTGTCGTGGTGCCTTTGAATTTTAGATTGGCAGTTCCTTCGGCGGATTTAAAATCGAAGCCGCGCCACGCGACGTTCACTTTGCCGTCGGCTGTCCCGCGCAGTGGCAACCGTTTGCCTGCGCTCACTGCCGAAGCTTGATCTAAATTCAATGCCGTTAAATTCGCCGTAATTTCAGAAGTACTTTTGTTGTCGAGCCTGATGCGCGCACTGCCATTGGCATTGCCTCCGAAGACCGAACCGTTGAAATTGGGAACAATAATTTCGTTGCGCGTGGCGGTCACGTCTCCGGTGATGTTTCCGACGTTAACATCCGCCGTAATCAGATGTTCGATGCGAGCTTTCCCTGTCGCTTTAAATTTGCTGAGATCATCGCCGCGAAAATTTATTTTGGCATTGCTGAAACTGATGCCCGAAGCTTTGATGTCTGCACCTGCCAAATCTGCCGCTTTGAAATTCATCAGCCAGGTGTAGTCGTTGCCGTTGCCAGCAATTTTTCCTGACGCTACGGCGCGGTTAATTTTAAATCCTGCCGCGTCAAGTTTTTGAAAAAGCACTTCTTCCGTCGCCTGAAAATCTGCACCTTTGCCGTTGCCATTAAATTTTAGATTAATGCCTTCGACGCGGATGTCACGCGCCACTAGCGAATTGCTCAGCAATTTTCCATTGGCTTGATATTCGATGCCTTGTCCGGTGACGGTGCCTTCAAATTTAGCCGTGCCATTGACGCGGGAGCTTGGCAAAAAGACGCGGGTGAGTTCGGTGACTTTGATCTCGGCTGTGGCTTTGAGATTGTAATCCAGCTTCTGCCAATCCTTCATTTCGCCTTGCATGTCTGCGAAGAGTAGCGGCGAAGCGAATTGCAAGGATTCAACTTTCGCCCCGTGTTCATTGGCTAACGCGTTCAGTTTGAATCCGACATCGTTCGTTTCTTTATCATCAATCGTGAACGAACAATTTTCTGCATTAGAAATCAGCCGGAAAAATTTGTCGCGGTCAGGTGTGATTTTTAATTCCAGATTGTGCGCCGTGCCATCGAATTTTCGGACTTGGTCAATGTAATAAATTTCAGCGCGATGCAATTCAACATTGGCGGCAGCGTAGTCGAACTCAATTTTATCCGGCTCATTATTTTTCTTGTCGAATTTTAGTTTGGATAAATTCGAGACCCCGTTTTCGTCCAGTTTGTACCAGAATTTTAAACCGTCAATTTTCAGATTTTGCAAACTGACTTCGGTGGGTTTTCCGAGCTTGAATAAATCACTGAATTTGACAGTTCCGTTCAGCTTTTCAAATGTAGCGAACGGTTCTTTTTCTTTGTCAGGATACAGCTTGACGTTTTCGAGTTCGAGGCTGAGATCGCGCAATGATGGTTTAATCGAACCGATTTCCGTACGGATTCCGAATTCGGCTAATTGCGTCGTGAGCTGCGTGGCGACCCATTGATCGAAGCGACCGGATTTTACCCAGACAACTCCCGCCAAAAATAGAAACGACAGTAGTAAGATGAGGCTCAACGCCGCAATGATGAAATTCTTACGAGTAAAATATCTCCACATAGCCATTTCCGGTGACATCAAAAGCGGTGAGTAAAGGGGCAGGGAACGAAAGAGACTGAAGTATACATTATCAGAAGAGGGAGAGTCTATTGAGTCTCTAAAGTCTGTGGAGTCTTTAGAGTCGCTACACACTACGCGAAGCGAACTCTATAGACTCTAAGGACTCAAAAGACTCTACAGACTTTCTATCTCTTCCAGTGCCATTTGAAATTCCTGTGCCATTCCCGGATGTCCGTGACGATTGGCGGTGGCGATGCCTTCTTGATATGCCGCACGCGCTTCTTCGGTTTTGCCAATCCGTTCCAGAGCCTGCGCGAGTTTGCCGTACGCATTGCCCTGATCGTCAGCTTGCGACAAATAAATTTGCAGCTCGGCAGCGGCGTCGGCAAATTGTTCGGCTTTGATTAATTCCGTTGCGAGTCCAAACCGTACGGCGGTGTTGTTTGGATCGGATTCCAACATTTTTCTGAAGACTTCGATTCGTGAAGCTGTCATTAAAAAATTCCTCTGGGTAAAATAATTGCTTGAGGATGATAGGTTGCAGGACTGCGAGCGTCAAGAACTGGGAATGCCCACACTGGGAACGCCCGCATCCTGCGGGCGAGCCTCACGCAAGGATTACTTTTCATCGCAGGGTATTCGCTCGCCAAGGTTTCGCCTACAGGATGCAGGCGCTCCCAGCAGGTTCCCAGTTTTTTCAAAAACTTCGGGAACCTTTTTTCCGGGTCGGCGTTTGTAAAAGCAAGTGAGTTAAGAAAAGCGATTTGAAGTGAGTTTCAGTTTTTGTGTGAGTTAACCTGAAAGCTAGTGTGAGGATCGCATCGGAAAACAATAAGGGCTTGGCAGATTGTGAGGACTGCCAAGCCCTTATTGTTTTTTTGACAGGCGGGACGCCTATCGTACATCTTAATGTGTCATCGAATAAACAATCACATTCATCCCCAAACGATACGCCGCCAAGCCATATTTCAAAGAATATCTCGGATCGTCAATCCATTCCCACGCGTCTCCATTATCGGTATTGCGGGCGATGAACACCATTAATCGTCCGTCCTTATCAGAGATGCCTTCGTAGTGCGGAACTACGCCGCCTTTTTCAGAAGTCTGGTGGTAGTTGATCCAGTTATTCGATTGAGGAACCTGAACGACTTCGTTGATGTCGTAATAGCAATGAAAAACTGAATGATCGAGTGACAGTTCTTTAATTGGATTATCAGGAAAAACTTTACTTAATTGCGTCTGAACGGTTTGCCATTCGTACTCGCCCCAAAAATCATCCATGATTAAAAACCCTCCGCGCAGCAAATATTCTCGGAGCGCGATGGCGTCTTCGTCCGACAGCTCCATCTGTCCAGGTTCGACACAATAGATAAACGGATGGTTGTAAATATTGGGATCGTGCAGCAAAAGCGCGATGGGTTCATTGTTGAGCGCCAACAGGCTTTTCGCCCAGCCGCGTAATCCGGCGATAAATTGATAATCACCTTTTGGATAATCCGTTGCCCAGGATCCGCCGCCTCCACCGCCACCACGACCGCGTCGCCCGTAAAATCCGCCGCTATACTGCATACGCGCAAAAGTGAATTCGTGATATTTGTTGGGAGCTTCGTCAGGAAGATATTCAGGGAGTCGGGAAAGACGTTGGCTGTGACCGGGAACTGTCGCAGCCAGAAGAATAATTAATGGAAGTATCCAACGCATTGATTTCATATTAATGTGTCATCGAATAAACAATTGCATTCATCCCCAAGCGATACGCCGCCAAACCATATTTCAAAGAATAGCGCGGTTCATCAATCCATTCCCAGGCATCGCCATTATCGCTGTTACGTGCAATCAGCACTAATAATCTTCCGTCCTTGTCCGAGATGCCATCAAAGTGCGGAACGATTCCGTCCCTCTCGGAGGTTTGATGGCGACCAATCCAGTTGCCGACATTTGGAACCTGAATCACTTCGTCAATGTCGTAATAGCAATGAAAAATCGAATGCGTCAGCGGAATTTCTTTGATAGGGAGGTCGGGGAAAACTTTGACTAATTGAGCCTGAACATTTTGCCATTCGCGTTCGCCCCAGAAATCATCCATCAGCAAAAATCCACCGCGCAGCAAATACTCGCGGAGCGCGGCGGCGTCCTGTTCGTTCATTTCCATTTGACCCGGTTCAACGCAATACAAAAATGGAGTTTCGTAAATTTTGGGATCGTGAACCGAGACTGAAATTGGTTGCTGGTTGATACTGAGCATGCTCTTCACCCATCCGTGCAATCCGGCGATGAATTGATGATCGGCTTTTGGATAATCCGTCGTCCAGCTTTCGCGCCAGCCGTACGACGTATAAATCATACGGGCGAACGTGAATTCTGAACGCTTGGAAAAATCTAACGAAGGATCGAAATCAGGCAGACGCGATTGGCTGAAGCAGGGAAATGCCAATAAAAATAGTAATAATCCAACGCGTGAAGATTTCATGATTAATCGTAGAGCAGATGCAAGCCCGCACCCGGATAATAATGCGTAAGAATTTTTTGAAAATCGTAGTTTTGCTCTGCCATCAACGCCGCGCCGATCTGGCAAAGCCCTACGCCGTGTCCCCATCCTGCGCCGTGTAACGTGAAAAATTTTGGAATCGGTGACGAATCAGCTTCAATGATAAAGGCGGAGCTGTATAAATGCGAGGGCGAAAGGGCGCGGCGGATTTCTAATTCTTTGCCGACAAGTAAAGAAGATTTTTCTCCGACGATACGCAACTTGATTAAACGTCCAGATTCGGCGCGAAGAACGGGTTCTAGTTTTAGAATTGCTCCGAAATCTAGGCCTAATTTTTTGAGTAATAACGCTTGAATTTCTTCCTGCGTCAACGTCACTTTCCAGCGATAAAAATCTGTCGTTTCCTGATCGAAGCCCGGCAGGATTTTGGCGAGTACTTCTTTGTCCTGCGTATTACAAAACGCAGGCGGAGAATTCAAAATCCACTTCGTTGCATTCATTTCATTGGTGAGTGGTAAATCGTATTCGGCAGGGAATTTTTCTTCGTCATAAAAGACGGTTAAGTAAGGTAATTTTGTATTGTCCCAAACCGCATCATAGGCTTCAACCATCCCCCCGCAGCACTTGGAAAATCTGGCATCACAAATAGTTTCTTCATACGTCAGGACGTTCCCACGGGTGGATTTTATCGTCTCAAAAACGCGCGGCTCGGTGGCTTTCGTGATGCCTTGATAGCGTTGGCAATGATCGTCAGCGCAGACATCAAATTCGGTGTGGGCTTCTTTGGCGTACCAGCGAATCAGCTCCTGATCCCCGTCTTCATTGGCGAAAATCGCGCCGTTGCTCAAATCGGTTTGTCGTTCGATGCGCCACGGTTTGATTTGTGCGAGTAACCAGCCGCGCGAAATGATGGAATGTGCTTTGAGCAATTCGATGTGCGCCGTCGCGCTCATCTCAGACGAAATTACGCTGGTCACGTAGCTTTCCAGCGGAACCAGATTGATGATTTGTAAATTTCCCTGTGCGTCAATTTTTAGTTTGAGTGCGCCTTGAAAGGATTGATTTTCCTTGCGCTCCCAATGAAAGTCGATGCCGATGACTACATCGTGAATCGTGAAGGAAGCGTTAGAATCTGTGGGCGATAAGGTAACTTCAGAAGAGAAAAATGATCCGTTGCTGAATTGAATTATCTGACCGGAAACAGTTGTTTGATATTTTCCGGCAGGAAGTGCGATGTTGTTAGCTGTAACAAATTCACCGTGTAACTCAAAGCTCAAATTGCCAGCAGGAAGGTTCATTAATCCAACGGCGATGACGGGTTCTTGTTCGATTTTCTTCAAAATTACCTACTCCATTAAACTGAAAGTTTATCGTACGGTCTCAATATCGTGAATTTTCCCAACGTCAATTGTCACCGGCTCACCGTCTCGAATTGGCTCGTAAATATTACTGAATTTCGCATCCCAAATGATTTCGTTGGCTTTGTACGATGACCGTGTATGCACAATCTGCGAAACGGTTTCATCTATTCCAGTCAGCAAAATTACGACTTCGGCATCTTCTCGAATTAATCGTTCATTTGTATAACCCCACAGCGGACTGTTTTCATTAATCGGATGCACAATCGTCCACGACAGCGGGAAAAAATCTACGTGATCGCGCTCCAAAGTCAGGCGATGAAAGCGACGATTGGTTGGGCCGGTTTCGGTGGAATGAACCGATAAATTGACTTTGGTCGTCAGGTCAATCAACTGATTTTTCCGTGCGTTCGTGATCCGAAACATCAGTCCGGTATTATTTTTATAAGGCGCAATGACAGCCTTTTCGCTGAAAACAATTTTTGCCGAAGGGCGCGAAAAACGGGCGAAAATCAATCCGGTGATTAAGGCAGTCGCTAATAATCCGGCTAACGATTCGATGACGACGATAATGTTGGCAGGCATTCCGATAGGGCTGATATTGCCGTACCCAATCGTAGCAAACGTGTGAACGCTGAAAAAAAACGCACGCCAAAAAGAACTGTAGCCTTGCTCCGCTGCACCTGCTAACGCACTTGCTCCGCAGGCTAAATAGGCTAAGCCGAAAGCAGCATTCAGCAAGACGAAGAGGATTGTAATCAAAACCAGAAACTTGCCCCATGTCATCGTGAGCAAGGCATGGTACGGGCTGAGCGATGACCAGAAAGGTAATCCTGTCCGTTTGACGTTGAAGCTGCCATCGCGGTTAAGCAGGCGTTGACGGCTTTCTTTGGCAACGACTGCGCCGAAGCCGAGGTCTTTGAGTTCCTCTTCTTTTTCAATGACGATATTTGGTTGCGGGTAGACTTCAGTACTCATATTTGGTACGCCAGCATCTTGCTGGCTGTTCGCAGGTATTGCCAGCAAGATGCTGGCGTACCAAAGCCGGATTAATCAAAAATCACAGTCTTCTTGTTATACAACAAAATCCGATGTTCGCTGTGCCAACGAACGGCGCGTGACAGGACAATTTTTTCCAGGTCGCGTCCTTTTTGAATTAAATCATCAAGCTGGTCACGATGCGAAACACGGATGACATCTTGTTCGATAATCGGGCCTTCATCCAGCTCTGAAGTCACGTAATGGCTGGTGGCGCCGATTAATTTTACGCCGCGTTCATAAGCGCGATGATATGGCTTGGCTCCCATAAATGCGGGCAGAAAAGAATGATGAACGTTGATAATGCGTTGCGGATATTGGGCGACGAATTCAGGTGATAAGATTTGCATGTACCGCGCCAGCACAATTAAATCTATCGAATTATCGCGCAGCAATTTTAGCTGTTGTTGCTCGATTTCTGCCTTATTTTCTTTCGTCACCGTGAACAAGTGAAATGGAGTTTTATAGAATTCTGCAATGCGCTCTGCGGTGTCGTGATTGCTGATGATGAGCGGGATGTCGCAGGCTAATTCTCCGCTTTGCTGACGGTACAATAAATCTACGATGCAGTGATCGTAGTGCGAAACGTAGATCGCAATTCTGGGACGAAGCGCAGCCAGTTCAAGTCGCCAGCGCATTTGAAATTGATCGGCGATGCGCGAAAATTGGCGGCGGAATTCTTCGGCGGAAACGTCGCAACCATCCATGTCCCATTCAATGCGCATCAGGAACAATCCCTGTTCATTATCCTGATGCTGATCGGCGTGCAAAATGTTCGCGTTGTGGCGAAAAAGGAATTCTGCGACAGCCGCAACCAGTCCCTTTTGATCGGGACAGTCAATTAATAAAATAGCAGTATTTTTCATGACAAACGATTACAGGGGCAAGGTGATTTCGGCGTAAATTTCTTCAATGTTCTGCGCCGAAATTCGGGCGTAATGTTCGGGGTTTGGAACGACTAAAATTCCCGTTAAATCAATTCCGGCGGGGCTGACCGTCAATTGCTTTTCGCCTTCAGCAAAATAACACGCGGGACGATGTTTGGCGCGTGGAAAAAGATAAACTGTAAATCCGTGTGCCTCGGAAGTAGCGACGAGATTAAGCATTGGTTCAGCATCAGTGCCGATTTTATCCTGTAAAAATTTGATTGTTTCATCAAACCATTGCGTTAATTCCGCTTTGTTTTTTCCGCGCACAATCAGGATGTTGAGGCGATAATCTTTTAATGTGAATGACGAAAATGAGTCGCTTTTTTGGCTGTAGTTTCGAGGATGATTTTCAACCTCATCAAAGAGCGGAACACCCTCACGACTGCAAGCCTGAAAGTGATGATGATCGGGGGCGGAGGCTCCGCACGAAGCACCGTTATAAAGCGTAAAATATTCATCTCCGACCGCTTCCGTTAATTCAAGAAAATCTTCAAAACGGGTCAGAATTGATTGTGGCGTGTGACTCTTTTCTGAAATGACCAAATGGTTTTTCAGGACTGGAAACGGGTTGCACAGAATGACGTAGCTCTCGCCAAACGGAATCCCTTTTTCTTCGGCAGGCAAATTTTCAGCGCACAAAAAACAAGGTCTGGCTTTGATCGAAGCGGCATCCACTTTTGCGGCAGTGCTAACAATGCGCGCCGGATTGAATTGCGTTAGCACCTTCGATCCTTTGACGGAAAATTCTTTATATTCTGCCTGATTCAGCGTTTCCGTGGCACTGCGCAGCATCGGCCAGGTTTCGAGTTGCTGTTTAATAACAGCTTCGACACGCGATGAAAAAATTTGCAACGGAGAGTTAGCATACGCAGATAATTCCTGCTCTGAAATGATGCGCGAATTCCAATTCATAGATAGCGAAAAGGTTATTTAGAAAGATTTATTTCGTAGTAAATTTCTTCAAGTGAAATTTCACAATTAATTGAGGGGAATTTTAGTAAATCATCAGTTTGCGTGAGTATTTTCACTTTCCATTCTTTGTTCCTGGCTCTGGAAAAATGCTCGACGCGCATAATGTTTTGTTCGATGAGTACATAGTCTGTGACGCTTGGCATTGAAGTGTAGGAATCGAATTTTTCATTCCGGTCTTTCAATTTAGTGGTTTCCGATAAGACTTCAACGATTATTTTGGGATTGAGCAACACGTCTCTTTTTTCATCTTCATACTCACGCTCACCACAAGTGACGACAATATCAGGATAATAATAGCTACCCTTTTGCGCTTTGATTCGAGTGTCTGAAGTGAACGCTCGACAGGAAGTTTTTTTTACGCTGATGAGAATTTCCGTGGAAAGATTCGAGACCAGCAATTGATGATTCTCACTGGCTCCAGCCATCGCGACAACTACGCCGTTAACTAATTCACTTTTTTCAAAAGCCTGTCGCTCAGCTTTTAAATAAGCGATGTCTGTTACAGTATTTTGATAAGCTAAATTTCGCTTACTCATAATTATTCACAACCGCAGCTTAACTATTTTTCAATTTCCGTGCCTGAATTTCCCACGTGCGAATACGGTCTTTGTATGTATCGTAGCGGTTCATTGTGACCAGAGGCAAGGCGCTGTCAGAATTTCCGCTCCAGCGTCGGGCGTAATAAATAGATTCGTAAATTCTGCCGATGTCGTATTCGCGGCTGATGCGCAGAGCCAGCGCGTAATCTTCGCCGTAGCTCACATTTGGTAATCCAATCCCACGCAAAATGGAAACATCAAAAGCGCGTGGCGCACCGAGTCCATTGATGCGGAGCGCGTTGTTGCGTCCGTTGTCGCGCGTCCATTCTTTATGGTCAATCAAGCCCGGTGGAAGTTCCTGCAATTCAAAATCTACGGTCGTATAAGAACCAATCACCATCGCATATTTTCCGTCTTCAAACGCGGCAACCATTTTGGCGAGCGTGGTTTCGTTCGTGTAAATATCGTCGGAATCCAACTGCACGGCGTAGCGTCCGCAATGCTTTGAATACACGCCTTCGTTCCAGCATCCGCCGATGCCGTAATCAGTTCGCTCCGGGATCAAATGCACGACGCGAGAGTCCGCCGCCAATGTTTTCAGTATTTCGGTCGTGCCGTCCGTCGAATGATTGTCTACAATAATGACATTGAAAGCGAAGTCGGTTTTTTGCGAAAGCACACTGTTGACCGCATCTGTAATTGTCTTCTCACGGTTGCGAACCGGAATGATGACGGAAGCCTTGAAGGGGAATTCGGCGTTGCTGGCGGTAACTGTTTTGAAGCTTGGTTCGAGGTAGGCGTTGATACGTTTGAGGTGCGCGGTCGCAATCGTTTCCATCTCAATTTGGAAGTCACGGTTGCGCGGGTCAACATAATCAAAAATCTTTTCGCCGCTCGCCCGCGCATCAAGTACGGAGCGCGTATACAAGGGTTCGGGGACGCGCAGGATGTTTGAATCAATCGAAATCTTCAACCGTAAATCGTAGAACGCTCCGAACTTTAAATCATCGGAAATTGCGCCGTGCGTAGCGATAGCGTGATTGATGGCTTCACGCGAAAGCAAAATCACGGAGCCGAAATCAAAATTGTCCCGAATCGACCCAAGCTGATAATCCATCAAAGGATGATCGGTGATTTCACCTTTTTCATTGCTCTCACGAAAATCAGCGTAGACAAATCCGGCGCGTGTGTCCTCGGCGATTTGTACCAGGCGTTCTAAAGTTCGTGCGCCCAGATCAATTTTGCTGCCTGTTAATGTAACGAGAAAAAAATCAGCGGATACGACTTGTAATAAATCATTCAAAGTTGCGCCCGCGATGCTGGCAGGAATTTCAACGGATTGAATTTTTGGATGCGAAGAATTGGTAATTGCAATTGTACTCATAAATTTTTGTTGGGGAGAAAGTATTTCCATTCGTCCGATTCGGCTGCATTTTTGATGCAGGTATTTCGCTCTTCAAGCAACTGTCGCAGATATTTTGTTAATAAAACTAACTCGGCTATTTTACCCAGAAACCCTAGCGGAGCATTGAAATCGAAGACATCAATCATCTTTGTTGCTTCGCCTTGTGTTTCAAAATAATGATCGTGCTCAATGCGCTTGAAGGCTCCGCGCACCATCGAATCTCGAAAATGGCGTGGACGATCATACGCCGTGATGCGTGAAGTCAGATGTTGCCAGACGCCAAAATGTTTCGCTTTCCAGGTCACTTCTTCGCCGAAATTTATTAGTCCGTGCGTGATGCCGGCAACAGCTTTTTCTCCGGTGTGAGAGGTGGAAGTCATGTGCAGATCAAGATTGCGCGAAAGATCAAAACATCTTTCGATAGGAGCGTTGATAATTGTAGTAAGTTCAATGATCGGCATTAGGAACGGGATTCTTTCGGTCTCGCCACGATGAATCCGGGCATTGTATTCATTTTTACAAATTCTGCCAGTTCCTGCTCCACGACTCCGCCTTTACTTTTGGCGGAATGCCGCATCACCAGCTTATCGTTGACCCAAAACAAAAATCCAACGTGAAAGGTGTCCAGACCTTTGCGCGTCGAAGCGAAATAAATCAAATCGCCGTCGCGGAATTGTCGGCTAACCTTGTTGAGCTTTTGTTTCGGGAAATAACGAAAAGTTATCGTGCGCGGCTTGAAGCATTTTAAGAAATTAAGTTCTTTGGTACGGATGAGCGTATCTTTGCCAAGCGTGATGTCTTGGAAGACGCCACGCTTGATGTGGTATTTGTTCCAATCGGTGGTGTAGTGCAGCCGATCTTCCCATTTGACGTTGCCATTGCGGTAACGAATTTTGCGCAATAAATCATCAACTTCATCAACATTTTTCGCCCATGCCAGTGCCAGACAGGTTTCGAGATACGTCACACAGTCGAAGGCATCATAGGTAGCAGTGAATTGTTCGGGAATATCCGGCGAACCAATCAGCGGCCAGATGACGTAGGGCTTTCCAATGAACTGCTCCGTGAGCCAACGCAGTTTTTCGCCAATTGAATTGAACGGCGAAGCTCCTTTGAGCAATTGACGAGTAATTTTCGGATTGAGTTTTTTGGGACGAAGAGTCACGAATTGAAATTTCCAGAATAATTTGAGCTTAGCGTTCTCAAGTAAATGCCAAGTATGCCTCAATTTACCGGATAAAATAAACCCGAAAAACAGGAAAAAACGAAGAACAGAAAGTCAGCCTTGACACTGAAGCGGTAAATAACTATTCTTACCGCTTGTTTTTTTGACGATTTTCATGGAGATTCCGATATTATGTCCACTTACTTTCCCAGCGGCAAGGGATTAGAAAACAGCCGAAAATGGTACATCATTGACGCGTCCGGCGCGACGGTTGGTCGCTTGGCCTCTAAAGTTGCTAATATTTTAATGGGCAAGAACAAGCCTACCTACACTACCTTTCTTGATACGGGTGATCACGTCGTGATTATTAATGCCTCGAAAGTGGTTTTTACGGGCAACAAATTAAACGCCAAAATTTATTATCATCACACGGGTTATCCTGGCGGAATTCGTTCCATTGGTGCGAAAGATCAGTTGGCGAGACATCCTGAACGTGTGCTTGAGAGCGCGATTAAAGGAATGTTGCCGAAGACCAAAATGGGTCGTCAGATGATTAGCAAATTAAAGCTTTACGCCGGAGCTGAGCATCCGCACGGAGCACAGCAACCTGAAGCGATTAGCGCATAGCATCGTAGTAGTAGTGTCAGTTAGCATCGCGTCGAATTTCTTCGCTCGATGCATTCTAAGGAGCAAACGTGGCAGATATTCAGTATTACGGAACCGGACGACGTAAAAGCGCAACCGCGCGGGTTTACCTGCGTCCCGGCAAAGGCGACATCAAAGTCAACAAGCGAGAGATCGAAACGTATTTTCCTAACGAAACGTTACGCATGATCATTCGCCAGCCATTGCAATTAACCGACACCATGGCGAAGTTCGATGTGTTGGTAAATGTTGATGGCGGTGGAGTTTCGGGTCAAGCCGGAGCCGTCCGACACGGTATCGCTCGTGCTTTGTTGGAATTTAACAGCGAATTGCGCAAGAAGCTTAAACGGGCAGGGCTTTTAACTCGTGATCCACGCATGAAAGAGCGTAAGAAATACGGTCAAAAGGGTGCGCGCAAACGCTTCCAGTTCTCGAAACGATAGTTCTATTGCGGCTTTTCGATTGTGGATTGCGGATTGAGTTTTCCTTCCGCAGTCTACAATCCGAATTCTGCAATCAATCCATCATTACTTTCTTTTGGTTGCTGCTTTAGCGGCGCGAAAGTGGTGAGTACAAAAACCATTAAGGAGATTCAAATTGGCTACTGTAACCATGAAAGAATTGCTCGAAGCTGGAGTTCACTTCGGGCATCAGGTACGACGTTGGAATCCGAAGATGAAAGAATATATCTTCGGCGAACGTAACGGCATTTACATTATTGATTTGCAAAAAACGCAGCGCATGTTTAAGGAAGCGCTGAAATATGTGACAGATCGCGCCAGCGAAGGCAGCGACAAAATTTTTCTGTTCGTGGGAACCAAACGACAAGCGCAGGACGCGATCAAAGAAGAAGCGATGCGCTGCAATCAGTACTATATCAATCAGCGTTGGCTCGGTGGTTTGTTGACGAATTTCCAAACCATTCAAAAATCCATCAAGCGTTACAAGGACATCGAAGCGATGCAGGCTGACGGGCGCATCGAAGCGTACGGTAAGAAAGAGCGTCTGGAAATTGAACGCGAGCGTTTAGCGTTAGAGCGTAACTTGTCAGGTATCAAAGATATGCGTCGTTTACCCGATGCTATTTTCATCATTGACACCAACAAAGAAGAAATTGCAGTTAAAGAAGCGAATCGTTTGAATATCCCTGTCGTGGCGGTAGTTGATACCAATTGCAGCCCGGAAGGAATTACGCAAATTATTCCCGGCAATGATGACGCACTGCGTGCGGTTCGATTATTTGCCGCGAGAATCGCTGATGCGGTGCTCGAAGGACAAGCTGTCGCGCAGGCGAATGAAGAAGAACAGGCTGCTATACGTGCCGCTTCGGGAATTACTGAAGTCGCACGCGGAGATCGTGGACAACAGCGCGGTGAAAGAGGCGGCGAACGTGGGCGTGGGGATCGCGGTGAACGGCGTCCTCGTGCTGCTGGCGGCGGTAATGATCGCGGCGGCGGAGATCGTCCTCGCAGCAGATCAGGCGGGCCACGGACTCCCAGAGTCGAAGGCGCACCAGTGGTTGCAACTCCGGTTGCTGAAGCCGCACCTGCTGAAGTTGTCGAGACTCCAGTGGTGGTCGAAACTCCGGTTGTTGTTACAGCTCCGGTGGTCGAAACCGCTCCAGCTCCGGTTGAAGTAGTTACTGAAACAGCTGCACCAGTGGTTGAAACTGCTCCGGTTGAAGAAACCGCCGCAGCAGCACCGGAAACGCCCGATACGAGCGCCGTCTAGTAAGAAACTTGTACAAGATTCAAATGGCGTAGCCCGTGCGAGACATTGGCTACGCCGTTTTTATAAATTGGCATTGATCGTACAAATCAATCGCACTTTGGAGGAATACATGGAAATCACAGCTCAAATGGTCAAAGCTCTGCGCGATAAAACCAATGCAGGGATGGCGGATTGTAAAAAAGCTCTGGTCGAAGCCGAGGGCAATGAAGCAAAAGCCGTAGACTTATTACGCACAAAAGGTCTGGCACAGGCCGCCAAACGTGAAGGGCGTATCGCCGCTGAAGGCGTGGTTGGAACCTACATTCACATGGGTGGCAAAGTCGGTGTGTTGGTTGAAGTCAATTGTGAAACTGATTTCGTAGCACGGACTGATTCTTTTCAAACGTTCGTGAAAGATGTCGCCATGCACATCTGTGCTTCAGAACCACGCTTCATTTCCAAAGATGAAGTTCCGGCTGACCAGGTCGAGAAAGAAAAAGAAATCGCGCACGGACAAGCCATGTCTGATCCGAAGAATGCCAGCAAACCTGCCAACATCATTGAGAAAATGGTGGAAGGTCGGTTGGCGAAATTCTTTGCTGAGACCGTTCTTTTGGAACAACCTTTCGTCAAGGATCAGGCTGTGACCGTTGGTGAATTAGCTGCGAAAGTTTCTGCCGAAACTGGGGAAAAAGTCAGCATCCGCCGCTTCACTCGCTACAAAATGGGCGAAGGTCTTGAGAAGCGTTCTGAAGATTTCGCTGCCGAAGTCGCTGCTGCAATTCAACAATAAAGCAGGTGTCGGGTGTGAGGTTTCAGGTGTCAGCGACACCCTCCTGACACCTCACACCTGTCACCCGACACCTATTCCTATGTCTAAACCCAAACTTGCTTACAAGCGAATTCTTTTGAAAATCAGCGGGGAAGCTTTAATGGGAGATGTCGGTTTTGGCATTGACCCGAAGGTCATCACCCGTGTCGCTAATGAGGTCATGGAAGTCTTTGATCTAGGGGTGGAAGTCGCGCTTGTCGTTGGAGGTGGAAACATTTTCCGTGGGTTGAAAGCTAGTGCGGCTGGAATGGATCGTGCCTCTGGCGATTACATGGGGATGTTGGCGACAGTGATGAATGCACTTGCTTTGCAGGATGGCTTAGAAAAAGCCGGAGGCTTCACTCGCGTCATGTCGGCGATTGAAATGCGTGAAGTCGCCGAGCCTTTTATCCGCCGTCGTGCGGTTCGTCACATGGAAAAACGCCGCATCGTAATTTTTGCGGCGGGAACCGGAAACCCCTATTTCACGACAGATTCCGCAGCGGCCTTGCGCGCGCTGGAAATCAAAGCCGATGTGATTATGAAGGCTACCGGCGTGAGCGGGATTTATACCGCCGATCCGCGCAAAGACCCGAAAGCGGTGAAGATCGAAGAGCTCAGTTATATGCGGGTTCTGCGCGATGAACTGGCGGTCATGGATGCTTCTGCCATCTCGCTTTGCAAAGATAATAAATTACCGATTATAGTGTTTGATATGAACACACCGGGCAACATTAAACGCGTTGTTCTAGGAGAGAAAATAGGTTCTCTGGTTCATGATATGGACGATAAGCCGAAGAAAAAATCGGCAAAAAAATAGCGTAAACTTTTAGTTTGCGCTGTTCACATCACTGAAGACTCAACCGGAAATGCTAATTTTAAGAGGGTAATCAATATGATTAAAGAAATTACCAACGAAACCAAATCGAGAATGGATCAAACCGTCGAAGATTTTCGGCGCAAATTATCAAGTATTCGCACCGGACGCGCTTCCACTTCTTTGCTGGACGGCATCACGGTTGATTATTACGGTTCGCAGATGCCGCTGAATCAGGTCGCTACGCTCAATGCACCTGAAGCCGCGCTGGTCACGATTCAACCGTTTGATGCGACGCTGATTCCAGCGATTGAAAAAGCAATCCGCTCTTCCGAGCTGAACCTGAATCCCGGCAATGACGGAAAGTTGATTCGCGTTCCGATTCCACCTTTAACCGAAGAACGTCGCAAGCAAATGGCGAAAATGGTGGCTGAGATGTCGGAGGAACATAAAACCGCTGTCCGCAATATTCGCCGCGACTCCAACGACAAGCTGAAGAAAGCCTTGAAAGATAAATTGATTTCTGAAGACGAAGAAAAGGGCGGTCTGGATGAAGTCCAGAAAATCACCGACGCTCACGTTGCTAAAGTTACGGAGCAAACAAAAATCAAAGAAGACGAAATCATGAAGGTTTGATGATTTCTCTATGTAAGAAGTTTTTTGAAAACTCAGTCTTGGTCGCCAACGGCGACAGACAATATAGCCTGGCGAGTATCGCCAGGTGAGGCAGTGAATAAATTCCTATCGCTGAAGGCGACGAACAAATGATTGATATATTGTTCGTCATCTTCGATGACAAGAAAGATTTTCAATGAGTTTTTTAAGAATTGAAATTATGCGGACGAGTAGTCATAGACTCTTAGCCCGCATAATTGTTTATGCGCATGATCTTTGTTAAGATTTTGTTGCTTGAAAATGAGCGGGAGTAATTCAGTGGTAGAATGCCAGCTTCCCAAGCTGGACGTCGCGGGTTCGAGTCCCGTCTCCCGCTCCAAAAAAACCTCCTACTACAGCTTTTCGCTTCTCTACGTTACAATTCAAACGTGGAAAATTTACTTGGAAAATCTGAAGCAGAATTAATCGAATTTGCTGCCTCATTGGACGAAAAACCATATCGGGGCAAACAGCTTTATTTATCAATGTACGCACGCCGAATTCTTGAGGTAGAACAGATCACGGAATTCTCAAAACCGCTGCGCGAAAAAATCAGTGCGCAGGCAACATTCACCGAAACTACGATTGCCAATGTCTTTAATTCAATGGATGGCACACGCCGTTATTTGCTGAAGCTCGGCGACGGCAAAGAAGTCGAAGCCGTTTTTATCCCTGAAGAAAATCGCAATACGATTTGTATTAGTTGTCAGGTTGGATGCGCCGTCGGCTGTACGTTTTGCATGACCGCGCAGCTTGGCATCAAGCGTAATATGACTGCCGGAGAAATTGTTTCACAAGTCGTGCTGGTTCTGAATGAAGTGTACGGCGCAGGTGAGAAACCTCCGCATCGCACCAACCTCGTATTCATGGGGATGGGCGAGAGTTTTTTGAATTACGACGAAGTGATGAAATCCATTCGCTTGCTTGCTGATGAAAAAGGCTTGAACATTCATCCCAAGCGAATCACGGTTTCGACTTCGGGCATCATTCCCAAAATTAATGAATTTGCACAGGAAGAGATCAGACCGCGTTTAGCCGTTTCGCTTTCGGGGACAACCGATGAACAGCGCACCAAATTGATTCCCCTCAATAAACGTTATGGTTTGGATGAACTGATGACCGCGTTGCAAAATTACACGCTCGGGCGGCGCGAGAAAGTCACGTTTGAATACGTAATGCTGGACGGCGTGAACGATACCGACGAAGATGCGCATCGGTTGGTGAAATTGATTCACCGCTACAGCCTGCACGCGATGGTGAATTTGATCCCGCACAATCCCGCGCCGGAAATCCCATATAATGCGACTCCCATGGAGCAGATTTTGAGCTTTCAAAAAATTCTCGTCGAAAATAACATCACGACTTTTATTCGTACACCACGCGGGCAAGACATCTCAGCGGCTTGCGGACAGTTAGCCGCACGTGCCAGCTAATCGGATTGAAGTTGCCAAATAAAATGACTCCATAACCATATGATCGAACGGAACATTAATGAAGCCCTCTTAAAAGATCAGCCAAGTGTAAACGCATTAGTAAATCTACTCGTTAGTCTCGATGAGGCAATGAATTTGGGGCAAGTATCTATCTACCATGAATTTCCTATATATCTTGACGAGACTGGTGATAAATCCATTAAGTCGGATGTTCTCTTTATTAGTCAAAAACATGGTGTGATTGTTTTTAAGTGCGTTGAGTATTCTGAAAGAGTTGGTTTAGAAGCAGATATTATTGCTGAAGGTCTTAACCAAATTGATCGGCTCATTTTTGCTAAAATTTTGAAAGACGCTCCGAAGCTACAAAAGGATAGAAGGAGTCTAAAAGTTGAGATTACTCCTACTATTTACCTTAATAATTGTGAAAGTAAGCCTTCAATTAACGAATGGAATAATTTCGAACTAATTTGCTCAGCAACGGAATTAGAAATGCTAATCCATAAAAATGAGGTTGAGGAACTTTCTGATGATGATTATAAGGATTTGAAAGCAACCATTGAGGGATCAAAAGGGTTAATCAAACCAACAAGTAGAACATTAAAAGATATAAATGAGCTGCAAAATTCAAAAGGTGCAATATTAACTACCATTGAGAACGACATATATAATTTTGATATAGAGCAGAAGCGAGCGGCTCAATTCACTATTGACGGTGCTCAACGGATTCGGGGTTTAGCAGGTTCAGGAAAAACGGTTATTCTAGCCATGAAAGCCGCTTTAATTCATCTACAAAACCCTTCAGCAAGTATACTATTTACTTATAATACGAAAAATCTACACGATTTGATTAAGAGTTTAATCACTAGGTTTTATCGGCAATACACAGAACAAGATCCAAACTGGAATAAGGTTCAAATTATGCATGCGTGGGCGGTTTTGCGCTTGAAGGAGTTTATTCAAATGCTTGCCACTTAAATAACATTACTCCTCTTAAACTTACGGATGCGCAACAACATAGCCCTGACGATCCGTTCGGCTACGTTTGTAAAGAATTAAACTCCTACAAACTAAAGAAACAATATGATTATGCAATCTTAGATGAGGCGCAAGATTTCCCGAAGTACTTTTACAGAATTTGCAGGCAAATAACTCGGATGGATCGAGTTATTTGGGCGTATGATGACTTCCAGAATATCTTGAATGTAGATATTCAAGATGAGAAAGAGACATTCGGAAAAAATGAAAATGATCAATATTATATAGATTTCTCGAGAAAAGAGGATGAATTGCAAGACATTGTCTTACATAAGTGTTATCGGAATCCAAGAAAAATATTATTGACGGCTTTTGCGCTCGGTTTGGGAATTTATAATGGGGATAGTCAGAACACGAGTAAGAAAAAAATAATTCAGCGTCTCGAAAATAATGATCACTGGAAAGACTTAGGATTTGAAGTCGAGTCTGGAAATTCTGAGGTTGGAGACAGAATGATTATTAGTCGCCCTGAAATAAATAGCCCGTTGCTAAAAAACCAACACTTAGACGGATACGGTAATATTGTTCGAGTAAAGGCTTGTAAAAATATTAATGAAGAATGTCAGCACATTACAGATATGATTTTAGATGACTTAGATAAAGAATTAAACCCCGAAGATATTAGCGTAATATCACTTGATAATCGTTTCGCAAGGTCATACTTTACAATTATCTCCAGAATGTTAGAGGGAAAAGGGGTAAAAACTTTCAGTTTACAAGATGCTCCAAATAATAATAAGACATATAAACGAGCCAGTCACGTTACACTCTCTACTATTTTTAAGGCTAAAGGGAATGAGTCAGGGAGCATCTATGTAATTGGAATTGACGCCATATTTCGTGACAAGGACAATCTCACTGAGCGAAATAAATTATTTACTGCAATCACAAGAAGTAAGGCCTGGGTAACACTGACAGGGATAGCCCCATTTGCCAATATTGGTATCAGTGAAATTAAAGATTTAATGAAAAATGAGTTTAAACTTATTTTTATACAGCCTAGTGCAGATGAGGTAAACATGATCCGTCAGGATTTAGGTCAAAAACAAAAAAAATTAAATGAATTAGAGAGAATTAAAGAAGACTTAGGGCGACTAGGTATGTCTGATGAAGAAGTGAAAAATCATCTATTTCATAAACCATCAAAAAAATGAATATTGTTAATTTTAAGACTTCCTTGAATCAAGTAGAAAAGCTTCTAAAAGCGATTGGAGTCTTGCGTCAAAAAGGGGTAAAGTCAATTAATGATACAGGCGTTTCTGAAGAATTCAAAAGAGATTCTCTGGAAAACGATTACTTTGCGGCTTACAATACTGCGCTAGAGAAGTATGATTATGATTATCTACTCCACGACCAATCTTTTTTCCAATTTCAGTTTAAGCCAAACTTTAATCAAGATGGCTTTCCTAATATACGTTATGCATTTTTTCAAAACCCACAAAAATTTATCACCTATAAAGACTTTTTAATAGAAAGTGATCTTCTTGAGAACGAAGAAGCCGAAGAAAAAATAGGTGATTCTTTTCAAGATTTATATGAGCAATATCTCATTGAACAACAACTAAATTTAAAAAGCAGTTGTATTCGATTTGATGTGGATTTTGATAACTACAGACCTTTAATACATTCTGTTGCTCATCTGCATATTGGGCACAGCAATGATATTCGTATTCCTTGCGACAAACTCTTGACTCCAGAAAAATTCACCCTCTTTGTATTGAAACAAACTTATTACTCATACTGGAGAGAGTTGATTCAGAATGAAAGTTCAGCAATTTTGGACTGCCTTAATTCAAGTAAAGAGAAGTGTTTCCCTCTTGAATCTGGTAAATGGAACGAGAAAGAGAAAAAAGAATTATTTATTACATAAACATATGAAGGTCACTTCTTAATCTAATGTGGTAATAGGAGACTAACTATTCATGCAACTTCAATTTCTTCAAAATCTCCCCGCTGGCAGCACATTAATTTGCCGCGATGTTAGTTGGGATGAGTACGAAAATCTCTTAACCGAAGTGGGTGATGATAGTCATACGCGAATTAGTTATAACAACGGAAAGCTGGAAATTATGTCTCCTTCGAGAATGCATGAATTGTATAAAGGTTTGATTAGCCGCCTGGTTGATGTCTTAACGGAAGAGCTGAATTTAGAATATGTCAGCTTTGGTGCGATGACTTGGCGGCGTAAGCAAAAGGCGAAAGGAATTGAGGCGGATGAATGTTTTTATATTCAGAATTTCTTACGTGTTGCCGACAAAAAGGAAATTAATCTTGAAATTGATCCGCCCCCTGATTTAGTCATTGAAGTAGATATTTATCACGATTCCACCAGTAAATTTTCGATCTATGCTTCACTCGGCGTATCAGAAATTTGGCAGCACGATGGCAGCGAAATTCATTTTTACCACTTGACCGAAAATGAATATCAAGAGGTTTCTCATAGTGTGTGCTTTCCTTTTCTTACCGCACAGGTAGTTACGCAATTTCTTACTCCGGTAGAAGGCAAAGGAACTAATGCCATCAAGCGTGATTTTCGTGCGTGGGTACAAGCAAATAAATAATATGACTCCTGATTATATTGTCATTGGCTCCGGCGTCGCCGGACTCCGAGCCGCCGCCGAACTCGCAAAAAATGGAAACGTCATCGTTCTCACCAAAGAACGCCTCGACGAATCCAACACCGAATATGCGCAGGGTGGCGTCGCCGTCGCGCTCTCTGACGACGACGAAATTAATTTGCACTACGACGACACGCTCGTCGCCGGAGCCGGACTCTGCGATGAAAAAGCGGTGCGCATCCTCGTCGAAGAAGGGCCGAAATACATTACGCAATTGATTGAATGGGGCGCGCAGTTCGACAAAGAAGATGGCGAACTTTCTTTCACGCAGGAAGCCGCGCATTCGCGTCGCCGCATTCTGCACGCGCACGGCGATTCGACGGGGCGCGAAATCGTCCGCTCGCTCATCACCCACGCCAAGAAAAATCCAAACATCACGTTGCAGGCGCACGCGGCGACAATTGATTTGATTGTCGAAGACGGACGTTGCGTCGGCGTCCGCTACATTCATCCCAACGAAAGCCTCCTGTGCGAAATGCGGGCACGTGCCGTAGTCCTCGCCACCGGCGGCGCAGGTCAATTATTTTCGCAAACCACCAACCCCAGCGTAGCCACAGGCGACGGCATGGCGATGGCGTATGCGGCGGGTGCGATGATGTGCGATTTGGAATTCGTGCAATTTCATCCGACGGCGTTGGCGTTGCCCGATGCACCAAGATTTTTGCTCAGCGAAGCCCTGCGCGGCGAAGGCGCAATCCTGCGCAATCACGATGGCAAAGCCTTTGCCATCACCTACGACGAACGCGCCGAACTCGCCCCGCGTGACATCGTAGCCCGTGCTATCGTCGCCGAAATGGAACTCACGCACACACGCTGGATGTACCTTGATTTGACGCATCTGAAAGCAACGTTTGTGCGCGACCGCTTCCCCAAAATTTTCGAGACGTGTCTGCGCTACGGTTTGGATATGACGAAGGATCAATTGCCCGTTTCGCCCGCCGTACATTACGTGATGGGCGGTGTCCGCAGCGACACCCACGGACGCACGACGCTGCCGGGTCTGTACGGCGCCGGCGAAGTGACCTGCACCGGAGTCCACGGCGCAAATCGTTTGGCGAGCAATTCGTTGCTCGAAGGCTTAGTCTTCGGCGCACGTGCCGGAGCCGCCGCGCTCGAAGATAATTTCCCGTTGTCGGATAAAGCCGAACCTGAACAACTGGATTTTGATTTGTCGAAATGGCGACTTGATCCGCGCACAAAAAGCCGCGTGCAGGAATTGATGTGGAAGAAAGTCGGACTCATCCGCCGCGCCGCCGATTTGAAATCCGCCATTACCGAATGCGAAGCGTTGTTAGCGGAAAATGTGAATCAACGCACCAAGAATTTCGCTACGCTGGCAAAGCTGATGGCGGAAGCGGCACTCTGGCGCGAAGAGAGTCGCGGCGGCCATTACCGCGAAGATTTTTCGCACCGCGATGATGCCAAGTGGGATACGCATTCTGCACAAGTGTTAGGCAATGAAATTTCAGCGATAGATAAGATTAGCGAGTGAGGTTGCATCCCGATTTCCTGAATTAAATTATGGCAGACGAAAAAATATCAAAGTTCGTAGTTGATAATCTTCGATTGAAAGAGCTGTCACAAATCGTCGAGCAAAATAAGCCATTTTACGACGCCTTTTTGCTATTTATCGGGGAACATGGATACGAGGATGTTGCCAGTTTTATTCATGAAGTTGACACCGCAAAAGCGAAAGCTGTGATTGAGTCATACTTGGCAACACCATCGAAGGCAACATTATTTGACGGAGTGGGGAGACCTTACGTCAATGGCAAAGCTAAGTGGTATTTTCTGGCTTGGGTCTTACGCGACGCTCCTGCTCAACGACTTGAACCAATTTTGCGCTCAATTAACGGAAGTACACTGGAAGAGAAAAAGGCGATTTTACTAAATCGCTTGCGTGAATTTGTCGGACCACTGTTTCCTGATTCTGAAAAATGGTCTTGGCCTGTCGTATCAGAAATAATGCTGGCAAGACTTGAAGGGAGCCGACGAGCTTTAAAAGGAACGCGGTTTGAAATCATTGTAAGGCGTATTTTGACCGAGATATTTTTTCAGCATGGGCTTGACCTGAAAGTCGGTCACAAGCAAATTACAATCAGCGACGAGACGTATGATGTCCAAATCGAAGCGGAGCAAAAAAAGATTCTCGTCCCAGTGAAGACCCGCGAAACAATGGGTGGGGGACATGCGAACCTGTTCACCCGCGATATTTTCAAGTCGGTCAGCGTTGCGCAGAATAATGGTTACAATTGTATTCCATTAATTATTGCTGAGTCGTGGGCGGGCGATCTTCAAAGTCTAAATTGTGAACATGTGGTTTACATTCAAGCCAACCCCAATCAACTTGAGCAAGTTGAAAAAGAATTGGTGAGAATGTTGGAGTCGTTACTTCCTGTCTGGCGTAAGTTTGTGGAGGATAATCAATGAGCGAAATTTTAAAGGACTGCATCCTCAATGGTGACGCAGCTACAGTGCTCAGTACTTTTCCTGCTGAGCAAGTACAGTGTATTGTCACCAGTCCACCGTATTTTCAGCAACGAGATTATCAGGCAACAATCCAAATTGGTGTTGAAGATTCACCAGAGGATTACATCATGCGCCTTGTTGAAGTTTTCCGTGAATGTCGGCGAGTCTTGAAAAATGATGGGACATTATGGCTGAACTTAGGCGACAAGTATGAGAATGGGAGGCTTTTGGGAATGCCTTGGCGTGTAGCACTAGCACTCATGCAAGATGGTTGGATTTTGCGATCAGATGTGATCTGGCATAAGCCGAACGCCATGCCATCCTCGGTAAAATCAAGACCTACACCCGACCATGAGTATGTCTTCATGTTTTCAAAAGAAGATAAATATTTATACAACGCAGATGCTATCCGGGAACCTCACGTTACCTTTTCAGAGCAAAGCAAAATGCGTGGTGGGCGCGGGCATTTTGGCAAAGCCGGGGGGACGCCGGAAGCCGGGAAAAATGGCGGAAATTCAAACCTGCACAAAGGGCGATGGGATCAGGCTTTTCATCCGTTGGGAAGAAATAAGCGGACAGTTTGGTCTATTCCTCTTTCCAAGTTCCCCGATGCGCATTTTGCTGTCTTTCCCGAAACTTTAGTTGAAACGTGCCTGCTGGCTGGATCAGTTTCAGGGAGTGTAGTCCTTGACCCTTTTTGTGGCAGCGGCACAACCTTATTAGTTGCCAAACGAATGAATCGCCATTTCATTGGAATTGATTGCAATAGTGATTACTGCGAAATGGCAGCCAAACGCTTATCAATGTGCCAATCTAATTTGTTTGACTCGCCCTCAGAAGAATTATTCACATCTATCGCCAGTTAATTTACAATCGCTGTTCCGTAACCACGACTACACGACTAAATGATCGGTCTTGTTTCCAAAATAATCTCAAAGGATAGCCCATGAATTTACGAAACTGCCTGCTGGTGTTGGTTTCATTACTGACGATTTTCACTGTCGTGCAAGCACAACCGCAACGTCCAAACATCATCATCATTCTCGCCGATGATTTGGGCTATGGAGATGTGCAGAGCTTCAATCCAAACTCAAAAATTCCGACTCCAAATTTAGACAAGCTCGCACGGCAGGGCATTAAATTCACGGACGCGCATTCGCCTTCGTCGGTGTGTACGCCGACGCGGTATTCGTTGTTGACGGGGCGGTATCCGTGGCGGTCGCGGCTGAAGGCGGGCGTATTGCCTCCGCTTGGATTGCCGTTGATTGAGAAAGGAAGATTGACATTGCCTGCGATGCTGAAAACACAGGGCTACGCGACGGCGATGATGGGGAAATGGCATCTGGGTTGGGATTGGGCTACGACGGATGGCAAGGTCGCGGCGATTACGCCGAATGGACTCAGCAATGTGGACTTCACGAAGCCCTTAGCCAATGGGCCAATCGCGCACGGCTTCGATTATTTTTATGGCGTGGACATCCCGAATTTTCCGCCATACGTCTTCATCGAAAATGACCGCACGCTTGGCATTCCGACCGAAACAATTCCGCCGAATAATCCTGACATCAATCGCAAAGGGCCGATGATGAAAGATTGGGAACCGGTGAAGATTTTGCCTGCGATTACTGAACGCGCCGTGCGCTACGTGGAGGAGCGCGGCAAAAATAAGCAGCCGTTCTTTTTGTATTTCGCGCTGACTTCGCCGCATTATCCGGTCGTGCCTGCGCCTGAATTTGTGGGCAAAAGTCAGGCGGGAACCTACGGCGATTTCGTCGTGCAAACGGATGTTGCCGTGGGCGCGGTGATGGACGCTTTGCAGCGCAACGGAATGGATAAAAATACGCTGATAATTTTCACCAGCGACAACGGGCCGGAAGTCGCTTCGGAAGTAAAAATCGGCGCGTATGATCGCATCCAAAAATCGCAGCATCAGAGCATGGCAAACTGGCGCGGCGTCAAACGAGATGCGTGGGAAGGTGGTCATCGCGTGCCGTTCATTGCGCGTTGGACGGGGAAAATTCCGGCTGGGAAAACCAACGACACGTTGATCGGACACCTTGATTTAATGGCTTCGATGGCGGCGTTGACGGGATATAAATTACCAACCGAAGCCGCGCCGGATAGTTTCAATCAGTTGCCCGCGCTGCTGAAAAATAAGGCGACACAACGCGGGTCTTTGGTTTATCACGAACATCAGGGAGATTTGGCTTTGCGGCAAGGCGATTGGGTGTTGGTGGATTCTAAAACCTGCGGCGACGGCAACAAAGAACCGGAATGGTTTCGCCGTGAACGTAAGCTGCACGATTGTTCTGACGCAGGTGCGCTCTACAATTTGAAAACTGATCCCGCGCAGGCAAAGAATTTGTATGACGCACAACCTGAAAAAGTGCGTGAGATGAAAGCTCTACTGGATAAAATTCGTCAGGAAGAACGCAGCATTCCGCTGAAATAAATTCAGAAAAAAACGCAAAGGGGCAAGGGAACAAAGGGGCAAAGAGAATTTATAATTCTAATCGCTTTGTTCCTTTGCCTCTTTGAACCTTTGCGGTAAAGTCCTATTTCACCATCTCAAAATTGGAGCTAATTCAGATGCGACTCAGTTTCTTGTTTGTCTTTTTTTGCTTGAGTTCATTGTTGTCAGCATACGCGCAAACAGACCTCACGCGTGCAGTCGTTGTTGCGCCAACAAATTTTTCCGGCTCTGAAAACAAAGCCGTGCAGATGTTGATTGAAGAAGTTGAGAGGCGTTCGCAAGTGCGCTGGACACGCGTCAATCAAGCTCCGAACGACGGCACGCTTTTCATCTCCATCAATCGTGCCAACAGTAATTCCTTGCCGCGCGAAGGCTATCAAATCAAGACGGCGAATAATTCCGTGACGATTCTTGGCAACGATGCGCGTGGAGTTTTATTTGGTACGGGGCATCTGCTGCGTACGTTGCTTATCACGAAAAATAAAATCATATTGCCGAAAAATCTTGATGTTACGACTGCGCCAAAATATCCGTTGCGCGGACATCAGCTTGGCTATCGTCCGAAAACAAATTCTTACGATGCGTGGACAGCAGCGATGTGGGAACAATACATCCGCGACCTTGTGGTGTGGGGCACGAACGCGATTGAGCTGATTCCACCGCGTTCGGATGACGATGCTGATAGTCCGCATTTTCCGTTGCCGCCGATGCAAATGATGGTTGCAATGTCGCAAATTTGCGCGGACTACGGCATAGACGTTTGGATTTGGTACCCCGCGCTCGACAACGATTATGGCGATCCAAAAACGGTAGAATTTGCGCTCAACGAATGGGGCGAAGTTTTCAAGCAACTCCCGCGCGTAGACGCCGTGTTTGTGCCCGGAGGCGACCCCGGCAACACGCCGCCGAAACTGTTGATGAGTTTGCTGGAAAAGCAAACGACAAATTTACATCGCTATCATCCAAACGCCGGAATGTGGGTTGCGCCGCAAGGTTTCACGAAGGAATGGCTGGACGAATTTCTTAGCATTGTGCGCACCGAACCAAAATGGCTGAGCGGCATTGTTTACGGCCCGCAATCGCGTTTGACGCTGCCGCAAATGCGTGCTGCTCTGCCGAAAAAATATCCGATTCGGCATTACCCCGACATCACGCATTCGCGCCAATCGCAATTTCCTGTGCCTGATTGGGATTTGGCATTCGCACTGACTGAAGCGCGTGAAGTCATCAATCCGCGTCCGACCGATCAGGCGCATATTTTTCGTTTGCTGCAACCGGATACGATGGGCTTCATCACGTATTCGGAAGGCTGTAACGATGACGTTAACAAAATTATCTGGAGCGCACTCGGCTGGAATCCTGACGCGGAGGTGACGGAAATTTTGCGTGATTACAGCCGTTATTTTATCGGCGCAAATTATGCCGATAGTTTTGCAAATGGCTTGCTCGCGCTGGAACAAAACTGGCGCGGGGCAGTGATTACAAACTCTGGCATCAATGTCACGTTGCAGCAATTTCAAACGATGGAGCGCAACGCCAGTCCGCGTGATTTGCAGAACTGGCGTTTTCAGCAAGCGTTATATCGCGCGTATTACGATGCCTATGTGCGCAGTCGTGCGTTATATGAAACTACGCTTGAAGATCAGGCCATGAACAAATTGCGCGAGGCACGATTGCCTGGCTCTTCGACCGCAATGGCACAAGCTGAAAATTTGCTCGATAAAGCCGTGACCGAACGCGTTGCGCAAGATTTACGCGCTCGTGTCTTTGAACTTGGCGAAGCATTATTTCAAAGCATCCGCATGCAACTCAGCGTAGAAAAATACCAAGCCATCGGCGTCGGACGCGGCGCAAATCTGAACACAATTGATTTTCCGCTCAACAATCGGTTGTGGCTGAAACAACGTTTCAGTGAAATTCGCAAAATTGAAACCGAAGCTGAACGCCAAAAACAAATTGCTGAAATTGTAGATTGGACGAATCCGGGGCGGGGTGGATTTTATGACGACCTCGGCAATCTCACTCGCCAGCCGCATTTAGTACGCAGTCCCGGCTTTGCCAAAGACCCTTATTTGCTAGAATCCAGCGTCGTCAGTATGGTCGGGCAATATGATGGCAGCGTCACCGCACGCCGTGATGAATTCGCGTTGACAGGCGTAGGCTTTCAGCCCTACGGACGCATGTCGTGGTGGGATATTGCCGAAACATATTTCGATACACCATTGAAAATGCGCTACACCGGACTCGACAAAACTGCGCAATATAAAATTCGCATTGTGTATTCCAGCGCAACACAGCAAATTCCGATTCGTTTAGTCGCCAACGACAAAATCGAAATTCATCCGCTTATCAAAAAAGAATTGCACCCGATTGAATTTGATATTCCCATCGCTGCGACAGCCAACGGCGAACTGAATTTGGCGTGGACGCAAGCACCCGGAAGTCGCGGCGCGGGACGCGGTTGTCAGGTGGCAGAAGTCTGGCTGATAAAAAAATAAGCAGTGATTTTATTAGTGTAAGACAGGTGAAATCGTACATTGCTTAATCTCAATTGTGCAGTTTCCTGTGATAGTCAAACGCCGCACTACGATGGTACACTGCTCTCGCCTGAGCTAGGGCAAATAGCATTTTCACTTCAATACTTATATGGCAACGACCACTGGAA
>JAYVZE010000230.1:0-9841 GCA_043783625.1 Blastocatellia bacterium | reverse complement strand
GTTTTAGCAGAGCCAGCAGGATGCTGGCGCACCAGTAATAAATTTCATGAGTTCCAAACAGTCCTTTGAATTTAAAGTCGAAACGAAAGGCATGCGCTTTGATCAATTTTTAGCGTTTCAATTTCCCGCCGTCAGTTTAACGCGCCTGCGCAAAACGATTCGTGAAGGCGAAGCGAAGGTCAATGGACGGACTACGATTCGGCACGGCTGGATTCTGCAAGCGGGCGACCTCATTAATGTTCAGGTAGATACCGACGAACCAACCTCCGCCAAGCCTGAAAATCTTCCGCTTGAAATTTTGTTTGAAGACGATGATCTCATCATCATCAATAAGCCCGTCGGGATGCTTTCCCATCCCAGCCACATCGAAAAATCCGGTACGGTAATGAACGCGCTCGCGTGGCATTTTTTGCACAGCAAACCAAGCGGCATGACGGCTCCACGTCCGATTTTATTGCATCGTTTGGATCGTGATACATCTGGCATTTTAGCTATCGCCAAAAACGAACGCGCCAACGTGATTGTTTCCAAAGCCTTTCGTTTGCGCCGCGTCAGCAAAAGCTACATCGCCTTAGTTCACGGAGTTGTCGAGGCGGACGAAGTAGAAATTGACGCCGCGCTTGGCCGTAATCCGGCAACGTGGCCGCGCTGGTGTGTGAAGGAAGATGGCGACGCTTCGCAGACAAAATTGATAGTGAAGGAACGCTTTGCGGATTGCACTTTGGTAGCACTGGAGCCGTTGACCGGGCGTACGCATCAACTGCGGATTCATTGCACGCACATCGGGCATCCGATCATCGGAGACCAGGTTTATCGTGGAGTGAATTCAAACGACGAAATCGCCGGAATGAAATTCAAACATCAGTTACTGCATGCCGAAATGCTAAAATTTTTTCACCCCTCCAGAAGCGAAGAAATTACTTTTCGTGCGCCGTTGCCTGTGGTGATGGAAGATTTGCTAAAGAAGTTGAGCGATTAATCTGGTATGCCAGCATCTTGCTGGCATTGAATTTTAAGGCTGTGCCAGCAAGATGCTGGCGTACCAAATTAGCTTCTCACTTGATTCTCAGCATCACCTGATTGCTGGTTTGATCTCCGAATTTGATGATGAGGGGATACGTTCCGGCGATCAAATCTTTGGGCAATTTGATGTTGATCTGATCGAGCCCTAAGTATTCAGGTTGCGCTCCGGCATAAAGAACTTCGACGGGTTTCCCTTCTAATTCTACGATAACATTTGCTGTGATTGACGGTGCTCCGTTCAATAAAGCTTTGCCGCCTTGTGCCTGATTTGCGAATCTCCAGCCGGTTCCAAAGAGTGATACATACACATCTTTTGTGGAGTCTTGTACGGCGAATCCGAGATCGAAATGAATGGAATCGGAAGTCGCTACGACGGCGGCCTCGCCTCTGCCGTTTTGCTCAATCGTGAAAATGGCAGGCGCGGTGGATTGAAGGTTGAGCGTACTCTGCGAGGCTGCGCCATTGGCAGCATAGACGGTGATCGTCGCGGCTCCGGGCGCGATTTCTTCCGGCAAATAAAAATTGATTTGATCGTAGCCGTTGGCTTTTCCGGCGAACAATAACGGGACGCGGAAATACTGTCCGGCACTGTCTACGATTTCCGCCGTCGTGCCATTTTTTTGATAAAGCGAAGTTGAAGCTTCGGCGTTCGGCGGTACAATTACGAGCGAAGAACCGAAGCCACTGCATAACGTTCCGGGTGCGAAATTCGCTTGATAGTTGGCGGCAGAAACGACGGCTAAATTTCCAGCAATAATTAAATCCTGCGCGGAGAAGGCGATTGAGGTACGGCTGTTTGCATCAATCGCTACGATCATAATTCGCAGAGCTGCGCCTTTTAAATCTTTGTACGATTCGGGAATATTCCATTCGTATTGATTCGTCGTTGCCGGGACTTCCGCGAGCAGTGTGGCGTAGGTTTTTCCACCATCGGTTGAAAGCCTGATTTCATATTTTGTGAGCGCGGTTTGTGATTCAGCTTCCCAGTGAATCATTGTTGCTGTGCCGGGCAAAAGAAGACCCCCATCGGCGGGCGTGATGAGCCGAAGCTGTGTCGTGTCGGAAAGCACCAGGACATCAATGCGACCCTGGTATCGGCCATCGGCATTGCCTCCGGCGACCTGTACCTGAAACAACTGTCCAGCTTGCGCCGCCGCAGGAGTGAAGACGATTTCGTTTGTGTAAGGGTTATAGGCGGCATTTTCAGGAAGCCCG
The DNA here is from genome assembly GCA_043783625.1 of Blastocatellia bacterium. Lineage (GTDB taxonomy): Bacteria > Acidobacteriota > Blastocatellia > RBC074 > RBC074 > JAFDVL01. Next base: position 7,603 of record JAYVZE010000230.1, on the reverse strand, counting down.
GAAACGGCAGTGTTCATGGGCTTCCCGGCAGGATCGAGTGATTTTAATGAAAGGTGCAGCGTCTGTCCGACACGCACGGTACGCGACGAAGCTCCATCAAAAACCGGATTGTCTTCAACGATGACGGCGCGGCGCGGCAGCGTGGTCGTTCCGGCAATTTCCGGTAAAAATTCTGACAAGGTTAATCCGGTATGTCCATACACTTTCGGGCAGGAGCCGCCGTATAAAACCGACCTGAAATTAATGACGGAACGGCTGGCAGGATTGACCGGACTACCATCCTGAAAATCGCGGTAAAAGACTGCATCGCGGAAAAGCTGACGGGCGGTGCTGCGTAAATCAGCCCGATTAGTGATGCGCGAAGCCGCCACCAATGTCGGCAAAGTCATCATGGCCAGTTCAGTCACCTGTGAAGTTGGCGACTTGGTTGGAGACCAGGAATAGTCGCTTCCGATAGGTTCGTATTGGTTCCCGCCCAAATTTCTTCCACCGCGCAGCACAGGCGCAGAGCCGGAATTTCCAATTAACCAGTCAGCCACACGCACAATGAAATCAGCCACGCGGTTATCGCCTGTTTCGCGCCAGTATTCAATGACGCCGAGTTGCGAATAACCGGCCCACATAAACGGTTGCGCGATGGGGCCGATCCCCGAAGTTTCCGGGATGAACCAGCCTTTTTTTCCGGCGGTTTCTTCGGACTGCATCAGCGTATAAACAGCTTTCCGACTGCCTTCGAGGTAGTGGGTGTCTCCGGTGTAACGCCACGCGGCAGTCAATCCAAGCGCAGGCCAGCCGAGCCAGCGGGATTCGTTCCATCCTGACGCATTGATGATAATTTGCGGCGAAGTCACCATCCGCGTTAAGGCGGCACTACCTTCAAGTGCCGCTTCGCGGACGGATTCGTCTCCGGTCAACGCCCATTCCAGCCACAATCCTTCAATCCAGTTATGCGTCGGTTGCGGCATGTTTTCGGTTCCGTGTTCGCCTTTTTCGTAGAAGGCTAAGCCGCGCATATTGTATTCGTGTTGATGATCCCAATAATCATCGGAGTGATATTGCCCCCAATCGCTCCGGTAACGCGCCATCTGGCTGCCGATTTGAAAGGCGCGTGCGTCGCCTGTCCGCAGGAATTCCCGCAGTAAAATAAACGGCAAATCGTAATGCACATTTGAATAGCCATCGCTCCACGCGAGATCGCCAAAATTACGCCATCCGAAGTGATTGCCTTGTTCGTTGCGCAAACGGTATTCCGCAATTGATTGCGCCGGAACTCTGGAAGTTGCGTCACTGGTTTCGACTGCGTAGCCAACTGAAAAATATTTTTCTGAGCGCGTGGCGGCTTCGGCTAATTCCGGGTCATTGGCGAATTGTGAATTCCAATCACGCTTTTCAACCATCATCGGGCGAATGGCTCCGGTGCGTGCGAGGTAGGCCGGATCAACGGCGGCACGCAGGGCTTGATTCATCTCCAACCCTTTCGCGGCAGTAGCTCCCAAATAAAAATCTGTCGTTTTGGCACGCGCTCCATCGAATTGATAGATTTCATTCGTAACGGGGAAGAGGTCGAACGTGAGACCGGAATTTTTTCCGGTCAGAGCTTTCGGATAGTTGGCGGCAAATTCGGGGACGGCAAGGCTCACGGCTCCGGCTTTCACTTCTGCGTTGTCTTGTTGCGCGGTGATTCTTGTTGTTGCTTCGGATGAAATGAGTACGGAATCGCTGCCCGCGCCTGCGCTGACGGTCGGAAAATTCGCCGACAAACTTTTCAATAAAACATGTTGTGCATAGCCTTCCTGCAAGCGTTGTGACCCCATTCCATAAGTACCTTCGTTCATCAATCGAAGGCTGACGCGAATGAACGGCTGATTCTGATAAAGGTAATATCGCAAGGTAAAATTAAACGTCGGCGCGGCAATTTTTTCGGCAAAGGCAACGGGACTAAAGGCGAAATGTCCTTGTTGTTTGACGACGATGCGCAGGGCGTTGGATTCTTCGATGACGGCACTTTCAATTTTGGCGGAAGCGGTAACGGCGGTTGATTCAATGACGGTGAAAAGATCGCCACTCACATGTTGTTGCTTGAGCGATTCCGCGAACGTGACGGTTTGCGCGGTGATGGATTTGATCGTGGCTGTTTCAAGTTCAGCACTGAGATCGCGCAATCGTGTGCCTGCGACATGATTAAATTGCAAAGGTGATTGCAACTTTAGTAACCCGGAATCCGCCTGCGTCGCCAGCACTTCTTCCTGCTGCGGCGTGCCTTCATCCAGTAAATAACGATGATTGCCCTGAAGCTGTTTATCCAGACTGAAAAGCGAGGTCATTCCCTTTTCATGCGGGTAACGCAAAGTCGCAGCATGCTCGAAGCGGACTTGATTTCCAGCGGTCAAAAATTCCGCCGAATTGACCAGCAGGGAATCTGAGGAAGTTGGCGGCGCGACGACGACAGCCGAATGTGGAAAGGTTGATTGCAGCGTGAAAGCTGCGGTTAATTGTTCGGTTCCGTTGAGTTGAAAACTGGAAATTAATTGATTTCCAGTGCGGGAAAAATCCAATTGGAGCTGCGCGGTTTTGACTTGAATTTTGTTCGCCTCAGAAATGGTCTGGATTGGGGTTACGACCGAAATTCCGGCTCCAGAATTTGCCAGGCTATAGTTGCCTATGACGGACGGAGCAAAATCCAACAGCACCCATTTTATGGGCTTGACCAGGTCGTCTGCGGCTCCACGCCACCGAGCTAAAACACGGGACTGAACAGGGATCGCCATCCCATTCGGATCAAGCAAAACAAAATTGTTGGTGGTATAAACGGTGGAGGCTTCGCTCAGCGGAACCCCTATCGTCACAGGCAAGCCGGATTGGGTGACTTTGAGCGGAACTTGCAACGCCGCTTTTTGCGCTTGCGCCGCCGGCTCAAGGATCACAAGTGCCACGACGAATACGAGAAAATAGACAGTAGTTTTGAGTTGGCTTGCCATAGCTTTTCAATGATAGAAAAGCTCCAGCCGCCCAAGGCAGTCTAAGTAGAAAGTGCAAACATACGGTGCAATCCCTCACGTCAAAAGCGAAGTGAAAAGCGCACAAATTGATCTGGCTATCTCAAAATTAAACCATTAGTTCAGGTCGTGAAGGCAAACATCTGGTGCGCACTTCCGGTGATGATTTTGACGGACTTAATTTTGTGGCGAATGCAGACGAGGGGGAAAATCCTGGTAGGCTTCGCTCTCTCGGTAGTATGTTAATTGCTTTTTCGAGTGCGACCATCTTCGTGGATCGTCGTCAGCCCAAATTTTCCACTTCGGTAATTCAATCATCTCTTGACAGGAGATTTGAACTTTGCGTCCTGCGCATTATTGCGAGGTAGCCTTTGTCGGTGGAACTTTGATTGCCGGGCGGTGATTGGTAACGCTGCGGGAAGATTCCCGTGGAATGAGGAATGCGGTCTCAGCACTGCCCCGTTAGTGCTGAGACCGCCTCAGACGAGTGCAAACTGCGGAGGAACGAAAAGCACAAGACTGTTCGGTTCCACAGGTTTTTCCGTCAGAATTCAAAATTACAAAAAACTAGATTGATTCATGAGGGGGATTCCATCTACAATGATTGTATCGTCCTTTGAAAGAATCCCTGGAAGTTCTCAAACATTTACTGTTTGGTGTCTAAGAGAAAAAAAGGTCGGCATAGCCCTCACGAGATACGCCGACCATAACAATTTGCATATTCAATCTCACACACGCCAATCAGAGTTACAATTATCGTGCCAACAAGTTTAGAAACTAATTAACATTGCTTCGTTACAGATAAATGTGAAGATGCAAGTGACAGAGAATAACTGTATTACCCCGCAAGAAATTTATTTTTGAACAATCATTTTGTCATTTTGATACCTGAGTAGGCAGCCAGATTTAAGTCCTAATAATGTAAGAGATGACAATAATTGTAAATTTTAAGTGACGGAAAATGTGACTCATTACGAGTGGTGACGCTTGAAGAGAGGTCAGTGTGGAAGAAATTAGAACAGGCGAATGGTCAATCAGTCAGAATACTTTGCTGAGAATTGGTATGCTCTCCTTAGCCCTGGGTTGGTTGTATTTTGACGTGCTACGAAAGCTGATCAGTGACTGGTATGTGGACGAAAATTATTCACATGGGTTGCTGGTTCCTTTTATTGGCGGATACGCCATCTGGCAGAATCGGGATCGCTTTCAAGGCTTAGCGTTGAAGCCGCTCAACATGCTGGGCTGGCTGGGGATTATTTCGGCAGTGGTTTTATTGTGGGCGGGAACTTTGGGCGCAGAGCTGTTCAGTACGCGGATTTCGTTGATTGCCGCACTCATCAGTTTGATTCTTTATTTTGCCGGCTTTAACTGGCTCAAGCATCTTTCTTTTCCGTTGGTTTTATTGCTGTTGGCGATTCCGATTCCGGCGATTATTTTCACCCGCATTTCCTTTCCGCTTCAGTTACTGGCTTCAGATTATGCCGCCACAGTGATTAATTGGCTGGATATTCCCGCTTTTCGTAATGGCAATGTGATCGAACTGGCGCAGATGAAATTAGAAGTTGTCGAAGCCTGTAGCGGCATCCGTTCGCTCATGTCGTTAGCCACATTGGCCGTGACCTACGCCTATTTTACTGAGCCGCGCTGGTGGCGCAGAATTCTGCTGATTGCTTCGGTGATTCCGATTGCAATTTTTACGAATGCCGCCCGCGTGACAATTACCGGAGTCATGGCGCATTATCGCGGCGAAGAAGCGGCACAGGGCTTTCAGCACGCCTTTTCGGGTTGGTTAATTTTTATTGTGGCGATGTTGATGTTGTTGTTGGTGGCGCAGTGCCTGCGCTCGGTTTCACGATTTCTACCTGAGAATTGGAGATAAAAATGAATCCCAAAATCCGTTTTGTGACGATGTTGATTTTTATTCTGGTGACGGCTGCGTACACGACTTTTCTGACGCAGGCTCGTCAACGTGAAGCCAGACCAGAGCGCGAAAGCTTTGAGAAATTTCCCGATCAAGTCGGAACTTGGAGCAAGGCTGGCGAACAGGTTTTGGATGATAAGACATTGGAATTGCTCAAGCCGGATGATTACGTCCAACGCACGTACGTCAATGCCGAAGGGCGTCCGGTCTACCTTTTTATCGCCTATTATTTCTCGCAGCGCAGTGGCAAAACGTTTCACTCTCCGCAAAATTGTCTGCCTGGCTCCGGCTGGGAAATCACCACGCGCGGTCAGGTCGCCCTCCCAAACGAAACTGCCACCATTAATGATTTCACGATTGCCAACGAAGGTTTTCGGATGCTGACGTATTACTGGTATCAGGGGCGTGGGCGAACCGAAGCTAGTGAATACATGGATAAATTGCGCGGTGTGCAGGATGCTTTTACGAAAAATAGAACGGATGCGGCGTTGGTTCGCGTGATGGTGGATTCCAGCGAAAATCCCGAAATTGAAAAAAAATCCAGAGCCGAGGCACTCTCATTTATTGAAGCTTTGCGCAAGGATTTGCCGCGCTTTATTCCTGAATAATTGGGGCGCAAGCATCCTGCTTGCCGCGAGCGCGTGCAACGCCGCTCGCTGACGTAGCGAGGCAGGCGTGTGATCCGCCAGCCAACTCTCCCGCCAAATATATTTGCCTCGCTGCGCTGGCAAACGGCAAGCAGGATGCTTGCATTCCAATTACTTCCCAATCAACGCCGCGCCAATCACGCCCGCCGAATCACCATATTTATTTTTCACAATCGGCGTCTCCAGTTCATCGCTGAAAATATATTTGCGAACGCGCTCCCGCCCAATGGTATACAGCTCCTCAAGGTTTGACAGCCCACCGCCGAGAACGACGACATCGGGGTCGAGAATGGAAATTAAATTGCTCAGGGCAATCCCGAAATTATCGTAAAACTCATCCACAAAAGCCGTCGCGTAGTTCTCACTTTTCTTCGCCAGTTCAAAAATTTGATGCACTTCCAGCGGGACGCGAAATCTTTCAAAAAAGCGATTTTTCAAACCGCCGCCGGAAATTAAAGTTTCAACGCAGCCACGCTTCCCGCAATAACAATATGGGCCGTCTTTTGGATAAATCGTATGATGCCCCCATTCGCCACCAATGGATTGCAAGCCGGAAATTACTTGATCGTTGACGACAATGCCGCCGCCGCATCCCGTCCCCATAATGACGCCGAAGACGACTTTGCCCGGATAATTTTTCGCTTCTGCCATGGCAAAACAGTTGGCATCATTTTCGATGACAATTTCCCGACCGATTTTTTGGGAGAGGTCTTGCTTGAGCGGCGAACCATTCAGGCAAACAGTATTTGAATTTTTGAGCAAGCCGGTTTTTTTAGAGACTGCGCCCGGCGTACAAATCCCGAACGTATGCTCCGCCGCGCCAATCTGGGCTTTCAATTCGTCGTAGAGCGAAGCAATTTTCTCAACGATATTTTTGTAGCCTTTTTCCTGTTCAGTATTTCGCCGTGGACGTTTGTCCTCCGCAAAAATTTCATTGCCGTCAGGGTTGAGAATTGTGCCGGCGATTTTTGTGCCGCCGAGGTCAATGCCGATTTTGTACATAGTTTTTATGTTGTTTATTAGAAATATCCCATATTCCCTACAACTAAAGAGATATTAAAATGCCTTTGATAACTACTTCACCATTTTGCTTTAAGTTTTATCATCGCAGCATCAAATATTTGTTATCCTACCGGGATCTTCGGTGTTCGATTCTCGACTGGCTTCTTTTAATTGCTCAACTATGTCATCACATCTTGAATTGAATACTCTAAAAGCTTGAATCAAGAGCGCATTTTTTTCATTAGACAGTTTTTCAATATTGGTTGATTCCACATTAATCTCGTTGAATTCGTCATAAATGTCGAATCCATTTATCCAGTTATTGCGTTCCAGGAATCGCAATCTTCCTAATCGCAAAATATTGTCTTCCAGCCAATTGTGCCAAATATTTGTATGGCGATAATATTGTTTTAATCTACTTCTCCAAAGCCAGTGAAACCCAGAGCCAGACATATTTTTCTCCGCACCAATTTTAAGCAAGTCTTTATAAAGAACATGTGTAATTCTTTCGAGTTTTTCCGCTTTTTCCACGCCTGCTTTTTTTGGTGTCATTTCACCTTTGTCAATCGTATATAGCCCCGTATGCAATCCCTTTTCTGTGATGTTCCGTGTCGGCAATCCAAGCCCCTGCTCTAAACGGTTATGATTAGCACGGCGGCTACTTAACAAATCTAAGGCGCGATCAGCTAACCGTCCTGAGCGACTTCCACCTGCTACCGCCAGAAACCAGTCCCCTCGTGTAGCGAAATGACCGGGAAGTCCAACTGGTATGACAGGATCAGTTTGGGAAGCGTCTTTAGTTACACCACAGGCTGTTTTGTACCAATGTCGAACAGCAATGGCGTTCGGGTTAGGTTCTCGGTTTCTTGAGGTACCATTTTTGATAGCTTCACAAATTTCACGCAAGTCTAATACCTCAGCTAGTAAGCACCAAACTTTAGAGTTGTTGTGATGAAAAGAGAAAGCTAGAATAGCAGGATGAAACTAGCAATCAAAGAGTTAAGAAACAAAAGACAATGGCGAGCAGCAACGGGATT
>JAYVZE010000229.1:0-14334 GCA_043783625.1 Blastocatellia bacterium | reverse complement strand
GTGAGTTTACGAAGTGAAAAAGGCATAACAAGCTCCTGATAAGCGCATGACGACAAGGGTAGTCCATGTCCGCGCAATCCCGTAATTGACAATGGTGATAAAAATGAACGCGTCCCAAAACTGGCTCTAACTTTATCTGGCAATAAATTGTTTTTTTGAGACGGCGCAAGCCTAGCATACCGACTATGCAACGTAAAGAGGCGTGAAGGAAATCATCAAAAATATATTTTGAATGAATCGGCAAAGAAATCATTTACACCGTGAGGATCGCACCGGAGTTTGAGTTAACAAGCTGTCTTGAGAACGAAAATAACGGCTGAAGAAAGAAAATGTCAAGAGCAATTTTTGCAAGGTGAATGAGCTATGCCAAATTTCTAAGGCAAATTATTGTCCTCAGATTGTTGCCGATATAGATCACGTAAGCGCATCGTAAATTGCATCTCGGAGTTGACCGATTGCAGCGCGAGCCGAGTTTCGACAATCAGCAAAATTGAACCATAAAACAGGAGAATTGTTCCGGCGATTCCCAACGCTGCGGGCAGCCACGAGACCAGATTTGTCAGTGCCGTGAGACCAATGCTCACGGTAGCGGCGACCAGCAATCCCAATGAACCATAAAACCCGGTCATGGCATTCTGAATAATTTTGCCGCGCCGCGTATGAACCAAAAGCTGTCGCTCAAATTCAAGGCGGCGTTCTTCGCCAAACGTGATGGCTTCGCTGGTAAAAATTTCTTCGGTTTCACGGCTTAATTCGCGGACTCTGTCCACAATTCGCGCCAGACGAAGCGAAGTTGACATAATTAAAGTTCCACAAGCGGAAATTAAAACCGCCGGCGTAATCATTGCGCTAAGTAAGCTAAGTGGGTTATCCATAATAGTGGTCAGTGGGCGGGGGGCGGTTAAAATCAAAAGCTCGCGGTTCGCAGTTGTTTCACGTCAACCACTACTGTCCATTACCACAAACTGACCACCGATCCCCGCCCACCTAAATTTCTAGTTTCGCACGTTCGCTGAAACTTGTGCAATAACCTCGTTAAAGCTAGACTAATACTTAACCGATTACTTGCTGCGCGCTGCATATTAAGGAGACTTTAAAACCCCCGATGACTACGAAACTTAGCGACCTTAAAAAAGCTGAATCACGGGTTCAATTAGACCGCACAACGCTGCTGGATTTTTACCGCACGATGTACACTTCGCGGCGCATTGACGATAAAGAAATTCAGCTCAAGCGACAAAACGTCGTGTACTTCCAAATCAGCGGAGCCGGACACGAAGCCATTCAAATTGCCGCCGGAGCTGTCCTGCGTCCCGGCTACGATTGGATCTATCCATACTACCGTGATCGTGCGTTAGCGTTGCAAATTGGCATTCCTCCGATAGATCATTTGCTGGCTTCTGTCGCGGCGAAAACTGATCCAAATTCCGGTGCGCGTCAAATGCCCAATCATTGGAGTGATCCGCGCCTGCACATAGTTTCGCGCTCTTCTTGTACCGGAATGCAATTTCTGCAAGCCGTCGGCGCAGCCGAAGCCGGACACCGCTACGCCTTGATCGAAGAAATTCAAGACCGCGCTACGCTGTTTGCCGAAGACGAGATCGTCCTAGTTTCCTCCGGTGACGGCACCACCAGCGAAGGCGAATTCTGGGAATCGCTGAACACTGCCTGCAATCTAAAATTGCCGGTGCTGTATCTGGTGCAGGATAACGGCTACGCAATTTCGACTCCGGTCGAAGTACAAACTGCTGGTGGCAGCATTTCAAGGTTGGTCACGGGCTTCCCCGATTTATACATTGAAGAATGCGACGGAACAGACATTTTAGCCAGCTTTGAGGCGATGACTCGCGCTGCGCAATATTGCCGTGAACGTCGCGGACCGGCACTGGTACACGCGCATGTGGTGCGTCCATACTCACATTCACTCTCCGATGACGAACATAACTACCGTATCGAAGAAGAACGCGAAGCCGATGCCCGGCGCGATCCTATCAAAAAACTCAATCAATATTTAATCAGCAACCGGATTTCTTCACGCGCACAATTAGAGCAACTCGAAGCTGAAGTAGATCAGGAAATTAATGAAGCCGCCGATCAGGCATTAGCTGTCGGGCAACCGTCAAAAGCTACAGCGCAGTTGTATGTTTATTCGCCGGATATTGATCCGACTTCGGCGCAGTTTGATACGGAATCCGAAGTCAAATTTCACGGGAATCAAGCCACGATGGTTGATTTAATCAATCGTTGCCTGCACGAAGAAATGAAGCGTGATCCGCGCATTCTGGTCTTCGGTGAAGATGTCGCCGATTTGTCCCGTTCGGAATATTTGAACGAAATCAAAGGCAAAGGCGGAGTCTTCAAGGTCACGCAAGACCTGCAACGAAAATTCGGCGATGATCGCGTTTTCAATTCTCCACTTGCCGAAGCTAATATTGTCGGGCGAGCGATGGGAATGGCAACACGCGGATTTAAACCTGTCGTCGAAATTCAATTTTTCGATTACATCTGGCCTGCCTACATGCAAATGCACAATGAAATTCCATTGCTGCGCTGGCGTTCCAATAATGCGTGGAAATGCCCGATGGTCGTACGCGTCCCGTTTGGCGGATACCTCAAAGGCGGCGCGATTTATCACAGCATGACCGGATCGCAACTTTTCACTTCGATTCCCGGATGGCGTGTGATTGCGCCTTCGACGGCACTCGATGCCGCTGGATTATTACGAACTGCCATTCGCTGCGACGATCCGGTTTTGTTCCTCGAACACAAACATCTCTATCGCCAGACGTACAACAAGAGCCAGTATCCTGATCCGAATTTCATGATTCCGTTCGGCAAAGCCAAAACCGTTTGCGCAGGAACAGATGTCACGATCATTGCTTATGGAGCTTTGGTGCAACGTTCGGTAGTCGCCGCAAAAGAAGCCGCTACACAAGGCATCAGTGTTGAAGTCATTGATTTGCGCAGCCTGAATCCGTACGACTGGGAAGCAATTGCCACCAGCGTCAAAAAAACCAGTAAAGTAATTGTGGCGTATGAAGATTCGCAATCCTGGGGCTACGGCGCAGAAATCGCAGCCCGGATTGCGGATGAGCTATTTGAATATTTAGACGCTCCGGTCAAACGTGTCGCTGCGCTGGATTGCTTTGTGGCGTATGCGCCGGATGTCGAAGATGAAATTCTGCCGCAGAGTGATGATGTCTTGAAAGCGATTACAAACTTAGCAAAGTACTGAGGCTTACCTTCAATGACGCCAGCGGCTATGAACAAACTCATCGGCATTTTCACTGGCTCGCAAAAGGGTACTTCTAAAGTCGCCATCGAAACTGCAAAACTAATTCCCGATCACGGTCTTAATGGCGATCATCATGCAGGTCTCAAATCTCATCGCCAGATCAGCTTGTTTGCGTCCGAAACATTACTCGAAATCACCGAAGCTGGCATCGCCATTTCTCCTGAAGAATTAAGCACCAATTTACTTACCGAAGGCCTGCCTCTTGATTCGCTTCCCGCAGGAACCAGGCTCAAAATTGGTGCCGCCATTCTTGAAATTACAGAAGTTCGAAAGCCTTGTGGAGCACTTACAAAAATTGATAAAAGGCTTCCGAAAGCGACTTATCAGCATTGCGGACAATTTGCGCGTGTAATTGAAGGCGGGATTATTCTGTCAGGCGATACGATAGAAATTTTCTCAGACTATAAAGTCTAACATTAGCAATAACTTAGAGCAAGTCAGTGAAGATTAAACAAGAAGCCAGTTCGGTTAAGTGAATACTTTTACTCTTCGACTTTAGCTCAAAACCCTATTTCCTGTGGAAAACCTGTGGAAAAGACCTTCGGAACGTTTCCGGTCACTCTCTATCCTCACTGTTAAAACATAGATAAGTAGCCATTTACCCGATTATTACAAGGGAATCGTTAGATTTTTCCGGTTGTGGAAATTTAATCCACTACATCAACTTTCTTTGAAGCGATCTGAACTAATGCTTTAGCATTGCGACGCAGCCCTGCAACTTTGGCACGCTTGATTGCGCTCCCGCGAAATCTGGTCGAAAATTCCTCTTGCGACATCTCAACTAATTCTTCTAATTTCATTTCTGTGATACCTGCACGCGGAGAAAATCTTTCCTCCTGCGTCAGCTTAGAAAAACGTGTCCAGGGGCAGACATCCTGACAAATATCACAGCCGTAAACCCAGCCTTCGAGATTGTCGCGCATTACTTCCGGCAGTTCTTCACTTCGGAGTTCAATCGTCCCGTACGAAATACACCGCGTCGCGTCCAGTTTGTAAGGTTCGATAATCGCCTGAGTCGGACAGGCATCAAGACACGCGGTACATTTTCCACAGTGATCATTTTCGATGTAATTATCGTATTCAAGCTCTTCCGAAATCAGCATCTCACCTAAAAATACCCAGGAACCAAATTCGCGTGTAATCACATTGGTATGTTTGCCAAGCCAGCCAAGACCAGCGCGGACAGCCCAGGCTTTGTCCATCATTGGCGCAGTATCAACACAAATTTTTGTCTCAATTTCCGGCACTTGCTCCTGCATCCAAACACGCAGGGCTTTGAGTTTTTCCTGTAAAACATCGTGATAATCATCGCCCCAGGCATAGCGCGAAACCTTCGCCGTCTCAGGCTGCTTTTCAGCGTGATAATAATTTAGCGCAACACAAATCACAGATTTGGCAGAAGGCAAAAGCAGGCGCGGATCCGAACGCTTTTCCGGTTCACGTGCCAGATACTGCATGGTTCCGTGGAAGTTATTTGCCAGCCATTCTTGCAATTCCCTGCCCTCTTCTGACAAGGCACTGGCGGGAACAATTCCGACTTTATCGAAACCAAGTTCACGGATTTTAAGTTTAATCTGATTGGAGTTCAGTAACATTGCTGAGCATTGTCGCCGGATGATAATCCTTCAGGCAAGTAAAAACGGGGTTCAGGAAAAATCCCCGAACCCCGTCAGCGGTAGTATCAATCGAAAGAGGTAACTTTTTTTACTCGATGAAGGCTCCTGATTTATTAGCACTACCAACCGTAGTTCCTTTGGCGTCAATGACCATCAGGACGCTTGCACCTTTCGTTTGTGCAAACTCGTAAAGAGCTTCAAGCTTCTCTTTTCGGGTCTCAGGCGGCAGGGCAGCCCAGCTCGCATTGACTTCACAAAGAAGTAAATCGCCATTGAGCTTGACTTGCGCAATCAGTTCACTGCCTGGCAATTCATTGCGGTTTAGCAACACAACAGATACTCCATCTTTAGGGACTTCTGCTTTATCAAGATAAAGAAATTTAAAGGCTACTGCCGAGGCAAGGAGAAGAATAGCTGCGGCGATCAACCATTTGCTGACCCCCAGTCGAGAGGCAAGCGATTCCTTTGGAACCTCTACAACTACAGCTTCCTCGGCATTCCCGTAGGCAACGGGAGAATCGTCTTCCTGAGATTGTAATTCACTGGCAGTACGTCTAACGATGGCAGATTGCATCCGCAATCGTGCGCCCATCAAATGATTATAAACCTGTAGCAAGGCTTCATAGTTTGCATTTTGATCCTTGTGACGGGTCTCCTTGATTAAATCCCGAACCTCATCACTGGAGCGCTCCATTTGGTTGAAGAGATTAGCTACACGGTCTTCGATGCCATCACCCGGTTCACAATTCTTGCCCAATTCTGTTCTGACCAGATAATCTGCACCCAGAATTAATTCCAAAGACTCTCGGCGTAATTCAACATCGTTATGTAAGTCAGTGTCCTCCGGCAAAGGTGAGAGAAAATTGTGAAGGTCGAGTTTTCGAACCTCCGCTGAAGACCTCATATACGACTCAACCAGTGGCTGCAACTCAGGATTCGAGCAAAGCACCTGTAAATCGGGACTCATTTCCTCTTCAGCAGCAGGCGTTGTAGCAAATGAAGGCTCTGGAATAGATGCCATGTCTCCGGCTCCGACTGCTACAATGAAGGCTTCATCTGGTAACGGCGGTGGTGGTAGCTTGTTCCCTTCCTCGGACTTGACTGCGATTTGTAATAATCTGGTAAAGCGCGAAACACGCTCACGAACCCCCACTCCCTGTTGCTGTGAATTATCTTCCAGCTCACTAATAATCCGCGCAATATCGCTGGATCCGCTGGAGTAAATATCACTGTACACTGCCGCTATTTCCTGGATGGCTTCAGGTTCTTCACGGATTTCTTCGGTTTCGGCTTCCATTAAAACCGTAAACCGATTCGAGATGATAATGTTCGTCTCAACTGAAGTGGCAGTAACTTCTGGGATGTACAGTAACTCTCCGACATTCGCCTTAAAATCACGAACACGTTGAAAGAAAGATTTGTCCGCCATTTCTTCTAAACTGGTAATCGTACGAACCTCATTGATAAATTCATCAAAACAGCGATTCGTCTCAGTGACTTTGGCTGAATCAGAAGACCAATTCTGCGTATCCTCGCCCCAGGCCGCACACATTTCAGTTAAGCGCTTGACCACTTGTTCACGGCTGGTGCGTAAGGTGCGAAGCTTATTATTTGAACCGGGAATCGTCGTCGAAAAAAGTCGTGTCACGACAAAATCATATTTCCCGCGATTCTGTTCAGTATGCGGAAGCGAGCGATAAAAACTGGTCAGTGCAGCATACGCATTGAGATCAAGAATCGTATCCGACTGATCGCAAAACCGCCGCATGTTATAAGGCTGAATATGATCGTCACGCTGGACAAGATGATTAACTACGGATTCCAGCTCAAAGCTGACGCCACTGTTCGCTTCTCGTATTTTTACTTCATCGTTCAGACGAAGAGATTCGTTGAGTTTATGAATAGCCGCTGTCAGAGGAATTAAATTAAACTTCTCCGGGACTTTATTCAGCACCGCTTTTTCCACGTTGGCAAGCACCCGCTCAGTGGCTTGCAACGATTTCATTTTCTCAATGGAGCGGCGGAGAAAAGCCAGTGAATCCTTGGCAATATTCTTCTCTTTAGCTGGTGTCGCAGCAGTCGCAGATTCGTTAAGTGACATACAATTGAATTGAGAACCGTGGGGCGAGAGTGAACTCAGCTATCAGCTTGACTACCAGTTTTTAACTACAGGTAATAACTGAGCAATGCTCGCTCGCTCGTTGATTTGAAATTTTATTAATTGAGAATTGTCCTGCCCGTTTGCTTCCATCGTAAATGAATTAGAAAGGGCACTTGAGGCTGGAATTAAAGGCACCATCTGATATTCATATCGCCCATTCGAGAGTTTATTTGCATTGACTGTGCCAAATTGTCCGTTATTGGCAGTAGCAAGCTCGCTAATATTGGCAAAGCGAGAGTTTTGAATGTGATAGTTTTGCTGGGCACTGTACAGTGACCGTAATTGTGAAGCCGCCGCAGATTTACCGGCGGACACCTTAGCACCCGTGAACGCTGATGAACCCATTGCCACAATAGTGCCAATCATCATTATCACGATAAGTATTTCTACCAGCGAAAACCCGGCTTCTTTCTTCGATAGTTTTGTCATATTCATTGCCTTTTTCGATAGAAATTGATCTTGCCTCTTCTGGATTGTCGCGCAGCGCGGCTTTTGTCAGGCAAGTCGGAGTTTGTTTCGTGGTTAGCTGAAATGATCGGGACGATCAAAGGTTTCTCGGCGGGACTGCGGAGAACGCTCCATCATTATTGATGGATGTGGTTACTTGTCAACATTTTTTTTAAACGACAAATTATCAGTACTCAATTCTAGCCAAAAATAATCCTGAGGGTGGAGCCGTCAAAGCATTCATCTCGCGTGAATCATTGGTTAATAGTTTCTCAAACTCCTCAACGCTGACAGTATGCCTGCCAACTTCTACCAAAGCACCCATCAGGCGGCGCACCATGTTCCATAAAAAATGTGAGGCGGTAATCCGAAAAATTATCAAATGGTTATCAAGGATTACTTCTGCCGCATCAACTGCCACAATCGTTGACTCATCCGGTCGAGCTTGATCATGTTTGCGAAATGCTGAGAAATCGTGACGACCAACTAATAATTTTGCACATTTCGACATCGCCGCCACATCTAACTTATCTTTGATCCACCAAACTTGTTTTTTATCAAAAGCAGTTTTCCGCGTTGAGATTTGGTACATGTATGTTCGCGTCCTCGCTTCATGCCGGGCGTGAAAATTCGGATGCACTTCATTCACATCAACAATACAAATATCCGCTGGTAATCGGTCATTAAGACCGTAAATTATTTCCTGTGGTTTAAAATTGGATCGCTTAACTCCCACTTCCCCTCTCCGAAGAAATTTCATGTGCGCCACCTGCTGTAAAGCATGGACGCCCGCATCCGTCCGCCCCGCACCGCCAAGTTCAACCCGTCCACCAAATAAATCTTCTGCCGCTTTTCGTAGCTCTCCTTGAATTGTCTTCGCGTTAATCTGTTCCTGCCAGCCGTGATATTTCGTCCCGTCATATTCTAAAGTCAGCTTCCAGCATTGAAGATTTGTACCTTTCAGCGGAGGTCGAGTATCCGTAGTCAGTGGTCGGGAAATTTTCACCGGTGTACGGTTATTGTTTGTCGGTGGCTTATAACTAAGCGGTGTTCGCCCCGTGGTAGATGATGACTGTTTATTCGTGGACGGTGGACGAAAACTTTTAATTCGATTCTTATTTTCAATACTCATTTTTTGTAACAATAATTTAAGACAAATCAGACTCGCCCCGAATATTTTGACTTTTGACTTTTACAAGTCCCATCCATCTTTCGTATACACATCCTTCGGTTTCGGCTTCACTAATTTTGCTTCGTCACGTTCGCGGGACTTTTTCTCGGAGTCCGAAAAATATTTTTCCCACCGCGCCGGAGCGTCTATTGTTTCGCCACCGTGTTTCGTAATCCTCGAACGAACCTGACACAGTACAGGAGTATTGATCGCTACGCCAGACACAATGACTTGTCCTTTCGTCAGCGCGGGCAATTCGTCCAGCAATCTGCGCCCCGCGCCTTCCACCGATGAAGCAATCGTTTGCTGATCTATCGGATTCACAATCCGCATAATGAACTGCGTCATACATTGCGACAACACGTCCTGATCCAGCTTGCCCGGACGTTGCGTAATCAGTCCGATACCAACGCCGAATTTACGACCTTCGGACAAAATTGTTTTCAAAATATTCGTCGAAACCACCTGCGTTCCAGCGGGCGCGTAGCGGTGCGATTCCTCCAGCAACACAAAAACCGGATACGGCAAAAAGCTTTCATCTCCCGCGTGAGCCTGTCCGCGTTCGGTCGAAACCCGCGCTTTATTAATGCGGCGCAGCAACGTTCCGACAATCACCTGCTGTTCATTTTCTTCGATGTCAGAAAGCTGTAACACCGTGCATTGACCGGGACGAAACATCTCACTTAATTCAATATGTTCGTGATCGGAAAACGTTCGGCTTTGCTCGAAGCGGCGTTTCAATCGCCATTCCAGCGCGTCAATCGTACTTGAATTTCCTCCGCCTTTGCCTTTTTCGTCTTCGTATTTTTGCGCCATGATTTCGTTCTCTAAATCTTTGTAGCCCCACATTCCATTGGGATGCGCATTAACTACGGCGCGATAAGCCGGAGACAAAATTGACTTCATTTTCTCCGTCATTTCCGGCAATAAATACGTAATGTCCGCTTCGGTCAGCGAAGACATGCGAACCTTAATTTTTTCCGGCGTAAAGATTTTCACTTCCGGCGCATAGCCGTCATCGCCTTTAAAAGCAGGGTGTTTGTGCAATTCCGTCAGCGTATGATATTCGCCGTGCGGATCAACAATCAGCACCGCTGCACGATTATGCGGCATCATCAATTCTTCAATTAACACACTCGCCGTATAACTTTTTCCCGCGCCGGTACTCGCCAACACTGCCAGATGAGTCGAAACAACATCCTTCACCGAAAGCACAATCGGCACTTCGTCTTTCTTACGCGTGAGCAGCGATCCGATGTGCGCACCGCCGACTTGTCCCTTTTGCTTCGGCGAAAGCATCTTCGACAACATTTCATTAGAAGCAATAAACACAGGCTGTCCGGGCATCGGAGGAATTCTGGGATTAATAAAATCGCCCATCCCTTCGCTGAAATATCCGATGGCTTCAACCGTGATTTCGTACAGTTCCACCTCCGAATCCGGCAAGCCAATCAAGCTCGCAATCAACGAAGGCGGCGTATTCGGATCCGCCAGAAAACTATCCGGCAAACTGCGCACCAGCGTCCGTTCGGTAATGGTTCCAATGATATTCAACTTGCCCGCATCATCCCCCGTATCCGCGATGTAGTACACAAATTCGCCAATGCGCGTGCTTTTGTTATCGCTGGTAATAAACGTATATTCGTGCGGATTTTCGCCGGGGCCTTTAACTGTTCCGATTAGTGTTTCTTGCATATTATTATTTACCCAAATTGTCTCCGCAGTGCAGAGACAATTGATCTTTACCCTTCACTGCTACTCGTCATTTCTGCCTGCTGAAATAATCTTTCCAATTCGCGCAACGGCAACGCCGCCGCCTTTTCGCCCATTACTTCATTCATCAATTTTCGCACTTCATCACGATTAACTAAATTCGGTTGTTGCAGCAGCCACAACAAATCAATTTGATCTTTGCCGCGTCCGGCGATGTATTTCAGAATCACCATCCATTCGGGGCTAATGATGAAAAATCCTTCATCGGTTTCGACGGCATCGCGCAGAGCGGCTTCGTAAAATTCGCGGAAGAAATCATCGCGGACAATCCATTTCAAATCAATTTCGCGCTTGCCTGTCGAAACTGTTTCACCGCCGAAGCTTAATTTATCTTTGGCTTCCCAGCCCAGCAATTGATTCGCAATCATGTCTACGTCGGTTGTCGCACGCGTGAAGCCATACAGGTGCATAGCTAATCCGCCTGCGAGTGCGCACATGATGCCTTTTTCATGGGCAGCCTTGATGGCGGCTTTGGCGACTTCTAATCCTTCTTCAGTGGAGATAGATTGTTTTTCGGGCGTCAGATTACGCCGCAAAAGTGCCTGGATTTCTTCTTTACTCATTTTGAATTCTCAACAGATCGAAACCATTCAACGAATTTTCCGACCCCGTTTTCAATCGTCGTCTGCGGCGCGTAACCCAACAATTTTTCAGCTTTGCTGATGTCGGCGTGAGTCAGCAATAAATCTCCGGGGTGCATTGGGAGCCTGTCAATATTGGCTTTGATACCTAACACCGATTCAATGACTTCAATCAAATGATTCAGTGAAATCATTTGCGAACAGCCGAGATTGATGGCTTCGTACGGTGTCAAATTATAATCCAGCGCGGCAATAATTCCATTCACAATATCGTCTACAAAAGTGTAATCGCGCTGCGTTGTGCCGTCGCCAAAAACCGGAATCGGTTTATTTTCACTCATCAAACGAGCGAATTTGTGAATGGCTAAATCAGGTCGTTGACGCGGACCATAGACGGTAAAAAAGCGTAGGCAAACGGTTTTGATGTTGTATAAATGGCTGTACGTGTACGCCAGCATTTCGCCGGCGGCTTTGGTCGCGGCGTAGGGCGAAATCGGCATCGGCAACATTTCTTCACTGAACGGAGCATTCGGATTCCCGCCGTACACCGAACTGGAAGAACCAAAAATAAAGCGTTCAATTTTGAATTCACGAGCCAGCTCCAATAAATTCAGAGTTCCCGTGACATTCACCTGTTCATAAAATCTGGCTTGGTCAAGTGAAGGACGAACTCCGGTGCAGGCGGCGAGGTGAATAATTGTCTCGAAAGAATTCGCGCTTATGATTGCCTGGAGTTGGTCGAAATCGCGGATGTCAATTTTATGAAGCTGATACCGTGGATTTTCAAGGTGTGGACGAACATTGGCGAGCTTAATTTCCGGCGCATAATAATCGCTGAAATTATCTACCACGACGACGCGAGCATTGGTCGTGGCAAGCAAACGATCTATGAGATGGCTGCCAATAAAGCCTGCGCCGCCTGTTACTAAAATACTACCTGCATTCATTGATGTCGTGATTTCCTTATAAAACTTCTTCGTCGCAGAGCGACGCCTGAATTTAGCCGTGGCGTTTCAACCCACGGGAAGATTGGCACTTTCTTTATCCGTCACGTCAGTGACGATTGAATTCAGGCGTCACTACGCGACGCTATCATTAACCCTACGCTTACCGTGGGTTAAAACGCCACGGCTAAATTCAATCTGTCGCTACGCGACCGAAAGACAATGTGGCATAAGAAGCAAAAGCACTTTTAATTCATCCGATCCTGACAAAATAATTTGTAATATTCACCCTGCCGCGCCAGCAATTCTTCGTGCTTGCCTTGCTCAATCAACCTTCCCTGTTTCAGCACTAAAATTTGATCGTAGCTGTCAAGATCAGAAAAATGATGCGCAATCACCAACGTCGTTTTGCCTTCTCGCAAGCGGTCTACGGCGGTGTGAATTAAATTGGACGACTCTACATCTACTGCCGAAGTCGGCTCATCCAAAATCAAAATCGAAGGATGTTTGATAATTGCCCGCGCCAGGCATAATCGTTGGCGTTGCCCGCCGGAAAGCGTAGAACCACGTTCGCCGATAATTGTTTCATAACCTTCCGGCAACCCGGAAATAAAATCATGTGCGTACGCCTGTCGTGCAGCGTCTTCGATTTCTGACATTGTCGCCTTCGGTTTTCCGTAGGCAATATTTTCGCGGATTGAAGCTCCGAACAACAGCGAATCCTGAATAACAATTCCGATTTCGCGCCGCAGCATTTCGCGCTGATACCGCTCCACATTTACGCCATCAATTGTAATCGCTCCTGCCTTCGCGTGATAAAAACGCAGGATCAAATTTGCAATGGTAGATTTACCCGCGCCGGATGCTCCGACCAAAGCGACTCGTTGACCGGGTGCAATTTTAAAAGAAATATCATGCAAAACCGCTTTGTCGTCGCCGTAATCAAACGAAACGTGATCAAAAATTATTTCACCGTTCAGATGCGAAACGACTACCGCAGATTCGCCATCCCACGTTTCCGGCTCCGTATCTAAAATCTCGGCAATGCGATGCATGCTGACCGTAGCGCGTGAAAGCCGCGTCGAGATTTTCGCCAAATTTCTGAGCGGCTTATACATATCATTCAGGTACGCCGTGAAAACCAAAACATCGCCGGGTGTAAGTTGATTTTTCAGCGCCATTAATGCACCAAACAATACGGTAGCCCATAATCCAAAGGCTTTGATTAGCTCGACCGTGCGCGTCGCTCCCGCCGCCATTCGCTCTGTTTTAATACCTTGCTCAAGCGTCAAAGTGCTTTCTTCGTCAAAGCGAGCCTGTTCAAATTTTTCGCGTCCGAAGGCTTTGACGAGCGTGACGGACGAAAGAACTTCGCTAACCCGCGCCGCGATTTTACCTTCGCGTTCGCGTTGTTGGCGAGTAGAGATTTTTATTTTTTGATAGATGTACGCCAGCGCAAAAAACAGAATTGGTAACGTCACGAGCGTCACCAAACTCAATCGCCAATTCAACCAGAACATCACAACTAACATTCCGAAAACAGTTAAAATTTGCGCAGAAGAAGTCAGGACAGATTCGACAAATACATCTTTGAAAACTTCAGTTTCGCCCGTGACTTTGGTGAGCAATTCTCCGGTGCGGGCACGGCTGTAATAGCTGAGCGAAAGTTGTTGCAAATGCGCGAAGACTTCGCGGCGGAGCGTGTACACCATTTGATAACCAATGCGCGAAAAAAGAAAATCCTGCCAGTAGGAAAAGATGCTTCGTAACCCGGAAATCAGTAGAATTCCCAATGAAATCACAACAACAGCCGTGACTTTGCCCTGTGTGATAACGGGTGTCAGCCAAGCTAAAGAATGTGGTAATTGACGATCCAGCAGGATGTAATCAAAGATAATTTTCAGCGGCCACGGAGCCAGCAATTCCGTCAACGTCAGAATCAACATGCTGGCAAACGAAAGAATTATGCTGCGCCGTTCCTTCATCAGATGGCGTTTGATTATTTCTTTGAAATTTGCCTGTTGCTGTTTTTTCATTATGCCTACTTTCTGAGTACCGACTTTAGTCGGCTGAATGATTCCGGCTAAAGTCGGTACTCAAAACTTTTGAACGTATGAAAATTCACCGCCGGGGATTGCTTCAGCACGTCGAGCAATTCCTCAACAAATAAAAATGCTTCGTCCGCCATCACCTTATGATGCAGCATAATTCCAATTGGAGCACCTTCCGTAATTTGCCACGTTAATTCTTCATACAATTCTTTTGATGATTTAAGTGTCGCGCCATTCTGCCAGCGAAAAATATCCAGCGTGACGGAAATCTCCCGAAATTGAAAGCCTGTAACAG
>JAYVZE010000228.1:0-34078 GCA_043783625.1 Blastocatellia bacterium | reverse complement strand
ACCTGCAAGCTCCGCCGCTTGCGACTTAAACTTACGAGGAGAAAAAAGAAATACAATGGGCATCAAAGTTGGTATCAACGGATTTGGTCGCATTGGTCGTAACATTCTGCGCACTGCGCTGGGCAGCCGCGACATTGACTTCGTCGCCGTGAACGATCTGACCGACACTAAAACATTGGCATATTTGCTTAAATACGATTCAGTTCTGGGCAATCTGGATCATGAAATCTCGCACACGGAAGATTCGATTAAAGTCGGCAACGACCGCATTAAAGTATTTTCCGAACGCGATCCGGCGAAAATTCCCTGGGGCGAAGTCGGAGCCGAAATCGTCATTGAATCCACCGGAATTTTCACGGCGAAAGAAAAAGCCGTCGCGCATCTGCGTGACACTGTCAAAAAAGTTATTATCAGTGCGCCTGCCTCAAACGAAGACATTACAATCGTGATGGGCGTCAACCATAACTCTTACAATCCGGCAGAACATCACATCATTTCTAATGCTTCGTGTACGACGAATTGTCTGGCTCCGGTGGCGAAAGTCATCCATGAGAAATTCGGCATCAGCAAAGCGCAGATGACCACGATTCACTCTTACACGAACGATCAGCAATTGCTTGATCTGCCGCATAAAGATTTGCGTCGCGCTCGTGCCGCCGCCATTTCAATGATTCCAACTTCCACGGGTGCAGCCAAAGCTGTCTCCTTAGTCCTGCCGGAACTCAAAGGCAAATTTGACGGCATCTCAGTGCGCGTTCCAACGCCGAACGTTTCCTTAGTTGACGTCGTGATTTTACTCGAAAAAGAAACCACGACCGAAGAAGTCAACGCCGTCTTGAAAGCCGCTGCCGAGGGCGAACTGAAAGGAATTCTCGCCTTTGAAGAACAACCTTTGGTGTCAGTTGATTTTCGTCGCAACGATAATTCTTCCATCGTAGACGCTGACTACACGAAAGTTGTGGGCGGTAATCTACTGAAAGTTCTTTCATGGTACGACAACGAATGGGGCTATTCATCACGCGTTCGTGATTTAGTAAAATTCGTGGCCAGTAAAGGACTCTGATCCCGACTGACAAGTAAATCAAAAAAGGCAGGAGCGATTCACGTTCCTGCCTTTTTTCTGTGGTACACCAGCCAGATGCTGGCCTGCTAATTGGAGTAGAAACAGTGAAATTAACGACCTTTAATTTCGCTCTACACTTCTATTTTTTAAGTGTTTAGCTTCACCGAACTCACGCCGGAAAGAGTTTCCTGAAAAAGGATTGACAAAGAAAAACTTCTTCGTCAGACCTGTGACCAACCTGCAAATTCCCACGCCAAGATTGATCGGCGGTGTTTTGTATAAATTGCACGGTTTGGGCTGTGAGCGAATCTAAAAATCAATCTCTGCCAACAAAGCAGAAAGTTTTTTATTCAAGGCATGGCTAATCGTAATCAGACCTTCGAGGCTGGGCAAGTGGATGCCGCGTTCGATGGAGCTTAACTGCGAAACGCTGATGCCGGTTGCCGCTGCAAGCTCCTTCAATCCCCAATCGCGCTCTGTTCGCAGTGATTTAATGCGCTGCCCTAAATGTTCGCGCAATCGCTCAACTTCGTTTTGTCCTAAGCCTAGTGTTTTGACGGCCCGCTCCAGCGCTTCGCGTAATTGAGAAAGCGAAAATGGTTTCGTCAAATAATCGAAACTACGCAGACGAAAAGCATTGCGCATTTCATCTAAATCAGGATAGCCGGTAATGATAATGACGCAGAGTTCAGGCCATCTTGTCCGCAATTGATCCAGCACCTGTTCGCCCGTCACTTCGCCCATTTTCATGTCCAGCAAAACTACTTCAGGCATCCGCTCTTCGTTGGTTGCCCACAGTTCTTCCGGCGTCGAACATAAGCGCACCTGATGACCGTCTCCTTTTAAAATATCTTCGAGGTATTGACGAAAATCGGCGTCATCGTCGAGTACGACCAAATCAAGCGGAGGTAATAATGATGAGAGTTTCGTAGTTGTCATTTTTTCGATTCTGCCATTCTCACGGGCAAAGTAATTTCAAATTTCGCGCCGCCTTCAGGGCGATTATTGGCGACGATTAATCCGCCATGCTGATCTATAATTCCAGCAGTCACTGCCAAACCAAGTCCCGTTCCGTTGGCATCCAAACGGCTGGTCACAAACGGCTCAAAAATATGTGGCAAAACTTCTGAAGGAACACCGGAGCCATTATCTTCAATGATAATTCGAATCCATAATTGACGATCCTGGCTCAGATAATCCGTTCTCACGACAAGTAATCCTTTCGCTTTGACGCCGGATTTATTTTTGTCCTGAATGGCATAAACTCCATTCTTGAGCAGGTTCACAAACACTTGCAAGAGCCGCCCGGAATTCCCTACAACAACATCCTGATTTTTCACGTGATTGACGAATTCGAGATTCACGCCTTTGGCTTCGATTCCGACTAACGACCAAGCTTCATCAAGGATTGGTTTGAGCGGCACAGCTTCCATCGTTTGCGTCCGCGCCCGGGCAAAATCTGTCAGGCTTTCACTAATTCCGCGCAGCCGTTCCGTCACGCGCAACATCCGCTGTAAACGCTCTTCATTTTCTGAATTGGTGCAGGTTTCCAGCATTTTTTCAATCGAACCATGCAACACCGCGAGCGGCGTATTAATTTCATGAGCGACGCCCGCGCTCATCATCCCGATGCTAATCAAACGATCCTGCGTCGCTAAATTCGACTGGGCAGTTTCTAATAAATGATTTTTTCGCTTGAGATCACTGGTTGCTTCTTCGACTTGTGAAAGGGCATTTTTTAATTCGTCTTCACGCATTCTCAAACGCCTCACTGTAGCGTTGCGCGAAAGCGTAATCTGCCCCAGCTCGTCACTCGAAATCAAAGTTTCATCAATGAGTTCAGATTTCTTGTTATCAGCCTGAAGTGCTTCATCCGCCAGCAAAATTCGCCGTACCGGATAGTAAACATAACGCGGTAAAATAAAGAATTCCAGCACCATCACTGCCAGTAAATAAATCACTAGCAGAACAATTCCCAACATCCAACGGAGCTGCCGCGACAATTGAAGATAATGATCTGAATTCAAAGCAATAATCTGAAACGTGTTTGAATCCGGCTCAAGGCGAACCAGGCGAAACAGCGGGATGGAAGAACGCGGAATTTCAATGCGATCACGCCAAACACGCCGGGGATTTTGCTGTAACCACGATTGCATTTCCGGCGTGATTATCAGAGCTGTATCTTTTTCATTTAAGATCGTGAATCGGGCAGATTGGACGCTCTGCAAGGCACCCGGGTATTGCTCTAAAACCTGCGCCAGTAATTCAGCTTCCTGTTCAGCCGACCGCGCCGCGACCTGTGAAATCGGTGAACGCAAAGCAAAATACAAGCTCAGCACCAGCACTACGAAAAAAAGGTTGTGCAATACCATCAGCTTCCGGCGGATGGGTAACCCGGCAAATAAATTCCGCCATTGTTTTTTGATAATCTCAAACATATCTGAAATATTTTTTGTGACAAGCGGTTTACAAACCCTTTCTCACATGCTATTCATAATGTGCGTTTTCCCTGCGCAAACGTCCTGCAAAAGCGGTTATTTACTGACTCACAAATTTATAAACTTAGCCCTTATTCGCTTTGCAAGATTATCTTTTTGTTCTGATTATTCGGTCAACCTCATTGGTTGTTTTAGTGGGAAAATCGCACCCCTTCGTCCTGATCTTACCCGGCTCGAAGTTTATCACTGGCATTAACCATTAAGGTTGCGCAAACGCGATCTGGACTCTCATCTGGATTTATCGAAAGACGATCAATCTCCAGACAGCAGGATCAAACGCACCATTTATTTGACAAGTCTGGAGTAAATTTTCATGAAGTTTCAAAAAGAAAATCTGTTACGTCGCTTACTTTCCATCCCCTGCGCCTTACTGATTTTTTCTTTCCTGTTAATAGCGCACGCTCAAACACCAACGCTGGACGCCAACGAGCAGGAGTTCCTTAAACTAATTAACGATTATCGCACCGCGAATGGTGCGCCCGCGCTCAAAGTTTCCATTTCATTGACAAATGCTTCCCGCTGGAAAAGCAATGACATGGGTTCCAAAAATTACTTCGCACATAACGACCTGGACGGACGCGACCCTTTTCAACGAATGGTTGCGTTTGGCTATAATTATAACACGTGGTTAGGTGAAAATATCGCCGCTGGTTACAGTGATGCATCAAGCACTTTTACGCAGTGGAAAAACTCCCCCGGACATGATCGCAACATGCTTGATCCGAATTTCAAAGTGATCGGCATCGGACGCGCCGTCTACCCCGGCACACGCTACATTAATTATTGGACGACGGATTTCGGTGGCGAAATTATTACCAGTGATTTGCTGGATGCTGCTGCGCCTCCGGTTGCTGCTGCAACGACGGTAAATGCCGCTAACTATCAGGCTCCCATCGCGCCCGATTGCATTGCCGCAACTTTCGGATCAGGAATGGCCAACGGAACCTATGCTCCGCAATCGCTGCCACTTCCGAAAATATTAGGAACGACATCTATCACAGTCAATGGTGTAGCGGCAGACCTGCTTTACGTTTCGCCCAGTCAAATTAATTATTTGGTTCCCCCGGCTACTGTGCTTGGTAACGCTACCGTCGAAATAAAAATCGGAAGCAATGTCGTCGCGCGAGGAACCATTGCCGTCACCAACGTAGCTCCTGCGTTATTCACCATTACAGCCGATGGAAAAGGAATTCCCGCCGGATTCTCAACTTTCGATGGCGTGAATTTACAGGTGCTTTTCAATAACGATCTCTCAGCGCGTGTCCTGAGTCCGGGAACCGCAGCACGTCCGAATTATCTGGTCTTATTCGGAACAGGGTTTCGCAAGCGTACAGCTCTCAGCAATGTGAGAGTGACTATTGGCGGCATTATTTCGCAAATTGATTACGCCGGAGCGCAAGGCAGCTACGCCGGATTGGATCAATTGAATATTGTGATTCCAACTACGGCACGCGGCAGCGGTGAAGTAGATTTAATTCTTACCGTTGACGGAGCTGTCGCCAATAAAGTCCGCGTAAATATTGGGAATTAATCAAAACAATAGACCACGGATCGTGCGGATTAAACGGATTTTCGCCGATCTGATCCGCGTTGATCCGCACGATCTGTGGTCTATCTCTCTATCCCTCTGAAAACTCATTCGCCAATCAGCTCGCATAGAAAATAACGAGCGGTAATGCTACACTGACTTCGCTATCCGCCGATGGCATTTCTCCCAAAACCTGAATTTTTCTATGAAAGTTTTTTTCCGACTTTTGTTCGTAGCCCTTTTCGCAGGTCTGACGTTTGCCGCTACACCTGAAATCAGCAAAGTTGAGCCGCCGAATTGGTGGGCGAATCAAGCCATCGGCAGCAAAGCAAATCCGTTGCGTTTGTTAGTTCGCGGGCACAATTTCACAAACGCAAAAGTGCAACCGCCCGCCGGATTCAAAGTCAGCAATATTAAAACCAACGCCGCCGGAACGTATTTATTTTTCGATCTCATCATCAACAAAAATACGAAACCTGGCGCATACATTTTTAAGCTCACGACCAATGGGGGCGCGGCGGATGTGCGTTTTGAAATTGCGGCTCCGTTGCCGAAGCAAGGTAATTTTCAAGGCTTCAATCAGGACGATGTAATTTACCTGATTATGCCGGATCGTTTTGCGAACGGAGACACGTCCAACGATGATCCAGCGATTTCTAAAGGAATATTTGATCGCAGCAAAAGTCGCTTTTATCACGGTGGAGATTTGCAGGGCGTCATCAACAAATTGCCATATTTGAAAGACCTCGGCATCACGGCAATTTGGCTGAATCCGATTTACGACAACACAAATAATCCTGACACGAAAGAAATGTACGATGGGCAGCCGACGACGGGTTATCACGGCTACGGCGCGATTGATTTTTATGGTGTAGACGAACATTTCGGCGACGTGAAAAAATTCCGCGAACTGGTCGAAAAAGCGCATGCGCTTGGCCTGAAAATTATTCAGGATCAAGTCGCCAATCATTGCGGGCCATATCATCCGTGGGTCAACGATTCGCCGACGCCCACGTGGTTCAATGGTACTGAAAGCTCGCACATCAACGAAACGTGGCAAACGCATTTATTGATGGACAAATATGCATCGCCAGATTTAGTGAAACCCGTGCTGGACGGATGGTTCATCAATATTTTGCCTGACCTCAATCAAAACGATCCCGAAGTCGCAAAATACATTATTCAAAATACGTTGTGGTGGATTGGCGCGAGTGGCATGGACGCGATTCGCCAGGACACGTTGCCGTACGTTTCGCGCAAATTTTGGAATCAATGGATGACCGCAATCAAGCAAGATTATCCGAGCGTCAATGTCGTAGGCGAAACGCTGGACGGACTTCCTTCGCAAGTCGCATTTTTTCAAGGCGGCGCGACACGCTTCGATGGCATTGATTCCAAAGTAGACACTGAATTTGATTATCCGCTCTATTTCCCGCTGCGCCGTGTATTTGCCGAAGGCCAATCCGTACGCCAACTCGTAGACATTTTGAATCAGGATTATTTATACCCCGCGCCTGAAAAATTAGTCACGCTGCTGGGTTCGCACGATGTGGCGCGGTTTATGAATGAGAATGGAGCGACCGCCGCAGGACTGAAATTAGCGTTCACATTTTTGCTGACTACGCGCGGCATTCCACAGCTTTATTACGGCGATGAAATTGCAATGCGTGGGGGGAATGATCCTGACAATCGCCGCGATTTTCTAGGCGGATGGAATGGCGATTCGCATAATGCGTTTGAGGCTGCGGGGCGCACAGCAGAAGAAAATGAGGTCTTCGAGTATTTGAAAAAAGCACTGAAATCACGTTCTGAACTTGGACCATTGCGGCGCGGAAAATTAATGCATTTGGCAATTAACGATCAGAGCTATGCTTTTGCACGGTATACAAATAACAAAACCATCATCGTTGCGATTAACAACCATGCACAACCTGAAGTAATTGAAATCAATCTTCCGGCTGAATTGAAATTGACCAACGGCACAACGCTGAAAAATGCCCTTGGCGCGAGTGCAGAAGTAAAAATCGAAAATGGCAAAATTAAATTCATATTGGCCCCACGTGCGGCGGTGATTCTTTCTTAACTACCGTGACAAAATACATCCAGCAAGTACTCATTTGCGAGACCGTTGATTCAGTAGGTTGATCCGATCACAAGGCTAAAAATTAAAATCTGGAATTCTCTACCTAAACACGGTAAACTGTATGCAACTACTGTCCTGCGCACCCGCAGGCTTGAAATCAAGTCCCCAAGAATTATGTTGAGTATGAATGTACAATCAGCCATTGAAAAATCAACGCTCATCCTTTTAGCCATAGCGTTTTTAACCTCTTCTATTTTTGCGCAAACCAAAACCGCAGCGAATACTGCCAATGTCATCAACATCCGCGAAGCTGGCGTCCAGTACGAAGTTCCGCAAGGTTGGCGCATCCAACAACATCAGGACGCTCTGCAAATCACTTCCTCCGACGGAGCCGTTTCAATCATTATCGCGGTGGCAGCGAATGACAACACCGAAGCCATGATCGGCGGACTGAAAGAATATCTGAAAAAAGATTATCAAAATTACAAAGTTGCCAGCCAGCTTCAGGAAGAACAGATCAACGGATTGAAAGTCTTGATTGAGAACGGCTCTGGCGAAACCAGCGAAGGTGTGATGGAATGGAACATCGCAGTGATATTGGGCGGCAAGCGTCCTTTGATCGCGTTTACCGTGTCCGATCAGAAGCTTTTTCCTGGCAATCAAGCCGATTACATTAAACTGGTACAAAGCCTTCGAAAAGCTCTCTGATAAATTAAATCTTAACTTAGATTAATATCAAGGAGAATTTATTTCGATGAAGAAAACTCTGGCTCTGGTTTTCGCACTTGTAGCCTTGACGACCTGTGCTTTCGCGCAGGAAAAATCGTACTTAGGCAAATGGGACATCTCCGGCGATGCACCCAATCAGAATGTTGTGTACTGGCTTGAAGTCACCAAAGAAACAGATGGCAAACTGAGCGGCAAATTCCTCAATCGCGGCGGTAGCGTCCTGCCTTTGCACGCCATCAAAATCGAAGGTGACGAACTCGTCTTGACTGTTAACAAACAGCCTAACTCACCAATTCACCACGCCAAAGTCGTTGGCAAAGAATTAAAAGGCTCTGTCAAGACCGCCAACAATACAATTGCCTGGACAGGTGTCCGTCCGCCCAAATGGGGCAAATATAACGCCAACGGCAAACATAAATTCGGGACGCCCTTCGCATTATTTGATGGCAAGTCCATGGAAGCTTTCGACGCGCAAATCAAAACCAAACCGTTTGGATGGAATCTGGTTGACGGTGTCATGACGAATGACGTTCACGGCAATAACCTGGTCTCCAAGCAAAGATTCCTAAACTTCAAAATCAATTGCGAATACAAGCTGGAACCAAAACAGCCCGGCGGAAATTCAGCGAACGGCGGCATCTATTTGCGCGGTCGTTATGAGCTGCAAGTACTAGATGATTTGACTGCACCGGAAGACAAATTGCATCAGCACATGGCGGTCTACAGCCGCGTTGCTCCGTTAGTCGAAGCCAGCAAAAAAGCCGGCGAGTGGCAGGAAATGGAAGCCGTCATTGTAGGCAATCGCGTGTCGGTGAAATTGAACGGGCAAGTCGTTCATGACAACACCTTGATCGAAGGAATCACGGGCGGAGCATTGGATTCGCGCGAAGGTGATCCCGGCCCGATTATGATTCAAGGCGATCACGAAAAAGTTTATTTTCGTAAAGTGATTGTGACGCCAATTATTAAATAGACAAAGGGTGAGAGTAATTCAGCAGTAAAATTTATTCTCACCTTTCTCGTTCAATTCTCAATTCTTCAGTGAAAACATTGCCTTTGATTTCTGGCAAGTGTCAAGTGACAACGAAACACCAACTGGGAAATTTGTGCTGGGTTGATCGGCAATTTATTTCCGTACCTGAAAAGGGAGGCGGTGAAATTCTTCTGGTTCGCTGTTAGCGCGAATACCGTTGATTATCAATAAATAATCTCCTTCCTGAAGATTTGTGGCATCGAGTTCTAATAATTTCTCCACATGATTTTTTGCTTTTATTGCGCTCCAATGTTTGAGTTCTGTTCCTTCTGCTGTGCGCAAAATTGCGCCAAATCGTTGGTAGTCATTGGCAGGTAGGGGAACCTGAAGTTTGATTTGCGTTACGCCATGCGCCAACTTCAGGATTGGCAAAGAGTTATTTTCCCCACGCAACAAAATTGTTAACGGCAGCGTGACCTGCGATTTTATGTGAGTTGGAGGCGTAGCGATTCTTGTTGGCGGCACAATCAGTTTCGGAGAATTTACCTGAATAGTTGGTTCTACCTGTTCACTCTGAATTGGCGGAACGAGCGTTTCAGTTCTCGCTACTTGAATCTGATTTTCTTTTGATGGCTTGAACAACCAAACCCCAACGGCAACAAGTAACATCAAGGCAGTCAACACAACCGCAGGTAGCAGTTTGAAATTCATTAAGACGGCGGATAACCGTTCCCAAAGCGTCGGAGCCGAATTTCTTATGACTTGCCGATCAATTTCTTGCGCTAAAGATTTCGCTACAGCCACACGTTCACGACGCGCAGGTATCGCGAGAAAATGTTGCTCAAATAAACTCCGTTCTTCGCTGGTCAAATAACCACGCACATATTCGTCAATCAAATTATTTTCGGACTCGCACATTTCATAATATTTCGCTTTATCATCGAACCATTGCTGTTCAAATTCGTCACGCGCTGGCTCTGGCAGAATGCCAAGCAGGTATTGCCGACTTGTGGTTTTATCTAAATGTCTCATTATCAGGAAGTGTCAATGTTTTCGGATTTGTGTTGGAGAAATTGCATTTTTCTTCAGGCTTCGCCTGACACATTTTTCAATCTTATCGCGTAAGCGTAGCATCCGGTTCGCCAGGGCATTGCGCGAAACTCCTAATTTGGCAGCCATTTGCTGCCGCACATCAATTTTGCCGCGCCGCTCGTCCTGATAATATTCAAGCATCAACGCACGATTTTCCCCGCTCAAAGAATTCAAGCAATGGCGTAACCAGTCCAGCCGCTCTTCATCATCTTCTTCATCTGTATCAGCACTAAGCAAAGGCGACAGGTCTTCAAGGTCTACGCGACGGCGTTCAGGAGAACGCGATTGTTCCAGCAAAATAAATCGAGCGATGCTGTAACAGTAGCCTGAAATATTATCAATTTTCTCACCTTCGGCGACGCGACGAATCACGCGATTAAAAACCTCGTCGGTTAAATCATCTGCAAATGCCTGCCCCCGACATTCAAAAAATTTCACCAGCATTTGCCGCAAAATCTCATACTCTTCGCCCGCCTGTTCAGAATTCGAGGCGAGTTGAGCAAGGAATTGCGCGAACGCTTCGGGCGTGATTTCCTGTTTGATGTTCGTGGAATTTATCAATTGCATGAGAGCCTATTTCCATTCTCCCTGTAGTACGAACGCACCCCAGAAAAACGGCGACTGCCATTGTTTTTGTTGCATCATTTCCAGTTGCGCTTTGCGTAAGGCTTCCGCCGGACGTAATTTTTCCTGCAACATGCCGCGATAGAATTTCTTCATCAACACCGACGTAGCGTAATCATCCACACGCCACAAACTGGCTACGACACGCGCAGCACCCGCATACATAAAACCGCGTGTCAGGCCGATCATTCCTTCGCCTTTGATGTCTTTTCCCAGTCCAGTTTGACAGGCACTCAGTACAACCAAATCGGCAGGCAATTGCAAATTGTAAATTTCGTGCAAGCGCAAAAAACCGTCCTGTGGTTTGCCCGCTTGATCTACCAGCGATAAGACTAAACCAGATAATTCAGGCCGCTCCGCATTCAATAACCCATGCGTTGCAAAATGTACAATGCGGTATTGGCTCAATGCTCCGCTCATTGCTTCAGCCCGACTAGCTTTGAAATCCAGGACTTTCAAACGATCAGCTTCAGGCACGGCTGAAACAATTGCTTCGGCTTCATCACGCGATAAAATCAGGCGCGCCAAACCTGACCGCAAATTGAAGCTGCGCAATGTTTGATTAAGAGGCGACAATAATGAAGTAGTCGGAGTCGTGTCAATTTTGGCAAGTGACTGCGATTTAACGCGCGGGTCGCTTGCATCAAACACCGGATCAGCAAAAACTGCGATGGCTTTTGGCGCAGCTTTGCGCCGGGCTAATTCCTGCCGCAAGAACATCATTACCGAAACAGAAGGTAGATTGATGATTTCGTGATTAACCATGAGCGGTTTCGCGGTTTGTGTGACACGGTTTTGCCCTCGAAACTCAGAACTCGAAACGCGAAACTCTGGCTCTGGCAACACCCCGAACGGCAAAAACTGCAATGCTTCAGGTGCTACGATGAGTAATCGTTTTTGCCCTAATTGTGAAGCAACTGAACCGAGCAATATTTCACTCAACGCTGCGGCTTCAATTTGATAATCCTTTTCTGCTTGGACAATTTGCTTTTGCCGTTGGGCTGGCGAAGCCGCCTGCAACTGTTGTTGCGTCGTCAACAATTCGTACACGCGTCGTGCTGATTTCGTCAAAACTTCGCGGGCAGGGAGTTGATAACTTGAGATTGAATTTTGTGAGATCGCCCACAAAAAACTTCGCTTTTCGCCGAGCGAATATGCCAGCAACATTGTGTCCGCATCCAATAATTGTTTTTGAATCTCGGCTATGCTTGGTGGTTGCGGCTCAGTTAATTCAGCGAAACGCGGGCTGGATGTGCGAATCTGTACCCGAACTTTTTGTAATTCGTCTAATGCCGCTGCAAGTTCTTTTTGCATCGCGGCGGACGGATTATTTTTTTGCGGGTCGTTTGGGCGAGGCGAGAGCGAATTGATTTTTTTTTGTAAGCCGCGTTCGCGCTCTAACAAGGCAGGCTCAACGTCGGAACGAATATTCGCGTGAGCTTCAACCAGCAAGTCAAGCAATGAGCGAGCGCGAGCGCGTTCCGTTGCCAGAAAAGCTTGTTCGTTCAATCGTTGCCCTGGTTTCTGTTCGTGCAATTGCATTAACACGTCAGCATACAATTCGTAAGCGTTCGCAATGCCCGATGAAACGCTTGTGCGGAACTCCTCATCAATTAAAC
Organism: Blastocatellia bacterium; assembly: GCA_043783625.1. Classification (GTDB taxonomy): domain Bacteria; phylum Acidobacteriota; class Blastocatellia; order RBC074; family RBC074; genus JAFDVL01. Next base: position 21,869 of record JAYVZE010000228.1, on the reverse strand, counting down.
GCGAGCGCAAAGATTCCTTGATGCGAATCGCATCTTCGAGTCGTTCCTGTGCTTCGGCTAATCTGTTGGAATCTTTTAGATCAGATGCTAACTCAACAAGGATGTTTGCTGAGCCATCAAGGTCTCCATTGAATTCGCGGTAACTTTCTTCTTTGAATTCTATCGCCTTTTGATAATCACCCAAGATTGAGTAGACCGTTGCGAGACAGGATTTCACGGCGCTTTGGACCAATTGATACCCTAATGGAGATTTAAGCTGTTTCGTGGACTGAATGAGTTTAAGCGCGCGTTCGCTTTCTTCAAGAGCAATTTTTCGTTCGCCATTTTGAGCGTGCCAAATTGCCAGCATTAAGAGCGGATTGGCCTCGTAGGGATCATCTAATTCCCGAAACAGATCGCGCGACCTTTCATACATGGCAATAGTCTGCGGCGTTTGCTTACCGTGCTTTTTTAGCAATTCCGACAAGTTGTAGGAAGCTTCTTTAAATGGGATGAAATCCGCCATTTGAATTAATAACCAAGCTTCGTTGCTTTTCAACCCGCTCGCTCGCGCGATTTCCAATGCTTGGTTGTAATACGCAATCTGTTTTTCACGGTCTTCCAACAAGCCATAAACATTGGCGATGTTTTCCAGCGCATCTACTTCCAGCATTGGGTCGCGTAATTCTCTGACAACAGCAAGTCGCAGCGCATAAGCGTCAAGCGCCTTTTCTACCTGACGCAGCCGCAAATACTGCTTGCCGAGCATGTTTAGTGCCCAGCCTTCTAATTGGTGATCTCCGAGGCTGCGCCAGACAGCCAACTCTTGTACTTTATAGCCGACCGCTTTCTGATATTCGCGCGTGTAATAATATTGGCTGCTAATCACACTGAGCCAGTCCCCCAGTTGTCGTTGATCGCCCGCTTGCTGAAGCAACATAATCATTTGTTGATGGTATGCTGCTGACTGCTCGAAATTCCGCTGCGAAACATAGTGCGTGGCTAGCAAATTCAGAATCGTGGTGCAAGCGTGAACGTCTTCATCGTTTCGATATAAGCGCAGCCAGTCCTGCGCAAATTTAATGAATTGGTCTTTCTCATTGCTTTGATTGAAAGACCACATCGTGGCTGAAAATAGGTTTTGGGAAGCATACAGCCGCTTATCCGCCGCTGTTGCCTGCCGAAGCTCCGCGATTTTTATCCGATATTTTCCGGGCGGAATGGTTTTATCATTCGGCACAGCCTGGGGGCCAATCCAAACTTGGTAGTCTCCGGCTACGTCAGCAACAATGATTGCCCTCTCGGTTCCAGTTGAGTTCCATTCATTATCAACCATGAACCAAAATTTATTGTCCCGGGTAGAAACATTCAGCAACACGTTGATGCCGCGTTGTTCGACTTCAAACTGCGCAGATTGCCCAGCTTGTAGTTTGATCAGATAGTTGTGCGATTGTCCTACCGTGAGTTCTTTCTCAATCGGCATTCCCAGTTCAAGCGGAATGCTTTGAGGCGGATTCTGCGCCATCGCTGATCGCGCTCCCAACGATAATAAGCAAACAATTTGAGTAATGGCGAGCGTAATAATGGTGGCTGATCGAACCATGCCTTCCCCCTCCTAAATTTTTTCCGACACTTTTTCCAACATCCCGACACTTGATAAGTGGAAGCGCAGGCAACGCTCGCAGACAGTATTCCCTCAAGGGGTGATCAAAGTCGCTGGCTCGATTTTCCTAAGTCTACAGCCAGCGATGATCTGTGGTTTTGTCTGCCTTCTCACATGTTAACTGTGGCTGAGTTGGCAGTTTAGCACAACTCACAATTCAAACAAGGCTCTATGAAGAGGAAATTTTATGATTAACTTACGGAAGAAACAGGCTATTACCCTCATGCTAACGATGACGATTTTTGCTTTGATCCTGCCCAAGCCCGCAAAAGCAGAGAAAGTCTACAACATTCGCTTTCCGGTTTATTTCACCGATTTCAATCCCTGTGCCAATAATGGAGCAGGGGAGGATATTGAATTTTCCGGCGATTTACATGTGCGCTGGTCTATCACAGTAGATAGCGATGGCGGTTTTCATGGCAGTGTGACTGAAAATTATCAAGGCGTTGGTGGTGTTGGGTTGACAACGGGGGCTAAATATCGCTCCACTGCCGCCGTGACGGAAACAATGAATGGGAAGGTAGGCGAAAACTATACGCTGGTGGTCGGCATCAGGTACATCGGACAGGGGTCAGGTAACAATTTTGTGACCACGATCAAACAACATTACACCGTCAATGCCAACGGCGAAATAACGTCATACATTGATGAATCCAGCATCGAATGCAGGTGAATGCCTGGCACAACGTCAGAAGCCAATAAGCTGAATGGGGGCGTTTACTGATGCCCCCCATTCATTCCAACATCCATATTTGCTCGGCACTCAGCTTATCGAAATGTAGCCCAAATTGCTGTGACTCGTTTTCCTGCAAGTGACACAGCGTAATTAGAAACACAACCCTTTTAATATGCGAATCAGGGGTTCAAATAAGCTATTGCTCAACAACAACTTAGCGGTGCGAAAAATCACGAATGCTGGATCGCCGAGCCTGTAAGCCATTTATTTTCAATATTTATATTAATTGAACCCCTGATTCACATTAATGTGCTAAGTACGAACTGCGCATTTAATTTGAAGCCCTGTTTCATAGCTATCTGTGTGGGAAGGTTTGCGCTACACTGGGCGGAATAATTTCAACCTCAGAAAACATCTATGTTGTGGAGGAATTATGAAACATCTCAAAATATTTTTATTGCTTGCCATCTGCGCAGTAATCGTCACGGCGCAAACCAAACTTGGGCCGAAAGACGACGCACAACTGCCGGCATCCGATTTGACCCGCATCAACATTGGCGATGAAGCACCTGACTTCACCCTCGAAGATCAGGACGGCAAAGCTGTCACGCTTTCCAGTTATCGCGGGAAAAAATCTGTCGTACTGGTTTTTTATCGCGGTTACTGGTGACCGTACTGTGCGGCTCAGCTTGGAAAGCTGAAATCATTGCTCAAAGAAACACCGAAAGCACAAGTCGAAATTCTTGCCATCAGCGTTGACCCACATGATAAAGCCCTGGTCATGCGCAAAAAACTAAAAGGCGAACCTGGTGTAGATTACCCGATGCTGTCCGATCTCGATCATCGCGTCATTGATCGCTACGGTCTGCTCAATGACAAAGCGATTCGAAAAATGCCGCATCCGGCAACTATTGTGATTGACCGCAAAGGCAAGGTACAGTGGAAATTTATTGAGGTAGATTACAAAGTTCGTCCTTCAAATGAAGAGGTGCTGAAAGAAGCGTTGAAGGCTGAGAAAGTGAAATAAAAAAATGCAGAAGCCCGCACGTAGTAAGGGCATTTTTACATTATGAAAAGACGCCCTTACTACGTGCGGGCTTCTGCATTCTAAAACGACTACACCACCAGATTTTCAATCGTGATGGCTGTTGGACTGATTGCGAAAACTCAGGATCAGTGACATATTTCTTCACGTTACGCACTCTTGCTAACTTCGGAGAAATAACATGAAATTCCTGACATTAGTTTTGTTCAGCCTACTGCTTTTGCAGATACAGCCACAACCAGTCGCTACCACCAGCCTGCCTGAGAAATTGACTCCCACAGAATTTAAGCACCTGATGACGGAGTTCTCAGAACCCGGCGGCGATTTTCTCTCGGACAATTTAATCTCGAATGAAACCGCTTATTTGCCGGTGTTGAATAAGCTTCAGGAATTGAACGCGAGCGGCGGCGCATATCTGGGAGTGGGGCCGGAACAGAATTTCAGCTACATTGCCAAAATTCGTCCGCGCATCGCTTTTATCGTAGACATTCGGCACATGGCTGTCACACAGCACTTGATGTACAAGGCGATTTTTCAACTCTCTGCTGATCGTGCGCAATTTCTCTCGCTTCTGCTGAGCCGTCCACTGGCACAGGAAAAACCATTAACAGCGACCGCTTCGATGCCGGAGTTAATAAAATATTTCAGCACCGCCAAAGCAGATGACAAAGCCTACGCCGCCAACTTTGACGCCATTCGTCAGACCATTGAAAAAGATTTTGAGATCAAGCTTTCGGAATTTGAATTGAAGGAATTGGATTATCTGCTGAAAAGTTTCAAGGTGGATGGACTCGAAATCGCGTTTCGGTTGGGAGGTGGTTGGAGCAGCTTTCCTTCGCTCAAAGAAGTTCTCTCTCAAACTGATCCAACCGGCAAATCAAATCACTTTCTGGCGAGCGCGGACGATTACAATTATTTGCGCCAACTGCACATGAAAAATCTTATCATCCCGATCAACGGAGACTTTGCCGGCAAAAAAGCGTTGGCTTCGATTGGCGATTATTTGCGTAAAAATAATGTGACGGTGACGGCGTTCTATTTATCCAACGTTGAGCAATACCTGTTCGGAGACGGCGTGTTCGCAGATTTTGCCGCCAACGTCAAGAAGCTGCCCATCAATGAACAAAGCCTCTTCATTCGTTCCATCTGGGATCGGTACGATCATCCGGCGCATCTGCCCGGTCATCTGTTTACGATGATCTTGCAGCGCATGCCCGTCTTTGTAAAAGATTTTGAGGCGAACCGATACCGTTATTATCATCAGTTGCTAGAGACAAATTATATTTCACCCGGCAGGTAGCGATGACCATAAATGCGAACATTTTCAACGCAAAGAGGGAAAGAATCAAAGAAATACCATTCTTACTATTTCTTTGATTCTTTGCGGTAACCATTTGTCACAGATGCGATTTACTCAACGTCTTCGTTCGCCAAGGCTCACAACTAGCTGGCAAGAACTCTAGTGGTTGCCCGAAGCCTGCGAATAGAATATCCTCCCATTTTCTCAGTATTAACTCAATCCATAATTATGCCTCGTATTGTCACCATCAGCGATACCCATTCACGTCACCGCAAAATCAGCACCATGCCGGAAGGCGACATCCTCATCCACTCCGGCGATGCGACGAATCGCGGCGGAATTGACGAAATTGCGGACTTCAATCAATGGCTTGGCGAGTTGCCTTACCAGCATAAAATCTTTGTCGCTGGAAATCACGATTGGTTGTTTGAAAGATCGCCGCAGTTCGCACCAACATTGATGACGAACGCGCATTATTTACTAGACAGTTTTATCGTCGTCGAAGGATTAAAAATTTATGGTGCTCCGTGGCAACCACGATTTTTTGATTGGGCTTTCAACCTGGATCGCGGCGCGGCGATTGCTGAAAAATGGCAGATGATTCCTGATGATATTGACGTGCTGATTACGCACGGGCCGCCGTACGGAATTCTGGATGAAGTTCCCTATCGCCACGAACATGTTGGCTGTGAAGAGCTGCTGCCAGTGGTGCAACGCATCAAACCGCGTGCGCATATTTTCGGACATATTCACGCGGGCTACGGAATAGCCGAGCAGGATGGAACCAAATTTGTGAATGCCTCAATCTGTAATGAAGCATATCAGCCAGTCAATGCGCCCATCGTGATTGATTTGTAACAGTGATGATCGGAATTATCTGTCCACACGAAGGCTCACCAAGTAAGAAAATAATTGGGGCGCATTCGTTACACGTAAACTAATTATTCTATCTGTCCAATCTTTGTCTCCCTTCGTGTTTCTTCGTGTCCTTCGTGGATAATTTCTTTTTTCCGATCAGGCCTAATTATCTAGCTTCTAAATTTAGAACTGCAATCTCCGGCGGCACACGAAAGCGAACGCCTAAAATGCTGGTGCCAATTCCTGAAGTCACAAACAGTCTTCGCTCGCCTTCTCTGATGTCTCCAATCGCGTATTTTTGACCGTAATCCGAAGGCACAACCGCACGCCCCAGCAATGGCAAATTCACCTGTCCGCCGTGCGTATGCCCTGCCAAAGTCAAAATAAATTGTGGCGAAAGTTTCAGAAAAACATCCGGTGTGTGCGTCAGAGCCAGTACCGGATCATCGGTCGTAATCGTCCCGGATAATTTTTTCAGATCGTGGTGAGCAGAAAAATAATCGCCTACGCCTGCCAGCCAAAGCTTGCTGCCGTTGCGTTCCAAAGGGATTGCTTCATTGGTCAGCATGCGGATTCCAACTCGCTCAAAAGATGCCGTGATACGTTCGCCTCCCAGAATCCAATCGTGATTTCCAAGCACCGCGTAAACACCCTGTTTAGCCTTTAAATCTTTTAGAATTTCGACGATTTTTTCTGGCTCAACAAATTCCCCGCCGATGATTCCCTGAATCACAAAATCGCCGAGCAGTACAATTAAATCAGGGTCTTGCGCGTTTGCTTCCTGCACCACTGTCCGCAATTTGTTGAGCGTGATATACGGCGATCCAACATGCATATCCGACATCGCTACGACGCGAAGCCGATCAAATCCCTTCGGCAGCCGAGGTACTTCAAGCTGATATTGTTTGACCTGTAAAGAGTTTGGCTCCCACCAAAATGACCATAAAACAAGCGGGACTCCGATGAGTAAACCGACGATCATCACCCGTAAATAATAACGACGTAATAACGCCCATAATTTCATATCGAACCATCTCCATCGTGCGAGGAAGCGACTTCCCAGTAACCTGCTCATCAACTTTTTACCCCTCCTAATTTCTGCAAAAATATTTGATCCAAATTATTTTGCTCCTTCCAGTACCGATCAAATAAAGAAAATATCTTATGTGGTTTGGCGATTTGTTGGACACGCTCCGTCCAATTCTGAATTTTTTCCAGATGCGCTGTCCACGGATTTTTGACAGCCCCATTCACGGATTGAACCTGTAACGTAACCCGCGATTCTTCAAAAATTGCACGGCGGCGGGCGTAATCTCCCAGCACTAAGCGATGCAGATTTTCGTGCGTCCAAAACAATTTTTCCGTGTCTCCCAGTTGATTGTCCTGCCCGAAATTCACTGGCTTGAAAACACTCAGGCAAGGCGACGAAGTGCCTGTCAAATAATGCTGCGAACCACCTGGGCTTAAACGGCTGACCATCGATCCTGTCGTCTGTCCTGAACGTCGTTGCGGCCACCATGAAGAATGAGCGCAAGGCATTTTCATTTTCCAGCCCTGACTTGGAGCCAAGCCATTATGATCGCGCAACGTCGCAAAAATATCTTCACGGCTCAGCCCCTTACTATTCCTGCTAAGTCGCTGCAAAGTACAAGCACTACGCTCCTGACCTCCGCTTGATTTAGAATTTTTCGGATCACTGAAAGCTTGCTTAAAATCAAAATCATCCGACGATTTACACCAGCCCTGCGACCGCGCAAATTCAAAAGCTTCGGGCGAAATTAAATCAAATTCCTTGCCAATAGTCAGCACATTTGAAATTGTACGAATGCCTTTGACGCGCTCTGCGACCCAATGTTTATCGGCGGTTTCCAACACCCACGCTTCAGTTGGATCAGCGATAATAAAGGAATTGTGATAACGAAATTTTTTATTGCGATAACCTGCTGCTCCGCCTTGTCCGTGACGCGAAATCAGATCGGTAATAACGTTGAGAGCTTCGCGTGCGCAATCCGCACGCTCCAGCGCAAGCCGCAATAAATCCATTCCGAGCAGACCGGATTTGGCATAAGGTAATTTCGTAAAAACAGCCTCGTTGCCAATGACGACACCGCGTTCATTCGCACCCATTTCCGCGCCCCACATCCAAAACGGACGGCTCAAAATAACTTCAAAAGTATGATTGGAAGCTGGGATTTCAAGATAGGTACATTTAACGTTGGTGTTGGAATTTTGACGCGCCGGATGATGCTCAACAATTTGCACTTCGCCGGGTTCGCGGTCACTATTTTTACCGAACCAGACGGCGCCATCCTGCGATGTACTTGGGACTGAAACTATGGTGTCGCACATAAAAAATATTGTAAATCAATGGAAGGCGGATGACACGGATCAAGCAGATTAAGGCGGATAAAAATCTGCGTTACCTACGTTCCGTACAGCAAATGGCAACCTGAAACACTTTCTTCCTAAAGTCCTCGCCATTCACGAGATCATCACGTAAAATCTCAGTGTCTTCAATGCGTAAGAGGTTCTTCCTACGGATGAAAAAGTCATGACAACTCGATTCAAATTTATTGTGATCTTCGTAGCTGCGTTAAGCGGATGGTGGGCGTTGCAACCACACAACGCTGACGCAAATGCGCACTTGCCGAACAAGGTGACGCTGCCGCGTACATTTCTGGTTGAGCATTGTGCCACTTGCCACGACAGCAAGACGAAAAAAGGAGGGCTTGACCTGACCGCGCTCAAGGACGATTACAGCGATCCGGCGGCGTTCGGTACGTGGGTCAAGGTTCACGACCGCGTGCGTGATTTGGAAATGCCGCCGAAAAATGCGCCGCAACCTGATGCGATAACCCGTGCGGCTTTTCTCAAAAATATTTCTCAACCCATGATCGCCGCCGATGCTGGACGCATTCGCCGCGAAGGGCGAGCCGTGTGGCGGCGGATGAATCGCTATGAATACGAAAACACGTTGCGCGATTTGCTGGATGCGCCGTGGTTACAAGTCAAAGAGTTGTTGCCTGAAGACGGCGAGGCGTATCGCTTCAACAAAGTCGGCACGGCGCTGGGCGTCTCACACGTACAGATCAGTCGTTATCTATCAGCGGCGGAACACGTTTTGCGTGAGGTAATGGCGCGTTCAGAAAAACAACCGGAAACGATTACCAAACGCTATTACGCCCGCGAACAAAAAGCCTTTACAGGTCACGTCGAATTTTCGCAATTCAACACCGCGTCCGAACGCGCTACGTTCCCGTTGCTCGGCAATGCTGCTGATGTCGCCGTCCTCAAAAAAGAAGCACCGATGACCGTAGGCGCAGCCGATCCCGTCAAGCGCGAACTGGAAAGCATGGGTGTCGTAGCGAGTTCGTATGAGCCGCTCGAAATTCGCTTCAATCAATTCAAAGCGAAAGTGCCGGGTCGTTACAAATTACGATTAAGTGCGCACTCGTTTTGGGCCGGGCCGGAAAGCGAAGCCAAATGGTGGCATCCCAGCCGCGATGTCGCTTCCGCCGGACGCACGCGCGAACCGATCACGTTGTATGCCGAAATCCCGCCGCGCCAGATGCGCTATCTCGCCAACATAGACGTTTCGCCTGAACCGTCAATTCAAGAAGTCGAAGTCTATTTGCTAAAAGACGAAACGATTCGGCCTGATGCCGTGCGCCTGTTTCGTTCGCGCCCACCCAACTGGCGCAATCCGCTGGCGGAAAAAGATGGGCAGCCGGGCGTGGCGTTTCGCTGGCTCGAAGTCGTCGGGCCAATTTATGACTCCCAGGATGAGTGGCCTGGGCGCGGGCATCGCTTGCTGTTCGGCGATTTGCCGATTAAGAAAAACGCCAAAGGTCAAATCGAAATCATTTCACAAAACCCGCGCACCGATGCCGCAGTGTTGTTGCGCAATTTCTTGCAACGCGCTTATCGCAATCCGCAGCCGCAAGTCATCGCAGAAGACACGCAACGTTTTCTCAAATTGGTTGACGCTTCGTTGAAAAATGGTGACAGCTTTACCGACGCGATGATTACGGCGTATTCCGCCGTGCTGTGTTCGCCCGCATTCACGACGCTGGAAGAAAAACCGGGCCGCCTGGACGATCACGCGTTGGCTGCGCGGCTGTCCTATTTTCTCTGGAATTCAGCACCCGATACGAATTTGCGCGAACTCGCGCAGCAAGGTGCATTGCGCAAACCTGCTGTGTTGCATGCGCAAGTGGGTCGCTTGCTCGGCGATGCCAAGTCGCAACGTTTTGTGGACGCCTTTCTTGATTACTGGCTGGATTTGCGCAAGGTGAATATCACTTCGCCGGATGAATTGCTATATTCCGATTACTATCTGGATGACCATTTGGTCGAATCGTCCTCTGCCGAGACACGCGCGTTTTTGGCCGAACTCGTGCGCGGTGATTTGCCTGCGCGTAACATAATCACTTCAGATTTCGTGATGATCAACGAACGGCTCGCCAATCATTATGGCTTGTCAGGCGTGCAAGGTTCACAAATTCGCCGCGTAGCCTTGCCGCCCGATTCCGTACGCGGTGGATTGCTCACGCAAGCCAGCGTGCTCAAAGTCACTGCAAACGGCACGACCACTTCGCCCGTCGTGCGCGGCGCGTGGATGATGGAACGTATTCTCGGCAAACCTGTACCGCCTCCGCCCGCCGGAGTCTCCGCCGTTGAACCGGACGTGCGCGGGGCGACGACCATCCGGCAAATTCTCGACAAGCATCGCAATAACCAGAGCTGCAATGTCTGCCACGTGAAAATTGACCCGGCAGGTTTTGCGCTCGAAAACTTTGATGTCTTCGGCGCGTGGCGCGATAAATACCGCGCTCTCGCCGAAGGTGAAAAAGCATCAGGCATCGGCAAGAACGGGCAAAAATTTGCGTTTCGTTACATTCAACCTGTGGATGCTTCAGGTTCGCTTCCCGATGGGCAGAAGTTTCAGGACGTGCGCGAATTGAAAAAATTATTGCTCAAAGACGAACGCCAAATTGCCCGCAACCTGACGAATCAATTGATTGTCTTTGCGACTGGTGCGCCTGTGCAATTTAGCGACCGCCCGAAAGTCGAAGCGATTTTGGATCGCGCGGCGAGCAAAGGCTATGGCGTGAAATCGCTCATTCAGCTTATTATTGAGAGCGAGTTGTTTCGGAATAAGTAGCCAAGGCGTCGGAGTATCTAAATGACTATTTCTCGCAAAACTCTTTGCGCTCTCTACGCCCTGATCGGTGGACTCGCCTTTGTCGGTACTTGGGGAAACGTTCTTGGTCTTGCAAAGCAGCGTGGCTTTTGGAATGCCACTTTAATTTTCTGGCAGGACGTACTCGTCAATGAATCCAGCCGTTTTATCACCATAGATATTCTCTTTCTTGGCTTAGCTATCATTGTGTGGATGGTTTTGGAGTCACGGCGCTTAAAAATCCCTGGCGTCTGGCTTTACGTCGTGTTTGGCCTTTTTATTGCGATCAGCCTGGCTGTGCCCATGTTCCTGATACACCGCGAGCGTAAATTAGCGGCGCTTGAGCCAAATACCCCAGCAGGCACCATGCATAAAGCGGACATCGTTGGTGTCATTTTTCTTCTACTGGCGTTTACAGCTTTCGCGCTGTTTGCGCTGACACGCTGAGGCTTGATGACCAACATAGCGTTAGCTGGACTGATTGAGAATATTTGTGCGATGCGTGCGATTCAGCGACCGCCCGAAAGTCGAAGCAACCCTTGATCGCGCCGCGACCAAAAACTATGGCGTGAAATCGCTCATTCAGCTTATTATCGAGAGCGAGTTGTTTCGGAATAAGTAACCCAAATGTGTAGGATAGGTTCTCAACCAGCCCGGTTAATTGCTGTTAAGTATGAGATTGTGGCGCATTGATTAATATTCTTTCCTTCTAAAGTGCATCATTATGAGTAAGCGGGCATCCCAAAAAGGACAACAGCGAAAAAAACGATTTACGGTTGTCAACGTTGCTTTTGATAAAGAGGTGGATATTCAGCTTTCTCCTCCGAACAATAATGGAACGATGTCTTTTACGCATGTTGGATCTGACCAAGTCGCTATCCCCGCATCCATTACAACGGCAACCGCTTACAACCGTGCCAAAAGACACAAAGTTCTCTTCCAAGCGGATCAAAACCCAGCAGACATATATGTTGAGCCGAATGAGTTTTTAACTAAATTTCGTAGTATCTTTGCGATTGACACAAACACCGATCCAACTTCAGGCATTTCTATTTCTATTTGTTTGTGGTTGAGTCTGATGCAGAAAAATACGCAAGGACAATGGACGATTGAATCGCGCTATCTCCCTGCATTTTTGTTCAATTCGCAAGGCCAAAGTCCAGAAAGGTTCGGTTGGCATAATGCGATACTAAGAATGATTTCCTCACCTGACGTAAGAAAACCAGTCGCACTCATTGTTGACTCATCGCTGGGTTCTCTCGATAAAATAAATCTCCGGATTGAGCCTGTAAACGAAGACTTTCTTTTACCTGAAGGGTTCACTCTTGTTTACGCCTCGTCTGATTCGGGAAGCGAGTTCATTGCGAACAATTTGATTCGGCAGTGCGATGTTATGGCAAATGCTATATTTCGTGAAGGAGTCTCCATCCAACCAAATAAGTGGTTTGACTACTATATGATTCCTGACGCTTTGGTCAGTAAGACTTTTGGATTAAAAAGGCGCTGATGAAACTTGCGTGCATACGCTATCAATGGCACGTCTCGCTGCATTTTATGGTGAGATTGCCTGACAACTAAGCCTTGCCAAACAAACGATCCGGCGGAGCGCACGAACGTAAGAGTTTTGCAAAGATTCGGAGAAGCGACATGAGCGCAATTACCATAGACGTTCCTGATTCACTCTTCGGAAAACTCAAAGAAATGACTGCGAAAGATCAAAGCACGCCGCAGCTATTTGCGCGGTGCCGGTGTCTCGCTTTCGCTGCCATTGCTTGATGCGGCGGCAGGCGCTTGTTCTTAAACTTCTCTCGGAAAATCCCGCACCGTTGAACGCATTGATTGGAGATGCTTGATGAAACATAACCTTTCTTACCTACCTTCACGACGCAGTTTTTTGGAACAGGCTGGTTCCCTTGCAACCTCAGCCCTGATGTTCCCGTCCGCGTTACAGCGGAGTGCCAGTAACAAGTTCAAGTTAGGGCTTCAGCTTTACACTATCAGGGATGCGATGGCAAAAGACCTTCGTGGTACCTTTAAACGTATAGTTGAGTTTGGCTATCAGGAAGTTGAGACCTACGGGTTTAACTATGGCAATAACAAATATTACTGGGGCCTTGAACCAAAACAAGCCAGCCAGTTGCTTACCGATTGCGGACTTACGACGTCGTCAGGGCATTACGATCTGGATAAGTTTTTCGGAAAAGACCAGCAGGATGACCTAAAACGTTATACCGATGAATGTATCAAGGGAGCTACGGCGCTCAAACAAGGTTACATCGTCTGGCCGACGCTGGAATACCGCACGCTGGAGGAAATGAAACGACTGGCCGCCACGCTCAATACTATCGGCGAGCAAATCAAACGGGGCGGATTGCAGCTTGCCTATCATAATTTTGGCTGGGATTTTACGGAGCAGGGTGGCGTGATTCCCTACGACATTATTCTGAAGGAAACCGACCCGGCCCTCGTGAAAATGGAATTGGATCTGTATTGGTTTTCCTTCGGCTCGCGCACGAAGCCACTGGACTGGTTCAAAAAACAACCGGGCCGCTTTGTCATCTGGCACATCAAGGATATGAATAAGCAAAATCGGGAACTGCACGAGGTGGTGGGCGACGGGCAAATTGATTTCAAACCGATATTCAAAGATTACAAAATCTCTGGCGTCAAACACATGTTCGTCGAGCAGGGGAATAATTACGTGCCGGATGCGATGAGTTGCGTACAACGCAGCGCGGGCTACGTTAAAAAATCGTTGTTGCATAATTTGTGACGGACGGTTTATTCCGAAGTACAATTGCCTGGTTGTCTAAAAATCACTTTGTTATAAACGTCAGGAGTTTCAATCTATGAAATCACTCAACATCTCGACTCAAAACGCCCTTTCACGCCGCAGCTTTTTGCGCGGAACCGGTGTCGCGCTTTCGCTGCCGTTGCTCGACGCGATGATGCCTGCATTTGCACATACGGAAACCAAAGCCGTGCCGCGCCGCTTCTTTGCGATTTGCAACAACCTCGGCGTGCTGCCGTCGAAGTTTTTTCCGGCGGCGGATTCCAAAGGCTTTGGCTACCAACTCTCGCCTTATCTCGAAGAACTCAAAGCGCATCGTAATGACCTCACGGTTTTCAGTGGCGTTTCGCATCCTGACGTAGACGCGGGGCATCCGGCGGACAATTGCTTTCTGACTGCCGCGCCGCATCCGTCAAGCGGGGGCTTTCGCAATACGATCTCGCTCGATCAATTTGCGGCGGAACATATCGGCAACCAGACGCGCTTTCCCTCGCTCACGCTTGGCGTCAACATTCAGCAAGGTCAGCACAGCCTTTCGTGGACGAGCGGCGGCGTGCTGATTCCGTCCGAAGAAAAGCCGTCCGAAATTTTCAAACGCATGTTCGTCACTGGTACGCCCGCCGAAGTGCAGGCGCAAATGCGGCGGCTGGCGCTCGGCCAAAGCGTAATGGATAGCGTGGCTGACCAGACACGCCGACTGCAAAGCAACATCGGCCCGCGCGACCGCGAACGGCTTGATCAATATATGACGGGTGTGCGCGACCTTGAAAAACGGCTCGAACAGGCCGCCGAATGGGAACAGAAACCCAAACCCGTCGTCAGCGTAGCGCCACCCGCCGACACCGCCGCGCCGCGTGATTACTTTGAAAAAGTGCGCTTGATGTACGACCTCGCCGCGCTCGCCTTCGAGACCGATTCGACGCGTCTCGTAGCGTTAATGCTCGACAGCGTGAATTCGCCTGCGATTACGATTGGCGATGAAACGATGGCGGACAGCTATCACGCGATTTCGCATCACGGCAGACGGCCTGAAAAATTGCGGCAGCACGAGATGGCGGATCGCTTGCAAATGAAGGCGCTCGATAAATTGTTCACCGATTTGAAAGCGCGTAAAGAGGGAAACGACACGCTGCTCGACCGCACGATGGTGTTGTATGGTACGAACATGGGTGATGCGAATACACACGTGACTACAAATTTGCCGACACTATTTGCAGGTGGCGGATTCAAGCACGGACAGCACTTGGCATTTGACCGCGAACGCAATTATCCGTTACCGAATTTATTCGTAAACATCCTGCAACGGCTTGGCATTGAGGCGGATAAATTTGCGACGAGTACGGGCACGATGCGCGGGCTTGAGCTGGCGTAATTTGGCGAGAACTGCAAACGACAATGACTGAGCTAAAACGAATTGGCGATCAACTGAAACGCGCTTATGCCGGAAATGCGTGGCACGGGCCATCCTTGCTGGAAGCACTGACAGGGGTGACTGCGGAACAGGCTTTGGCGAAACCGATTCCGAATTCGCACAGTATTTGGGAAATCGTTTTGCACATTGCTGCGTGGGAAGATGCTATCCGCGAACGCCTTGAAAAGGGGCCGGTAGCGATTCCTGCGGATGGTGATTTTCCTGACATTACTGAACCAAATGAGACAGGATGGAAAAACACGCTGGCTTTATTAGAGCAACGACATCAGGCTTTACTGAAGGTAATCGCAGATTTTCCCGAAGCGCGATTGAATGAAAAACTTGGCACGGAACATGATCCACCAACGGCGAGCGGATATTCGGCATATTACAATCTGCACGGCGTCATCCAACACAATCTTTATCATGTCGGACAAATCGTTCTACTGAAAAAATTCGTGGCATAAAATGTTTGTTTATGCTGAATTTATGCGACATTATTTCTTTTTATTACTGTTGTTACTTTTCCCTCTCGGAATAATAGCGCAACCAAAAATCCCAATCACCGCACAAATCCCTAAGCCTTCACCAAACGCGGCAGCAAACGTTACCTTCACCGAAATCACAAAAACCGCTGGACTCAATTTCAAATCAACGTACGGTACAAATAATAAAGATTACATCATCGAAGCCACCGGCGCGGGTTGTGCATTTTTTGATTACGACAACGACGGCTGGCTGGATATTTATCTGGTCAATGGCTCCACCGTGAATGCTTTGCGCAGCAAAGAACCGACGCCGCGTGCGGCACTCTTTCACAACAATAAAAACGGGACTTTCACTGACGTCACGGACAAAGCTGGCGTCGCTAACGAACGCTGGGGACAGGGCGTTTGCGCCGGAGATTTCGATAACGATGGTTGGTCAGATTTATTCGTCACGAACTACGGCAAAAATCGGTTGTATCGAAATAACGGCAATGGAACGTTCACCAACATCGCAGAAAAATCGGGCGTTGCAGTTGACAGTTGGTCTACGGGTTGCGCCTTTGGTGATTACGATGGTGACGGATTATTGGATTTGTTCGTCGCGGGCTACATCGAATTCGACTTGAATAATCCACCGCCAGCAGCGACCGGAGAATTTAAAACGACGGCTGAGCCGATTGCACCAAAACAAAACGGAATGGGTGCTTCGTACGCCGTGGGCGAGAAATATTGTCAGTATCGCAACGTTCGCGCCATGTGCGGACCGCGTGGATTAAAAGGCGCAGGCGATCATTTATTTCGCAACAACGGCAATGGCACTTTCACCGAAACCAGTGTGAAAGCGGGCGTCGCTGACAAGAACGGATTATACGGTTTAGGCGTTGCCTGGTTTGATTACAACGACGATGGGCGATTGGATTTAATGGTCGCAAATGATTCGACGCCGAATTATTTGTATCGCAATAAGGGAGATGGCACGTTTGAAGATGTCAGTTACTTATCCGGCACAGCGATCAATGAAAATGGTCGTGAGCAGGCGCATATGGGCGTAGGGATTGGCGATTACGATAACGATGGACGTGCTGACATTCACATCACAAATTTTTCCGACGACACGAATGTGCTGTACCACAACGATGACAGCGAAAATTTTTCAGACACAACTTACCGCGCGGGACTGGGAGAAATCACCATTTCTTATTTAGGCTGGGGTACGAATTTTTTTGATTACGACAACGATGGCTGGTTGGATTTGTTAGTCGCGAACGGGCATATTTATCCGAACGCTGATCAGAATGATTGGGGCACTTCGTACCGTCAACGCTTGCTGTTATTTCGTAACATGAAAAGTAAATTTTATGAGGTTGGTTCCAGCGCAGGTACTGCGTTGAATACGCCGCGCGGCTCTCGCGGTTCCAGCATTGGCGATTTCGACAATGACGGCGACCTGGATATTTTACTGAACAATATGGACGAAGCCGCGACATTGCTGCGCAATGATGGAGCTACGGCGCATTGGCTGACGATTAAATTAATTGGCGACGTGAAGCAAAAATGTCCGCGTGATGCTATTGGCTCCGTCGTGTTTTGCACTGCGAATGGCAAACGTCTGCGCGATGAAGTTGCCAGTGGTCGCAGCCTGCATTCACAATCCGATTTCCGCGTTCATTTTGGATTAGACACCGCCACCAAAATTGACAAATTAGAAGTGCGCTGGGCAAATGGGAAAACTGAAAATTACGAGATTAATTCGGTAGACAAAATCATCACTATCGAACAAGGCAAAGGTGTACAAAAGTAAGTTTTATTTAGGCTTTTGCGCACGTTTCATTTCTTCTAACTCAGCTTGTGAAAGTTCATCCACCTTTTTAAAAGCAGCCTGTGCTTCTAATTTATTTCCAAGTTTTTGATAAGCACGACCCACTAAAAAATATGCTTGTCGCAGCTTTGGTTCAAGCCTGATGGCCTGCTTTAAGGATGGAACTGCTTCCGTCATTTGATCCATTTGAAACAGCACATTCCCCAATGCGAAATGAGCCGCACCAGAATTCACATCGTATTTGATGGCTTGCTGCAAATACTGCTGCGCTTTGGCGTATTCCTGCTTAAAGGTGTAGCTCGCGCCCAGCCCGTACGCAAGATCGTAATTCATTCCGCCTGACTTTTCGGCTTGCAAATAATAATCAATCGCCTCATCAAATTTCGATTGCTCACGTTTTAATTCACCGAGCGCAGTCAGGACTTCAAACGAATTTGGATTCGCTTTGAGCGCCGCGAGATATTCACTTTCGGCTTCGGTGGGATTTTCCTGTGCTTTGAAAGATTCGGCTAAAAGCTGATGAACACGATCAGAATCCGGCGCGAGCGCGTACAATTGTTTGTATTCATTTTGCGAAAGAGCGGTCGCAATAATCCCCAAATAATACAGCGCATCAATGTGATTTGGATCAATCGCCAGAGCCTTTTTCAATTCGTCATACGCAGGTTGAAATTGACCTTGCGCCAGCACTGCGCGCGCGAGCATGACTCTGGCATTTGTATCGTTCGGATGCGTTTTGAGATACGTCAAAGTAATCGTTGCGGCACGGGCAGGCTCGCCACGATAGAGTGCTTTGGCGGCTTCAGTCAGCGTAGTTATCTGCGCCTGAACATCGAACGTGAGCATTAAAAAACTGATGCTGAGAAAAATTGAGTTTTGATATTTTTTCTTTTTCATCCTGCTCTATTTTTCCGGTCGAATTTCAATTACGCGCAAAAATTCCTGCATTTGTTCCTGACGTTTATTTTTGACTTCTTGAAATTTTTTGGCTTGTTCGGCTTCGCGGGAATCTTTGGTACGACTATACAACGTCAGCAAATTAAAATTCGCCGCGTAGTTGTCAGCATCAATGGCGAGTGCTTTTTGCAAGGCTTCGGACGACTTTTCATAGTCTTTTTTTTGAATGTAACATTGTCCGAGTTCAGCGAAAGCATCAGCATTTTTCGGATTCAATTGAATTGCCAACATTAATTCATTGATCGCTTCATCAAGTTTATTTTCCTGGCGCGCGACACGTCCTAAATAAAAATGCGCTTGCGGCGCACTACCGAAAGATTTCACGGCGACCGCTAATTCACGCCTTGCTAATTCATAATCTTTGATTTTGAAATACACGGAGCCAATCAATAGTTTTCCGCGTGGATCGTCAGGTTTTAGTTGGAGAAATTTTTGCAGGTACGGCAACGCTTCGCCCGGATCGTGCCGATAAGACGAGGCTAATCCCATCGCAAAATTATAATCCGCATTGGTCGGTTCCAGCTCTAAAGCTTTGGCAAAAGCGGTTTGGGCTTCGGCTCCTAAATTCATTTCGGCACAGATCATGCCAAACGAAAAATGAATCGCAGCGTTGCGCGGTTCCAGATCACGGGCGTGCGCGAGGTAGCTGAGCGCACCCTGAAAATCTTTTTGCCGATGCGCAATCCGCGTTAAATCCATCAACAATCCGGTCGAAGGTTTCCCGCCTGCGCTGGATTTTTCTAAGGCTCCACGCGCCTGCGCAAAATCTCCAAGTTTTTCGTAGAGCAATCCAACGCGATGAAAAATTTCCGGGCTCAATTTTGGTTGCAGTGCTTCGAGAAATTTTAGTAGCAAATCTTCGCGCTTTTTGGTTTCGAGAAGCGACCAAATCGAAAGTACATCTGCTTCACTAAAATCTAAGTGAGAAATCAATTTCGCCGCGTACTCATCGGCTTTTGCGCGATTTTCGAGTCCAGTAAAATTTCCGCAAAGCAATGCGAAAAATTGTGCGCTTTGCTGAAACTCAGCTGGAAGTTTTGTCGCGTGAAACAGTGAAGTCTGAAAATTCCCCATTAACTGTAACAGCATTGCGCATTGATAATTCGCTTCGGTATGCGCCGGATCGTAGCGCAAAATCTTCTGATAAATTTGCAAAGCTCGCTTCGGTGCATCGGCAAATCGTGCGGCATTTTCCTGATACAAACGACCCAGATTTAATACCGCTCCGGTGAACTTTGGATTTCGTGTAATGGCTCGCTTGAAAGCAGTTTCCGCAGCCATAAAATTATTTTGCTGGGCTTCAATAATTCCCAACAAATTGTCGAAGCCTGCGTCGGTTGGATATTTTTTTTGTGCTTGCGTGAGAAGCTGTCGTGCCCCTTTCAATTCGCCTTGCTGCATCAGATTTTGTGTTTGCAAAATCAATTGTTCTTTCGCAGTTTGCGCTGCTAAAGACAAGGACAAAAACGCCAGCATGAAAAGGCTACGGAGCATAGATGTATTGAACCTTGATTGGGTTTATACTGTCAATACTGTAGGTTCTCTCTGCGAAGCAATGAAACATGAAGAAGGTTAAAATTACTACTTGAAAGGTGAGGTTATGGGTTCAAAATCCGGTTTTAGAAAAGTCGTATCAATTTGCTTTACGAGTTGTTCGCTTACATAAATATCTGGCTGACATACAACGTGAATACGTCATCAGCAAAAAACTTTGGGATGCTGGAACGGAGATCGGAGCGCAGGTCAAAGCGGCGCGAGAGGTCGGCTTCAAAGATGATTTTATCAGAAGAATGCAAATTGCTTTTGTTGAGGCCGGGCGAACGGAATACTGGTTACAACTGTTGATGGATAGCGATTTTATTGATGAAAATGAATATTCTTCGATTAATAGTGATTGTGTAGAATTAAAAAATTATTGGCTTCAATCCTTAAATCCGCGAAAACTGGCCGCCTATAATTTTTCATTCTTCATTGTTTCGTAGGAAAAAATGTACATCCAAAAAAAAATTCTGATGATCGTTTTCATAAGTTGCTGGCTTTCGATTGTTGCAATTTCGCAAACAATTTCTCCTCAACTGGAAAATTTATTTGCTTCAGGTGTGCAGCTTCTGAAAGACGGCAAGCTTGATGAAGCGGAAAAAACTTTTTTGCAAGTGCTACGGCAAGGCGGAAAATCCGTCTTGCTTTATCACAATCTCGGCATCGTTTATCAGCAACAGCGAGCACACGACAAAGCAATTCTTCAATTTCGTGAAGCGATTCGCTGGCAGCCGAATTTTGGAGAAGCCCGTCTTTTACTTGGATATAGCTTACTTTCCTTAGCAAAAACGACGGAAGCGGTGAAAGAATTGGAACGCGCGGTGACGTTATTACCTAAACAAACGCAAGCGCGTCTGCAACTCGCAAAGGCATACGAACGTTCTGATAATTGGTTTGGCGTCGTAGATCAATATCGTGCGCTGCGTGAAATTGATCCGAAAAATGGAGAGTACGCTTACCAGTTGGGCAAAGCCTACGACAAGCTTTCAGAATGGAGTTCTCGAAATATTGTTCGCGTGAATTCCGGTTCGGCGAGGCTGTATCAAACGCTGGGACAAAATTATTTGCTTCAGGGAAAATACGAACTGGCGATTATCGAATATCAACGAGCCATCAATGCTGATCCAAAATTGCCGGAACTTCATTTGGCACTGGCGTTGATTTTTTTGGAGCAGAAAAAATTCGAGGAAGCACAGCAGGAAATAGGCTTGGAATTGAAGCTCAGCCCCGAAAGCAAAATGGCGTTGGCAATGAAGCAGAAAATTGAAGCGACGAAATAATGAAACGATCTGTCATAAAAAACAATTTATTGCTGATAGTCCTATTAATATTGGGTGCGGTGACGGTCGCCCAGGTGAAGCCTGAAGTTTCTATTGCGGAAAATACAACGAATATTCTGCTGCCAGAAAAGCTTCGCGTTGAAGTTGAAGCCACCTTAAAAAGACGTGATTTCAAGCAGGCAGAAAAATTGCTGGTCAATGAAATCAATCAGCAACAGAACTCCGCTGAAACAGCAAAATTATTAACCTTCACTGCTGGGATTTTTTTTCTGGATGGCGACTGGCTGAATACCGCAATTTGCTACAAGAAGGCTGAGAAGATTTCTCCGCTTGATGTGAGCAGCCGCTTCACACTTGCGATGGCTTATCTCAAGCTTAATCAGCCTAGCTGGGCAATTCCTGAATTGAAAAAATTAGCGCAGGAACAGCCAGAAAATGCGCTGTATATTTATTGGCTGGGGCGCATTGATTACGACGCGCAGAAGTACGATCAAGCTGTTATCAAGCTGCGTAAAGTGGTCGAGCTTGATCCGAAAATGATGCGAGCGCACGACAATTTAGGATTGACTTATGAGCACCTGAGCGATAACGAAGCCGCCGTCAAAAGCTATCGCACTGCCATCGAATTGAATCGTCAACAGGTTAATCCTTCGCCGTGGCCGTTTTTAAATCTGGCGATTTTGTTGATAGGAAAAAATGAATTGAGTGAAGCGGCAATTTTATTGCGTGAGGCTCAGCACTTCGATGCAAAGCTACCGCAAATTCATTACAACTTAGGTCAGGTTTTAGAAAAACAAAATAAATCAACCGAAGCGAAAGAGGCATTGTTACAGGCGATTACGCTTGATCAAAATTATGCGGAACCGCATTACACCTTGAGC
>JAYVZE010000227.1:0-115026 GCA_043783625.1 Blastocatellia bacterium | reverse complement strand
TGCAGAAGCCCGCACGAAGTAAGGGCACCTTCACATTTGAGAGAGCACCCTTACTTCGTGCGGGCTTCTGCATTGTGAATTTCACACTTGTGTATTGACTTCACCCTCAAGTAATTCTAAAGTGGCTTGGTCTTACCATTATACAGGTATCCAAACCAATTATGTCTATCCAATTCAGTCGCTCTCTCGCCCCCATTGATCGTTCTGGTATTACTGAACTTGTGGTTCAGCGCATCAAAGAATTGCTCCAGCAAGGTGAATTAAAAGCCGGCAGCCGTCTGCCACCCGAACGTGAATTAGCTGAGATGCTCAGCATTAGCCGGCCTTCCCTGCGCACTGCACTCAAGGCTCTTTCACTGATGGGAATCATCCGCGCCAAGCCGGGGGCCGGAACCTATATCGCCGAATCGTTACCGGAAATTTTTGCCGAGCCGATGGAATTCATGACCCTGATTCATAAAACAGCGACGCCTGAACTCTTCGAGGCACGCCGCATTATTGAAACCGGATTGGTTGAACTGGCAGCAGAACGCGCGACGCCTGAGCATTTAAAAGTCATTGCGGCTGAAATTGAAGGAATGCGCAAAGCCCTCAATGATCCTGAAAAATATCTCAAACATGACGTAGCCTTTCATCAGGCTTTAGCGGCAGCGGCAGGTAATAAAGTTATGAGCGGAGTGATGACGACAGTGGCGGCTTTACTGTTACAAGTCCGCCGCGAATCCATCGCTCGTGCCAGCGACAAAGAAGCTGCTATCGAATGGCACGAACAAATTTATCAGGCTGTCAAAAACGGAGAAGCCCGCCGCGCCAAAGAATTACTCACCGCACATTTGGTAGCGGCAGAAAATTCCTGGGAAAAAGATTTCAATAGTCCTGCTAAGAAAAGTAAAAAGCCGCGTGTGAAGTAAAGTGTAAAACAGGCTGTTAGCCTGTTTCGCTGGCGCATTACTAAAAATGAAACAGGCTAACAGCCTGTTTTATTTTTTTTCTTAAGCCCTCACCCGGCGAATCACACCCAAGTCTCCAATCAAAAAATGAACGCCTGCCAGCGCGAGTAAATACATCACCGAACACACCGCAAAGATTGGCGCGTA
This sequence comes from Blastocatellia bacterium, assembly GCA_043783625.1. Classification (GTDB taxonomy): domain Bacteria; phylum Acidobacteriota; class Blastocatellia; order RBC074; family RBC074; genus JAFDVL01. The sequence continues at coordinate 113,929 of JAYVZE010000227.1, read as the reverse complement.
GCCGTGATCTTTGACGACTCCGGCAATCACAAGTTGTGTGATGCCGCCCGCGATGCCGCCCAAAAATCCGCCCAGTCCGGTGACAGTTCCGACCGCATTTTTGTGAAATACCTCAGCGGGAAGCGTAATATTTCCCCACGCCGCATGTCCAAACATCACTGCTGCTAAAATTAATACTGCCATCACAGGCGTAGTTGCTTGCGTCACCAAAAAACAAAGCACCAGCATTGAGAGCGAAACTCCCAGCATCGTGCCTTTGCGCGCTTTGTTCAGCGTCCAGCCACGACTAATTAAAAATCGCGGCATGGCTCCGCTGAATAAATTACCGAGCGTCAATGCGGCAAATGGAATCCACGCATACATCCCAACGCTCTTCAAGTCAAAACCGCGTTCGGTTTGCAAATAACTCGGCGTCCAAAAGAATAGAAAATACGAAATCGGATCGGTCAACATACGTGCCAGCGCACAGCCCCACGTCGCAGGCATTTTCAGTAATTCCGAAAACGACGGTTTCTCACCGCCCGCCTCATCTTCTGCTTCTCTGCCTTCCAAAATCAATTGTTTTTCTTCCTCAGAAATACGCGTATGATCTTGCGGTAACTGATAAGCAAAGTACCAAATTGCGACCCAGACAAAACCTATTGCACCCGTAAAAACAAACGCAGCTTGCCATCCATAATACCCCGCAATACCTGCCGCCACAGGCACGGCCAGCGTATTCCCAAGTGCTGTCCCGGCATTAAAAATTCCAACCGCCAACGCTCGTTCGCGCATCGGAAACCATTCAGAAACAGCTTTGATTCCCGCCGGAAAACTAGCAGGCTCCATCGTCGCCAGAAGTCCACGAAAAAATTGAAAACTGCCAACACCTGTCGCCAACGCGTGCAACATATTTGCGATTGACCAACCTGAAACAAAAATCAAAAAACTTTTACGCGAACCTAAACGATCTACGATCCGACCACTAATTACATACGCAATCGCGTACGTCCATAAAAACGTAGCAGTAATTAACGCATAACCGCTATCGTCAAAATGTAAGGCGTCTTGAATTGTCTTCTTCAGCACGGACAACGTATTGCGATCCATGTAATTTAATTCCGAAGCAAAGCAAATCAGAATTGCAATGTACCAGCGCAAATGTTTGATAGGGCGTTTTTTCATAATTTTTCCGGGAGTGCCTTTACCGGGAGCGCCCGCATCCTGCGGGCGAAACCGTGGCGAGCAAGTTAGCTGCGATGAAAAGTGATCCCTGCGTGAGGCTCGCCCGCAGGATGCGAGCGCTCCCAGCAAGTAATCACAAATTTACATTTTTCACTGACAAAGAATAATGTGCTTCATCCCAATCAGCAATAACTTTGCCGAGCGGTTCAATGCCTAAATATTGTGCTGGTAGCGTCGAAGCCATGGGCAACACATCATCAAGTTTTAATCCGGTAAATTTCACCGTATTCGCTACGGCATCATTCATTGCCAGCGATGATCCGGCAAGATTTGGTGCGCCCGGCACAGCTACGCGTCCGTTCGGACTCAGCTCAATTTCCATTCCGCTGAAGTGATAAATTCCCGGCGCACATCCGGCAGCGGCAATCGCATCTGTAACTAAAATTGTGCGTGCAGGAGTTTTCGCTCGCACCATTGATTTTACTGTCGCGGCAGGCAAATGATGTCCGTCCACGATGAAGCTGGCGAATAATTCATCTGCCGCAAGCTGTTCCCAAATAAAGTTTGGATGACGCGGAAGCAGGTTCGCGCAACCATTTCCCAAATGTGTCGAAAGCGTCGCTCCGGCTTTGACCGCAGCACGAATTTGTTCAGGCGAAGCAGCAGTGTGTCCAATCGCAACTTTGATATTGTTTGCGACCAGATATTCAATCAGCGTAATTGCGTTCGGCACTTCAGGCGCGAGCGTGACCAAAATGATTTTGCCATTGGCGGCATCTTGTCGTAATTTAAAATCTTCGATGGAAGCATCATAAACATTCGCCTGTGGATGTGCGCCGCGCGGACCATCTTCAGGTGAGATATACGGGCCTTCCATGTGAATGCCGACAATTGCCGGATCAGAGAAGCTCACAATCGCACGTGCGCAACTTGCAAAATGTTCCGAAGAAGAAGTAATTATCGTCGGCAGAAATTGTGTTACACCGCAAGCGCGTTGTGCATCAATCGCGTGCTGTAATTGCTCCGGCGTGCAGGGTTCGTTGAAATCTACGCCGGCAAAACCGTTCACCTGAAGATCAATAAATCCGGGAAAAAGCATAGTAAAAATGGGGGTCGGTGGGCAGTGGTCGGGGGTCGGTTTTCTGGTGAAAGCGATTAGATGAAACTGAAATATTTCGTTACAATGTATTGCTACCGACCACTGTCCACCGACCCCCGATCACCACTCTTATGTTAATCAAAACTTTCGACAACAAAATTTTACTCGGTCAAGCCGCTGCCGAACAAGCGGCAAATGCTATTCGTCAAGCCCTTGCGGCGAATGGTAAAGCGCGAATTATCGCGGCTACCGGAGCCTCTCAATTTGAATTCCTGGAGGCACTTACCAAAGCTTCCGATCTTGACTGGACAAAAGTTGAGATGTTTCACCTTGATGAATACGTCGGCATGTCAATCGCACATCCCGCCAGTTTTCGCAAGTATTTGCTCGAACGTTTCATCAATCCAACGGGCATCACAAACTATCATCTACTCGACGGCGAAGGTGATGTGCAGGAAGTGTGCTCGAATATCGGTGGAGCAATTTCGTCCGCGCCCATTGACGTAGCCTTCGTCGGCATCGGCGAAAATGGGCATCTTGCATTCAATGACCCGCCCGCAGATTTTGAAACTGAAACGCCGTACATCGTTGTCAATCTTGATGATGCTTGTCGTCAACAACAATTTGGTGAAGGCTGGTTTCCGGCCTTTGCAGATGTGCCGCAGCAGGCAATTTCGATGTCCATCAAACAAATCATGAAAGCGCGTGAAATCGTTTGTGTCGTGCCGGATGCACGCAAAGCCAATGCCGCCAAAGCCTGCCTCGAAGGTGAAATTTCGCCACTGGCTCCGGCTTCAGTTTTGCGCATGCACGCGAACACGACAATTTATCTCGATCAGGATTCAGCAGCGTTGCTCACGAAATAATGAATAAATTTGCGCAGCACAATGCGGTTCGTTACAGCGCAGCGGTCGGCGGCATCGCGCTGACCACTGCGATTCTGGAGCCGTTTCAGCCGCGCCTAAGTTCGACTACGGTGGCGCTCGCTTTGTTGTTGATTATTTTGTTCACGGCAACGTTCATCGGACGCAATCCTGCGCTGCTAGCTTCTGCGGTCGCGATGCTTTGCTTCAATTATTTTTTCTTACCTCCCGTGCACACGTGGACAATTTCTGAGCCGCAAAATTTGATCGCGTGGGCGGCGTTCAGTATCACAGCGATTACAGCGGGCGAGCTTTCTGCCTATGCCAAACGACGCGCCGAAGAAACCGAACGCAGCAAACAAAAAATCGAAAAGCTCTATGAGGAATTACAAACTGCTTTTGAAAAAGCGAGTCACGCCGAAGCCTTGCGGCAAAGCGAACAATTAAAATCAGCTTTGCTGGATGCCGTCACACACGATATTCGGACACCACTGACTTCGATCAAGGCGGCTGTGACTTCGTTGCTTGATGATGCAAAGGGCGAAGAATTTCAGCTTGATGCTGAAGGGAAAAAAGAATTTCTCGAAATCATCAACGAAGAAACAGATCGCCTGAATCATTTTACTGAAGGCATGGTTGAACTCGCGCGGCTGGAAGCGAACGCCGTGCGGTTTCGTAGAAATTGGTGCAGCGTAGACGAAATTTTTTCTGCCGCGTTAGAACGTGCCAAAGATTTATGCAAAGCACATCGCATACAGATCGCTACTGAAGCCGAATTACCCGCGATGCGCGTTGACGCCAAAGCGATTGCGCAAGTCGTTTACACGTTACTTGAAAACGCGGCAAAATATTCTCCGGCGAACACGCTAATAAAAATTACTGCGCAGCGTGCCGCCAACGATTTAGTTGAAATTGCAGTGCTGGACGAAGGGCGCGGCGTTCCTGTTGAGATACGCGAACGTGTTTTTGAAAAATTCTTTCGCGCGGGGTTAGATACAAAAATTCCGGTTGGCGGCTTAGGTTTGGGCTTAGCGATTGCGCGTGGCATAGTTGAATCACACGCGGGTAAAATCTGGATCACGGCGGGCGAAAACAATCGTGGTACACGCGTTGCTTTTACCGTTCCCATTGGCGATGAAGAGTAATGACTGATTCACACAAAATTCTGGTCGTTGATGACGAAGCGCAAATTATTCGCGTGTTGCGCCGCAGCCTTTCCGCGCACGCTTACGAAGTACGTACCGCCGCTGACGGGCAGGCCGCGCTCGAATTATTTCATGACTGGAATCCTGATTTGGTCATCACCGATCTTTCCATGCCCGAAATGACCGGCATGGAATTGTGCCGCGCCATTCGCAAAACTTCTGCTACGCCAATTATTGTGCTTTCAGTCAAAGGCGAAGAACACAACAAAGTTGAGGCACTTGACGCCGGAGCAGATGATTACATTACGAAACCTTTCGGCATTAACGAATTGATGGCGCGAGTGCGGGCGGCATTGCGGCGCGTGACGACTAACGCTGACGCTACGCAAAATAATTTGGCCGAAGGCGATTTCGTGATTGATCTTGCCGCGCACAAGGTTCTTATGCGTGAGCAGGAAATTCACCTCACACCAAAAGAATTCGATTTGCTTGTTTATCTTTACCAAAATCGCGGCAAAGTCCTCACGCATCGCAAACTGCTCGGTGCAATTTGGGGCGGCAATTACACCGAGCAAACCGAATACTTGCGTGTTTTCATTGGGCAATTGCGTAAGAAAATCGAATCTGATCCTGCCCATCCGCAATATATTCTCACCGAACCTTGGATTGGCTATCGTTTCCTTGCAGCCAAATCTTTATAAACTTTTTATAAACCATTTACGCCATCCTTACGCCTCTGCTGCCAAACTTCTTTTGTGATTTTCAGAAAGGAAGTTATGAACGACCTAATTTTTATCGCCGTCACCGCAGCATTTTTCCTGCTCGCACTTGGCTACATTCGGGCGTGCGAAAAATTGTAAGGAATCAAATATGAGCCTGGAGACATTGATCGTAATTGCTGTCGCAGCATTGTTGCTGGCGTATTTGACTTACGCGCTGCTGAGACCGGAGAAGTTCTAATATGACACTCAATGGATGGTTACAAATTTTAATTTTCTTCGCACTGGTGTTGGCTATGACTAAACCGCTGGGCGTGTTTATGGCGCGACTTTTCAATGATGAGCGAACCTTTTTGCATCCGATTTTGCGTCCTGTCGAACGGTTGCTGTATCGCGTCACTGGCGTAGACGAAGCGCATGAAATGCGGTGGACTGAATACGCCGCCGCGATGTTGTTGTTCAGTTTCGTTTCGATGCTGGTGTTGTACGCAATGCAACGCGTGCAACATTGGTTGCCGCTCAACCCAAACAACTTCCCCGCCCTGTCGCCGCATTTAGCTTTTAATACAGCGGCATCATTTACCACCAATACAAATTGGCAAAGCTATAGTGGCGAAGTAACGATGAGTTATTTCACGCAAATGGCAGGCTTGGCCTATCACAATTTTGCTTCGGCGGCAGTTGGCATCGCGCTCGCCGTCGCTTTTATTCGCGGCATTGCCAGGCGCGAAACAAATTCGCTCGGCAATTTTTGGGTAGATTTGGTGCGGGCTTCGTTATATTTGCTATTGCCAATCAGCTTGATCGCCGCGCTGTTTTTTGTTTCGCAAGGCGTCGTCCAAAATTTCAACCCATACACAACCGCTAAGCTGATTGACGCTGCCGGACAAACACAAACTATCGCGCAAGGCCCGGTCGCGTCGCAGCTTGCCATCAAAATGTTTGGCACAAATGGTGGCGGATTTTTTAATGCCAATTCTGCGCATCCATTTGAGAACCCAACACCACTGACAAATTTCGTGCAAATGCTGTTGATCTTTGCGATTCCGGCGGGGCTGACCTACACGCTGGGGCGAATGACGGGCGCGGCGAAGCACGGCTGGGCAGTCTTTGCGGCAATGTTTGTGTTGTCGTTCGCAGGCGTATGTGTAACGTATTGGGCAGAAGCACAAGGCAATCCATTATTGCCCGCCAACGTTGCCCAAATTGGCGGCAACTGGGAAGGCAAGGACATTCGCTTTGGCATTGCGAATTCCGCATTGTTTGCAACAGTCACAACAGATGCTTCGTGCGGAGCGGTGATCGCCATGCACGATTCATTCACGCCGCTGGGCGGCCTTGTGCCGCTCGTTAATATTTTGCTGGGCGAAGTCGTGTTCGGCGGTGTCGGCGCAGGGCTATACGGCGTGCTGATTTTTGTCGTGCTGTCCGTCTTCATCGCAGGTTTGATGGTCGGGCGCACGCCGGAATATCTCGGCAAAAAAATTGAAGCCTACGACATCAAAATGGCGATGCTGTACGCGCTGATTTTCCCGCTGTTGATTCTGACGTTCACCGCAATTTCTGTGCTGTCCGATTCGTTCGGCTTGAGTTCGCTCAATAATTCCGGCCCACACGGACTCAGCGAAATTCTTTATGCCTTCACATCCGGCACAGGCAATAACGGTTCTGCGTTCGCAGGACTGAACGCCAACACGCTTTGGTACAACACTACGCTTGGACTGGCGATGCTCGCGGGGCGTTTTTTGATGATTGTGCCAATGCTCGCACTCGCAGGAAATTTAGGCCGCAAAAAAATTGTGCCCCCATCAGCGGGGACATTCCCTGTGACAACGCCGTTGTTCGCTACGTTATTGGTCAGCGTGATTTTGATCATAGGCGCGTTGACGTTTTTCCCTGTGCTGAGTTTAGGGCCAATTGTTGAGCATTTATTGATGCGGGCGGGGCAAACGTTCTGAGTTTCGAGTGCTGAGTGCTGAGTGCTGAGTGCTGAGTGCTGAGTGCTGAGGATTCTTTCAAAAAAACTTAATATGGCAAAAGAAAAAAATCAAACTTTGTGGGATATGCGGATTGTGAAACAGGCGTTGATTGACGCACTCAAAAAATTGCATCCGCGCTGGATGCTGAAAAACCCGGTGATGTTCGTTGTCGAAATCGGCGCGGTGCTGGTGACAATGCAATTAATTTACGGGTTACTAAATCCGACCGAGGCGACCAAGTTTAGCTTTGCATTGCAAATCACCTTATGGCTTTGGTTCACCGTATTGTTTGCGAATTTTGCCGAAGCAATTGCCGAAGGGCGTGGCAAAGCGCAAGCCGACACACTCCGTAAAGCGAAAACTGAAACCAGTGCGAAGCTTCTGAAAAATAACGGCGAAATCGAAATCGTCGCCGCTGGCAACTTACGCCGCGACGACATTGTGATTGTATCGGCGGGCGAATTCATTCCTAGCGATGGCGAAATTATTGAAGGCGTCGCCAGCGTGGACGAATCAGCCATCACAGGCGAATCCGCTCCCGTAATTCGTGAAGCAGGCGGCGACCGCTCGGCGGTGACAGGCGGCACTAAAGTTCTTTCCGACCAAATCAAAATTCGCATCACGGCAAACGCAGGCGAATCATTTTTGGATCGCATGATCGCGTTGGTCGAAGGCGCAGAGCGACAAAAAACGCCGAATGAAATTGCGCTGCATATTTTGTTGTGCGGGCTAACGATCATCTTTTTGCTCGCGGTCGTTACGCTGCAACCGTTCGCAATTTATTCCAATGCTAAGCAATCAATTTTCGTTTTGATTTCGCTGCTTGTGTGTTTGATTCCGACTACGATTGGCGGCTTGCTTTCTGCCATTGGCATTGCGGGAATGGATCGCTTGATTCAGCATAACGTACTTGCCATGTCAGGTCGCGCAGTCGAAGCGGCGGGCGATGTGAACACCTTGCTACTCGACAAAACAGGTACGATCACGCTTGGCAATCGGCAAGCCAGCGAATTCATTCCGTTCACAGGCATCAACCAAAATCATCTCGCGTCTGTTGCACAACTCTCTTCGCTCGCGGACGAAACGCCGGAAGGACGCTCAATTGTTGCATTAGCAAAACAACAATTCGGCTGTGATTCCAGCTTGTCGCTGGCGGCAGAATTTATTCCCTTCACGGCGCAAACAAGAATGTCAGGCGTCAATGTTGACGGGTACGAAATTCGCAAAGGCGCAGTAGATGCGATTGAAAAATATGTAGCAAATGGCAATGGTTATAAGCCGTCGCCAGAATTGCGCGCCATTGTCGAGCGCGTCGCCAAAGCAGGCGGCACGCCGCTGGTCGTGGTAGAAAATCATCTTCCCCTCGGCGTCGTGTATCTGAAAGACATCGTCAAAGGCGGTATGCGCGAACGCTTCGCACAACTGCGTCAAATGGGCATCAAAACGGTGATGATTACTGGTGACAACCCTCTAACAGCCGCGTCAATTGCGGCAGAAGCAGGCGTAGATGATTTTTTGGCGGAGGCTACACCAGAGGATAAAATGCGCCTCATCAAACGTGAGCAAGCAGAAGGAAAACTTGTAGCGATGACCGGCGACGGCACAAACGACGCGCCTGCGCTCGCGCAAGCTGACGTTGGCGTAGCGATGAACACAGGCACGCAAGCTGCCAAAGAAGCCGGCAACATGGTTGATCTTGATTCCGATCCGACGAAGCTGATTGAAATTGTTGAGATCGGAAAACAGTTGCTGATGACACGCGGCGCGTTGACTACGTTCTCGATTGCTAACGACGTAGCGAAATATTTTGCGATTATTCCGGCCATGTTTTTGGCTACGTTTCCGCAATTACAAGCATTAAATGTGATGGGGTTACATTCGCCAGAATCTGCGATTTTATCTGCCGTAATTTTCAACGCTCTCATCATCGTTGCATTGATTCCTTTGGCCTTGCGCGGCGTGAAATATCGCCCGCTCTCGGCAGCAGCATTGTTGCAACGAAACATGCTGCTCTACGGCTTGGGCGGCATCATCGTACCGTTTGTTGGCATTAAGATTATTGATGCCGTGATTACAGCTTTAGGTTTGATTTGAGAAGGGAGAGAACCACGGAAAGCACGGAGAATTTTTGACAGCATTATGATTGGTGTGTTCTCCGTGGTTCTAAACAATATGAAAAATTTACGAACAGCAATTCTAATGACCATCGCAACAACGATAATTTTCGGCTTGTTGTATCCCCTCACAGTAACAGGCATCGCGCAAATTTTATTTCCGGCGCAAGCCAACGGCTCACTACTCAAAAACGAAGCGGGCGAAATTATCGGATCAAAATTAATCGGGCAAGCATTCAATTCAGCAGGCTATTTTCACGAGCGTCCGAGCGCAGCGAATTACGATGGCGCAGCTTCAGGCGGATCGAATCTTGGCCCAACAAGTGCAAAATTAATTGACCGCATTAAAGCTGACGCCGAAAAATTACAAGCTGAAAATCCGCAGGAAAAAATTCCGGCGGAACTCGTGACTACTTCGGCGTCAGGACTTGATCCGCATATTTCACCGACGGCGGCGGAGTTTCAAATTCCGCGCGTTGCTAAAGAACGTAATCAGTCCGCAGCCAATATTCGTGCGGTTATACAGCAATTTACTGAAACGCGTGAACTAGGATTGCTCGGCGATCCGCGCGTGAATGTACTGTTGCTTAATTTAGAACTTGATCGCAAATATCCGCGCTAGAGCATGGAGTACAAGCTTCAGTTTGGTTTTACTTCTCGCCACTGTAAAACCAAGCTGAAGCTTGTACTCCATGCATATTACTTTTATGTTTGTTGACACAGTCATCATCGAATCACCTTTGCAGAATGGCGCAAAGCCTTCACCGGAATCGTTGCTGGCGCGACTCAAGGAAAGCGAAGGCTCGAAATTGCGCGTGTATTTGGGCGCAGCCGCAGGCGTTGGCAAAACGTATCAAATGCTACAAGACGCGCACGCCCTGAAAAAACAAAGCGTTGATATAGTGATTGGTTACATCGAAACACACGGGCGCGCAGAAACGCTCGCGCAGATTTGCGAATTGGAAATTGTGCCAATGCAATCCATCGAATATCGCGGCGCAAAATTTTCGGAGATGAATTTAGCAGCAATTCTGGAGCGCAAACCAGAAGTAGTTTTAGTGGATGAACTTGCACACACCAATGTTGTCGGCGCAAAAAATCAGAAACGCTATGAAGATGTTTTAGAACTGCTCAACAACGGCATCAGCGTGATTACAGCATTCAACGTCCAGCATCTCGAATCGCTCAATGATGTTGTCGCGCGAACGATTGGCGTGCGGGTGCGCGAAACAGTTCCCGATTGGTTCGTCAAACGCGCGGACGAAGTCATCAATATTGATGTTTCGGTGGACACGCTGCGTACGCGGTTGCGACAAGGAAAAATTTATGGCGTAGAGAAAATCGAACAAGCGCTGAACAATTTCTTTCGCAAAAGTAATTTGTCCGTCCTGCGCGAACTGGCGTTGCGCGAGGTCGCTGATTGTCAGTCCGTGCAAGACACAGATTACCGTGCGCAATCTGGTCTTGAAAAAGCGACGATGCCTGAAAAAGTGATGGTGTGCTTAGCTTCACGCGGCAGCGGCAAAAAATTGTTGCGGATTGGCGCACGCATTGCCGGACGTTTGGCGACGGGCTGGCACGCGGTTTATGTCGAAACACCTGTTGAAGCAGGCACACGCATTGCGCCGGAAACAAAGCACATCTTGCAGGAAAACGTCAAATTTGCTGAAGAACTTGGCGCGAAGATCATTTGCCTGCAAGGAAAAAACGTAGCCGATGAATTAATCAAATTTGCCAAAGAAAATACCATCACGCACGTAGTCTTCGGGCAATCAGGGCGTTCCCGCTGGGAAATTTTCTGGCACGGCTCCATCCTAAATCGCTTCCTTACTGAAGTGAACGAAGCGATTGTTCACGTGGTTCCAATTGCTAAAACCGAATTGTAAATGTAGCAATCATTAAAGGCTCAGAGAAAAGTCTGACTTAGTGAAAGTTTCTTAAATTTCCCGCGTATTCCCTATCTGGTAAAACCATTCAGCCAAACCGTTGACATCGCTCTGTGTGTCTTCTAAAGTAGTCCAACTTACTGCATTATTGACTGACATCGAAAAAGTAAAATTTATCGTAGGTTCCAACCCAATTGCCGCAGGCGTACTGCCTACGGTTCATTTTTCCGAAGGAGTTTTTTTATGAGCGATACTTCAAGAAGAGATTTTCTCAAGACCACTTCGGCAGCCGCCGCAGGATTAACGATCAGCGGATTGTCTGCCTCCAGTGCCGGAAAGGTACGCGGCGCAAATGACAAGATTCGCGTTGCCATCATTGGTGCTGGCGACCGGATGATGAGTTCATTGGTTCCCTCTTTTATGCAATTAGCCGACGGGATGAATTATGAACTTGTCGCGGTTTGCGACATCTGGAAACATCACCGCGAAACGAGCACTGCAAAAATTGCAGGCAATGGAAAATTTACTGCCAAGTCAAAAAACATTGCAATGGCTCGCAATACCGATGAGCTTTACGCGATGAAAGATATTGATGCCGTGATGATTGCGACAGCAGATTTTCAGCATGCCTATCACGCAACCGAAGCCGTCAGAGCGGGTAAGGACGTTTATTGCGAAAAACCTTTTGCCAGTACAATGTCCGATGCGCGTGAAGCCTTAAAAGTTATTGGCGGGTCAAAGCAGGTCTTTCAAGTTGGTACGCAACGCCGCTCGACGACGAGTTATATGCGGGCTAAAGAATATTTAGATTCAGGAAAATTCGGCGATATTGTTTTTGCTGATATGACCTGGAACGTCAATCAACCCGGTCGCTGGCGGCGTCCAAGCGTCGTCCCCTTAATGAAAGAACAGGACACCGATTGGAAAAGATTTCTGATTAATCGTGATCCGAAAATTCCTTACGACGCACGTAAACATTTGGAATTCCGTTTGTTCTCGCCGTTTTCTTCCGGCATCCCCGATCAATGGATGGTTCATCAAATTGACACGGTACATTGGTTCACGGGCATTCATCATCCCACGAGTGTGGTGGCGAATGGTGGTATTTACCTGTGGAAAGACGGTCGGACGAATTGGGATACGATGACGGCGACGTTTGATTACACGAATCCCAAAACCAATAAAGGCTTTCAGGTGTTGTATTCTTCGCGTCAAACCAACGCCGCCGGAGATGTCAAAGAAATTTATTTCTCCAACGGCGGAACGCTGAATCTCGACACCAACAAAGTCAGCTCTGAAGGTGGATTGGATGCGAAGATGGCAGCGCAGATGAAGATGAACGCGAACCTGCTGGAGCCGTTAACGCTCTCCGATGAAGGTGGACTCGAAACCGCCGCGAACACTGGCGTAGACAAGCAAACCGTCGCCCACGTCAAAAACTGGATGGAATGCGTTCGGTCACGAAGCAAAAAAACGAATGCTGATATTCAGGCTGCCTACGATCATTCTGTCGCGCTGTGCATGACAATTGCTGCCATTAAAACGGGCAAGAAAGTCACCTTCGACGAGAGCAAACAAGAAGTAGTTACTACATAGGTATGAAGTCAGAGGGATGAGAGATGAATTAAGCATTCGTCTCTCATCTTCAGAGATAAAGGAAAACTCATGAAACGTATATTTTTACTCACATTAATTTTAAGTTTACTCCTCGCTCCTACAGCCTTTGCTGGCGGGAAAGGCGTCAAAATCGTCGAATCCAAAACCGCCAAGCAACTTGACGTTTATGTAGACGGAGAATTATTCACTTCATATTGTTTTTGGGACGATCAAAAGAAGCCCATCATCTACCCACTCAAGACCGCAAAAGGCACAGTCGTGACGCGCAGCTACCCGTTGGTCAAGGTTGCGGGCGAGCGCACTGACCATCCGCATCACGTTTCTTCGTGGTTCAATTATGGCAACATCAACGGCGTAGATTTTTGGAACACGCCGCCTGATTCCATCAAGACACAATACGACACCACAAAAATGGGCGTCATCAGACATCGTTCATTCAGCCAGATCAAAAACGGAAAAAATGCGGCTTCGGTAAATTTAGTAATGGATTGGATCATGCCTGGTGGCGCAAAAATTATGCAGCAGGATGAACAGATGTTTTTCCGCTCAGCTCCCGGACTGCGCATCGTTGATCGGGTGATGACGTTGACCGCGCAGGATAAAAAAGTAGTCTTCGAAGACAGTAAGGAAGGGGCACTCGGCATCCGCGTTGCTCGTCAATTAGAAGAACCTTCTACCAAGCCCGACATCTTCACTGATGCCAATGGCGTTCCAACTACTGTCCCGACCCTCGATAACACCGGAGTAGACGGTAAATATCTGAGCAGCGAAGGCAAAATGGGCGAAAAAGATGGATGGGGAACACGCGCCAAATGGATGACGCTGAGCGGTAACATCAAAGGCGAAGATATTGTTCTTGGCATCTTCGATCACCCGAAAAATCCAACGTATCCGACTTACTGGCATGCTCGCGGTTACGGACTTTTCGCGGCCAATCCGTTCGGAGCCAAAGAATTTACCAAAGGTAAGACGACTTTGAATTATACCTTGGAGCCGGGGCAGAAAATCACATTGCGCTTTCGCATCGTCATCAACTCCGGCAAGTTGAATAAAGAACAAACGGAAACGTTGTACAATCAGTTCTTGAAAGACATCACACAATAAAGTCAGCGAAAGACTGACTATAAAGCTTTGTTGGAGAATGAATGAGTATTGAATTATTGAAAGACTACGCGATTGTCGTGAGTGATTTGGACAATTTAGCCATCGTTAAAACTCCTGTCTCGACCGGGAAAAAATTAGACCTTAACGGGAAAATTATTACGATTACAGGTGATGTCAATCCCGGTCATCGTTTTGCTACAGTTGCTATTCCTGCCGGAGAATTCGTCCGCCAATACGGTCATCCCATCGGTACCTCGCTGGGCATTAATGAAGGCGATCCGATTACGCCTAATAATATGTCAAATGACGTACCGATTGTCCGCGAAATTTCTGAAGATTTACAGACTCCCGCACCTACTTATTTTGATGAGTTGGAACTTTCAACCTTTATGGGCTTTCGTCGCCCGGATGGTCGCGTCGGGACGCGTAACTGGATATTGATTGTCCCGACTTCAATGTGTTCTTCGCACGAAGCGTTGCAGATTTCTACCATCGCGGAATTCACGCTCTGGAACGAACAGAAATATCCAAACGTTAGCGGTGTCACGGCGATTCCGCATAACAAAGGCTGCGGTTGCAATGACGGCTCGACAGTTGAAATTTTAATGCGCTCGCTCGCCAATTACGCCGACCATCCGAACGTCGGCGGTGTCGTCCTGATTGATCTCGGTTGCGAAAAAACCAATATGCAACTAATGACGAAATATCTGGGCGAACATCATCTGGCGCAGGGGAAACCTGTGGCGAGAGTTGGCATTCAGGACGAAGGCGGAACACAAGCCGCTATCAAACGCGGCCTGCAATACGTCGAAGAAATGCTGGAAGAAGCCAATAAAAATGTCCGTGTCCCGGTGCCTGCCAGCGAATTAGTTTTGGGTTTGAAATGCGGAGGTTCTGATGGCTTCAGCGGATTATCAGCTAATCCCGCGCTCGGCGTTTGTACTGACCTTGTGATTCACAACGGCGGAACTGCATTGTTAACTGAAATCCCTGAATTCTGTGGTGCCGAACATTTACTGGCGCAACGCTCGAAGGATGCCAAAACAGGGCGCGAAGTTTATGCTTTGGTTGATTGGTACAAAGATTACGCTTCAAAATTCGGCGGCGTCCTGAACGAAAATCCCAGCCCCGGCAACAAAGCGGGTGGACTCCTGAACATCACGATTAAATCGCTCGGAGCCATTGCCAAAGGCGGAACTTCACGCGTCGAAGGCGTCATCAATTACGCCGAACGTGTCAGAAATCGCGGACTGAATTTGATGCAAGGCCCCGGCTACGATCAGGAATCAACTCCAGGCTTAGTTGCTTCTGGTGCTAACATCGTAGTCTTCACAACAGGACGCGGCACGACCATCGGCAATGCCATCGCGCCTGTCGTAAAAATGTCATCCAATACTGCGACATTCGAGCGGATGAAGCACGACATTGACATCAGCGCAGGCGGCATTATTGACGGTACGGAAAGCATTCAGGAAGTTGGTGAGAGATTATTTCAGCACATCTTGAAAACCGCTTCCGGCGAAATCCAAGCGCACGCTGAGACCAATAAACACCGTGAATTTCAAGTGTGGGCGGAACAGGCAGTCGCGCTATAAAATCAATGCGCATCAAAAAACTTATCATTCCGACTCCGTTTCCGGTTGGTCCGATCAATATTTATCTAGTCGCTGAAGACCCGATCACATTGATTGATACCGGGCCGAAAACCGACGAAGCCATTGCCGTCTTAACTTCGAATATCAAACAACTCGGATTTCGCATTGCAGATATTCAGCGCATGATTCTCACGCATACGCACGAAGATCATTGCGGCTTAGCAAACTGGTTGCAACAAGCGAGTGGCGCGCCTGTCTACGTTCACGAATGGGAGCGACACAATTTAGCCGAGCGCGGAAAAACGCGCGTGGATCGAAATCTGCTTGAAAAAGCTGGCGTGACAACCGAAGAGATGGAGCAAATGACGCAGCACTACGCGCAGGTTAAAAACTACGCCGAAGCTGTCACCGATTTGAAAACATACCGCGATGAACACGAATTTGAATTCGCTTCCGGTTCGTTAAGTGTAGTTCACACGCCCGGACATACGCCCGGCAGTTCGTGCTTGTGGCGCACCGCCACGCGTACCTTAATTGCTGGAGACACTGTTCTGAAAACGATTACTCCAAATCCGGTTTTGAATGTTGACCCAACCAATAAATCGCACCGCTTCCCTGCGCTGATAAATTATCTTCAGTCAATTTCACGCCTGCAAACATTGGCTCCAACGTTAATTCATACTTCGCACGGAGATGATGTTTTAGATTTCGATGAATATGTCGCTCGCCTCCGCAAGCACACTTCTGAACGTCAGGCAAAAGTGCTGAGCCTCATCCCGAATGATGGGATCAATGCTCATGAAATGGCGTATTTATTATTTCCGAAAGTTAAAGATGCTTCCCGTTTTCTGGCCGTTTCAGAAGCAATTGCACATTTGGATTTAGCCGTCGCAGAAGGAAATCTGCGCATGGAAAATCTTGATAACATTGATCGTTTCTTTCGGATTTAAAATGCAGAAGCCCGCACGCAGTAAGGGCGTCTTCACATTCGAGATAATTTAAAGCTAACTGCGGAATTTTTAAGATGAGTACTGACGCCCTTATTGCGTGTGGGCTTCTGCATTGCCTCCAATTTTCTCAAACGAATTCACTTTCACGCCGCTGCGCCAATTGGCATTCAAACCAATCTGATACGCTTCAGTTTCTGAAGCAAAATATTTTGTCAGCACCTTAAAACTCCGATGAAAACGCAGGCGTGGCGCGACTAAATATAACAACGGGGATTGATCTGCGATTTTGATTCCGGCAAATAATCCGCGGCGCTCAAATTCTCCGCGCAATCTGGCTTGTTCAACTCGCAACCAATAATCCAAGCCCTGCAACGGAAGCTGCATATCTTCGACGGCTTTGATTTCAATAATCACCAAACGCCCGTGATGATTGATCGTCAGCAAATCCAGCACTGAACGTTCATCGCCCAGCCACGTAGGAATTTGGGCGTAGACAAATTCAGAATCAAGTGTCGCATCTAAAATCTTAATGTCGCGGCGCAACAAAGATTCCAACCAGGCTTCGCTACGCAGGCGATAAAATGGATGTCGCAAATCGTTCGGCGCAGCATTTCTATAGGTCAGAATTTCACTGACTAACTTTGTCAACGCTGAAAAATTTCCTTCCGTTAACGCTTTTTTTGACTGCGCTTCGGCACGAAAATATTTTGCGGCAATTTCATCAGGATATTGCGCTACTCCAAACTTAATTTGACGGCGCTCAGCGTCAGACGTTCGAGCAAATTCCAAGCCGCGAATGGAGTAGCTTTCAAATTTATGATGAGCATCTTCACACACGTCAATCGCATCCGGCGCAAGGCTGACAATCCGTTCGCGCCAATGACTGACAGGAATTATTTCAGCCTCAGACCAGATCAATCCACGCGGATGAACACTTAACAATTCAGCTTGTGAAAAAGGCTTAACGGCAGACATCGTTCGTTTTTCTTCATCAATTTCAAAGCACTCTATTTTTAAATTTACTGCTGAAAAATTCAGCAGGATTAGGCGTTCTAAAACAGTAGTCGCTTTGCCTTTCGGAACACAAAACCAAAGCTGATGAATTGGCGTCTTTAGCTCCGAAACCCAGACCAATCCATTCGTAATGATTCCGTCAATTTCGGACTGCGATTCGCATTCATTAACGCCAATGGCTAAAATATTTTGCTGCTTGTATGCGAGCATGAATCGAACGTATTGAGCAGGTTGCGCCAATGAAAATTTTCCGCGCAGGCTAACGCGCTGCACGCGAAGGTCGTGAAAATTTTCCTGCAAAATCGCAGTTAATAATTCCGCATAATTTGCCCGCAGCTCATTCGCCGCAAGTACAGTTTTATTATTTGTACTGCGCCAGTGAGCTTCATCCCGCAGCGAAAAATAAAAGACATCCTTACCCGTTCCGCGAGTCGCGCGAAAATGTATTTCAGAATTCTCAATCTCGTAAGCCGTCACGCGCCAGCTTTGCGAACTACCCTCCGTCCACCACGAAAAAATTAATTTGCCCCACTCCACACTGAACTCGAAGCTGTCGCGGCTCAGTTCTATTCTCGGAAATTCTTCGTGCAATAAAAACCAGCTATCATTCGTCAGCAAGGCGCGTTCGATTTCGTACTTCGCTGCGGACGCCGCTTCGGAATCAATTATTTGCTTCAACAGGGTTTTGTTTGCTATCTTTTCCAGCATTATGGTTTGTCACAATTGCGGACGCGAAATTAATACGCTTGGTTCAATCGGTCGCAAAGATGAATGTCCTCATTGCAATGCCGATATGCATTGTTGTAAAAACTGCCGCTTCTTCGATCCGGGCAGAAGCAATCAATGTACTGAAAATCAGGCGGACTACGTGAAAGATAAAAGTCGCGCGAACTTTTGCGAATTTTTCCAGGCCGATAAACGTGTCGCTTTGACGAAGAAAAGTAGTAGCCCGACCGCCAGCAAAGATGACGTAAAAAAATCTTTTGACAGCCTCTTTAAAAAATAATTTTTCTCTCAGCTTCACCGCCACGTAGATTTTCGGAGTCAGCTTATGAACCAACCTTATTCCATTCCTGTCAGTCATAATGAATTCGATTCACTACCTGAATATTATACCGTTGCTGATAATGGTGACATCAAACCGGAACGCGAATTTACTGTCAGGAAAATTTTGTTTCATTTGTTTCTGCTGGGTGCGACCATCATCACGACGACGTTATGCAGCGCGTTTTTCTTAAACGGATTCAGCTTCAGCTTAGCAGGTCTGGGTCAAGGCATGCTGTTTTCATTCACAGCATTAATGATTCTTGGTACGCACGAATTCGGACATTATTTTGCCTGTCGGTATTACGGCGTTCAGGCGACTTTGCCTTATTTTATTCCTTCGCCTTTTCCTCCGGTCGGAACTTTTGGCGCAGTCATTAAAATTAAATCACGCATTCCATCCAAACGTGCTTTGTTCGATATTGGAATCGCCGGGCCGTTAGCCGGGTTTGTTTTTTTGATTCCCGCCGCTATCGTCGGATTATATTTTTCGCAATCTGCCCCGGCAATACCTTCAGACGGAATCGGCATTTCATTCAATGATCCACCGTTGTTTCGTGCGCTGGCAAAACTTATGGGAGTCTCAGTCAATCTAATGGTCAATCCAATCTGGCTGGCTTCCTGGGTTGGCTGCCTCGTGACCAGCCTGAATTTATTGCCTGTCGGTCAATTGGATGGCGGACATGTTATCTATGCAGTCTTTGGGCGCAAGCTCCATACATTAATTGGACGGGCAATTTTCATGGGGATGCTCTTGCTCACAGCAGTGTCTTATTATTTCAATGGATTACTGGTTTATATTGTTTTTATTATTATTTTAGCGGTGATGATGCGTGCCGGACATCCGCCTGTTTACGATGAAGACGAACCGCTGGACTTGACTCGTAAAATTGTCGCACTCATCGGACTCGTCGTATTTTTTCTGTGCTTTATGCCGCTACCCGTTTCGTTTTGATCTAGCTCCCCTCCTGTTTTAGGAGGGGTGTCCGCAGGACGGGGTGGTAAATTTTTGTAAGGCTTGACCACCCCTTCCCCTCCTAAAACAGGAGGGGAGTTTTTGTTAGCAGCACGGGAAATCACTCGTCAAATAATGAATTTCGTGCGCTTGCATCGCCACTTCCAGCACCTTCCCCGGATTCAAAATTCCGTTCGGATCAAGTGCTTTTTTAATCGCTCGCATTACATCAATCGTCGGTTGCGAAACGGCTAAATCCAGATACGGAGCCTTCGCATAACCAATGCCATGTTCGCCTGACAGCGTCCCGCCAAGTTCGACAACTTTCTTGAAAATTTCAATCACGGCTTTGGAAGATTTAATCCGCGTTGCTTCTTCGTTATCCGGCAACATCAAATTCGTATGCAGATTGCCATCCCCCGCGTGACCAAAAGTAGGAATCGGATAATCGTAACGCTGACTGATTCCTTCAATAAATTTCAGCATTTCAGGGATGCGCGAACGTGGCACTACGATGTCATGATTAATTTTGACGGCACCGGTTTTTTTCACTGCCGGAGACATTTTGCGGCGCACTTCCCAGATCGCCTCGGAGTCTGATTCGGTCGCGGCTTCGGTGTATTTTATCGCGTGATGCTTCGCACATAATTCGCGCATGATTTCAGCTTCGCGGACAACCGTTTCTTTTAACCCGTCCACTTCAATAATCAACAATCCCCCGGCTTCGCGCGGCATTCCGGTTGGATCGTAATCTTCAATCGCATTGATCGAAGCACGATCCAGCAGTTCCAGCGCGACGGGCAGGATTCCCGCTTCTGTAAAGCCCGCTACGCAGTTGCAGGCGTCCTGTGCAGTAGCGAAGATCGCCAGCGCCGTGCGCCGCGTTTCAGGCTTGGGAACCAGCCGCAAAATCGCCCGCGTCATAATGCCGAGCATGCCTTCGCTGCCAACCATCAAACTGGCTAATTGAAAACCCGTCGCGTTCTTCGGAGTCCGTCCTCCGGCTTTGACGATTTCTCCGGTGGGAGTCACAAAATCCACGCCGAGCACAAATTGCTTGGTGTTGCCGTATTTGACACAACGCGGGCCGCCAGCATTGAGCGCAATATTTCCGCCAATGAAAGATTCTTTCCAACTGGAAGGATCAGGCGGATAAAATAATCCCTGGGCTTCGACGGCTTGCTGTAATTCATAATTCGTGACAGCAGGTTCGACGACAGCCAGCAAATCATCTTTGCGAATTTCCAGAATTTGATTCATCCGCTTTGTCGCCAGAACCAATCCGCCGCGAATCGGAACGGCGCTGCCAACGTAGCCAACGCCGCCGCCGCGTGCCGTCACATAAAAGCGATGCTCATTCGCCAGTTTCATGATCGCTGCGATTTCTTCAGCCGTACGCGGAAAAACGACGGCTTCGCAGGGAAAGACCTGCTTGAGCGCGTCCTGCGAATGTTCCGTAATTATTTCATTGGAAGTCGAGACGTATTCCGTCCCGACGAGGTTGGCAAGTTGTTGAAGAATTTCCGCAGTAATCATTACCCTAGCAAATCAAATCTATTACTAAAAGGCAAATGAAGAGGCGTTAAAATGGAGCGATGCCGCTGGTCACATTAAAAGCACGATACAGATTATTGAAGTCGCTGATGCTATGCGCTAAGACATTCGGCAACGTTTCCAATTCGTCCATGTTTACAATCATATTCACGCCATGTGAGAAAGCGGCTTGCGTATCCATGGTTTTGTAGGTCTGTGAAACAACCACGACGAACACGCGACGACGACGCGCCGGATTCAACATGTTCAGGTAACGCATGATCGAAGCTCCACCCTGCTGATCGGAATGGAAACCCGGATCAAGTAGCAGAATATCCAGTTGATGGCTGGATTGCAGCAACGAAGTCACCTGATCCGGTGATTCTGCTGCGGTCACAAAATATTCCTGCTCGCCTAAAATTGTTTTGACCTTCGTAAATGCTTCTTGATCTGACAAACAGGTAATCACGTAACGACGGCGTGCTTGCGGTATCGGAGCGCTAGTCTTCGACCCCGAAGCTGATAACAACAACGCGGTCAGCGCTTGTAAAAGATCATTACTCCCGCCCTGACTTGGTGGCGCGACCAGCGTCTGCGAATCATCCCACGCGGTCGGAGTCGGCATTGAGTTCGTGAATCCCACCGCTGCCATACCGGGCGAAAATGACGATGGCAAATCTGATACCGGACGAACTGGGGCCTGAATCGGCGGAGGTGAAACTGGTTGCGATGGAGCGGCGAAAGCTGTCGCAGGTACTGGTTCGGGAAGTTGCGGCGCAGGTGCTTCCTGAGAAGCTGAAACAGGTGCAGGCAGTGGCGCAACCGGGGTCTCTACCGCCGGAGCCGGAGCAGCAATTTCAAGCGTCTCTTCGATCTGTTTTTCAGGTGTGACCTGAAAGCCGCATTCGCATTTCGGACATTTGATAATGAACGGATGATCGGGCAGTTTAGCCGCGCTCAATTGTAATTTGGCAGTACACTGTGGACATGAAACTTGCATAAACTATAAATCGTCTTCTTAGTATTTGCTGATGATAGATGACATTGAAGCACCCGCCGAAGTTGGCGTGGCTGCTGGTCGTGTCGCATTTTTCACTTCGTCACTGGCGCTGCCGCCTCCGAAACCGGACAACCTCAATGCCAAATTATGTGGATTGGTTGCGTATGCTAACCCGTCTTCCCGCGAGATAGATTTCTCCTGAATCATTTTCTCAATGACGCTATCAAAACCCTGCATACCTTCCAATCCTCCATCATTCATGGCGTCAATCAAAGAACGTCCTTCGCTCTCACCGCGTTCGATATATTCGCGGGTACGCGGTGTAGATTTCAAAATTTCGACGGCAGCCATGCGCCCGGCTCCGTCAGTGCGCGGGATCAACCGCTGCGAGACGATGTAGCGGAAAGATTGCGCCAGCCGCGTGCGAATCACATTTTCTTCGTTAGCGGGAAATAATCCGATGATGCGGTCAATTGTTTTTGAAGCATCAATCGTATGCAAAGTGGAAAGCACTAAATGCCCTGTTTCTGCGGCTTCGAGCGCAATTTCCGTCGTTTCAATATCGCGCATTTCTCCGACTAAAATTACTTTCGGAGCCTGCCGCAAAGCCGCGCGCAAAGCCATTGAAAAATTTGGCGTATCACTGCCTAGTTCGCGCTGATTAATGGTAGCGACACGATGGAGATGCAAAAATTCAATCGGGTCTTCAATCGTGACGATGTGGTAGGGTTTCTCTAAATTAAATTTATTGATGACCGCTGCGAGCGTCGAAGACTTGCCGGAACCGGTCGGCCCCGTCACCAGAACCAAGCCATTTTTCAGCTCAATAATATTGCCTAATTGAGTTGGCAGAGAAAGTGAAGTCAGACTGGGAACCTGCGGCGGAATCACACGCATTACGATGCCCAGCGTCCCTCGTTGACGAAAAATATTGACGCGAAAACGTGACCGCATCGGCAGGCTGTAACTAATATCCGTGGAGCCTGTTTTGATCAGTTTCTCAACCGCCTCCACGTTATCACCAATCAAGGCCATCGCCATGACTTCAGTGTGATATGGGGTGATCGTCTTCATCCCAACCTCAACCGGAACCAGTTTGCCGTTGACCTCAACCTGCGGCGTACGACCCACCGAAAAGTTCAAATCACTCACCATGTCCGAAACGCTCAACATCTTCTCGATGATCGGCGGCAGATCAATATAGCTCATATTTTACTTGCTTTGGAGGGGGCAAAATGGTGGGTTGTAAAACGTAAAAAAGGTCAGGGGAAACCCGCGAAACTAAATGCAGTTTGTCATAAAAGAGATTCGCGGTGCAAGAAAAATCTACGCACCGTCTTTTTAGCTAAAATTTAGCGGATTTTAGGGGGCAGGTATTGCTACTCATTGCCGATTGCCTGACCCACAATCATGAGGATGCCTGTAACGATACCGATAATGAAAGCAGTGCGCCTGGAAAAGGAAGGATTAAAAGCAGGTTCTTTTCTTTGCTTAATATTTTTCACGTCGCTATAACCCAGTTGGCGCAATGAGAGATTAGCACCACTTAACACTTGAACAGTGAATGAGTCAGGCTGAACGTCACGAATTTGGGCTTCAAATTTTTCCGGCGAAACTAAAGTTATCAACACGCGCTGTTCTATGCCATATTTAATCACTCGTTCCTTAATTTCACGCTCGTGTTTAGCTGAATTCGCCTGTGCATAAACCAATTGTGCCTTCCCTGTTAAAGCAACTGAGATAATCATGAAACAAAGCATACGAAGCATAATTCTCCTTTTTATTTATTCGCAAGAGCCACAATTCCAACGGCAATGAGACCCCCCAAGAACATTCCCGCATAAATCCCCAGCCCCGTTCCTAACCCTTTTTTGAAAGACCCGCTCGTGGATGAATCTTTTTTCGAGCTAATTTTCGCCACCTCTCTATATGCCAGTTCACGTGTTTTTATTTGGTTTTGAAGATCAACGAATTGCACCGTAAATGAATCGGGTTTTATTTCCGTAATGCGTCCTTGCATCGTTTCGCCGGAAACAAGTTTCAGTTTGACGTGTTGGTTCGTTCCCAAATCCAGAATTTGGGATTTATTTTTAACTTCAAGTTTTTCGGCTTTTGTTTGCGCGAAAGTGGAAATGTTGACGCTTAACAAAACAGTCATCAATAATGAAAATATTTGTTTTGACATAGTTCCTCCTGTTGAATTTCTTCTGTGATGAGAAGATACAAGAGAAATCGGGCGCAAGCAGGAGCCAATGTCACACTTTTTGAAGTGTGCTAATGAGGGAGTTGTAAATCACGCAATTCTGCCAGCGACTTTTCTGCCAGCAACCGAAACACGCGAAGATCCAAATGCGCAGGAATATCACGCGCCGTGAGCATATCTGCAATCACAAATGTGCATTCGTGCAACCCTCGCTGCCAACCACGTTCATGCGTAGGGCGCAAAGTTAACGCAGTTTCTTCAATGCCGACTGCAATTAAAATCGCATGTGACCAGCGCAAAAATTCAGGCCAACCAGAGACAACGGCAATCAGTGCTTCCGTATCAGGTTTTTCACGACCTTGCATCGCAGCAGGAACAGAATTCAAATGTAAAAAATGACAATTCGTATGGTCAGGCAAAATCTGACGTACAAGATCAGCACGGCTATACAATGCAACAGGTAAGGCACCAGCCAATTTTTTCACATCGCCACACTCTTCAATACTCGCACCTTGCACTTGCCAACCTGTCGCTTCCTGAATTTCGGCGATCAGAATTTTACGTAATGCTTCATCTGAATCAATCACGATGACGTGATCCGGTGGTTGCAAATTCAACCAGTACCTAACGTTCGCTTTAACTTCTTGAATTGAAAAACCTGCCGCCCGCGCCTTTGACAAAAAAGCTGTCGTCATTTGATCCAGTGCAAATTTCTCGTTCCCGTTGCCCTTACTTTTTGCTATCTTCTCGCGGACGTAAGCCCCACTGCCTTGTCGTAATTCAATCCATCCTCTTTCGTCAAGTTCTCGATAAGCGGCAATAACAGTATTAGCGTGAATGTGAAATCTTCGCGCTAGTTCGCGCGTACTGGGCAGCTTTTGTCCCGGCACTAAATCCGCGCTGTTGACGCCTAGAATAATTTGCGAAACGAGCTGTTCCCGAATTGGCACTTCACTATTTTTGGAAAGCCATAGACGCATAGTTTTAATCGCTGTTGCTATTTGAAATCCGCTCTGATTTCAATATTTGCAGCTCCGACCTCGACCTGCAAATTGGTTACGATGTAGCGGCTCAGCTCTGAATTCACAATACTCATCTCATTATTTTTACTCATCGCCATCCGGCGTGGAAGATTTAGTTCCTGGGTAAAAACGGCTGGGAGTTCCAGTCCTTTCAACCATTGATCCGCTTGTAAATTTACCGTCCGGGAAAAATTAAAGGCGCGACCAGCCACCGGAATCGCCAGATTTACTTTGACCGGAACTACTGAACCAGCCACAGCACTGATAACCAAATGTCCATCTTTACTGATGATCGTCAAGGGAATCAGTTCATTCACCATCGAAAACTTCCCGCGCGGAGAAAGATTATAAGGAATCCCGAATTCCCTGCCCTTCACTCTGGCGTTGAGTTCGCCTTGTCCGCTCAAGCGTAAATTTATTTTTGCCGGCTCAAAATTTTCTACCGACAGGCCTAAGATATTCGCGTTACCGTCTCCAGATTCAGCATCGGTATAATTCAATATTTTGCCGACCAACGCATCCACTTCTTCGGTACGAATGCGACCAGGCTTGAGCTTGGCAGTCAAATCAATTTCGCGGGAAGTGGCAATTTTGGCGAGCAAGTTATTTGCCGCATTTTTTCTGACGAGTACACGCAGATCACTATTAGTTGTCAGATCTTGTGTGAGTTGAGCGATTTCATGAATAACGCCAGCGTCAGCTTCGACACCATCCATCAAGACTTTCGGGATAATCACCTGCTCCGTTACAGGCTGTAAATTCAGCGCCAGAATCGCCCGTCCATCCAGCACGAAAAATGATTGCAACCAGAATTCTACCTTGAATTGATACGCCGGAGTTGTTAACGTCATTGGCAGTTCACCATTTGATTCAAAGGTCGCTGCCGGAATTTCAATCGTTTGTTTGAGCTGTAAAGGAATTTCAAGCGGCGGCAGAACTGAGTTCCATTTCGCCGGTGCGAGCCATTCGCTTAACAAATATTTTATGACCGTTGCACTTTTGGACTCTTCTGCACCCAGCGCAACATCCGTCAATTGAAATGGCAACCGCAAATGTACGCCGCTGATTTCTCCACTTCCTAATTTCCCAGACAAACGAAAATTGACAGGTTTGATTTTGCTTGAGGCTTCCGCCTGAACAATTAATTTCACGAATGCCGCAGCAGGTTTTAATTCGATGGCGACGGAATTAATTTTCAGCACGACGCCATTCGCAAGCTTTATTTCCAAGCCTTTCATGCGCTGCGCCGTATCATTGAAGGCGTGTTCACTAACAATAGCGATAACATCTGCATCACGCAGACTGTTCGTAGCCACCAACTGATCGCGCAATTGTTGCAACGAAGAATTCGCCGCCTGTGCAAATCCGATTACATTGAAAACGAAAAGCAGAAAGACAAGGCGCAGTGTCCAGCTAAAATTTTTCTGTGGTGTATTTTTCACAAAAATCATTGTAACGAAATGAGTGTAACCTGCGCGTTGCGCAACGGTACAGTACGAGGAGCCGTAGCGACTCGGTAAATATTGAGAGTTACCAAGTCGCTACGGCTCCTCGTACTGTACCGCACTGCGATAAAATTAACGCAAGATGCGAGGCAACGCTACTTTTAGTTTTCAGGATTGTGTAAAATTGCGCCGCCAATCTTAATTTTCTGGAGATAAAATTTATGTTCAATAGTCGCCGTCGCTCACTCTTAGCCGTTGCCTTAAATTGTGCTTTATTCATGTTTGCCTTCGCGCAAACCAAACACGCCATCACGCACGAAGATGTCTGGCTGATGAAACGCGTCAGTGCGCCGATTCCTTCGCCCGATGGAAAATGGGTCGTGTTTTCCGTCGTCGAACCACGCTACGATGAAAAAGAAGTCGTGTCAGATTTATGGATTGTGCCTGCGGATGGCAGCGCGGCTCCACGAAAAATTACGAATACGAAAGGTGGCGAAAGCGGTACAAACTGGAACCCCGACAGCAAGAGCATTGTCTTTTCAGCGAAGCGCGATGGCGATGAAGTAAACCAAATTTATCTCCTGAATATTGCCGATGGCAGCGATGCGGTGCGAATGACTTCGCTTTCGACGGGCGCGGGCAGTCCGCAATTTTCGCCGGATGGGAAAATGTTGTTATTCACTTCTACTGTTTTTCCCGGCGCAATAAATGACGAGGAAAATAAAAAAATTGCGACTGAACGTAAGGCAAGAAAATACAACGCACGCGTCTATGAAAGCTTCCCGATTCGTTATTGGAATCGCTGGCTGACCGATCAGCAAACACATTTATTCGTGCAATCCTTTGACGCCGGAGCGAAAGCGAAAGACATTTTAGCTGGATCAAATTTAGTAAAGGAAAAAGGCTTCGCCGGAAGAATGGCGGACACGGGCGAAGAGTTTGATGCAACGTGGGCGCCAGAAAGTGACGCAATTATTTTTGCCGCTACGATAGAAAAAAATCGCGCGGCATACGCGAATGTCAGCACACAGCTTTATAAAATTAGCGCAATGGGCGGTGAGCCAACTGTGATTACCAAAGAGCGCGGCAGTTATTCCAAGCCGAAATTCAGCCCTGATGGAAAATCTTTGTATTACTTGTTCGAGCGCGAAACGGGCAAGATTTACAACTTAACGCGGCTGGCAAAATTAGAATGGCCTGCGCTTGGTGAGCAAAAAATAATTACAGAAAAATTTGATTGTTCGGTTTCCAGCTTTGCCATTACGCCAGATTGCAAAAAGGTATATTTAACGGCTGAAGAAAAGGGGCATGAAAATGTTTATTTCTTAGATATATCCGGCGGTTTAATCAACATTGCCTATTCTGGCAATAATGGTTGCTATACAAATATTACTATTCCTTCTGTAACATCGGCACTCCAGATTTTCGCTAATAACGATAGTGCTATTTCCCCTGTTGAGATTGTTAAACTTAACGTGTTGCACTTAGAGGGAGGAAATCCTTACGAAGACTGGTTAAAAGCTGTCCCACTAACCGCATTCAATAAAGACCGCTTGCCGATGATTGACTGGCAACCACTCCGCGAATTCACGTTCACCAGCAAGCGCGGAAAACAAATTCACAACTTCATTGCACTCCCTCCGAATTTTGATGAGAACAAAAAATATCCTTTGTTTGTCGTCATTCACGGCGGCCCGCATTCGCAGTGGCGGGATCAATTTTTCCTGCGCTGGAATTATCATTTGCTCGCCTCGCCGGGCTATGTAGTCCTGCTCACGAATTACACCGGATCAACTGGCTTTGGTGAAAAATTCGCGCAGGATATTCAAGGCGATCCGTTGCTTGGTCCCGCCGAAGAAATTAATCAGGCCGCAGACGAAGCCATCAAGCAATTCAAATTTATTGATGGCACGCGCCAAGCCGCCGGCGGAGCGAGTTATGGCGGGCATCTGGCGAACTGGTTACAAGCTACGACGACGAGATATAAATGTTTGATCTCGCACGCGGGACTTGTGAATTTAGAATCGCAATGGGGAACCAGCGATGGCATTTATCACCGCGAAGTGGGCAATGGCGGCCCCGTGTGGGAACAAGGCGAAGTCTGGCGCAAACAGAATCCCATTCGCTACGCTGCAAATTTCAAGACTCCGATTTTAGTCACCGTAGGCGAACAGGATTTTCGTGTCCCGCTCAACAATTCGTTGGAAAACTGGTCAGTCCTCCAACGTCAAAAAGTACCCAGCAAATTAATTGTGTTCCCTGACGCGAATCACTGGGTTTTAAAAGGTGAAGACAACAAATTTTTTGTCAGTGAAGTGCAGGCGTGGCTGAAAAAATGGTTATAAAAAGTCCAATAAACTTTAGTTTGTTGAGTTTTTGCAGTAAACGTAGTCGCTGGAAAGAACAACAAACTAAAGTTTATTGGACTTTCGTTAATGCAGCTTAATTGCTGCCGCATCAATCGGCGTGACAACCTCATTCCCGGCGTCGTTAAATTCACCTTCCCAACGTGCAACAACCACTGTAGCCAAACAATTGCCAATCACATTCGTGGCTGTTCGTGCCATATCCATCAATTCGTCTACGCCTAAAATCAGGGCGATGCCTTCCAGCGGCAAGCCGAATTGCGCCAGCGTTCCGGCTAACACAACTAAAGAAGCGCGCGGGACAGCGGCGATTCCTTTGGTTGAAAGCATGAGCGTGAGCAGCATAATAATTTGCTCTTTCCAACTGAGCGGATGATTGGCGGCCTGGGCTACGAAAATTGCCGCGAGCGAAAGATATAGCGTTGAGCCGTCTAAATTAAAGCTGTAACCAAGCGGCAAAATAAAGCTGACGATGCGGCGCGGAACTCCGAGGCGTTCCATATTTTCAAGTGCTTTGGGAAAGGCGGATTCACTGGAAGTGGTCGTAAATGCCAGCATCGCGGGTTCTCTGACCAGTTGCAAAAATCGCTTGAACGGTAAGCGAATCATGAAGGCGACCGGAACCAGTACGATGAGAATAAAAACACCGAGCGCACCGTATAAAGTGAGAATTAATAATCCTAAATTTTTGAGGACACCAATCCCTTTATTGCCCACCGTGACCGCCATTGCTGCGCCAACTCCCCACGGAGCAAAGTTCATGACGAAGGCGGTGAACTTGAACATTGCTTCTGAAAGCGATTCGCAAAAGGCAATCATCGGTTTGCCTTTTTCGCCGATTGAAGCAAGTGCAATTGCAAACATCAAACTGAAAACAACGATCTGGAGCACATCGTTTTCCGCCATGGATTTTATTAAACTGGTCGGCACAACATTCACGATATGATCTTGTGGAGACATCTTGGCGGCGCGTCCGGCGATTTCTTTAGCTTCGGCGCTTTGTTCACTAGGGAGGTTCACTCCGACACCCGGCTTGGTCAAATTGACAGCAACCAAACCGATCACCAGTGCCAGCAAAGTCGCGCAGGTAAAGTACGCCATCGCCTTTAATCCGATGCGTCCGACGGCTTTGATGCTGCCAGCCCCGGCGATGCCAACTACTAGAGTCGAAAAAATTAGCGGTGCAATAATGACTTTGATGAGGCTCAGAAATATGCGACTAGGGACGCGCGTCCATTGAATCGCCTGTTCTTTGGCGTACGGATTATCATCAAGAAAAGTGTGAATCAGGAAACCAATCAAGACACCAACACCAAGACCGACAAAAATTTGTTGCGTGAGAGAAAGTTTGAATTTATTGGGCATAAGATAAGAAGTTAATAGTTAACAGTGAAAAGAACGCTGTTCCCAGTTAACTGTTGTCTGTTAACTGCTTTCTATTCACTATCATTTGCCTTTGAAATACTTCGCCAAAATGCTTTGCAGCAATTTTAGCGACGGTTGCGATTTCGATTGTAGTGCCGAGAATTTTCTCAAGTGAAGTTACGCCATGACCCTGAATCCCGCACGGGACAATCAGGTTGAAATATTCAAGAGCAGTCGTGACGTTAAAGGCAAATCCATGCATTGTCACCCACCGCGAAATCCGAATGCCAATCGCAGCTAATTTGTCATCGCCGACCCAAACGCCTACGTGATCGCCTCCGCGTGGTTCGGCTTCAACCCCGAAATCGCGGGCAGTGCGCACTAAAACTTCCTGAATATTTCTGACGTAACGACGCACGTCCTGTGCGTCAGGAGCTAAGCTGATGATGGGATAACCGACGAGCTGCCCTGGCCCGTGATAAGTAACATCGCCGCCGCGTCCCGTTTCAAATAATTCGATCTTTTTTTCAGTTCGCGTTTGTTCGTCTACTAAAATATTGGCGCGATTGGCGGCGCGTCCCAGTGTAATTACGTGGGGATGTTCAAGCAAGAGCAGCGTATCAGAAATTTCATTTCGCTTGCGAGAATCATGCAGGGATTGCTGTAACGCTAAGGCTTCAGCGTAAGGAGTGCGTCCAAGATAACGATATTCGCAAACTCGCATCTACATCTTGTAAGGATTTTTTTCTAACCAGATTTCTAAATCAGAAAGTTGATGAAAATCCAGGACGGCCAGGCTCAGGCTATCAAGTTGCATGGAATTCAGCGCAATGAGATGGCGTTCATCTTCCGAAGAAAAATCCTGAAAGCGATGTTTTAGAATATTGACCAGCATCTCTGCTTTGCCAACATGGATGCCTTGCTCCATACCTTGCTCCATACCTTGAACGATTCCTTGTTGAAGTCCGCGCTGAAGCCCTTGATCAATAATGTCCTGATAAATGACTGATTCTTTTAAAATGTCTTCTCGTAAGACGCTCATAATAACCTCTTTCTCGAATCGCAACCCTGCTAACAAAGCAGCGCACATCAGGAGAGTACTCTTTTCCTGATTTGGAGGCAATTCTCTGGTACGCGTAGCCACCTCTTCTAACAATTCTTTGGGCGTTTCTGCTCGCGTTAAAGCAGCCAGCGGCAACAGTCCGGTATGTTCCATAAATGGTTGCTTATCCTGTTGCCAAAGCTTAATAACATTATAACGATGCCACGTATTTTCGAGCTTTAATTCATTCGGAATTTCTTCGGCGGTTTCACGCAGAAAAATGACAAATTGTTTGATCGGTAAGTCATATTCGCGGTAGAGCCGCACCCAGTAATCCAGCATTCTGAGTGGTATCGGCGGAACGCTGGCAGGGCTGGTTTGAAATTCAATATGCAGAATTGAGTCTCGCTTACGAAGCTGTAAGATGGCATCCGCACGAATTGGCTCCACGTTCAGTTCCGTTTTCAAAACCTCGACCTGAGAACTTTTAGAAAAAGATTCGCCGAGCAACCACGACGCAAAATGATGCGGGTATTGCTCGGCGAGATATTTGCAATAATTGTCGAAAGCCATAAAAAGTAACGGGGTACGCCTGATAAATATCAAGCGACTTTTTCTTACAGCATTTACACTTTTACACTAAAGATGAAAAATCTGTCGTCTCCAAAGTCGTTCTCATCAACGCCAGGAATTGGTCGCCGATGGCTCCGTCAATGATGCGGTGATCGAAGGACAGACTCAGCACACCGATATGACGAATCGCAATGACTTCGCCTTCCGGCGTATCCATCACCCATGCGCGTTTGTGAATGCCGCCCACGCCGAGGATGGCTACCTGCGGCTGATTAATCACCGGAGTCGCCGTCAATCCGCCATACAATCCAAAATTCGTGATGGAGAAAGTTCCGCCGGAGATTTCATCGGGCTTCAATTGTTTACCGCGAGCACGACCAGCCAGATCATTCGTAGCACGAGCTAGACCCAGAAGGTTCATCGAATCAGCCTGCTTGATGACTGGCACGATCAAGCCCCAGTCAAGTGCGACTGCAATGCCAATATTGATGTCTTGTTTGTAGACAATATTGTCGCCATCAACCGAAGAATTAATCACTGGCAAGGCTTTCAGAGCATCAACTGCGGCTTTGATGATAAACGGCATGAAGGTGAGCTTTGTACCATTTTGTGCCTCGAAGTTTTTCTTCACGCGATCCCGCAAACGTGCGATGTTCGTGAAGTCAACTTCAAAGAATGTCGTGACGTGGGCTGAAGTCCGCCGGCTCAAAATCATGTGATCGGCAATGGACTTTCGCATTTTCGTCATCGGCTCAACCTTCACGCGTTCGCCGGGAGCAAAGACTGGCGCAGAAGCTTGCGCGACAGCAGCCGGAGGCGTAATGGTCGGAGCTGCGACTGGAGCAATCGCAGGAGCCGCAGAGGGATTCTGTACGAAGTTGAGAATGTCTTTTTTGGTGACACGACCTGAGATTCCGGTTCCGGCAACCAGCGCAATATTGACGCCGGTATCTGCGGCAATTTTGCGAACAACCGGCGAAGATTTCACGCGGCGAAGCTCTTCGACCGACCCAGCTTTGACCGGAGGAGCCGCAACTGGAACTGGCGCAATGACGGGTACAGGTGCTGCAACTGGCGCAGGAGCGGATGGAGGCGGCGCGGCAGGCGCAGGCGCAACACTGGCTCCCGCTTCGCCAATGGTTGCAACCACTGAACTGACGGCAACGGTTTCACCTTCCTGTGCGGCGATGGCGAGTAAAACACCCGCCGCTGTCGAAGGAATTTCCGCGTCTACTTTGTCCGTCGAAATTTCAAATAATGGTTCGTCTTTCTGAACCGTGTCGCCAACTTTTTTCAGCCATCGCACAATGGTTCCTTCGGCAATGGATTCACCGAGTTGCGGCATCACAATGCTCGTTACATTGCCACTTGCTACAGGCGATTCAACAGGCGCGGCGACAGGCGGCGGTGGAGGCGCGACCGGAGCCGGAGCCGCGACAGGTGCAGGTGCAGCCGCCGGAGTTGGTGCTTCGCCGGATTCTCCTAATTGAGCAATCACCGCATTCACATTCACGGTGTCACCTTCGTTCGCCAAAATAGCAATTAACGTTCCGGCGGCAGTCGAAGGAATTTCCGCGTCTACTTTATCGGTCGAAATTTCCAGCAACGGTTCATCGCGTTGCACCGTGTCGCCAACTTTTTTCAACCATCGCACAATGGTTCCTTCGGCAATAGATTCGCCAAGCTGTGGCATTACAATATCTGTAGGCATTGATCTCTCCTGAGTTAATCGGGTAATCAGTGATCGGTGAACAGTGGTCGGTGGTCGGTGGTCGGTTAAAAACATTCCCTATCACCGTCCATCCATTGGTCACAGGACTGACAATTCAGAACCTTAATTTCTTTCGTTACATGTTTAGTGCCATTCCGTGAACGGCTTCGGCGGCTTCCATCATAGCTTCAGACAGCGTTGGATGCGCGTGCATGATATGCCCTAATTCTTCGGCGGTACATTCTAATCCCATCGCCACGGAAGCTTCCGCCAGCAAATCTGTGGCGTGTGGACCGATGATGTGAACGCCGAGAACTTCGTCGTATTTGGCATCAGCAATCACTTTAATAAAGCCATCGGTTTCGCCAATAATTTTTGCTTTACCGAGCGCAGAAAACGGGAATTTTCCAACTTTGACTTCATAGCCTTTTTCCTTCGCTTTAGCTTCGGTCAACCCGATGCTGCCGATTTCGGGATGGCAATACGTGCAGTTTGGAACCAGTCCGTAATTGATCGGGTGCGGATTTTTTCCGGCGATATGCTCCGCCGCAACACAGCCTTCTTTCGCGGCGACGTGCGCTAACCACGGAGTCGGAACGACATCACCAATCGCGTAAACATTCGGCTCCGCAGTGCGCATAAATTCATCAATCTTGATATAGCCGCGCTCAATTTCCAGCTTCGTTCCTTCGACGCCCAACCCATCGGTGACGGCGCGTCGCCCGGTTGCTACGAGCAAAGTTGCACAGGTAATCTTTCCTTCTTTACCTTTACCATCAATATAAGAAACTTCGACGCTGTCGCCGTTGACCGTAGCACCTTGAAAGCGCGTATCGGTCAAAACATTAATCTTACGTTTTTTGTAAACGCGATTGAGTTCTT
The DNA here is from genome assembly GCA_043783625.1 of Blastocatellia bacterium. Taxonomy (GTDB): domain Bacteria; phylum Acidobacteriota; class Blastocatellia; order RBC074; family RBC074; genus JAFDVL01. The sequence goes on along the minus strand of JAYVZE010000227.1, from coordinate 79,539 downwards.
TGGAAACTTCCTCGTCTTCGATGGGGACGAGGCGCGGCAACAATTCAATAATGGTGACTTCGCTGCCGAGGTGATTGAAGACCGAAGCAAATTCTACGCCGACTGCGCCTGCGCCCAGCACGACCAATGATTTCGGGACTTCGCGGAGTTCTAACAATTCATCACTGGTCACAATGCGCGGCGAATTCACTTCTAAGCCCGGTAATAATCGCGGAGCCGAACCTGTCGCAATAATAGTATTTTTCGTAGCAATGCTTTCGACCGCACCTTCAGCATTTGTGACGTTTACTTTGCCTTTGCCTGCCAACGATCCGATTCCTTTAAAAACCGTGATTTTATTTTTCTTCATCAGGAAGGCAACGCCTTTGGAAAGCTGATCTACGATTTTATTTTTGCGCTGGTAGACGTTCTCGAAGTTGATTTTAAAATCGTTGACTTCGATCCCAAATTCAGCCGCGTGCTTCATCGTGTCCGCGAGTTGCGCCGAATGCAAATATTGTTTCGTCGGAATACAGCCACGCAACAAACATGTCCCGCCTAAATTCGGATCGCGCTCGACAATCGCGGTTTTCAATCCTAATTGTGCAGCACGGATGGCAGCGGAGTATCCGCCCGGTCCCGCGCCAATAATTGTGACATCAAAAGTTTCTGCCATGTGATCCTCAAGTTTTGAATGTAACAGCCCTTGAAGCTAACAGCTTCGGCTGAGTAACTCAAAAAAATAGCCACGTCCTGATTGACGGGCTACGGTGTAAATAAAATTTTTAACTAAGAGTTCCATTCGCAAAATAGCGTAAATATTGGTATCAAACGAAACAGTGATGATAATCGGCAGAGTGCTGGTTTGCAAATGAACTGGATGGAATATGAATGGTGGCTCCTGTAGGATTCGAACCTACAACCAAAGGATTATGAGTCCTCTGCTCTAACCGTTGAGCTAAGGAGCCGCGAAAACTTACGCAAAGCGGCGCATATCTTATGGCGACTTCACGCCTAGCGTCAAGCAACGCTTTCGATTATCGTTTCCTGGATTTCAGATTCTTTCCCAATTTTGCTTTACCAATTGAGCTTAATCGAAGTGCCGCCGCCGCTGCTCGAAATCTGACAGCATCGCTTTTATCGTCCATTAATGCCGCCACTTCATTCAGAACTTCGGGGCGATTTCTGACCGCTAAAGCGTGTACGGCTGCTGCCCGTACCGACCAGCTTTTATCATCAAGTGAATCCCGCAAAGCCTGCAACGAAGCCGCATCTTTTTCATTCGCCAGCATCGTAGCCACCAACGCACGTCCTGACATTCCGGCATCTTTCAAAATAGCTTCCAGCGAAGCCGCGCCAAATCCTGCGCCGGGAATCGGGATCATTCCGATTCCTTCTTTCAGCGCCATCCGCATCATCGCCGGACGATTTTGCAGCAGTTGGACGACACCTCGCTTTTGTGTCGTCAGGTAATTTGAAGTCGTTTTCTTTTCACCGTTCAGAACATCAATCAAGACTTCACGACCAAGCGGTTGCCCTAATTGAAACAATCCCGTCGCAGCGGCATACGCTACTTCAGGAACCTCGCTCTTCACCATAGTTGTTAATAGTTCAATCGCGCGTTTATTTTTCAAGGAGCCTAACGTGGCGCAGGTTGCGACTTGCACGTCTACATCTTTGTCATTCAAAGCATTCGTCAGACGGGTAAAAACTTCAGTTGACGATCCGGCTAAACCAAGCGCGATGACAGCGTCTTTGCGCTTCACCGGATTCTTATCAGTTAAGCCCTGGTCAAGAATTTGCCACGCTTTGGTAGAGGATTCCTGCGCGAAGACAGGCATTAGTAGAAAGAGAAATGCCGCGAAAAATAAGGGGAGTTTTTTCATCAGAGTCACGTACCTTTTAATTCAAATGGTAGCTCGTTCAAATTTGAGCCAACGCAATTTGTAGTTCTTTTTCTTCGTTTTTATGAACCGTTCTGAGGTCTATCAAAAATCTGTCGTCTTCGATCCGTCCGATAATTGGTAGAGTTTGGTTTCGTAATTTTGCTTCAATCTGAGTCGCGCTAAAATCATTACAGGCAACACTAATCAGCTTCGTCGGCAAAGCCGCATCCGGTGCCGAACCTCCGCCGACCATTGAATTTCCGTCAATTAATTTCAGCGTCAGTTTTTCGTTTTTGATACGGCGAATAAAAGTTTTGGCTCGTTGGTTAATTTCAATTTTCGTCGCGGACAATGCGCTTATCACTGGTATCTCCTGCGCCGCATTGCCTTTCATATAAGCTGCCATCGTTGCTTCCAGAGCCGCAAAAATCAGCTTGTCCACACGAAAAGCACGCATCAATGGATTGCGTTTGATACGCTCGATATATTCACGTTTGCCCAGAATAATTCCTGCCTGTGGGCCGCCTAATAATTTATCTCCGCTGATCGCTAACAATGGAACTCCGGCTTGCAGGGAATGCTGAATAGTAGGCTCTCCCTGAATTCCCATTGGACGCAAATCCAATAATGCGCCACTACCTAAATCTTCAAAAAATGGAATATTATATTTTTGCGAAAGCTGCGTCAGCTCCTGTAAAGACGGGCTTTCTGTGAAGCCGACGATGCGATAATTTGACGTGTGCGAGCGCAGCAGAATTCTTGTTTTTTCGTTAATGACTTTTTCGTAATCGCTGATCCGCGTGCGATTTGTCGTGCCAACTTCGCGCAGCGTTCCACCAGATTTTTCAATCACATCGGGCAAGCGATACGCTCCGCCGATCTCAACTAATTCTCCGCGTGAAACAATAATTTCGCCGCCTTCCGCCAACGTATTCAGCGTCAAATAAACTGCCGCTGCACAATTGTTGACAACCGCAACAGCTTCACAGCCCAGCCAGTCGCGGAGCATTTCTTCCAGCCCGGTACCGCGCTTGCCACGCGCTCCTGTCGCCAGATCAAATTCGAGATTGCAATATCCTCTGGCGGCTGACTGAATCGCCTCCAACGCAGCTTTGCTGAGGGGCGCACGTCCTAAATTTGTATGCAGCACCACGCCCGTCGCGTTAATGACGCGCTGCGTTAAGGCTTGCTGTTTTTTGGCAAATCGTTGCTGCAATTTTTGCTCAATAATGCTCTCATCATAATTTTCCAATCCGCTTCGTAACGCCGTACGAATTTCAGCCAAGACTTCGCGCAAGCGGTCACGTACGGCTTCGCGTCCGTGCTGATGGAGCAATGTTTGCAGGCTTTCGCGTTGCAACAGAGATTCTATCGCAGGTAAGTTTCTGAGTTTTTGTTCAGCAGTCATCACTTCATAGTTCTCGCTATTTTGTCTTAGTTTGATACTTCATCATTAACACGACAAAAATTGCGCAATCAATAGTCAGTGCTAAAAACACTACGTAATACAAAACATGCGGCCCGACAGTCGTAAAAAATTGTCCCACGACAAACGGCAGGATCATTGAGCCACCGCTGGAAGCCGAAAATAAATAGCCAGTCAACTTACCGCTCAGCGTCATTCTTCGCTCGGCAAACGCGAGCATCGTCGGAAAAACCGAAGCCATCGAAAGTCCTAAAATACAACTGGCGACCCATAAAACCAGGACTGAAGTTGGCCACAGCAGGATCGCTCCGACGCTTAAAAAACACCCGACAAAATCAGCAATCAGAATCGTGCGCGGTCTGAATTTACTCGCAAAAAATATTGCCAGCAATCTGCCAAAAGTGAAAACGAATAAAAATGTTGCGCTTATTTTATACGCCGCGCTCTTATCTCCGAGTCCGGCTTCCGTCGTGTACGTGTTGAGCCAACTGATAACTGAAGCTTCAAATCCGGTGTAAAGAAAAAAGAAGCATCCCACTAGAATCGCCAGCGGTAAAATAAGCGGCGGAGTTTTTTCGTCTTCTGAAACGTGCGGATGAGAGGGACTAGGCAACCGGAATAACATCACCAAGACCGGAATCGCCATCAGCGAAAGCACCCCGTAAACCCAAATAATCCCACCGCTCAGGCGTTCGACTTGTTCAATAAGCAAAGGCGAAACTGCCGATCCCAAGCCCCAGGAAAAATGTAATCCGGTCAATAGCGGCCCGACATTTCTGCCGCGATTCAACCACAACACCATCGTATTGCCACCCACATTTAAAAGGCTCCCGGATAATCCTTGCAATAAAAATAGAACCAAAAATAAGTAAAGATTCGGAGCCAGCGGAACCAGTGCAGAGAACAATGCCATCCCTGACAATCCTGCAAAAAGTACACGATTTCCGGGAAGTTTATCAAAAATTCTCCCACCTAAAATCGCGCCGATAAAAAATCCCAGCGAACGAAACATGAATCCATAACTAAGCTGCTTAAAGCTCGCATCCAGATTTTTCGACAGCACAGTCAGTGTTGACCCCAGCGTCATCATGATCAATCCCATCACCAGAAACGCTGCGTAATAGGTTCCCAACAAATGCTTCCGATAGTCACGTGTTTCACTTTCATTAGATAAGGTCGTAGCCGGAGAGTTCATGTTTCAGTAAAAATTCCTGTCGTTAATAAAACTATTATCATCCCAGCATTACCGCTGATCCGCAACCACGCCGCGTGCAATTCAAAGAATCAGAAAATCGTGGTATCTTCGCTGCTTAAAATTAGTGACATAAATTATTAACGTTGTGAAGTTGAGCTTTTTGTGAATAAGACTCAACTCTGGAACTGATCCCGAATTATCTATTCGGGCTACTTTTTTGAGGAGATTTTTCAATGCTACTGGAAGGCAAAAACGGATTGATTTTAGGCGTCGCAAACAAAGCCAGCATCGCGTGGGCCATTGCTCAATCGTGTGCGAACGCAGGCGCAAAACTTGCATTCAGTTATCAAACCGAACGGCTACGCGAAAATGTCGAAGAACTCGCCGCGACAATTCCCGGTTCAAAAACTTATGTCTGTGACGCCGGCAACGATGAAGAAATCGCGGCGATGATTAAGGCGTACGAAGCAGATTATGGTAAACTTGATTTCCTCGTGCATTCTATCGCCTACGCGCCACGCGAAGCCCTGACCGGAGAATTCATCAACACCACACGTGATGATTTCAAAATCGCCCTCGAAGTCAGTGCCTATTCATTGGTCGCCGTCACCCGTGCCACCTTGCCGATCATGAATGAAAATGCTTCGATTATTACACTGACTTACCTCGGAGCCGAAAGAGTTGTTCCGCATTACAACGTGATGGGCGTCGCGAAAGCCGCACTCGAAGCTACTGTGCGCTATCTGGCCAGCGACCTCGGACCAAAAACCATTCGCGTCAATGCCATTTCAGCTGGACCGATTCGGACGTTAGCCGCACGCGGAGTTTCCGGCATCACGAAGATGGTTGCACATCACCGCGAAGTTGCCCCGCTTCGCAAAGCAACCGAACAATCCGAAGTCGGCGACACCGGATTATTTTTAGCCAGCAGCCTCTCACGCGGCATTACCGGCGAAATTATTTATGTGGATGGCGGCTACCATATTCTGGGAACGCTCGCCCCAATGGGCTAGATTTCGATCAATTGTTTTCCGCGTAAATTCTCAACAGCGCTTCATCCAGAATCGTAATTGTCTGCTCAGAGATGACAATCAATTCGTCCTGTTGTAATCGTGTGAGTGCGCGTGAAGCGACATCGCGGACTGAACCGATTCGTGCCGCGAGCTGTTGATTGGAAAGCTGGCGGGCGAACACAATTCCTTCCGGTGTCTGTCTTCCGTGAAGTTGTGCTTCGGCTAACAGGACTTGCGCCAGCCGCTGACGGACTTCACGCAGGGAAAGCGTTTCGATCAATTCGGCGTGGCGGCGCAAGCGTTACGACATTAATTGCAACGCAGTCAAAGCAAAGGGCGGATAATCCAGACAGAGTTTTCGGATTGCCTGCTTGTTCACAAATAACAAGACCGACTCTTCCTCCGCCGCCACCGTAGCCGGATACGTTCCTTCATCAAAAACAATCAGCTCGGCAATCGTGAATCCAGCGCGTTCGACGTGCAGAATTTGTTCGCGCCCGTCTACACTTTCCCGATAAGCGCGGACACTGCCCGACACGATCACAAATAATCCGTGCGCTTCTTCTCCGGCGGAAAATAAAATCTCATTTTGCTGAAGCTTTCGTTCATGGGAAGATAAAGCTAGTTCCCGTAACTTATCGTCATCTAAATCCTGAAAAAGTGTAGACTGTTTTAAGGTGCTGACTTTATCCATCATGTAATTTTACTTTCGGAATAATAAAAATTGCGTGTATGACTTTTATCATATCCTGTTCGTCCAACTTAGGCGAAACTTCAATCCATCAAGATTTCAAAAAGGAATAAAGCTTATGTCCAGTGGTTGCCCGATGAAATATTTCCCTAAATTATCTATCGGTATTGTCATTTTTATCGCGGCCTTTTTCGCCGCGCATAAGTTGGGATGGTTTTAAATGTACGGAGTTAGACAATGCAAATCATAAATTTGAAGCAAGCGATTGAGTTTAATGAAAGCAGATTCAACAAAAAACTTTTGTGCAATGATGCAGCCGGAAAACTGGTTTTGCTGTGCCTGAAAACGGGGCAAAACGTGCCGGAGCATTCGGCTCCCGGAGTCGTTACCGTCACGGTTATGAGCGGGCGCATTCAATTTTCTGAAGGTTCTGAACAAGCAGAAATGTCCGAAGGAATGGTAGTGCGATTGGCTCCGCGCAGTTTGCACGCGCTGACGGCTATCGAAGATTCTGTCGTGTTCGTTGCTATTTCATCCGAAGCTACCAAGCAACCGATTGCCACTGAAATAGTTGCACTTGATTTGCGTTCGATTGAACGCCCGCAACGTCATGCCTTGGTTTTTGAGGCAGTGGATAAATTGCCTTTGGGCGGTAGCCTGATCTTAACAAACGATCATGATCCGCTGCATTTACAAAGGCAGATGGAGCAGATCCGCTCCGGCGAAGTAAGCTGGGAATATCTGGAAGATGGCCCGCAGGATTTTCGTGTCCGCCTCACGCGCATCGCTTTGCCTGAAGCAACTTCTGCTATTCTTTGACCTTTTCGCAGCAACAATTATTCGCACAAATGAAATACTAGCGAAGCCGGAACTAAATGGGTACTATCCCGGTTAAGGAGATTTTATTATGGCTGTAGCAGAAGAAGAAATTTTAGGTAAATGGCGGACGTTACCAGAAATCAAAAAACAGGAAGTCGCAGATTTTATTGATTTCCTCGCCCACAAGAATAAGCCAGTTATGCCACGTCTTAGTCTGGAAGGAATTTGGGCGGATTTGGATATTTCAATTAGTAAAGACGAGATAGACGAAGCACGACAGGAAATGTGAGCTAATTTTCCACGCGAACAGTTTTTTACTGAGGAACCAAAATGAGCGATTTGGTCGCGGATACGCATGCCGCTATTTGGTATTTTGCGAAACTCCGAACCTCTCCATCGCAGCTAAAACTGCCATCAATGATGCTGTCCGGCAGGGAAATAATATTTTCCTGCCAACGATTTCACTGGTGGAAATTGTATATCTGATTGAAAAAGGCAAATTACCCTTCGATTCATTACCGCGTCTGTTGCAAGCGTTGAATGACCCCGCCAGTAGCTTTATCTCTTATGAGTTAACTGCGGCAATTGCCCAAACGATGCAGCAAATCCCTCGCGCTATCGTTCCTGATATGCCGGATCGTATTATTGCTGCAACTGCCTTACATTTAAAATTGCCACTCGTGACCGCAGATCACAAAATTCAAGCTTCCCGGGTTCAAACCATTTGGTAACACTCCAAAATCTCATCAGCAACAGTAACGCAAAACCTGTGATTATGGTCGGAAGTAGAAAATTCACCAAAAAAATTATCATCCTCAGCCTCTTTCTGGTCGCCGTTTTCAGTGCGATTGAGAGGGCAAAATTTTTCTATTCTTCAGCCTTTTCACAGCAACAATTATTCGAACACGAAGCCATTAATTATCAACAGGCTGAGCCGACCGATGCTATTGCTGCGCTGCAAGAACGCCTGGGCAAAGGTGAAGTCAAGCTGGAATATTCCGAAGATGGCGGCGGTTATTTGCAATCCGTTTTGAAGCTTTTGCATGTACCGATTTCGTCACAGGGGTTAGTCTTTTCTAAAACCAGCCTTCAGCTTTTTCGCATTTCTCCTTCCAATCCTCGTGCGATTTATTTCAATGATGATGTTTATGTTGGCTGGGTACGCAGCGGACAGGTCATCGAAGTTTCGACAGTTGATCCCCAACTGGGTGCTGTTTTTTACACGTTGGATCAGGAGGCAAATACCAATCCGAAATTTGTGCGCCGCGCTGAATGCCTGCAATGCCATTCTTCACGTAATACAAAAGATGTCCCCGGACACATCGTCCGTTCTGTCTTTCCTGATGAAAGCGGATATGGTATTGCGCCGATGGGGTCGCATGTCACCGATCATTCCAGCCCCCTGAAAGAACGCTGGGGCGGGTGGTATGTGACCGGTTCACACGGCACTGTGCGACATTTGGGAAACCTGATTTTCAATCCGAGAGATAAACCGGATCAGATTGAACGCACTGACGGTTTGAATTTATTGAGCCTGACGAAAAAAGTAAATTTAAAGGGCTACGCTTCAACAAACAGCGACATCGTAGCCCTGATGACACTGGAACATCAGACGCAAATGCATAACCTGATTGCCCGGCTTAATTACGAAACGCGTATCGCGTTGCAACAACAAGCTGCCATTAATGAGGCGTTGAAAATTTCTAATGACGAGCTACGAGACAGCACGCGGCGGCGGATAGAAAATGCTGGCAATGAACTTTTAAAATATCTTTTGTTCGTAGATGAAGCAAAATTAAATGCACAGATAAAAGGCACTTCAAACTTCGCGCAGGAATTCTCGGCGAGAGGAATCAAAGATAAAAAAGGACGCTCCTTACGTGATTTTGATTTACAGCAGCGAATCTTTAAATACCCGTGCAGCTATTTAATTTACTCCGAAGCCTTTGATGCGTTGCCACCTGTCGCACTTGAATATGTTTATCGCAAGCTTTGGTTGATCCTCAGTGGACAGGACGCGGATAAAACATTTGCCGCACTTCCTGCGACTGATCGTCAAGCAATTTTAGAAATCCTACGTGACACAAAACAGAGCCTGCCGACCTATTTTCAAGCGAAAAACGCGGAAATACACAGGCAATGAGTGTACGCCCTGACTGCCTGCGCGGACTTCTGCATTTTTGCAAGTGCGTCTCGGTTGTTTTCTCAATATGCTATAATCGGGCATTCTTATTTTTCATTAGTTATGCCTGAATTAAATAACTCTCCGGTTTTTCACGATCCAGAACAACGGCGGTGGCGACGTTTCAAACGTACAGTCCAAATTATCGGCGGAGTTCTTTCCGTTATTTTCGGCGTCTTATTTGTGAGTGTACTGGTTAATCCGGTATTGCCATCCCTGGGCTTAGTCTCATCAAAAATTCTGCCGCAGGCACATCACATCGCGCCGCCTCTGCCAATCAAAACGCAGACGCATCACGGACGCAAATTTCAAAACGCCAAAACAAATCTCAACGAATACCTCAATAAAAATCAGCCTGTCGTACTGCCCGCCGCTGCGCCGTTGGCAATGAAGTCTGAACTCATCGGGTTTTATGTGAACTGGGATGACACGAGTTTTACTTCGCTCAAGAAAAATCTAACGCAACTGGACAAGCTCATCCCCGAATGGCTGCATCTGACCAAGGCCGATGGGACGATCAGCGTTGATGATCCGCCGAAGCTCAAGCAAACACTTGATTACATTCGTCAGTCTCGCCCTGAGTTGGCGATTGCTCCGCTCGTCAATAATTTTCGCTCGGATGGTTTGGAATGGGAGCGTGAGAAGCTCGCTACGATGTTGGCAAATCCAGCCGCACGCGCCAATGCAATCAAGAATTTGCTGGATTTTGTGCAGCAAAATAAATTCGCAGGCATCAGCATTGATTTTGAAAATGTTCCGCCAACCAGCCAAAAAGATTTGCGGCAGTTTATGATTGAGTTGTATGCGACATTTCATCCGCTCAGTTTGGAAATTTCGCAATCAGTTCCATTAGACGATTCTTCGTTCGATTACAAAGGTCTCAGCGAGGTTGCAGATTATCTGATTTTGATGGCGTATGACGAACATGAGAACGAAACTGAACCTGGTGCAGTAGCTTCACAAAATTGGTACGCCTCGGCCTTACAAAAACGCTTTGCTGAGCTGCCTTCGAATAAATATGTAATTGCGGTGGGTAGTTACGGTTACGATTGGCAGCAAGGCAAAAAGCCTGCTGAAGAAATTACGTTTCAAGACGCCGCACGTCTGGCACAGGAGGCTGAAGAAAAAATTACGCTTGACCCGGCTTCGTTGAATCCAACTTTTAATTACGAAGACGACGATGGCCATCCACATTCAGTTTGGTTCCTGAATGCAATTACAACCTTCAATCAAATGATCGCGGGCAATCGTTTCAATCCGCGTGGATATGCGCTGTGGCGGCTTGGTTCGGAAGACCCTTCGATTTGGGAAGCCTTTGCCGCACGTACCAAACTTGATCGCAATGCGGCAGATGAACTCAAGACTTTACAGTATGGTTATGATTTGGATTACGAAGGCAAAGGCGAAATTTTAAAGGTCACGGCGGAGCCAAGCAACGGGTTGCGTGAACTTAACTACGATCAATCTTCAGGTTTGATTACCTCGGAAAAAATGGTGAAGCAACCTTCGCCGTATGTCATTACACGGTACGGCGGCGAGGAGAAAAATAAGCAGAAAATTGCGCTGACATTTGATGACGGGCCGGACGCAAAATTCACGCCGCAAATTCTTGACGTACTCAAAACCAACAATATAAAAGCTACATTTTTTATTGTTGGCATCAACGGTGATCTGAATCCTGACTTAATCAGGCGCATTGCTGATGAAGGTCACGAAATTGGGAATCACACGTTCACGCACCCCAACGTCGCCGCAATTTCGGAACAACAATTTCGGCTGGAACTCAACGCGACGGAACGCTTGCTGGAAAGCGTCATCGGGCATCGCACCTTACTTTTTCGTCCGCCGTATGCCGAAGACATTGAGCCGGAAACGCCTGATCAAGTGGAGCCGTTGCGCTTCACAGGCAGTCTGAATTATTACAACATCGGGATGCAAGTTGATCCGAACGATTGGCGTAGTCCCGGCGTGGACAAAATCGTCAAAGACACGATTGACGCGATTAAAAATAACGAAGGCAATGTTGTTTTATTGCACGACGCAGGCGGAGATCGTTCTGAAACTGTTGCCGCATTGCCGCTCATCATCAAAGCTTTGCGCGATGCACATTATGAATTTGTTCCGGTCTCAAGCTTGATCGGCAAAACCCGTGATGAAGTGATGCCGCCGATTCCAGCGAATGAGGCGTTGCAAGCCAGCATTCTCGATGCCGGATTTTTGCTTATCAATTGGCTGAATTCTGCCTTGCGCTGGTTATTTATCACGGGTATCACACTAGGATTGATGCGTCTTTTATTCATTGGTACGATGGCGATTAGTGAATGGTGGCGTAGGCGGCATCAAACTTTTCCCGCCGATTTTCAGCCCAAAGTCAGCGTGATTGTTCCGGCGTACAACGAAGAAAAAGTCGTCAATAAAACAATTTATTCGTTGCTCGCCTCGGATTACGAAAACTTTGACATTATTGTGGTGGACGATGGTTCGAGCGACACGACTTATCAAAAAGTGATTGATGAATTTGGCTCGCACTCGAGTGTCCGGGCTTTCACAAAACCGAACGGGGGGAAATCTCGCGCCTTGAATTTTGGCATTCAGCAAACCGGAGCTGAAATTATTTTCGGGCTTGATGCCGACACGGTTTTCAGCACGGATGCCATCAGCAAAATGGTGCGACATTTTCACGATCCGCGCATCGGTGCAGTCGCAGGCAATGCCAAAGTCGGCAATCGCCTGAATCTACTGACAAACTGGCAAGCGCTGGAATACATCACTTCGCAAAACCTTGACCGGCGGGCGTTCGATGCGCTCAATTGCATTACCGTAGTCCCCGGTGCAATTGGTGCGTGGCGGCGCGATTTGGTGTTGCAGGCAGGTGGCTTCGCGTACGAAACATTAGCCGAAGATGCGGATTTGACGCTCGCAATTTTGCGTCTGGGCTATGAAATAAGTTATGAACCGGAAGCCATCGCGCTGACCGAAGCACCTGACACGGTGAGTGGATTTTTAAAACAAAGATTTCGTTGGATGTACGGTACATTACAAGCATCGTGGAAGCATCTTGATACACTCTTTCGTCCGAAATACGGCGCGCTCGGCTGGTTTGCAATTCCAAATGTGCTGATCTTCCAGATTTTTTTTCCACTGGTTTCGCCGATTATGGATTTGATGATGATCGTGTCGTTGATTACTACGGCGATGCAGAAATATCAGCATCCGCAAGAGTATTCGACGGATGGGCTGAAGCGCATTTTATTTTTTTACGCACTGTTTTTGTTTGTAGACTTTCTCGCCGCCTTCATTGCTTTTTTATTAGAGAAAAACGAAGACTGGAGCTTACTTGTATGGCTCTTGCTGCAACGCTTTTTCTATCGGCAATTAATGTATTATGTGGCGATCAAATCTACGATTACCGCGATTCGCGGAACGGTTATGGGCTGGGGAAAAATTGAGCGGAAGGCAACGGTGCAATAGCTGTCTCTCAGTTGAAAATACTGAATGTGCTAACCTGCCTCGGGTTTCTTCGTGGCACTCCCTGCCAGATGATTGAACGATGTTCGCTCCGGTAAGCCGATATTTCCACTCACCACTGCGCCCGTACTACTCGTGACTAAGCGTGTGCCTAATCTGTCAGGATGTTGATATTTAATTTCCGTGGTACTCGTCGTGAGCGGAGCTTCCGTCGCCAATAATCTGCCGCCGAGATAAATATAACTCTTCGTCCATGCCATCCCGTTGCCTGCGCCATTATATTCGGCAATCACGCTGCCGCCTTCCCACGCACACAGCCTTGTTAAACTATGAGCAATCAACTTCAAGCATTGATTGCTCGTAATGATAAAGTTTTTTCTATAAGCTTATCTCAAATCTCTATCATTTTTCCTTCGGCAATTCAATGATCTTCCCATCACGAATAGTGAAATGCAAATACCCTGTATTGGCTCCGTTAGTATTCGCCACCGCACTATATAATTTGCCTTCAGAAAGTGCTTCTAGCTTACCTATAGGGTTTATTTCTTTGAATCCTATAGGTAGCTTACCGAATGTAATTGACTGTAACTTAGATATTCTTTTCTCAGCCATTTCCGCATCAGGCACGATAGCCCAAACAATCGGCCAGTTTTCTTGATACTGAAAATCAGGCAATGGTCCGTAAACTGCGAAACGCGCTAAGTAACCGTTTCCCGATAATGTAAAAGTTGGCGGATTATTTAGATCTATGATTTGGACTGATGTATCTATCTCAATTTTGCAAGCTTGAGATAGAAAGCTGAACCATATACAAGTTGCGAGTAATCCTATCACACGTAACCTTCTTAGCCCTTGAAAAGTTACTGCATCCCTTACGTTAACCATTTTTGCAAGCTCCATAATTTTATCTCTTGGTATAGAACTAGACAAGTTACTTTTTAAACCGCGAAGGAGTTAGAAAATCTTTCAAATGACTCCAAGATGATGGTCGATATTTTGGCTCACAATGTATCTGAATGAATGGCGGGGATACGTTATTATCTGGAATAATCCCAATATCAGAGAGATTTCCTCCATAACCGACTGTGAGGTGATACCAAGCCCCATTGATATATTTCTCAAAATCTGCCCCTCCCCAATGAGTCGTATTTATATTGAATCTAAACCGCGTCCATCCATTAGCTTGAAAAATATTTGTAGTCTGGATTTCACTTAGTTTTGGATTAGGTGCAATAGTACTTTTTTCTGCATTGAAAGTTGAATTGATAGTTTTTGCAATCTTCTGATATTCATCTCCTGCTCCATTCGCCCAACTAGGGCAGGTTGATTGTTCTCCAGGTATGCTAGTAGCAGCAACCACCGCAGCCGCTGCCGCCGCGCCGCTTGTTATCACTGCTCCTCCTGTCCCGCCTTCTCCTCCTTGATTTGGAGGTTTTGGTCGAGATTTTGGTTGAGGTTTTAGTTTCGGGCGATTTTTGATTTGCACACTTGCATAAATAGAAACAGCACCTGCCGCTGCCAACCCACCTGCGATTGCTAGTTTTGCCCCAACTGACAATCCGGCAGCAGCAGCACCTTCCTCACCAACCGCAATAATAAGACCACTTAGTACATTTAATACGGAAACAATAGTTAAGACTGCCACAATAACGGCAATTGCAATCAACACGATTCCCACGATTTTTAAAAAAGTTTTCCAACTAAACAGCCCACTTGGATCAGTTTGATTAATCGGGTCATTGCCACAATAGGCATAGAGATTCAGACTCTGCGGATTTCCCAAACTCGTCGCGCTCATGCCAATTGGATCAACTTGCGTAAATCTTCCCTGTGCCGATGAGTAATGCCTGTTCACCGCATAATCCAACTTCGTCGTGTCGCTGCGATCATAGCTCGTGAATCTCTTCTTCGTCGCGCTGCCTGCGAGGTTGAGGGATTCGCCGCTGATCGTGGCTCCGAAGGGCAGGCTGATGTTTTCACTGACGACTGCGCCGCTGGTATTCGTGACCAAGCGAGTGCCTAATCTGTCAGGATGCTGATATTTGATTTCCGTGGTACTTGTCGTGAGCGGGGCTTCCGTCGCCAGCAATCTGCCGCCGAGATAAACATAACTTTTCGTCCAAGCCATCCCGTTGCTCGCTCCGTTGTATTCCGCGATGACGCTCCCGCCTTCCCACGCATAGAGCGTGTTGCTGCCCAACGCTCCCGCTTCGATCATCTGCAAGCGTTGATTACTAGCTCCATAGGCGTAAGTATGAACTCCCGTCGTCGTCACTTCCGCCAAGCGTCCGGCTGCGTCGTAGCGATAACTTTGTACCTGACCATTTTCATTACTCTGTGTCTGGTTCCCCGCTTCATCATAAGCGAAATTCGTAGTCGTGATGCGGTTGTTCGCGGCATTGAAAGTTACGCTGGCGATGCCGTCAGATTCTATCGCGCCGCCTCCCGCTGAATTCCCCGTCTTCGTCACTCCCGTCCGATTCCCATATTGATCGTAGGCGTAGGTTTGTGACCATAAACTGAAAGTCGCGCCGCCTTGTGCCTGCGTCAAGCGTCCGAGTTTGTCGTAGCTATATTTACGATTCCGGTTCGTATTCTTGTTGTCCGTGATCTTGCTGAGTTGTCCGGTTTTCCACGTCGGATTCGCGGCTCCGGCATATTGATTGGAATAATCGTAGCTCAAATCTACATGCGTGTTCGCTCCTTGCATTACTTTTTGTTGTGTCAACAATCCCGTCTGCGGATCAAACGTATATTGTTCCTGCGTCGTATTCCCCAGATTCAAACTTGTCGTCTGACTGGAGGCGTTGTACACCGGATTTGTCGCCATCGCCGTTCCATTGTACGTCAGTGAACTTAACCGCGAAGCAATGTCATACGTCGGCACAGCCTGCCGCACTGGATTTCCGGTCTGTCCGGTTTGCGCCGGATAATTCGCCTGACTGACGCGATCCAAGGTATCAAAAACATAGCTGGTGGTTGCGCTCCGGCTGTTGCCGTAACTTTGCGTCGCACTGCTTAATCTTCCTTCACTGTCATAGCCGAACGATTGATTGCCAAAGCCTGCGGGTAAGCTGTTCACCGTCGTCAGACTCGTCCCCAGCAGGCGCGTCTTGTCTTTGCCTGCCGTCGTTTCATAGCTGTACGTCACCGTCGCCGCCGCCAGAATATTAGTGGCATTCGGCGCAGCGGATTTGTCATAGCTCACACTTTGTAAGCGATTGAGCGGATCGGTGTTGTAATTGAACGTCGTCTTGACGCGCCGTGCATCCCTGCGCTCAATTAAATTGCCGCGATTATCGTATTTGAAATAATCGCTCCACAAGGTTCCCGCATTTCCATTGTCGTCCAGCGTCGCATTGCGCTCCGCTAATTTCTGATTCGTTAACCGTCCAAGTGAATCGTATTTGAAATTGCGGGTTTGCGCGCCTTGCATCACGGTCGTGACATTGCCGAGCGTATTGTACCCATAATTTGTTTTGAAACCGCCTGTCGTCAAAGCTCCACTGCCCGCCGGATCAGGCTCGACGACTTCCACCATGCGTCCCTGTTCATCGCTCTTCGCCCATCGTTCGCGGTTCCACGCATCTTTGACGCGAATGGTATTTCCGGTTCCGGCGGTAGCGACGGCGGGATAGCTGGATTCGTTATAAAAACGACAGGTCGTGCTGCCATCCGGCGCAACGACAGTGCTGATACGATCCTGCACGTCGTAGGTATAGTTCGTCCATTGTGGCGTTTCATTGACCGACCAATCCGCGTTGCGCCGATAAGGTCGGGATTGTTTCTGCATCCGTCCAAACTGGTCATAGACCGAATCCACCACATCCATGGCGTAGCCGGCCGTATAGCCGATTTCGGCGGCAACGCGACCATAGCCGTCCAGATATTTATCTACCCGATTCGCCCACGTATACAAACTTTGTCCGGCCTCGTAGACGTAATCAATCACCAGCAAAGAGTCGTCGTAATAGGCGTGATAGGCGTAGCCTCCGGTGGGCGAATATTCACCTACGGGACGCAAACTAACTGTGTCATAGCTGACGGTTGAAGTTCTCCCATTCGCATCCGTCGCCGAATTCACCAGTCCCGTATTGAAATCATAAACCGTGCTGCTGGTATTTTGCTGCGTCGGATCGCTCGCAGAACCGCGCGTCACGGAAGTCGGCCAGGTATACGCCGTCGCTGATGTGTAATTGAAACTGGTCTGTTCGCAGCACGAGGTAGATGCGATACGCAGATTTCCCGCAATGTCATAGCTGCGCGTTTCCACCAGCGCATTCGTGTCGGTTGTATAATTCACCGCATCGGCATACCGTTTCACATTCGTGACATTTCCACGGTAATCAGTCGCTGGTATGTAGGCCGTATATGGCTGACCGCAACTCCAGATGTTACAATCACAGTTAGCGTCATAGTTCCAACCACAATCTTGATAGTAAGGCGCGTACGGATTCGAGGCTTCCCAGTGTTGGACGACACCCGGCGCATCCATTAAACCTACTCCATCATACTGATATTCCGTCCGAGAGACTCTCGTGGTGTCATCCGATGCGTAGACCTCGACCGCACTGACCAGACTTAAAATATGGCGACCCCAATAGCTCGGATAGTTACCACTGTAATTGAACCAGGAACCAATATAACTCGTCGTATTGTTGTAGTCGGTGTGGGTACGGCGCAGTAATTGATTGCTCCAACCATACTCTCTGACATCCGTGACCTGATTGAAATTCGCTCCATACGTGTAATACGTCGAGGTCATTTGATTGCGCTCATCCGTAATTTCCGTATGGTTCGGGCGTGGCGAGCCATTATTGGAAGGAAAAGTATAGGCTCCCTGCGCTGGTACTTCCCAATACACTTTGGATTTGCGCAGCGGCGTGGTCGAGGTTTTATTCGGGAAAGTTTTGTCTTCCTGCAATAAGCCAAAGGTCAATGAGGATGAATTATTGTCGGTGATTTGTTCGGTGGTTAAGCCATCTGTGGTGGCACTGTCGCGCCGCGTGATGCGTGTCACGACAGTAGCTCCCATGACAACCGAATATTCTGTCACGGGTTGCGGGACAGTGGCTTGCTGCCTTCCCGCCCAATCTTCCGTCATCCGGTCGTATTTTGGAGAATCTGTCAGCACTCCGGTAGTACTGCTGTACCCCGGAAAGGTCGTTGTCGAATACACCATTTCCCGCGACATAAAACCTGACCCATCAGGATCATTGGCAGCAGCGGCAAAAGCAGCTTGTGCTGTTGTACTATTCGGGTTGGTGCAATTCATCTGTCGCCGTTCACTGATCCGGCGAAGCATTCCATAGTTCGAATAGGAATCCCCGTAACCGAACCAATATCCTGTCCTAGTCGCAGGATAATAAATCGCTTTCATCACGGTAATCAGGCTGTTTTGCACGCGTGGCGTAACCCCGCTGAAACCATAAGTCGTTCCCGTTCCCACTCCCGCGAGCGTCAGGCTTCGCGTATCATACGCATACTGCACGACGACGCGATCCGCGCCTCCGTTGTAACCCGGAGCCGTAATTGATGTCACCACATCACTGCCATTAAATGCCGTGTACTGAAATTTAACTTGCCGTCCCAGTGTGTCTGTGATCGTGGCAATATTCGGCCCTTGATTATTGACATACGTGATTGTGATGTAGTTGCCATTGGCATCGGTAATTTGAACCGGATAGGCGGCTAATTTTGCTGCCGCACCGTATACAATGTTTGTCCCATTGGGCAGCCAGGCCTGTGCTTGCTGAATGAGATTGCCGGAAAATTGCGGCTTGTACCCCTTCACCCAGTAGTTGATGAAAGTCCCATCTTTCGTATAGCCGTCAAACCCTTGCAGTGAAGTATTCGGTGCTGAATAGTTCCAGACATTGCCGCCATAGCTATGCCGTGTCCCATCGGCATCAATCATCATATATCCGCTGCCAGCCGTCATGATTTTACCAAAACCAAATGTCCAGCCCGGGATGTAATCTTTATCAATATCGAAATACATATCCGTGCCGGATTTATGCCACAGCCGCGAGTTGTAATTCATGGACAGATTCAGATCAATGCCGCGACCATCCATCCCAATAATCGGTGCGGAAAATTGAAAATTACCACTGCCCGCGCCGCCATCCACTGCATGCCCCGGCATTTGCCCGGTTTCCATGCACGCATCATCCGCCGTTGTATAATTGGTCGAATTCCATTGGTTAACGTCGTAGGGAGTGGCCTGCACGATCATCGCCGCAGTCGCGGCAGCACGAGTGGATTTATCACTGAGTTTCGCCAGTTTGTTCGATTCATTTTGACGCAGCGGAGCCGCTTCTTTGGGCGAGTTCGGAGCACTCCGTAGTCCGATTTTGGCGGGTTTTGGTTGATCGTGTGACGACACAGATCCGACTTGCACGCCCTGATCTTTGGGCTTGATCTCATCGCCGACAACCTCCACTTTGACGCTATCTTTTTTGCCCAGTGCTTCCACCGTGACTTTATATTTGCCAGCCACTGGCGAAGAAAATTCGCCCCGCAGTGTGACGCTCATGCGGCGATTTTTGCCTTCATCATTCCCATCCCACGTGTATTTCACACCGGGAACCATGTTGCCGCTTTGGTCGTACGCAATCGCCGAAAAAACGATTTTCTCACCCGTTTGAATTACGACATCACGCGGCGAAATTTCAATCCTCTGGACTTTGTAATCACGGTCACTCTGCTTTTCCTGTTCCTTGGGTTCAGGTGGTGTATTTGGTGGCGCGCCTTTCCCGTCCCAGCCTTTTGTGTCCGTTGGCTTGGTTTGTTGCGGAAACCATTTTGCAACCTTCGCCGCCCAGCCGTTATTATGCCACCAGAACGAGGCACCGTAGCTCATCTCGTGTCCGAGCAGCGTGAATCCTTGCGGAGCTGCCAGCAACGGATTTGTTACCAACGTGATCGCTAGAATCAGGCTGATGAGTTGCCGCCCGAAATGGCGCGGTACACGACGATTGATGACGGCTTGCAATAATTCTTTCGGTGAACGGAAAGTAGAGTTCTTCATGGTTTCTCCAAATTTTGACACACCAACCCCTGACACAAATAATTTTTTGTGTGACTGGCTTTTGATGGCAGTTTTATCGGTTTTTGGTACGGAAGTTGCTGACGACGGGATACGTTGCACGTTGCACGTTGCACGTTGCACGTTGCACGTTGCACGTTGCACGTTGCACGGTAAGCGCAAGCGCAGATAAAGGTGACGATGTCTTCGAACGTCCTAACGAAAGCATCAAGAACTCCTGTTCTTAAAAAATCCCAACGTGATAAAAAGAAATGAACGCGGTGAACAACTGGCTTACTGAGTTACGAATACCCTGGTAACAAATTGTTTCTTTTTGCGACGGCGCGAAATCTAGCATACTCACTACGCAATGTGTCAAGAGCTGTAACGATTTTTTTAATTTTTTAACGATGTATAGTTCACTCGTTTTTTCAGTGGACTTCTAGCAGATTTCAAGTGTATGCGACCAATGGAGCGATAGCGACTGTTCAATAATTGCCTCTCAGTTGAAAATACTAAATGTGTTATCCTGCCATTGTTTTCTTAAAATATTGAGGCACTCCAATGAAAAAGAAAGTCGGCGTATTTGTACTTTTACTTCTTGCCCTGTGCAGCGCAATCAGCGTAGCGCAGGAGACGAAACCGCCATTCACCAAAGAAGAAATTCTGCGTGTACTGAAACTGCCTTCCGGGCAACGCGCACAAGGCGATCTCGCGGGAGAAGTTGCTGAGCGTGGAGTTGCCTTCAAGGTTAACGATCAGGCATTGACGGAATTAAAAAAAGCCGGAGCAAAATCTTATCTGATTGATGCGATCTTGCAGGCGGCACAAACTCCCGGCACTCCGCCACAGCCTCCACCTCCAACTGCTGCGCCAGAAAGAAAAGAAGGTTCTCAGTCACCTGAAACTCCACAGGATTCTGAATCGCCTGAAGCACGTGCGACAGCAATTGCACGATTGCCTTTCATTGAACAGGCTCGTTATCACGCGGCGGATTTTACGGGAGAGTTGCCAAATTTTGTAGCAACGCAAATCGTGAAGCGTGCAATCCAAACTCCAGAAAAACCGGGCTGGCAGGAAGAAGATACGCTAGAAATTGAAATCACTTACCGAGATAAGGATGGAGAAAAATTCAAGTTGCTAAAAATTAACGGAAAACCCTCTTCACAGAGTTATGACAAGTTGGGAGGAGCAACCTCTACAGGTGAATTTGGCACCATGCTTTTAGCTTTATTTTCTCCAGAATCTAAAGCAGAATTTAAAGAAATCCGACATGAAAAATTCAAGGGACGAGAAACCGTCGTCTTCGAATTCAAAGTAAAGAAAGCATTTTCAGGTCAAACTATTACGGACAAAACCAGCGGGCGCGTAGTCACCGTCGCATATTCAGGGACAATCTGGATTGATACCGAAAGTAAACGTGCGCTCCGGTTGGAACAATCCAGTGAAGATATTCAAAAAGGATTTGCTCACACGATGGCGGAGAGCGCGGTTGAATACGACTGGGTCTCAATTTCCGGGACACGCTATCTGTTGCCAATTTCTGCTGAAGTAATTTTAGGGAACGATGTAAATCGTACCTATTTGCGTAACGTAATTGAAATGAAAAACTATCGCGTCTTCGAGACCGATGTAAAATTAATTCTCGAAAAAGAACCTCCCAAATAAACCAAAAAAGAGCGAAAGGTAGCGTCCCTGAAACCTTTCGCTCTTGTTACACCCTGCCTTACTGCAACGCGATTGTCATCTGATTTGCAGTCACCATGTTATTGTTAGCATCTCTAACCTTGATAATCACCGGCGTCGTCGGGCTGGCGACGGCATCTGCCGGAATCAGCACATTCAACTGATCTAAACCTATATAACCGCCTTGTGCTCCGGCATAAGAAACCTGTGCTACTTTGCCGCCAATCGTCACCTCGACGCTTTCCGCCACGTTCACAATAGAGCCTCCGCCCGCTTGTGGAATGTCGTTCGCCGTATTTGAATTGGGCGCATAACGGACTCCTGTCCCGAACAAAATCAGATACAGTGCGTCACCTCTTCGTTGGACGGTGACAGGCGTAAACGAGCTTCCGTTATAATTAGAAATCACTTCATTGGTTTGCTGGAACGAACCGGCGGCAACCCGTGTGACGTATCCGGCAGGAACGCCTGCGCCGTTTTGATTCGCAGTAAAAAAGGCCGGAGAAACCGGAGCTACTTCAATACTGCCATGCGCTACTTCCCCGGAAAAATTCTTTACGGAAACTAATTTTGTCCCACTCGTAGTTGAGGATGGAATGACGAAGTTAATCTGAGACGGTGAGACATAAAATAATTGCGCCTGGACTCCGCCAACTTCAACCCGAACGCCGCCCATCGAAATTGGCAGTGGCTGTCCGGCAGGAGCACTAGCTGTCGTCGTCGTCATATTAGTTCCAAACATGGAAGCAATAGTATCCGGCGACATTGCCGCTCCTGACTGGAAGCTCGCACCATTCACTGTAGTTGAGGTTCCGTTGCCGTTGGTTTGCCCCGTCACTTGCAAGGTGTAATTTGTTGAGCCTGAAGCTGAGCCTACCCCAATTGTATATCTACCACTGGCGGGAAGTTTCATCGGCCCAATTTGACGGCTGGCAACACAGCCAGAGCCGTATACGCAATCCATCGAAATCGCAATGCGTGTCCCGTTGGCATCATAAAGAAGTAACTTTAAATCTGCCGCTGAACTTGATCCCCAGTT
Source organism: Blastocatellia bacterium (assembly GCA_043783625.1). GTDB lineage: Bacteria > Acidobacteriota > Blastocatellia > RBC074 > RBC074 > JAFDVL01. The sequence goes on along the minus strand of JAYVZE010000227.1, from coordinate 57,128 downwards.
CAGGTCAATCGTAACCCAATCATTCGAGCCTCCGCTAAACGAATAATGATCTTTCATGAGATAACCAGTAGTAGGGTCGGTCGTCCCTGTATCATTGACATTAATCGCACCGCTGACAACTACTGGCGTAGCGATGGATTGCGCCGTTGCGATAGTATTATTCGCTTCAGCTTCAGCCGCGTTCGGCAGTGGAGTGGTATTTAAAATGAGGTTGATATTACTGACAGATTGACCGCTGTTGACAGAAACAATCGCTGCTGAGTTATTGGCATCACTATTTGATTCGCTCGCGCCGCTGTAGTATTCAGACGGACCGGGCAAATCCACTGGAGGATCAAGCGGGCCTACCGAAGAACCGCTGATGAAGCCCGGATGGATCGGTTCAACTTCTACCGTATAATTCCCTGCCGGCAAGCCTGAAATTTCATAGTATCCCTGCACTGTCACATCTGTCGTTCCCTTGTTGGAATTGATGCCAGTACCTTTATAATAAAAACCTGAAACCGAGCTAACGGCAATATTATTTGGATCGTCTACGCGACGGGCGATTACATTTGCGCCCTGAAAAGGAGTCGCACCATCCGACAACAAAACTTTGCCGCTAATCGTCCCGTTGCTCATGCCTCCGCCCGGATACAAACGCAGCAATTGCGCTTTATCATCAGTACTGAGAATACTGGAACGATCTCCCAATGAAATCGGAAACATAATCGGAAGCGAATCATTATCATTAAAAATAATTTCGCGGTCGAAAGCTAAACCAAGGTTCGCCTGTGAGTGCCCAACTCCCAGAAAATGCCCCAGCTCATGCAACATGATTGCTTTGAATTCTGTCAACGTCCCGTGATTATTGGTCAAAAATTTCGCATTGAAGACCGCCGAGGCATCTACAATTTTTCCGTCCTGCGCCGGATCGGTACTAATCAACCATCCTGGCCCGGCAAATCCAGCCGTAAAATCACTTGCCCCTCCACCAAAGACAGCATCTGTAATTGATCCATCCGTATCAAAGATGATCGGGTGATAAGAATCCTGACCGTTGTTGGCACGATAGGTTGTGTAATTCGTCGAATTTACATCCACATTCAAGGCACCACCATTTTGAATTGTCAGGTTCGCGCCCGGCACGGCTTGCCAGGTTCCAAACAATTCGTTCACTAAAGCCACTGCTTGCGTATTATTGAGATTTCCCAGTGAGCCTTGATCTACATGATAAGTAATCGCCGCGCCGGTGCCCCAGCCAACTTCTTTGCCGTGCGCCGTCACCGCTAACGGAGTTCCGGCCTGGACATTTGCTTCAAACCTGAAAGCTCCCAGCATCAGCGCGAAGCTGAGCATAAAGTGAACTGATTGTTTGAAAAGATTGGTGGCGAATGGCTGCGCCTTTCGTGATTGGACACGCATGGTGTTTGCTCCTTTTTCGGTAGTTTTCCCAAGCCTTGCAAGCTGACAACCTGAATCTACTAGCGCACGAGTTCAGCACCTCTGAAGCGCATGAATAGGACAACCGTTCGGCTCTGCTTTGGCTTTAATTATTTTCAGTCTTATTGCAAGCTGGCACTGGACACAGCCTTCATCTTACGCACAATGGATCGGAACGAAGCGAACTCCATCCCTTCACGGGCTTGATTATCAGACTGTGCAACAGTTTCTCGTTCAACTTTATTAAGCGACAATTTCGTGTTCACTTTCGCGGTGTCTAGCCGGGCGAATAAGGAACGATTCAACTGCTCATTTCTGAGGACACGCCTGCCTGTGCGAACATCATCACGTACGACAAATTTGCCTTGCCCTTCGCCGACCGGACTGGTTAAGCCCAGCTTGCTTTCAGGATATAAAAACAGGACGACTTCTTCGCCGATACTGTATTTAGGCAAATGTGCAACGTACTGCTGATGGCTGCTGCCGAATTGCATGAACGTGACTTCGCGCACCTGTTCACCTTTGAGCATTTCAGTGACTTCGACTTTGACAAAAGTCACCGCCATCTGCTCATTTTTGGGATGTTGTCCGTCACGTACTTCGACGACTTTGCCATGGAAAATACGTCCGGCAGTTGAAGTCATTTCCGCAAGGTTCACCGCACGTGAATTCGCAAAAGCTTGTGTTGCAATAATGGTAAGGAGGAGGAAAATAACTCTGGCTGAGAGTTTGCTTTTTTCGATATGAATGGACACGATATTTCTCCTTCGCGGATAGCTGCGCCCTGAGCTTCCACGCCTGGGGAACAAGTTCCATAACCTGCTCAGTTGCTTTTTTCGGTAGGCAGGATGAGTCGTTGCTCATCCTGCTGCTACATTGTCTTGCTAAAGAACGAGGTCAGGCGTCGCCTAGACCTTATCGTTGAATTTGTATCCGATACCCCACACCGTCAGCACATAAGTCGGCTTCGCGGCATCTGGTTCAATCTTGGAACGCAAGCGCATGACATGCGGATCAATGTTGCGTTCGTAGCCTTCATAAGAAGTGCCCCAAACCTGATCCAATAACGCTTCGCGGGAATATGCTTTCCCCGGATTCGTCATCAGCAATTCCAGAATCTTGAATTCGATGGGAGTCACCTGAATCGCCTCTTCATTCAGCGTCACGCTGTAGGCCTCAGGATCAATGATTAATCCGCCACGCATGATTTTTCCGGCGACAGGTTCATCAAAAATTCTGATCCCACTGCGACGAATCACGCTTTTGACGCGAGCTTCAAGCTCACGCGGGCTAAAAGGTTTTGGTAAAAAATCATCAGCGCCGCCTTCTAATCCGGCGACGGTGTATTGTTCTTCACTTTTACTGGTGAGAAAGATGATTGGCGTTGTAACGTTGTTTTGACGCAATTGATTGCAAACATCAAAGCCGTTCATTTTCGGCATCATGACATCTAAAATAATAACGTCTGCTTTTTTTTCCAATCCGGTTCGTAAGCCAGTTTCGCCATCCATCGCTTCGAGCACTTCATACCCGACACGACGAAAATATTCTGAAACTAAATAACGAACCATGCTGTCATCTTCAACCATCAAAATAGTCGCGGTATGATCGGCTGGCACAATAACTATCCTCCGAATAAGGTCAGCAAACACGGTTGTTTGCCAATTTCAATAGCCTGTCAAAACTCGTCCGAAACGAGTTGTCAAATCTTTATTCTGGGTTGTTGTCTGTGGGCTTAACTACTGCTTTATTTGGCTGAGCTAAGTTTCGTTAAGAGCTAACAGTTGAATGTCAGGGGCAGAAGGCGCAGCGTTCAAGTATTTACTTAACGCCATTAAACAAACGTGAGAATAGCATAAAAAATATAAAAAACAATCACGAAATTTGGCACGTTTTATCGTCTTTTGGTCACTTTGAATCAGCGGCTGATTGATTTCATAGTATTTCGCCTGCCAGCTTTTCAAAGTGACCGGAACCTCTATCTATCTTATTTATTTACTTATTTATTTACCAAATTTCTCTTCCATTAATTTTAATGAAAACGGGCTGTTATGAAAAGCATCATCACCGACAACAAAGGTTGGAACCTTACGTTTGCCGTCATTGATCGTCTTCACTAGCTCCGCCGCCGAAGGGTCATCATCTACATTAATTTCCGTATAAGTAATGCTGCGTGAGTTCAGAAAACTTTTCGCATTCCGGCAATCCGGGCACCACGTTGTCGTATACATTTTCACTTCTGACATAAAGTTAATTTCCTTATTTATAATCTTTTGTTTCCTGAATAATTTCGTTTCGTTTATCAGCCTGAAAATCTTTTGCTAACCGCTTGAGTGCCACACTCACGACTTGATTATGATGGAGGTCTTTATTTTCTTTCGCCAGTTCCAACCATAAGCGATGTGTTAGCTCAACATCTTCAGGTGTAACGTTAGGGCGATGTGCGCCAAGCTCATACGATAATTCTGTCCCATCAGGATGAATCAATTTCAGCACCCGCAATTTGCGTTTATCTTCATGCTGAATGGCTTCCCAGACATCACCAATAACTTTGGCCTGTTGATCGGCGGACATTTTTGTGGACACGCCCGCCACGAGCGTCGAACATTCCAATTGAATCGCAGTCATCACAGTCGCCTGAAACGCATCATTCGATGGAACTACCAACAACTTGATCTCCTTACCCATTTTCTCAGCGACAGCCACCGAGCGCGTAAATAGTAATTGTTCATAATCAGTGAACAATTCATCTTCATACATTTGCTCTTCGCCAGCGCCGAGGCCTTTGATAATCCGCACTGTCATCACGATGACATCCTGCTCATCAGTATTGACATCCTGCAACGCTTTTTTCAAATAATGTAAATTGTTGTAATCACGCGCCGTGACCAGAATTCCGCCGGGACGTGCATCCACTAATTTATTCGTCACCGTTTGCTCAGAGACCAAATTGAATTGATCTAAGCCTGATGTATCTTTTTTGCGTTTAGCGTTGGCGCGTTCTGAAACCGTAAACAAAACGAAGAAAATTGCGGTGAAAGCCACGCCCGAAATGGTAGCAAGTTCTTTCGTCAATAAATTCGTCAACGCCAGCGAAAGTAAAACCAACGCGACCATAATGATGCCGAGTGGAATTTCAACTTTTCCAATGCGCGGATTGAACGGCACGCGCCATTCACGCGGCCCCGGTCGTTTGAAACGCAAGACCACTAGCGAAGCGGTCATAAAGGTAAAGCTCCAAATCACCCCGAAAGCGTATGCTTCGCCGAGCACCATCGTATTACCGCCGCTTAATAAAATAATGATGATCTGCATAATCGCTACCATATTGATGATGCGATAGGTCGTCCCGTATTTTTTCTGCGGCGCACGAAACCAGTCCGTCAACACGCCATCTTCCGACACGCGATTCAGCACGCCGTTGGAGCCAACAATAGCGGTATTCACTGCACCCGAAAGAATTAAAAATCCAACGATCACAACAAACGCTTGCAGCAATAACCGTAGCCATACCGGGCCAATCACGTGCATCGCCAAGCCCGAAAGCAAATTCTGACTGTACTGACTAACGCGCACGTTATCAGGAATAATCATCACCGCAAAAAACGAAACGACGGGCGTAAAGCAAATCGTAAAACCAAAAATCACGAGTGCTGCGCGAATCAAATTTTTCAGTTTGGGATGTTCAATTTCACGCGAGACTTGCGCCAGCGATTCTTCGCCGCTCATCGCCAGGACGGAATGTCCAAACGCAATCAAAACTCCGAAGAAGCCAATCGAAGGCAATGATGTATGTAGCAGCCATCCAAGCGGATGAGATTTAGTCGTTTCATTATATTGAAAATGTAAATTTTCCGGTAATGGCAGCGGCGGCAAATGCACAGGGTCGGGGCTGACGATCAACGTCGCTACGCACCAGATAATCATTACGACGACCATCACTGCAGTGATTTGCATGATGCGGAGCGCCCGTTCCGAAGATTCGTGAATACCAATAATATTCAGCCGCCAGAAATAAATCACAACGGCAATGCAAATCGCGCACGCCGTAGCGTTCACCGGCAATTGCACACCATAACCAAAATGTACCAACGTCGAATTAATTAATCCGGCAATGTATTGCCCGGCAGACACACCGGAAATCGGCCCCGTCAAAATGTAATCAAAGATCAGCGCGGAAACTGCGAGCTTGGCCAGCGTGCCGCCCATGGCTTCTTTGACAACGCGATATACACCGCCGCGTGTGAACATCGCGCAGCTTTCGACATACACTGCACGCACCGCTGAAGCGAATAAAATCACCGCCAGCACAAACCACGGTGCAGCTTTGCCAATGGCTTCTTCAGTGATGCCACCGATGTAAAAGGCCGTCGAAGCCAGATCATTCAGCACAATCGCGGCAGCCCGCCAAAATGAAATGAACGACAACATTACGGATGTCGCAACTACAATCCGGTAACGATTATCTGAATTATTAGAGGTAGGGTCTGGGGGAGTGGGCGTGCCTGTTTGATTCATAAATCCTTAATCTTCTTGATTCATCAACAAGCGCGAGATTATACGCCTACTTTGGTGTGCGAGACAAAATATCTATCGCTATTGCCACGGATTGATGCGTTTGATGCAAAGCATTTTCTGCCTCTGTACGCGCCACATTTGCGTGTTGCATCACCAAAGCCACGGGCAAGAGCCAGCCCGCAGCTTCAAGTGTCGCGTGCGCTGTCGCTGCATCCACCTTGCATTCATCGCAAATCATTCCAACCGCACGTTCGCGGAGCTTACTATTTTTTGTTTGCATGTTTGCCATGCGATTGCCTTTGACATAGCCTAGCTTCACCAAAGTCATTGTCGAAAGCATATTCAAAACTAATTTCTGCGCCGTCCCGGATTTCAGTCGCGTCGAACCCGCAATGACTTCCGGCCCGACTATCGGCTCCAGTGGAATTTCCACCGCCGCCGCGAGAGCCGTACTTTCATTGCACGTAATGCACAACGTCAATGCGCCAAGGCTCCGCGCATATTCGACCGCACCAATCGTATATGGAGTTCGTCCGCTCGCAGCAATTCCAACGACCGCATCATTTGCATTCACGCCGCGTGATTGAACATCTGTAGCCCCCGCCTCACGATCATCTTCTGAAGCTTCGACAGCTTTGTAGCAAGCTTCGTAGCCTCCCGCAATAATCCCCTGCACCAATTCCGGCGAAACGCCAAACGTCGGCGGACATTCCGAAGCATCCAACACACCTAACCGCCCGCTCGTCCCTGTGCCAACATAAATCAAGCGTCCACCGTTTTGCAGCCGTGCAGCAATCGCATCTACAGCAAGTGCGATGGCAGGCAAAATTTGTTCGATAGCTTCGGCAACTTTTTTATCTTCGGCGTTGATGATGCGAAGAGCTTCAAGGGTGGGAAGGCGGTCAATATTTTCAGTGTTTGGATTCGATTGCTCTGTCGTAGACATTTAAATTATTTCACTTTTCACAATAATTTTTTCAGTTTTTTCAAAACTTCAGTGATCACGGTTTCCGGTAATTGAGTGATAAACTCTGTATTTCTTACCTGCCAATCTAAGTTCTTCGCTTGATCTGATAACACTACACCTGACACTCCAAAATTCGCTGGAATCACAACTTCAAATGGATAGCCCTTAACTTTGTTCGTAATTGGACATAGCAAACACAATCCTACTTTTCCATTATAGCTTTCCGGCGACAACACAATTGCGGGTCTTCTGCCGGACTGTTCATGTCCGGCTTGAGGATCGAAGTTAATCCAGACTGCATCTCCACGTTTCGGAACGTATTTCTTCACCACGATTCTCTCCCAACGGAATAGCCTGTGTCAGTTTCTCCATGCAGGTTTTCTTTAGTAACCTGCGCTAACATTTCCTCCAACGAAAACTCTGGTTCAGCAACAGGCAAAACTATAATTTTACCTCGCTCCAAAGAGACTTCGACGGTTGACCCCTGACCAATTTTTGATTCGACAGCAAAAGATTTTGGGATTCGTAAAGCCAAGCTGTTACCCCATTTTTGAATTTGAATTCGCATAAAAAAAGACTCTCCTTTGTATCAACAAAGAAGATACATTAGAGCCTAATTATTTTCAACAATTAATAGAGTATTCGGCTGAAATTTTTCCGTAGGCAGAATATTTTCAGGCAAGCAATCAAACTCCTTACTCAGAATAAATTTGTCCAAACAACCACGCACGAGCAGCATTCCAATCGCGCTTAACCGTTGGCACCGAGATGTCCAGCACATCTGCTATTTCTCGTTCAGTCAAGCCGCCAAAGTAACGCAGCTCCACCACTTTCGCGGCTCTTTCATTGGTTTCCGCTAAACGTGATAACGCTTGATCCAGAATTAATAATTCATCTGTCTTTTTGCCTGGCAAAACATTCAGAGGATCGAAAGTCGCTTCATTCTGGGTACGTTTCAGGGCACGTTTGGTGCGAGCATGGTCTACTAACAGGCGGCGTAGTTGTCGGCTTACAATCACGAAAAAATGCGCCCGATTCTGGTAATTTACTTTTTCACCATGAAAGAGTCGCAGGTACAACTCATGAACCAAAGCAGTCGCCTGCAATGTATGCCCGCGCGGTTCCTGTAGCAAGTAGCTTTGCGCCAAACGACGTAAGTCCTGATAGATTGAAGTGAACAAACGTTCGCCTGCTTCCTGATCTCCATTTTTCCAGGCGATCAATAAGAGTGTAAAATCTTCCGATCCAACCTTCATCCCTAATCCTGACGCTAATCTCTGTTATAATGCGGCTGAGCTTAGCTGTTGTAATATTCTGAAATTCCTTGAGCTGTTTCATTTAGATTTTACGCATACTGTATAAATGTTCCAAGATCAATGGCAACAAATTGCAGAATTATTTGAAGAAGCCATGGCACAACCTGCTGAGCTGCGGGGTTCCTATCTCAAGGCTGCCAGTCGCGGAGATGAAAAAGTACGTGTCGAAGTTGAGCAAATGCTCCACCAGCAACAACGCGCTGAATTTGCCGATTTTTTAATTCCTGCTCCGCTCTTCGAGGTTGAAGTTGAGCCAGACCCTGATTTCTCTGCTACGAACCAGAAGTTCGGATCCTATCAATTTGTCCGGGAAATTGGTCGTGGTGGAGCAGGAACGGTTTACCTTGCCGTACGTGCAGATGATGCGTATCAAAAACAAGTGGCGATCAAAGTCATCACGCCGAGCATTGGCGGCACAGAATTGTTGGCACGGTTCAAGCAGGAACGACAAATTTTAGCGGTGCTGGATCATCCGAATATTGCTCGCTTGCTGGATGGCGGCAAGACCGAAAACGGCTGGCCTTACCTCGTCATGGAATACGTGGATGGAATCGCGATCACGGAATATTGTGAAGCTCATCAACTGAGCGTCAAGGAAAGGCTCCGGCTCTTTTGTACCGTTTGCGAAGCTGTTCAATACGCGCATCAAAATCTGATTGTCCACCGCGACATTAAACCTCGCAATATTCTGGTCACGTCTGAAGGTCAGGTCAAACTGCTGGATTTCGGGATTGCCAAATTGCTTGACCATTCGCTCTTTGACGAAACTTCAACTTTAACCCAAAGTAACTTGCAACCCATGTCTCCGTCGTATGCCAGCCCGGAACAAGTGCGTGGCGACACTTTGACCACGGCAACGGATATTTGGTCGCTCGGAATACTGTTGTATGAATTGCTCGCAGGCTGTCGCCCCTTTGTTTCACCCAACAATTCCTTACCGGATGTCTTACGCCGCATCTGCGAAGAAGACCCGCTGCCACCGGGCAAAGCCATTACTCAAAATCAGTCCCCGCGAATAGACAGTGATTTAGACAATATCACTTTGATGGCTCTGCATAAAGAACCGCCGCTGCGTTATCGCTCGGCTTTGCAATTGAGCGATGACATCAATCGCTATCTTGCAGGGAAACCCATCATTGCGCGACCCAATACGCTTTGGTATCGCACCAATAAATATGTCCGCCGCAATCTCGTCAGCGTCAGCCTCGCCGCGTTCTCAATCTTACTTTTACTAAGCGGATTGATGTATGCCATTTGGCAAACGCACGTGGCGCGACAAATCGCCGAACACCAACGGCGACAGCTCTACGCGGCAGAGATTCAAAAGACGATGACTGATTGGGAAGCGGGAAAAATAGCAGGCGCGCAACAACGGTTAGAGCGATTGATTCCAGCCCCGGGAACAGCCGATTGGCGCGGCTTTGAATGGTATTATTTACAAAATTTGACCCAACAGGAGGATTGGAAAACTCAGGAGGCGGAATGGATTCACGGCTCGGCTTTGTCACCTGATGGTCAGCTCATTGCGAATGGAAGCCGTCGTCAAATTCGGATCCGTGACGCACAAACAGGAAAAGAAATTATGAGCTGGGCAGCCCACGAGTCGAGAATCATCTCGCTCGCATTTTCTTTCGATCATCGCTTTTTATTAAGCAGCGATCAGCAGGGATTCGTGAAGCTCTGGGACGTGGCAACGCAACGCGAACTATTACGGTTAGATGATGGCGTTCGGATTAAGGCAATGTCCGCTGTTTTTTCAACCGATGGCACGAGCTTCGCATACACTATTGGCAACGTGGCAGTCGTTCGTGAAAACCAAACAGGTCGGCTTCTCCATCGCATTATTGACGACAAAATTATTAATATTCTGACCTTTTCACCGGATGGCAAAACATTTGTTACGGGCAATTACAACAAACTCGTCCGCGCCTGGGATAGTAAAACCTGGCAATTGCGATTCGCCATTTCGTTGCCTGATTATGCCGAGGCCATTGTCTTTTCTCCTGATGGAAAAATATTAGCTTGTGGCGGGATAGATAATGTCATTCATTTGCTGGACGCTCACACCGGAAAAGAAATTCGGAAGATTTCAGGGCATCGGGATTTTATTTTGAGCATGGCTTTTTCGCCGGATGCAAAGTTACTCGCTTCTATCGGAAGAGAGCGTATCCTACGTGTTCATCAGGTCGCCAACGGCAAAGAGTTGGTCACGTGGCATGCGCACGATACGGAAAGCTGGCGCGTCGCCTTTTTCCCTGATGGACAACGCCTGCTGACCACCGACAATACCGAAATAAAAAGCTGGTCATTAGCAAAATTGCAAGCCAGCCAGCTCTGGCAAGGCGAATGTCATCAATGTCAGCTTCGTGCGTTGGAGTGGACTCCCAACACGAATCAATTAGTCGCTGGCGGTTACGCCGGACAGCTTCAGATTTTTGATGCGCAGAACAGAAAACCATTGCAAACACTCACCAAAAAAGACCCCAGCGGTATTTTAAGTCTGGCGGTATCGCCCACTGGAGATTGGTTGGTCAGTACTGATTTTGGCGAAAAAGTCCGGCTCTGGGATTTGCGTATCGGCAAGGAAATCGCCACGCTCAAACCGCCAGCCACTGTGACCTACAATCCCCTCTTTGCTGTCGTAGTTTCACCCGATGGTCAAACATTTGCTACGGGTGGATTAGATGGAAAAATCAATTTATGGGATGTTACCTCACAGCAAGTACGCCAAAATCTTACCGGACATCCCGGCGGTGTCTATACGCTGGCATTCGCAGCGGACGGTCGCACTCTGATTTCAGGCGGAGCTGAGGGACAGGCAATTTTGTGGGATTTAGCATCCGGGCAGCCACTCCAAAAATTCAAATCACACACCAACACTATCCAAAAAGTTACGTTTTCGCCGAATGGAAAACTCTTAGCTACCGCCAGCTTAGATGCCACCGTAAAAATTTGGGAGCTTGCCACCGGACGCGAAATCGTGACCTTAACCGAACACGCCGACGAGGTCTTCGCCTTAGCCTTCACTCCCGACGGACGCCACCTCGCCACTGGCAGCAAAGACGCCACCATCAGAATCTGGGACACGGAAACGTGGCAGGAATTGCTAACCTTGAGAGGTCACGCCTCGCAAGTCTGGGCACTCGCATTTTCAGCCGACGGCAAAACCTTAGCCTCTGCCAGTCAGGATAAAACAATTCGTTTGTGGCGCAGTGAATAATTTCCACCTACCCACCAATCTTAATCATTTAAAGAATGTAACCAATATCCAACCAATGAATAACACAAAAATAATGGTAAAGATGATACTGCCAAGACTTATTCCAGTGTTGCTGGTTTGAGTGGCAGAATGTAATTCAGCAGGGCGAGAATTAGTAGCATTATTATTCGAGTAAGTCTGTCCGCTACTTACTTCTGATTGCTGGTACCTCTTATACATTTCAGCTTGATCGCTACTTAATTTTCGGTAACTGGCATCGGACTCATCCTGACCTCTTTTGAAGTCAGCTTCCCATTGAACCTGATTCTGGCGAGCTTGCTCTTGTTGCCTGACTTCGTTATCTCGTCGCGCATTATCTTCTTGCTGATACCTTGCTTGTTGTTGCTGATATTCTTGATCACGTCGTTGGGCATCTGCAAATTGCTGCTGTTGTTGCTGATGCGCATACGCTTCGTTTTGCCGCCTGGTAAAGTCGTCATAATCACTCATTTGATACCTCCTAAATTTGAAAAAACACGTTTATGATTCACGATTAGTTTCTAGCGATGAAGGCGGCACGATTTGCTAATATTACCGCTTCTCTTGGTCGCCCGGTTCGGCTACAGACATCAGACAAACGCTGAAGTATTTTGCCCATATGCAAGTGGTTTTGTGGTGACATTTTTTCATAACCATCTAACGCTGATAGGAAATATATTTCAGATGGCTTATATTTTCCCCAAGCATAATACAAGTCACCAATTATAACCTTACTCGTTAAGTTATCCAGATAGTTTGCACCAAACAATTCTGTTTCGATCTTTAAACTTTCTAGAAGTAGTGGTTCGGCAACTGAGAACTTATTTTGTTTAAAATATAAGTAACCCAAATTCCCTATATTTTTTGCCAGGTCAGGATGTTTTGTATTAAGAGCTTTTCTATGAACTATTAACCCATGCTCAAATAAACGTTCAGCTTCTGTTAGATTACCTAGCTTAAAGAATAAAGAACCTAGATTAACTTCCGTTCTTGCCGTACTCGTATGGTCGAAACCGAGAACTGCTCTCTGAATCTTTAGCGCATCATTGTAGAGTGCCAGTGCCTCAGTAACTTTATTTTGGTATGAGTATAGGTCAGCTAAGTTTTGTGCTGCCTCTGCGACTATAGGGTGATTGGTTCCAAAAGTATCTATCGAGAACTTAAGTGCGGAGCCAAGTAACGGCTCAGCTTTATCTAAGTAGCCTAATTTCAAATAAACCATCCCTAAGTTATTAGTATGATTCGCTAAGTCAGGATGGTTAGGAAACGCCTTCACACCTAAGTCATATGCCTCTTTAATACGGTTCGCTGCTGCGATATAGTTGCCTTGAGTGAAATAAAGAGATCCCAAATTGCCTATAATTTTTGCCATCATTAAGTAATCGGGGCTAGGTAAATTTCGAGTAATTGTTAACGCTTCATTAAGTCGTTTCTCTGAGTCTACAAATCGCCCTGCATTAGAATAAATCATTCCAATCATACTCAATGTTTTTGCAACATCTTCATGGGTTGCTCCAAATGATTTCTTAAAGATTGGCAAGGCTTGATTGGCAAGTGGTTCTGCCTTTTTAGGCTGACCGTTTTTAAGCTGAAGATTTGCCAACCCGTACAGGCTGACAGCTACATTTTTGTGAGTCATTCCCCATTTTTGTCTGGCGACTTTGAGTGCGCTTGTTGCGAATGGAATGGCCTTACTATACTGACCTGTCTTGAATAAACGATCCGCTTCCTGTGTCAACTTATCCCAGTCCAGTTCGTTAGGTTTGACGGAATTGTTTGTAGTTCCCGGCGCATCTGACAACCCAGGATAATAAGGCGTCTCCGGCGCTGTTTTTTTTGGGGATACGGTTTTCTTCTTTTTTTGAGCGAACGAAAGGGACGGGAAAAGTAGAATCTGACCTACCAGAATTGCGATCAAAACCAAGTTCATTTTTTTCATAATTTCTCCTCCGTGAGGTTTGCCATAAGTTTTCAGGTAACTCGTGCGAATAAGAACTATTTTGATAAAAAGACCTTCTCATCAAAGTTTAGGTTTATCACAATTCCCTGGCTCTGCTTAAAAATTATCGCAACATCACCAGATTTGCCTTTTGAAGAAATCTTCAGAGGAAACATAACTCCATTCCCAATATCCTGATAATTCTCAAAATAAAAGTCTTGTGTATTATTTCGATTCTGATCAAGCTTTGATTTTTTTAGCAATGACCCACTTTTAGTATTGTAGTATGCTTTTATGAAAGTATTCGCACTCGTTGTAGATTCAATAACGTAGCAGTTAACACCATTTACAAGTTCCAATGTTGTTAGAACTTTAGAATTCATTACTCGATTATCAGCATCTTCAATACCACTTTCTGACATGAAATCACCTAAGAAAAATTCTAACCCGCTTTCACCTTTTGCTGTTTGAACTGTTCGTCCAGTACTATCCCAAACGACTTCTCCATTAAAGCCCATCGAGTACTTCTTTCCATCATTTGACCTATCAATTCTCCAAAGCCCGTCTTGAATCCGGTATTTGAAAGAGATGGTCTTGTTTGAGGAACTAATATCGTAATCCATCAGTAAAGATTTTGGATTGGTCGGGAATTGAGTATAGCAAGCCTGTTTGCGGGAGAGTCTTTCAACTGAGAGGGTATCAACTGTCTCTTCGCGGGCAAGATTACCAACTTCTTCATTCAATTGATTGGCTACAACTTCAGCACCAAGTTTTGGATCTATATCTTTCCCTGATACTTTACCATTCTTAATCGTTTTTCCATTACCTGTGTCAATCACTTTATAGGTTAAATTAATTGAAACGGGAAAACTGGTTGGGCATAGACGAGGATCAATAAAACACCCTACTAATCCCTTTTTATCAGATTTAGTTTCCATCTCCACATATAATAATAAATCGGTTTTGTTATCGGTCTTGGACTGTTCAATAAAATCTCGCTCCTGTTTAAAATCAATTACAGATATAGCTTTTACTTTCGTCCCTTTGCTTAAAGCATCCGTCAATATTTGAGTCATAGCGCGGACATCATTTTCTTCTGCATGTCTTTTGGCTTTCTTGCTTGGCTGGTCTGAAAAAACACCTGTTATTCCGACTTTAATAATGGTCTTGCAAGCATCTATATTTTGAGCATTTACTTTTAGATTAGCGACGAAAATGATCAGAGCAATCAATGTGATAGATTTTGTTTTAGTTAGGTTGTTCATTATTTTCTCCGTATGCTTAGTTAGTTTTGATAGTCAGTGAATGAATCACTTTATCAAAAATTGGTTGATAGTTTTCAAACCCTGCTTGAGGCGAAACGGTTGAGACATGCAAGACAATGTTGTTTGTTAGGGGCGTAATATACATGGTTACAGATTCCATCTTTTTGGTAATAGGTGAAATGCCACTCATAAATACTTGACCGAACTCTCTGCCGTTCAGAGTAACTACTTTTGATTGATTAGCGAGCGTTAAGTAAGGATTTGCGCGGAGCATTCCGGTCAAGAAGCTATCTACGGTTTGTTTTAAGTTATTGGTCGCCTCTTTCTGAATCCCAAACATTATCCCATGAGTAATTCCTTGAGATCCGAACGCACCATTTGGGGCAAAAAAGATTGCGTCTTTTTCGACACGTGAATACCAGTTATCCGGCACACTAATTTCTATAACTTCGGTTGAATATGTTTTGAAGATTTTCGATGGCTGTGTAACCCTAATATTATAGCCTACGGTCGCTTGTTCACTAACTTGGGCAGTTTGAGAATGGTTTTGGGGAGAAGTGATTTTCGCTAATTTCGCTTGAGTTGATAATAATTTACTTGTTGGGCTGGCTGTATTATTACCGCCAATCAATTTAATTTCTTGCTCAATTCTTTGGATTCTAATATCGGTATCGGGATGGCTCCTCTTCCATGGTACCAAGGTTCCACTTCCTTCATATTTCTTTAAGACAAGAAACATATTGACCATGTCTTGCGGGTTATACCCTGCTCTTTTAAGAATTTGCAGCCCTAAAATATCCGCTTGTGTTTCAAATTCACGGCTATGTTCTTGAAGAGTTGTCGCGTTTGATAAACTTTGTGTTCTTTTTAAAACTCCACATAAATTTCCTAATACCGCACAGATTGATTCATCGGCAAAAACATCGTCAATTTGTTTGGTTGCATTGTTAACTGTATACTTGGCAGTTCCGTGGCGTAGCAACACATGACTAACTTCATGAGCCATAACACTTGCCAATTCGCCCTCATTCTCACATTTTCCAATCAGCCCAGAGAGAACAAACATGGTACCTCTGGGAAGAGCAAATGCATTAATTCCTTGTTCGTTTAGTACAGTGAACGCAAATTGAAAATTTGAATTTTGGTACTCTATTGGAATGACAGAAATTAGCCTTTTACCAATTGATTGAATATATGCAGAAATCTCTAAATCCTTAACTGGTATAGTTCTTGATTCATAGTATTCTTTAAGCTCTTTATCTAATTCAATATCTTTTTCAATAGGAAAATCGTTCGTAGGCAACTTAATTTTGGTTTGCCCGTAACAGGCAGTAATAAAACCTATAAAAGCGAGCGATAGGAGAATTCTGACATTACTTTTGTGTTTCATGATTTCCCTCAATTCTTGGACTGTTTCCCTTGAGTCACTTGAAAACCGATATTGAATAAACAAAAAGGTGAAGCAATGTGAGGTAGTAGTTCATAGTTTTTCCGCAAGGAGCAATATTTATGGGGCTGCAAAATTAACGTACTGTGAACATCAAAGACACTTCAAGACGAAGGACGATATATCCTAAGTTCGAGGCTTGAATATCTTGACGAGTGAGGTATTCGGCTGAAAACAGATCACCGCTCACCAGTTAGTGCTTGCTTGCATTTCTCAAGGCAAACAAAGCAAGTACACATCTAAAAATTCTTACCAGTTGCTTTTTCAGTAAGTGTTATCGCGCAAACTCAATGGCTTTATCAGACATCCGGCTCAGGCAGATTATCTGTAAATTTTTATTTTTTATTCAATGCTTACCAAGTATCACAATGCAGATGATTCCTGCAATGTTTTTTTACGAGAAGATGACTTTCCCGATGTTCGTCGCCAATTTATTTCATGCTCAGAACATAAAGCGGAAACGGATGGAAAAAGAGATCACACGTACGGCATTTTTTCACAGGTGGCTGAGTCTTAATTGTCAGTGGAGTTTTAGCGCGACAAACGCTGAGGCATTTGAAGATTCGTTTTATGTTTGAGTAAGGCTACTCATCACATTCCCCATCGCCATCTGTGCCGCCCCAATCACAGGCGGATGCAGCGGTGCAGCGACCAAAGCCTGCGGAGCAAATTCTGTAATTTCCTCCCGCAGCGGAGCCAGCATTAATTCTCCGCAAGAAAAAACTCCACCGACGTAGCCGACGCGAAACGCCTGATCTTTCATCTTCAATTGCTCAATCACAGCAATCACGGCACGCGCTAGTTCGTGCGCGGCATTTTTCAAAATCGCTATCGCAGTTTCATCGCCTTCGTTGGCAGCTTCGACGACTTCTTTGGAAAGCTGGGCAATTTCCTGCATGGCATTGCTGGCTGGATCGTAAATGACCGTCGGCAATTCAACGGGTGAATTCACCTTGAAGTGACGGCAAACTTTTTCGGTTAATTTTGTGTCTTCGTGCGTGCGATGATCGTAGGCCGTCATCACGGCTTCCAACGCACGTCGCCCAATATAGGTTCCGCTGCCTTCGTCGCCGAGTGCTGGCCCCCAGCCTCCGGCGCGTGCAACTTCGCCCTGTGCGTCTACGCCATAAGCAATCGAACCTGTTCCGGCGATGACAACGACTCCGGGCTTGCCGGCAGTCGCTCCTGCCAGCGCAATCCGCGCATCGGTCACGAGTTCGAATTCAAATTGCGGCATCGCAGCTTTGATCGCGTCGGACATTTTTTGATGGTTATCAGGATGAGAAACTCCGGCGAGTCCAATGCATGCACCTGCAATTTGTGCAGTAGAAATTCCAGCTTTCAAGCAGGCTTCGGTGATGGCGGATTTAACGGAAGCGGCGGCAGATTCCAGCCCGACACGATGAAAATTGGCGGCGGCAGAACGCCCTTCGCCAACTAAATAATTTTCCAGTGCAAGATCAGGATCAAGCGGAGCGAAATAAATCTTCGCTCGTGTGTTCGTCCCACCACCATCAACTCCTAACCAGTAATGCGAGGCATCTTTCGACTTCGCTAAATCTCTGACGACCGTGTCTACAACTTCGGCGAGGTGGAGCATAAATTCAATATCCTTTCACGTCGTACTTCGTTTCAAAATTTTTCCCACTGAAACGAAATGCGAACAAGCAAGATTGCTGTACCGGGGGAGCTTGTAGTATAAGCGTCTCGCTCATCATAAATAAAATTAAAAGTTCTGATAGTAATGATAAATATTTTTTGTGATGGAATTTCGTCAATTAAAAACTTTCCTGGCTATTGCTGAAACCCGCAACTTCACGCGGGCAGCGGAGCGCGTCCACCTGACACAAGCTGCCGTCAGTTCACAGATCAAGGCTCTTGAGTCCGAAGCCGAAGTGCCGCTTTTCACTCGCACGAATAAAAAAGTTGTCTTAACCGAAGCCGGAGAATCGCTGGTTCAGCACGCGCAAAAATTGTTGCGCGCACACGATGAAGCGTTGCTCGCGCTTAAGGAATTAAGCGAAGCGGAAAAAGGCAAGCTCCGCATTGGAAATGCTTCGACCACCGCCAGCAATGAATATCTCCCGGCTATTCTCGCCGAGCTGAAACGCAAATATCCCAACGCGCAATGTAGCGTCAGGCACGCCACCAGCACCGAAATTGTCACCCAGATTTTGCAGGGTGAACTTGATGTCGGCATCGTTTCGCTCCCGGTCGAAGCCGCCAATATTCGCGCTGAAGTCTTGCAACGTGACCGTCTGGTCGCCATTGTACAACCCGGTCACCGCTTTGCGCATCAACGTAATGTCTCCCCTCAACAGCTTGCGAGCGAACCAATGATTCTTGGTGAACAAGGCGGCAATACGCGACGCCTGATAGATTTATTTTTTGAAAAATCCGGTGTAAAGCCCGACGTGATGATGGAACTCGGCAGTATGACTTCAATTAAACGGATGGTTGAGGCTGGTCTTGGTGTTAGCATTATCCCTCGTTCCTCAGCGCGTGAAGAAATTATAGAAAGTAGATTAGTGGCACTTCCCGTGCGAGGGTTTAAAGATAATTGGGAGCTTGGAATCGTGACGGTGAAGAGTGAACATGTTCCGCCCTTGCTGAGAGCCTTCAAAAAACTTTGCGAAAAACACTTTAATTGAGGACAATCATATTCGTTACGCCCTCTTAAAAATTACCAGAGGTTTTAGGATGAAAAATACATTACGTTCGCTGCTTTGCTTGTTAAGTATAATTTCTTTTTTGGCACCGTCACTTACTGCTTTCGCTCAACAACAACGTCCGAGACGTGCGACCGGTTCCATTGAGCTGCAACAACAATTACCTTCCGGCACACGTATTCTACCGCGTGGACATGTCCTGATTCTGCGCATTGAAACGCCTTTGGATTCAGGGAAAAACCGCCCCGGAGATCGTTTTTATGCGCGTCTCAATGATGTTCTCACCGATGAGGAAAACCGGATGCTGATCCCGGCGAATACATTATTCACTGGACACGTCGCAGACGTTGCACCAGCGCAAATGCGTCGCCGTTCCGGGGTCATTGAAATTGTTTTCGATAAAATGCTGACGGCAGACGGACGCGAATTACCTGTCAAAGGAATTTTGACCAGTGTCGATGGTAATGAACGTAAGCGCTTAAAGATTGACGAAGAGGGAGTGATCGAAGGCGGAGGTCAAAAGAAAAAAAATATTGTCTTTATCGGCGGCGGAGCCACCACAGGTGCGGTGATTGGAGCCATCGTTGGCGGAGCGGCATTCGGCGCCGGAGTTGGAGCTGCCGCCGGATTAGTTGCCGTGCTCCTCTCAAAAGGCAAGGAAGCAGTAGTCGAACCCGGAACCAGAGTCGGGCTGGAACTTGTTGAGTCATTTGATGTCGCCAAACGAGGAAATCTCCCAATCTCCTCAACAACTGTTACGCAACCAAATAATTCAGTCAACAATAAACCTTCACCTCCAGTTAATAACAACCCGCCAATCCCGAATAATTCCACCAGTGATTTTCCGTCGCAAAGCTTTGAATCTCAAATGCTGAAAGTCAGTTTTGTGCAGGCAGAGCGTGTCTCCGGTGGATCAATTCTCGTGGTGGCAACTGCCGAAACTACTTCCAGCGGATGGCAGGTCAGGACGGAAAATCAGGTCAACCGCGACACGTTGGAGGTCACAATTAAAGGCACTCCGCCAATGGGTAAGTCTGCAAAAGTGGCGTCGCACCCAACTGTCACGACGACGGTCGAAGACCCAAGCCGTTCCATTCGTCGTGTCATCATTCATGGATTAGGTGGAGATCGAACTGTTAATTTACCACCGCCAGCGAGACGTTGATGTCATGAAAATTTACGATATTACCGTCCCCTTTTCCACGAATTTACCAGTGTATCCCGGCGATCCGGCGGTGCAGATCAAGCAAGTCTCAAGCCTTGAGAGTGGTGACATCTGCACCGTTTCACATCTGAGTTTTAGTTCGCATACAGGCACGCACGTAGACCCACCATCGCATTTCGTAGCGGGTGCAATGACGCTCGATCAACTTCCGCTCGAAGTGCTAATTGGCACAGCCCGCGTCGTAGACACCGGGAATATTCCAGCCATTGATCGCGCCACAATTGAACTGGCAAATTTGGATGGAGTGGAGCGCGTCCTGTTCAAAACACGAAACTCACAAACGTGGAAGCGAGCATCATTTTCTGAATTCAATCAGGAGTTTGTCTATCTGGAAACGGATGCGGCTGAGCTGTTAGTTGAAACGGGAATTAAACTGGTAGGAATTGATTATCTCTCGATTGAGAAATTCAATTTCGTCGAACCGGCTACGCACTGGGCACTGCTGCGAAATAACATCGTGATTGTCGAAGGATTAGATTTGAGCGAAGTCGAAGAAGGAGAGTATGAACTGATTTGTTTGCCGATGAAAATCAAGGATGGCGACGGAGGCCCCGCGCGAGTCATTTTGCGAGAGCTATCTGGCAAATGATTCTGAGTGATTGGTCAGCAGATTTTCGGGAGAGGCAGAACGTGTCATTAAAGTGTCGAGTGCCAGGCTCAATTCTTGCTGAAAAGCTCCGCAAATAGTTTGTAAATCCAGGGTCACATTTTTATCTGAAATATTGCGGTAAAGCGTCATGGCTCCGATCACTTCGGCTCCATTTTCCAACGGAAGACGCAGTGACCAGACTCGATCCGATGCCACTAAATCACTTAAATTACTAATGCCCGGCGTCAAAGCCAGACTGATCTCACAATTGCTTGCGTGTGCTTCGTACCAACCATTTTTTTCAGCACTACTTTTTATTGATGATTTGGTTGCCTGATCCAGTTGAGGCTTGATCTCAATTTGGATTCCGTCTAAAGCGTAGTGTTCGCTAAATTCACGCAAGATGGCAAAGAAATGTTCGGGTGTTTTTGTTCGTTTGAATTCAGTACTGAGCTGTCGCAGGTTGATATTGGTGACCATCTCACGCCGCCGCCGCGCAACGCCCTGCCGAATTTTATTGCCGAGTTCTTCAAATTCGGGATAGCGCAGTCGCTGCACTCCAATGATCACCAGAACTCCCAAAACAGAATAGATCAAAGAAGCAAATGACCGCTGCGGACTAAGCAGAAGAATTCCAAATAAGCAGAACACTCCACAGACGCCATACAACAAAATCGCCACTTGCCGAACTGATAATCCATGCTCCAACAAGCGATGATGAATATGACCGCGATCACTTTGCATCAGCGGTTTGCCACCCACAAATCTTCGAATCAAGGAGAGGAAAATCTCGACGACGGGTAAGCCAAACGAAACCAGCGGGATTGCAATCGCCAGCGTCGTAGTTCCTTTTTGCGAACCTAACATCGAAAGCGTAGCCACCAGAAAACCTAATGTCAGGCTCCCCGAATCTCCCAGAAAAATAGATGCCGGATGAAAGTTGTAATAAAGAAACCCTATCACCGTACCAAGTAAAATTACGGCGAGGAGTCCAACTTCAAAACTGCTGATAGCAACTGAAGCAATCAAAATCGAAAGTAACGCAAAGGCCGAAATTCCCGTCGCCAGTCCATCAATACCATCTACCAGATTAAAAGCGTTCGTGATGCCGACAATCCATCCGGCAGTTAGGCTAAAGCTCAACCATAAAGGTAACGCGTGGTTCTCTCCGAAAAATGGCAGCGAGAGTAATTCAATTCCGAAACCTGAAGATTGCAGCACAAGAGCCGCTAAAATTTGGACAGCAATTTTTAAAGGTGCATTTGCACCTCGTAAATCATCGTAAACGCCCAACAAAAAAATAATTGTCGTTGCCGCCAGGATCGCAACATACCATTGTGGATGTTCATTAAAGCGCGTTCCTACATCGTTGCGTAAAAATGGAACGATGGCTAAGGTCATCAAGAAAGCTACATAGATTGCAACGCCACCCATCCGGGGCGTAGGCTTTGTATGAATCCGGCGTTTATTGTCAGGTAAATCTACCGCGCCCAAAGCAATGGCCAGCCGTCCGGCTAATGGTGTCAGTAATAAAGTAGTAATCAGTGAAATGAGGAATAAGAAAACATAAGAGCGCATAAAACGATTGCCCCGCTAAATTGTCTCGCCCTGAATTAATGTTTGATAAACTTTCATTGTTTGCTGAATGACAGTTTCCTGTGTGAATTTTTCTAAGGCTAACTGCCGTCCATTCGAGCCAAACTGTTTACGCAGTTGAGCATCTTGCAACAATTTTTGCAATGCTTCAGCCAACGCTACGCCGTCTCTGGCAGGAACCAGAAAACCGTTCCAATGATCTCGCACAATCTCACGACAGCCCGGCACATCGGTCGTCACAATTGGACGCCCAGCCGCCGCCGCTTCAATTAATGAAAGCGGTAACCCTTCACGGTATGATGGCAAACAAACAATGTGACACTGCGCTAATCGTTGTGCGATGTCTGATTGCTGTCCGACCCATTCAATTAATCCTTTAGCCTGCCATTCGTTGATTTCCTGCTCAGTGATGGCGGTTGGATTTCCGGGATCAAGCATTCCAGCTAAGACCACCCGAAAAATATTTCCGCGCTGTTTTAAAAGGCGACTGGCTTCAACCAATTCGACGATCCCTTTGTCCCGTAGCATCCGCGCCGTTAGCAGGATTGTCATCAAGCCTTCCGGTTCTGGCGTAGGTGCGAATTCCTGCGTATTTACTCCCGCTCCTGCAATCAGCACAGTCTGCGCTTTCCTGACAATTTTTCGTTGCAGGAACGCGCCCCGATCATCTTCGTTTTGAAAAATCGTCACGTTGCGACCTTTTAAAAAAAAGCGAAAGATCAAAGCCAGAATATTTCGCAGGACACGTTCTTTCAGACCATTGGCAATAAACAAATAACCCAGACCGGTGATGGCATTGACAGTTGGAAGACGTGTTATTTTCGCCGCAATCGAACCGTACAAAACTACTCGTAAAGTCACCTGATGAACAATGTCAGGGCGAATTCGACGATGTAATGAAATAATATCCGCGATGGTTTTAAGCTCCGTCCACGGTGTTGCGTTCAAGCGTTGCAATCTTAACGGGTGAAAAATAAAGCCTTCGGCTTTAATTCGCTCCACATATTCTCCCGGCAAAGTCGCAATTGTCACTTCATAACCGGCATCACGCGCAGCCTGCGCCAGATGCAAACGATGCGTCCAGAAATACCAGTCGTTCGGTATCAGATAAATAATGCGGGGGTTAGAATTGGACAAGGTCGGAAGCCGGTTGGCTGAATTCATTTCTATTCTTCAGCGTCGTTCTTCAGCCAGCCAGGCTTGGAACATTAAGATCGGCCACAGATAATATTGCCAGTTACGATGCCCGGACAGGTGTTCTGCCCACGCTTCACGAACCATCTCAACATTGAAAAAGCCTTCTTCACGTAGTCGCTTTTCGTTGATAAGTTCTTCCGCCCAGTCACGTAAATCACCACGAAGCCACGTTTCAATCGGCACGGCAAAGCCTGTTTTCGGGCGTTCAATCAATTCCTGCGGGACGTGCTTATAAAGCAATTGTCGCAGAATCCATTTCCCTTTACCTCCGCGAATCTTCATTGCAAGCGGCAGGCTCCAGGCAAATTCAACGACGCGATGATCTAAAAATGGAACTCGGGTTTCGAGGCTGACTCCCATCGCCGCCCGATCTACCTTGACTAAAATGTCATCCGGCAAATACGTCACAAAATCGAGATACATCATGCGCTGTTCGAGCTTCGGCAAATCCGCCCAGCGTGTGCTGTCAGTCAGGATCGTTTCTTCTTCACGAGAACCGAGTATTAGTTCTTCTGGATTTTTCCAGCTTGAAATCAAATTTCGATATACTTCTTCCGGCTGCTTCACCGTCAGGACAGTCGCCAGTTTATGCAATTTATCGCCGGGAATACTGTAGCGCAGTTTGTTCGGGATAACCCAACTGAAACCATCAAAAGCACGATTCCACGATTCGGGGGAAACTGTTCTAATTCCATCAGCGAGAGCCTGGCGCATGCCACCTGGAATCCATCCCAGCTTGCCCCAAATATTACTCGTCCAAAAATACCGGTTGTATCCGCCAAATAATTCATCGCCCGCATCACCGGACAAACTCACTGTGACGTGTTGACGCGCTAATTGAGAAACTAAAAAGGTAGGGATTTGCGAAGGATCGGCAAAAGGTTCATCGTAAAGGTGTGGCAGTTTGGAAATCACCGACATCGCTTCATCGGGCGTCACGTAAATCTCCGTGTGATCTGTGCCGAGATGCTTCGCTACTGCCTTGGCAAATTCGGCTTCGTTGTATCCAGCTTCGTGAAATCCAATCGTAAAAGTCTTGACTGGATCAGGCTGCAAAGATTGCATCAGTGCCACAATCAAAGATGAATCAATCCCGCCGGAAAGAAAGGCTCCCAGCGGCACATCAGCAATCATCTGACCGCTAATCGCCTGCTTCAATAAGCGTTCTAACGCTTGAATTCCCTCTTCATCACTTCCGGTAAAAGGATGTGCATGAGCCTTTTCGATTTCGTCTTTGGCTGACCAGTAAGGCTGCGGCACAGGAACAGGTTTCACCCGATGCAGCTCATCCAATGACAGTGTCAGAATCGTTCCGGGGATTAATTTGTAAATGCCTTGATAAATTGAGTATGGCACTGGAATATAAAAATGCCGCATCATCGCTGCCACTGAGTTGCGATCAATCTCACTCTTCCAATTTGGATGCGCACGCATCGCCTTCAGCTCTGAGCCGAATAAAAACGTTTTGCCGCACCATCCATAATACAAAGGCTTTTCGCCCGCCCGATCACGAACCAAATGTAGTTTACGCTCTTGCCGATCCCAGACAGCAAAGGCGAACATGCCAACAAATTTCGGCACAGCTACGTGGATTCCCCACTGACTGATCGCCGCCAACATCACTTCCGTATCCGAGTGTCCACGGAACCGAAAACCCAAGGATTCCAATTCCTGCCGTAGCTGAGGAAAGTTATAGATCTCACCATTAAAAACAATAACGTAGCGTTCATCCGCAGAGAGCATCGGCTGATGTCCAAGCGGTGAGAGATCAACAATAGACAACCGACGATGACCGAAAGCCAGACCCGTTTCAGCATCTATCCAGGCTCCGCTGTCATCAGGGCCACGATGGATAATTGCTTCCGCCATGCGCGTCGCACAGGCGGTTAATTCTGAGGGAGTTAATTGTAATGAGGGATCAAAAAACCCTGCTATTCCACACATTCGATGAGCTGAATTAAGGAGAGATTAACAATTCTCGGTAAAGATTTTCGTAGCGAGTAACAACTGAATCAAGACTGAAATTGTCTTCGATTCGCTGCCGTGCCGCCCGCCCTAAATTACGCCGTTCTTCGACATCCATCATCAGTATTTTCCCCCAACCATCAGCCAGTGCCTGAGGATTTTTGGGCGGAACAATAATTCCGGTATTACCAATAATCAAAGCCGAATCACCAACATCCGTCGCTACACAAGGTACACCACAAGCCATCGCTTCACCAAGAACGTTGGGAAATCCTTCGCTCTCAGAAGATGATGTAGCGAGATCAAGTGCTGCCGTCAAACGCGGAATATCTTCTCTGCGCCCCAAAACAAAACAGAATTCCTTAATTTGAGCCTGATCCAACATCCTCAAGAGTGCTTCATTTTCCTGACTCATTTCATGCCCGCATATTAAAAATCGTGCCTGGGGAATGACTTTAATAAATCGTGCGGCGGCCTCAATAAAATTTGGGATGTCTTTTCTTTGATTGAATCGTGTCATGAATCCAATCAATGGTACCTCTCGTTGAAGACCTAACTCTTGACGAACAGATAAGGCGGCGACGGGATCAGTTCGATAAACGTCCAGATCAAAACCGTTTGGTATCGTTACCATGCTGGCTGCGTTATATCCAAAGGAAACGTGTGCCTGACGAGTGGCTTCAGAGCAACTAACGATGCGTGTCGGTAATAGTGAAGAAAATAATGCGCACCCTTTGGTGAGAAGATAAGTCCGTTTATCTTTAGCAAACGGCATGATGTCAGCCCGCAGATTCCAAACAATTGGAGCTTTTGTAGATTGCTTACCAATTAATCCGCCGATTAAATCAGCGTGATACATCCAGGTTTGAATAATTGCTGGAGATTTTTTTTTCAAAATCTCTGATAGATGCCTGATCCCTGTGCAACTAATCCGGCCTCTGCGCATGCCAAGTGTATAAACTGAAATGCCAAGTTCTTTTATCCTCGATCCAAATAAGCCTTCATCGGTTAATGAAATCACCTCAGAGCGAAAATTTTCAGGATTGATCTTCGAGAGAAGCTTATACAGCATCATTTCAGCACCTCCTCCCAGTAAGCCACTAACGATGTGAATAACCAAAGGCTTAGGTAAGAGATTCAACTGATTTTTCATCCGAATGTAATACCAATTTTAGAGATTCCCTCTTGAGGATTGAGAACGATGTGGGAGCAAACCAACTGGTCGGACTTGCCGTCTTGGAAATCTTGGTACGACTCCAGGCTTCCCAAATCGCCTGCCAATCCTGGAAATCGGCTTTGTGAGACTCCTGATAAATCCCGGGCCACCTAAAATAACCAGGACTCCATACGCAATAAGATGATGTCGGATTGCAGTCCCCCAATTTGAAGTCCCCATCGCCCATAAGAATTCCAGGCTGAAATAGCAAATCAAAAGATACCCCCATTGACTCCGACGCTCGCCACGACTCCGATACCAGGTCTTTAATCCATAATAGATAAGTATAAGTCTCAAATACCCCTCAAGCGCACCATAAATATCCGCCGCATTTGAGATTTGCCAGGGAAAGGGGGCAAACATATAAAAAGCAGAAACAAGAGCCGCAGATGGAATAAAAGTGACAACTGAAGACGTATCCAGCTTACCGCCATACGTTGATCTATCAGTAGCTGTTCGGTCACGATAAATACCTGCGTAATCTCCACCTTCACCAGACATTAAGGCTCCTGAAGCTCCTCCCACATCACTTGCGTATGTTACCCAGGCGCTAACAATTCCTACAATCAAAAGTATGCCAACCAGTTTTGTAACAGGTTTCTTCTTCCCCCAATTAGTAAAACTAAAACCGAGACTCCAGAAAAAACTTAGGCAAACTAGAAAGACCGAATACACCAGCAAGCCATTGTGCAGAACAGCGAGTCCGGCAGCCCCGATGATTAACATAATCATCGTAGGTAGAGTCGCCTTCTTTCTCAGGCAAATCGCAAAGTGAATACTCATCAGAAAAAAAAGCATCTGATAGGCTTCTCTTAATGTGATAGAGGTGAAAATAATCGCCGATGGAAGTAAGCCATAAAGGATAACCAGTCCAACACCATATCTGTTGAGCCTTAAATTCTTAGCTATTTTAACCAAAACAAGAAAGGAAAAAGAAAAAGCAATAACTGATAATGTTTGTCCAAGCAATTTAGAATCACCAAAGATTCGATAAAAGAAGGCCAGATACTCGCAATATATCTTACTGCCTGCTTCAAGCGTTCCAAATTCCCCAAACCATGTCGGCTGAATTGAATTTGCCATCGTCGAAGCATTGAGATGAAAGCCAATTGCATCCATGTCCGCTCCAATTAAAAGAACGTAGTAAAAATTAATGAGCGAAGCAAAGTGCCGTGCCAGAATTGCTAGAATTGCAAAAGAGCACAATTTCAGATCTCTGCTCATATCTCTTGAGAAAATAATAAGCCCAAGAGATATGTATGATAAACACAAACTAACCCATTCACCGGTTACCCATCCAAATGGCAGAGTCAAAATAATCAAGACAAGGAAGATAATAATTTCTTTTCTATTCATTAACTACTCCCTGCTGTTCGTTTAAAACAAGCTGATAACACTGGAGCCAAACCCTCTAAACTATAATACTCAAGTACCACCTGTCGGCCCGCGTCACCCATTTCACGGCGTAGCCTGGCGTCTTCCAGCAGGGTCGTCAATCCTTCAATCCAGCCGCGCTCATCGTCAGCGGCAAATCCGCATTGACCTCGACCGAGAACCTCAGAGTTCATGCCAATCGGCGAAACTACGACAGGGATACCGCAAGCCATATAAAGCAGCATTTTATAACTACATTTTCCTTTTTCCCATTCAGAGTTCCCCAGTGGCATCAATCCAATACTCATTCCTTGAATGGTCTTTACTTCATTCTCAGGCGACCATTGAATATATTCGATTTGAGTATCTGATAATCTGGTAAATATTGGTCTACGGTCTGATACTATCCTTAACTTTGCCTCAGAAAAAGTCCGTAATATGCGAGCTAAGGCGGGTTCGATCTGGTAAAGATATTGGAAATTCCCCCCAGTGCCAGTCCAGCCAAGAACTAATCCTTCACTAACTTGAGCCGACTTAAATTTGTTTGTGTCTACTGAAGTAGGGATAATTTCAATGTTTTTATTCCACTGTCCAAAGTAATTTGCCAGATAATCGTTACCACATATTACCAGCTCGCAGGATTCGGCCAATCGCCCCGCAAAATCATCATCGCCATTGAGCCAAATCGCATCATCCACATCTAGCACACGAGGCTTTTTAGTATATCTCTCTAAAGTATACTTCGTGGAAAGGAATTCGCGCTGGAGCCAGACAAGATCATAATTAAATGATCTGACGATAGCCGGGACGCGTTCCCCTAAAGTTCCCACTGCCCAAAAAGGCCGCAAGATTTTTTTTCGTGGAGGATACGTTCCTAATACCGGGAAAAATTCTGTAGTGGAAATTCCCTGCTGTTCCAATTCTGGAATCATCTGCCGAACCCGATAGCGGGCACTTGGAACATTCTGCCCCCCCGTAAATGCTGCCACCTTAATCATTGAATATCGTTATAAAAATTCGGTAAAGCCGTTCTACTTTTTAGCAATGACAATGAGATGCCCTACAAAATTTTTATAGAAAGATTTTGAGAACCTTTGATTTTTTGAAAACTTCTCAAGTAAGGAACTATAAACAGCCCCTGCCGTTCTCCCCAATTTATAAAAAATCCTGATGCTGCCAAAAAACCTGCCAACAGTTTCGACTTGGCTAAATCCTGCATTTTTCACTTCTTTTATTTGAGTACCAGAAGTCGTAAAATTGCAGTGATGATGGGTTGCGTTTGTAATTTTACAAACAATTGATTTTAACTGGTGAAAAATAAAATAAAAATCAGTACAAAATAGGTTCACCTGGGTAACGAAAAATTTTCCACCTACTTTTAAGACCCGGTGAAACTCTATAAATGTTTTCCCGTTTTCGTTCTTGTCTAAATATCTCAATACTTCAAAAGCAACAATCAGATCAAAGTAATTATCCGGGTAAGGTATATCTGAGGAAATAGCTTGTTTAATTTCTATCTCCGGAAAATTTGATTGAGCATAACTATACATTACACTTGAGGGTTCGATCCCATAAACTTCAAAACCTTTTTCCTTAATCCAATTGGTAAGGTGTGCAGTTCCACAGCCAACATCGAGGATTTTGCTCCCCTTGGGAAGCTGTTCCAGAGTTATCAGTAATTCATCTAGCACCAACCTTCTTCCATATAAAAAAACTGTCTCTTTTTTACTAAGCTGTTTATTATCAGATATTGAGTACGCATTTTGAAAATGAGAAGCATCTATATCATGTCTTTTGATTGCAAGCTTTGTTATGTTTTCGGAATTCATATTCTATTAACTGGAAAGAATAGCCTTTGCTAATTCAGTCATTGTGTAGCTCTGAAAATTAAATTGAGCGTTTAATTTTGTATAGTGTTGTAATATTTTCTCTAAAAAAGTAAAATTCTCATCCTGATTTATTCCGAAGTTATGCGGGTGCCACCAGAGATGATACGTTAAATTATTCTTTGCAGCATGCGTCATTCCAGAGTGTATTCTATTTAACCGTAGCTTATCGAATGCTTTAAGCTTCTTAGAGTAAGGTCGCAAAAACCTACTGGAAGGAATATTAACTGGAATCTTATTTTTTAAATAAGTATCTGAGTAACAATTATGCCCTGATATATTAATGTATGCATCTACTAACCTTAACGCTCTTCTAACCAAACTCTCTTTTTTCCCATTTCTTGCTTTATATAACCATGAATCCTCATTACCTCGGTAGCAAATGATTCCTAACTTTTGGCAAACCTGTAGATACTCATCATTAAACTGATTTCTAGGGAAAACTAATGAAGTTACTTGTATTCCATATTTAACTGCTATTTTTAAGGCACTTTCTATATCAGCTTTAAATTCTTCTTTTGTTTGTCCTTCTTCCAGGCAGTAATAATGTGAAAAAGTATGCGTTCCGATCTCTTGTTCCGGGTAGTTGTGAATGAGACGGATTAAGTGTGGTGCAAAATGATAAGGATCCGCTTCGGCATCTTTACCAATAATATCAAAGTGTCTTGAGTAAGGTGATAAATTTTTATTTAAATAGCCTGGTTGTTTTTTAGGGAGATTATTTAATAGCTCAGCTTTATCTTCAAAGAAAAGAAATCCTACTGTAGCAAATGTTGCTTTTACTTGATGTTTATTAAAAACTGCAAGTAACCGTGGTATAGCTTTATGCACTCCTTTAATATTTTCACCATATTGCTCAATTGTTCGCTGATCCCTCATTCCCCAGAAAAGCTCAAGGTCTAGTGAGATGATAAATTTTCCACTATTCATTTACTACCTACTAAAGCATCTACGCATTAATTATTTGACACCAAAGCTTTTGTACGCCAAAACGATACTCAGCTTCGATTACTGCGATACCACACTCTGTTAGTAATCCAATAAGCCCTTCCCTATCAAATTCAATAACATGATCTCCATCTGTGTAGATTAATTCCATGTTTAAATCCTTTCGGTAATGACTAGGGTAGTAGCGGTCAAAATCCGGCACCTCAATAAATATGTAAGTAAAATATTTCTTAAAGTTCAGCAGCAGTGTTTCAGGTTTATCCAAGTGCTCTAATATATGCGACAAGACTAAGACATCAAATTTCTTTGTGCTCTTTTCTAAATAACTTAATGCTTCAGATTCAACAAACAATAAATTTTCTTTGTGATGTCGAGAATTTGCAATATTGATTATTTTCTTATCGTTTTCAATACCAATAACCTCTTTAGCCACTTCTGCAATCGCACTGCCAATTTCTCCAGTTCCTGAACCCAAATCCAAAACGACTTGATCTTTTTTTATGTGTCGGAAAATAAATTGTAGGGAGAATACCCTTCCAGGATGTTCTCCCAATGGATAAATTTCATGTGATATTTCCTGTGCAAACTTATCTGCCGCCCACTCAATATTAAGATACAATCTGAGCTTTGCCTTCTTTGACATAAAAGGAATCTTCTTGAGGCGATATAAGATAGAGAGCCACAATAATCTTTTCTTTTTGCGTGGGAGTATTAGGTTCATGTTAAGAAATAATTTCTGCTATAATGACTGTAAATTAACTTAAGTAGTCAGGCTCAAATAAGTTATACTATTTTCGTGTCAAAGTCTTGATTCTACAGCACTTTAGATATTGAAATAGTATAGGCTAATTCAGCACGACTACTTATTTGTCTATTCGGCTTATCAAAAATCCAAATGGAGCAGCACATAACCATAAAATTTTCGCAGGCAGATTATTCAATTTAGTGAATTGAGAATGAATCCCCATCTTTAATAAAAATGAGAAGCGGCTATAATGAACAGCCGATCTTAGAAATTCAATAGGTTGATATCTTAAATAACCTATATATTCATTCAAAGCTTCCAAATGCTCTAATTGGCTACCCTTAGCATTCTTAGAAGCATTATTTCCATGTATCATTGAAGGTGCATCAATATAGTAAATTCTCAACGCCTCATTAAAAAATCGTGTCAGATAAATATTACTAATACGGAACCAGATAATACTTTCCGGGAAATTGCTTACTTGCAATGTTTCGGGAAAAGGAAACTCTTTTAGAATATCAGTCCTAAATGTACCCCATTTTTCCCCTTTCAACCCCATTTTATAGTCAACCTCCAGCCAACTTGCATCGTAAACATCTTCAGGCAGCGAATTGCCTACCTCATTTCCGAGTTGATCAACACAAAGTGCGGTGATGCCCGAGTAGCACATTCTTTTCTCTGATGAAATGCTTTCCCAATGAAAGTTCAGCCGCTCCAAAGCATTCGCAATACAGGCATCATCAGAATCAAGTGATGTGAATAATAACCCTTTCGCCTCCCTCACACCTCTATTAAAAGCAAAATGCTTGCCTTGATTTTCCTGCCAAATATAGCGAATAGAAAAAGCTGCTTCGACCTTCCAGTTTTCAATCAATGAAGCAGTACCATCAGTGGAGCCATCATCCACAATAACCCATTCAAAATCTCGCAACGTCTGACATTTCAAGCTTTCATAAACACGGTGCAATGTATGCGCGCGATTATACGTCGCGGTAAAAACCGTAAATTTATATTGATAATTAAACATTTCCATTACTCATCAGACCTCTTCGGTTTAAGCTTTGATACACACTCATCAATGTAATAACCATAGCAATTATATATACCAAGCTAGTCGCCCACGCTATCCCTTCAACTCCTAACCAACGGGAAAACATATAGTCCGCGAAAATGTTGACAACCAAACTCACTAAGGCAATCCTGATTGCCTTAGTGTTTTCTTGTATTGCGCTAAGAAGCCGAATCCCCGCCAAATGAATCATGTAGGCAGGAATCTGTAAAGCATAGATTGATTGAATTCGTGAAACTACAACTGTTGACGTTTCCGTAAAAGCACCTGACTGAAACAGAAGTTTCACGATTGAAACGGAAAAGAAAATAATCACAACAAGTGCTAATAAGGTTCCAGGTAAAATAAATTTCAAAAGACTACTGGTAAAAACGCTTTTAAGTATCTGCCACTTTCTCTCTACAGCCAGCTTCGAAAAGTACGGCAAGACCGTCGCGGCAACAGATGCTGCAAATAATGCCATCACTAATGAAATGACACGACTGCCAAAGGCGAGGGCACTAATATCACCACCTCTTAACTGGGCAGCAAAACTCTGATCAACCAACGGCATCATTCCAGATAGAATTGAGGCACCTGCAATAGGCAGAATGTTATGAATAACAGACCTCGCATGTGATCCTCGTATCGAAGACTGAAATGAAAGGTTGATACTTAATAAACGTAACGCATTTATTAAAACAACTAGTTCTAAGATAGAGCCAGCAATTAATCCAGCGGCGAGTGAATATACTCCCAACCGGTTTCCAAGATAATACAGAGCAATAACGGTAAGGACGGTTGTGATACCGGGAACGATAGCGGCTAATGAAAATGCTTCTTCAGCGTTGAGTATTCCGGTCACTGTTAATGCACAGCCACCTAATATAATCATTGGAACAAATAAGTAACATAAAAAGAGTGTCGTTTGTAGCTTTGGTATGTCAAATTTAGGAAACAAGAGAGGTAGGAAGTACGGAAAAGAAATGAGCAAGATAAGACAAATCACCAATAAAGTATACAGGCATAGCTTTAATATTGCAGCGACCAAAGAATTTGCCACGTCTTTACCGTATTTTTCTTTTGTTTCTATATAAACAGGGACTAATGCAATTTGAAAAGCCCCTCCTACTACGACCATTACAAATGAAGCTATTGTGAATGATACATTAAAAGAATCAAGCCGATCACTTATTCCAAAAGTGTGTGCTGCCATTGATTCTTTTATGGCACTAAATAGCTTAACGCCGATAGTCAAAAGGCCAAATAAGAGTGAGCGTGAAAAAATTTTTCTACTAACTGAAGCATTCGACCAAACAGTTAATCTTTGCCTAACTAAGCTCAGTGATTTTAAAATGTTTTCAGTACCCCTTATGATTTCCCTTTAGCAAGTCTATGTAGGTTATCTGCATATGATGAACTCCCCATTAACTTAGCTAAGGCAACTAAATCACTGACAGAAATCAATCCCATCCGATAAGCGATTTCTTCCGGGCAGGAAATCATCATGCCTTGCCGATCTTCCACGGCTTGCACAAAGTTCGACGCCTGCATCAAGGATTCATGTGTTCCGGCATCCAGCCACGCGACACCGCGCCCCATTTGCTCTACTTGTAATTGTCCGGCAGCTAAATAAAGTCTGTTCAAATCAGTGATTTCTAATTCGCCGCGCATTGATGGTTCCAGATTTTTAGCTCTTTCGACAACTGTCCGGTCGTAAAAATAAATTCCTGGAACAGCGAAATTTGATCTGGGCTGTTTGGGTTTTTCTTCAATATTCAAAGCCTTGCCGCTCTTATCAAATTCAATCACGCCGTACCGCTCAGGGTCTTTCACTGGATAGGCAAAAACTAATGCGCCTTCTGTTAAAGCTGCTGCGCTGCGCAATTTTTCCGGTAAGCCGTGTCCGAAGAAAATATTGTCTCCTAAAATCAAACAGCTCGGTTCTTCTCCGATAAATTCAGCACCAATGATAAAGGCTTCTGCTAAGCCGCGCGGTTCAGATTGCTCGGCATAGCTAAACGTTAATCCCCATTGACTCCCGTCGCTCAATAATTTTCTGAAGGCGGGTAAATCTTCGGGTGTACTAATAATCAAAATTTCCCGAATCCCTGCCAGCATCAACATTGACAGCGGATAATAAATCATCGGCTTGTTATAGACTGGTAAGAGCTGCTTACTGGTCGTCAACGTCAATGGATGCAGGCGCGTGCCTCGGCCTCCCGCCAAAATAATTCCCTTCATCGTGCTGCTTCTCCTCGCGCCTGATAATTTTTTTGCACCCATTGCTGGTAATTGTTTTGCTGGCGAATCGCTGCAATCCATTCGCTGTTACTTAAATACCAGGCGACGGTTTTGCGTAATCCGGTCGTCACTGATTCGCGTGGCTCCCAGCCCAGTTCCGTGTTGATCTTCGTCAGATCAATCGCGTAACGGCGGTCATGTCCGGGACGATCTGCCACATATTTGATTAACGACTGATACAGATTTTCAGAGGGAGACAACTCATCTAACAACGCACAAAGCTGATGAACAATCTCTATATTCGGCGGTTGATTCTGGCCTCCGATATTATATGTTTCCCCAACTCGTCCCCGTTCAATTACTAACTTGATTGCTTCGCAATGATCTTCAACATACAGCCAATCACGAATCTGCTGCCCGTCACCATAAACAGGCAATGGCTTTCCTTCCAGCGCGTTCATAATCATTAACGGAATCAGCTTTTCAGGAAATTGATACGGTCCGTAATTATTCGAGCAATTTGTCACCGTCACAGGTAAGCCGTAGGTATGAAAATACGCACGAACCAGATGATCGCTGGCAGCTTTTGAAGCAGCGTACGGCGAATTTGGAGAATACGCCGTCGTTTCACTAAACGCCGGGTCTGCGGGTTTCAAAGTGCCATAGACTTCATCTGTCGAAACGTGATGAAAACGTACTTGATCTACCGGCAAAAATTTTTCTTCCAACCAGACCTGACGGCAGGCATCCAGCAAATTCTGTGTGCCGACAACATTGGTTTCAACGAAGATGCCGGGGTTGCTGATCGAACGATCTACGTGCGATTCAGCGGCGAAATGTACCAAAGTATCTATGTGATGTTGACGTAATAAATTCAGGACTAATTCGCGGTCAGCAATGTGACCTTTGACAAAATTGTAGCGGGAATCATCTTCAACCTCGCGCAAATTTTCCTGACTTCCGGCGTAGGTCAAGGCATCAAGATTGATGACCAGAAATTCGGAATTATCTTTCAGTAAGTACCGGATAAAATTAGAGCCAATAAATCCAGCTCCACCTGTGACGAGAATATTTTTCATACAAAATTAATCAAACAATTCTGCTTTACTGAGCGGCATTCCTTCCGCATCCTTCATAGATAGAAGGGGAACCGTTCCATCGCGTAACCGCCAGTCAATCGCTAATGCCGGATCATTCCAAAGTAAAGTTCGTTCATGTTGCGGCGCGTAATAATCGGTTGTTTTATACAGGACTTCCGCCCAATCACTCAACACATAAAACCCGTGCGCAAAACCTGGTGGAATCCACAACTGCTTTCGGTTTTCCGCTGAAAGTGCTTCTCCAACCCACTTGCCAAATGTCGGAGAGCTGCGCCGAATATCTACGGCAAGATCATAAATCTCACCTACTACTACGCGAACTAATTTCCCTTGTGGTTGGTGAATTTGATAATGTAAGCCGCGTAAAACTCCGCCGTGCGAGCCTGATTGATTGTCTTGCACAAATCTCGAAGCAAGCCCAGCCTGCTCGAATTTCTGAGTGTTGTAGGATTCGATAAAATATCCACGACTGTCTTCAAAAACACGCGGTTCCAGCACCAGAATCTCCGGCAATAAAGTTGGGGTGATAATCAAATTACTCACGATTGGTTACTTTTTTATAAACCGCTTCGTAGCGCGAAACTACAGAAGGTAAATTGAAATTTTCCTGAATCCGTTGCCGCGCAGATTGCTCCAGCTTTGTTCGGGCACTGTTTTCAAGACATAGCAAAAATTGCCAGGCTTGTGATAATTCAAAAGGATTTTTCGGAGCCACAATTACTCCGGTAGTTCCTACGATTGCAGATGAATCACCAACATTCGTGGCTACACAGGGAACTCCACAAGCCATCGCTTCGCCCAATGAGATTGGAAAACCTTCACCATACGAAGAAGACGAAGTAGCAATATCCAAAGCCGCCGTTAAGCGCGGAATGTCGGTTCGCATACTCAATAAATGAATACGATGCGCAATCCCAGCTTCGTTGATCCAGCGCATTAATTCGGAATTATTATGATTGACACCTTCACCACACAAAAGAAAATGAACATCCGGCATCGCCAAATTAACCAGCGAAGCCGCCTGAATAAATGTCTGATGATCTTTTTTGGGATGGTAGCGAGCAACCAGCCCAATCAAAGGCGTTTGATTGTTAAGTCTTAATTCTTTGCGTACGGACATTCGGGCAAAAGGGTTCGGCTGAAATTCCTGAAGATCAAAACCATTCGGAATCACGCGCATTTTTCGCGCATCGTAGCCCATCCCAATATGAGCCTGACGCGGAACTTCGCCACAACAAATGATGTCGTCCGGGACTCGCCCCGAAAGCAACGCTCCGGCACGCATCGTCAGCAACGTCCGCTTCTTGGCGCGTTTTAGATCAAAATTACTATGATGAATTCCCCACACGACCGGAATTTTACCGGCGATTTTCGCGGCTAATCCTCCCACCAGATTGGCGTGATACATCCACGTTTGAATTACGTCCGGCTGGCTGCGTTTGAGCAGTTTTGCCAGTCGCCAAACCGCCAGTGGACTCGGCACTTTTTTGCTCATATTTAGCGCGTGAACTTTAATACCAAGCCGGCTGATTTTTCCTCCGACAGCTCCGATGTCCTGCAATGAAATGACCTCCGAATGAACGCCGATTTGCTGCATTTGCGAGAGTACTTTATACAACATCATCTCGGCACCCCCAGTATCCAAATCTGTAATCACGTGAATGACACGAAGTGGTCGCGCAATAGAATGAACTGGAACAACAACCGCGACATCAGTGGAAGTATTAATTTTATGTGGAATTACTGCCATGAATGAACAATCAGATCAGGGCTAAAAGGGCGGATTCAGTTTTTGTCATCAGTTCCTGAAGACTGAAATTTTCGATAACTCGTTGACGAAGCCTGATGCTAATCGTTTGGCGATTTTGATTCAAGCTTTTATTTATTGCCGTAGCCATACTTTCGTCATCACCTGCGGTAACGACTTCTCCCAGTTCATCAATCACCAAAGCGGCATCACCTGAATTCGTGACTACGCAGGGAACGCCGCACGCCATCGCTTCACCTACGACATTCGGAAAACCCTCACCGAAAGATGAGGAAAGACAAAGCAAGTCTAAAGCATTGTAAACATCTGGCATCGCAGTTTGTGGCGCAACCCATTGCAGGCAATTCTGCAATTGTAACGACTCGGCAAGTTGCTGCAATGCTGGCGTCGGCTCACTAACTCCCACACAAACAAACTTTAAATTTGGTTGTTTCAATCTCGCTGCTGCACGCAGAAAAGTAGCGTGATCTTTTTTCGGATCAAGCCGACCGACGACACCAATCAAGAATTCATCATCTTTGATTTTCCACTGCTGACGAATCTTTCTTCCGGCTTCGGCATTTGGCACAAAATATTCCGTATCAATTCCATTGGAAATCACCATGACGTTGCCTGATGAAAAGCCTGCGCGGATGGCGTCAGCGGCTCCGGCATGTGAATTCGCAATGACTAAATCAGCATAACGGGAAGTGCGAGCCTCTATCCAATTCATGACGCGAATGACAAAATCGTACTGTTCATAATCAATTGCTGAAGCGCGAATTCCAAAAACAACTTTCGCCTGCGGAATAGATCGGCGCAGCAAAGCTGCACAAACATTAGGCGTTTCGAGGTAGCCGTGAAGAATATCAGGATTTAACTCACGTACGATTTGCACCATTTGCCGCCACAACGCCACAACGCGCCAACGTCCCTGACGATGCAAAACACGAACGTCAATTCCGCCCGTCCGTAATTCATTTTCAAAGAATCCGTGAGCGTAAAATACAATCACATGCACCGAATGGTTACGTTCTTTCAGCCCTCGCGCTAATGCTACGAGTTGCCGTTGCGCTCCGCCTTGATTAAGGGTTCGCGCCAGAAATACGATTTTCATTCATCGAACTCCGGCATCGTCTCCCTGCTGAATCCACGCTTCTTTTCCATCAAAGCAGGCTCCGCATTTCGATTTATACAAATAATATTCTTTGACGCCAGCCCTGATAACATTGGCTCTGACCCACGCCGGATAGCTTAGCTCTCTAATCAGTTGCAGCTTTTTATCCGGCAGTGGTTTCTCGCTCAAAACAAATTCTGTTCGCTCTTCGTAAGGCTTCAGCGCCGCTGCCATGTAACTGGATTTCAGATTTACATCACGCGGACAAACTAAGGTGTACTGTGAAGCAAAATCTGCATTCGGAATATATGTGCGATCTCCGATCCACATCACGGCTTCGCCAGCAGGAACAGCTTCGCGCATCGTCTTCGTCAACGTGCGTTTGATGTCAAAAACCTGCGCATAAGTCACTGGCAAATATCCAAATCCAACTTGCCAGACGAGGCATAGCGCAATCATAATTTGCCCGGTGCGACGAAAATTTTGTAGCAGGAAAGTTGCGCCGAACCCCGCTAAAATCGCCGTTGCAAACGCTATCGGCAGCAAAAATCGCTCATATACAAATCTGATATTCGCAATGAAAATCAAGTAGTATAAAAGCCCTGGAAGAGCCAAAAAAATCAACTCACGATGTTGACGATAAACCAGCAAAGCGACGACACCAGCAACTGCCAACGCAACGCCAGCGGGTGAAACAATCGAAACCAATTCAGCGATTGTCCGCTTAAATAATCCGAGCTGACCCGAAAACGAATAATCAAATTCAACGAAGCGCGTCACGTATTTGGCGTAAGGATTATGGAAATGCTCAACCCATCGTAGCGGTTGCGGCAATACTGCCATTATGAAATAAGTCAATAAACTCGCCGTTGCATAAAGCATTGAATGCTTAATTTTCGATGCGCCAAAGATTACTACCATCAAACCTGAACCAAACACTAAAGCAGCGGCGGCATCCTTCGTTGCAATCGCCAATCCAGCGGCAACGCCGGCGACCAACAAATTCCGTTGCTTGTTTTCTTCCGTAAATAAATACCACCACAAAGCGACTTGAGAGATTGCCCACCAGCATAGCATCGGAGCGTCTACGTTTTCAGCACGGGCGTAATAGGTAAAAGTGCCGCTCAAAGCCAGCGTCAAAATCGCCGTGATGATTCCGCTTCTGGTTAATTTTTCGTGCTTGAATTTACGAATGCTGAGTAGCACTGCAACGCTCATCACGACCGAAATTATTCGCGCCATGAGAATCATCCCGGAGATGAAAATTTCCGGCGATTTCATTCCGTAGGGAAACTTCGAGGAAAAACTGCCAATCATTCCCGTCACTTTCCCAAAAGCGATTACAATCCCATAAACAAAGGATAAAATTAAATACTGTGCCGCCGGATAGCGGTTAGCCGTCTGCGCATTTCCGTAATTTCCAAAAAACGAAAGCGCATCATAAGGCGCGATGGTATCGGTCACTGCACTGATATGACTGGGCAATCCCCAGCCAATTCCAACTAGATAAAGTAACCCCAATCCACCGATTAGACCGAGAGATTTTACGTTATTGTGCAATGGCTTCATCCACGATTTCCTGCCACTGGTTAAGTGTCCGCTCTAAGGAAAACCGCTCGATAATTTCAGGAGCGCGGGAAGCCAGCCTTAATCGTAATTCCCGATTTGTAAAAATTTGCCGGATCGCGTCGGCTAAGGCTTCGACGTTTTCAGTCGGAACCAATAATCCATCTACGTTGTCACGGATGATTTCGTGTGGTCCTAAGCAATCCGTAGAAATCACTGGAAGCCCTGTCGCCATTGCTTCGCACAGCGCATTACCGAAAGATTCCCAACGCGAAGATTGAACAAATAAATTTGCTCTGTTCAGTTCTTCAACAATATTTTTCGTCACGCCAGGGAATTTCACGCAGGACTGCAAACCTAATTTTTCACATAATAATTCTAAGGTATTTCGTTGTGTCCCCTCTCCCCAAACCGTCAGGCCAGCCTCAGGAAATTCATCCTTTATCAAAGCAAAAGCACGCAATAAAAGATCAAAGGCTTTCTGCTCTTCAAGGCGTCCAATAGCGATAATTTTTTGACCTTCCAGGCGTACCTGCACAACGAATTTAATCAATACTGGATTGGCGATCACTGCTATCTTAGGCTGCCAAGACAAAGGGAAAAATTGTGCGGCTTGTCGTGTATGAACAGTAATTTTTGTCGCCCAGGGATAAGTAATTGTTGCTAACCATTGCCAGATTTCCCCCGGCTTCGCGTGGAACGGATCATCACGCTCAGACACAATCACGGGAATTCCTGTTCCAACTGTCGCCAGCAAAACCCGCACGTTGGAGCGTAGTAAAAAACTAATCACGACTTCCGGCGTCGAAGCTTTGATCGCAGAGCGTAAAGCTAAAATTCGCTTAAAATTTTGCTGAATGGATTGCCACCTGCCTTCAGAATTTTTCAGTAAATTCAAAGCGACGTGATTGATTCGCGCTGAGAGTGAATAAAATGGAGTTTCTATTCCGTCATCAAAGGTTAATAACGTCACCTTGTCGCCACGCTCTGCCCATGCATTCGCAAGAGCTGCCAGGACACGTTCGGCTCCGCCTGAAGTAATGGAAGGGATTACTAAAGTCACGCGCATTCAGCTAAATTAATTCGCCTTCGAGCCAGCAAGTACAACGCAAAAAATGAAAACCAATAGGTCAGGCTCACCGCTAAGGCAATCCCGGCGACATCAAATAAATTGCTCAGGATCAACGTCAGCACAATATTCACGAGCAGGCTGGCGGCAGAAACTTTGAGCAAATCTCCATTCGATTGCAACGCTTGCAAAAGCCGAGCCGATAAAACTCCGCCCACATAAAACGGGAGCTGCAACGCAAAGCAAAACAGTACGGTCGAAACCGTAGCAACGTCATTGTCAGCAAAGGCTCCACGCTGAAAAAGATGCTTGGTAATAAATTGTGGGAAGACCATCAAAACTATAGCAATCGGCAAGGTCAACAAAAAAGCCAGTTGCAAAAAACGATGCAACGTTATGCGTATTTGTTGCCAGTCGGATTGCACACTCAATCTGGAAAAATACGGAACCAGCGTTGTCCCTAAAGCTGTCGCAAGCAGACCGTTCGGCAGCGCAATCAACTTACTGGCGTAACTAAACGAGGCAACACTACCTGCGGCTAACGATCCGGCAACCGCGACGCTTATCACCCCGATGCCTGACAACAGAAAATTCCCCAGCATCAACGAACCTGCCTGACGAAGTGTTTCTTTGAGTTTTTCGTTGAGTATGTCTATGCCTAAACGAAGTCGAATCCCGCTTTTTTTCAGCTTCCATCCCAACCATAAAACTTCGCACATTGCACCTAATTTTACGGCCATCGCCAGTGCTTCAATTCTGGTGGCAAACCACAAAGCAGCGACGATCAAGACTGTAGTTAGTAAGGGCGCAAGTGAGACCGAAACAAAAGAATTTCTGGCGTTTAGAACTGCGCCAAAAATATTTGAGATGCCGGAAAAAATTAAGATTGGCGCGATGATCCCAGTCAGCTTCAAGGTTAGTAAATATTTTTCTTCGCCAAATGCCGGTGCAAGATAATGCAGATAAAAGGGCGCAACCACTAACATCAAAGCCAGTGTCAGAGAAAATAAGGCGAGAATCAGCGTGAGGGCGTTTGCGATTAATGATTGGGCGGCTTCTATTCCTTCGATTTCCTGAACGCGAACATAGACCGGAATGAAGGCAGATTGAAAGGAAGCAGCAATAATACAGACCAATGAAAATGGGACGATCAAGGCTACGGTGAAGGCGTCCAGATCGTCGCTGATACCAAAACGCCAAGCGACCATCATCTCCTTCAAGATCGCCGCCAGTTTCACCAACAAAATCGTCAGCACAACCGCGAAACTGGCCCTTAGAAGCTGACGATTAGCAGCATCAAAAACAAACGTCGCCAGTGAACGAATCCCTGACGACGTGGTTGAATTTTTCAATTTGTCAAACGTGCTTTCCGTTGCCGTTTGCAGCATTACTGACATCATTATCAGAACTGTAACTGGAGTAATACCGTTGATAATAATACTCGTCGTAGCCTTCGCGTTGCAGGTTCACATTATTGAGAACTACGCCAAAGACTTTGGCTCCGACGCTGGTCAATTCCTGGCTCGCACGGCGAATCACATCACGGGTGCTCTTACCCGCGTGGACAACCATTATCACCCCATCCACCAGCGTCGAAAGAATCACCGGGTCGGTCACATTAATAAGCGGCGGCGAATCAATAATAATGTGATCAAATTTTGTACCAAGTAAGGTCATCATTTCACGCATCTTTTCCGAACTGATTAATTCAGCCGGATTCGGAGGCGTCGGCCCACACGGCAATAACGATAAATTCGGAATCGGCAGCGGATGAATCAACGTGTCAATATCGGTTTCACGCGACAAATAAGTGGATAATCCATGTGTATGCGTTATTCCAAAAACTTTATGAACTTTGGGACGGCGCAAATCGCAATCAATAATCAAAACTGTTGCGCCAAGCTGCGCCAGAGAAATTGCCGTATTCACCGCCGTGGTTGTTTTGCCTTCTCCCGGTCTTCCGCTTGTCACCAGAATTGATTTGGGCGGATGTCCGGCGG
Source organism: Blastocatellia bacterium (assembly GCA_043783625.1). Lineage (GTDB taxonomy): Bacteria > Acidobacteriota > Blastocatellia > RBC074 > RBC074 > JAFDVL01. The sequence continues at coordinate 13,715 of JAYVZE010000227.1, read as the reverse complement.
ATGAAAGTAAAATTGAAGTTCGCAAGGCACGATAGGCTTCCGCGACAGTTGACTGATTGTCCAGCGTCATCAACTGTGTGGCGATTGACGCACCTGACAAGGCTAAGGCAGTGCCGTTTCCATCCAACAATTCTTCACTTTTGCCGGGAAGTTTTTTCAATGACGTGCTACCCGCAATCGCAGGAATCACACCGAGTGCTGGCAACTTCGCATAACGCTCGACATCCTCAACCGTTTTGATCGTGTTGTCGAGATATTCAAGGAAAAATGCCAAACCAATCGCCGCCGCCGTGCTGAGCAAAAAGGCCAGCAAAATCGTCAACGTACGACGCGGCCCGGCGGGAGCATTTGGAATCTGCGCCGGATCAATAATGCGGATGTTGTTGTATTGCTCTTTCTGCTTTAATTCCGCCTGCTGCGATTTATCTTGCAGATCAGTGTAGAGCTTTAGTTTACGATCAACTTCCAGTTTTAGATTCTGAAGCTTGATGTCAGCTTGATTTTCATTAACAGCTTCATTCTTTGCTTGAAAATATTCACGTTCAGTAATATTGCGCTCACGCTTGGCACGTTCAAAATCAACTCGTAATTTATCTTCCAGCGATTTCGTACCGGATTTAATTTGACGTTCGATTTCGGCAATTTTGCTTTTGACCTCTCTCACACTTGGATGGTCATCGCCGTACTTAACGTTCAAGGCTTCTAATTGTTTTTTCTCGGCTCCCAAATCTTTCTGTAAGCTCGACATTTTCTCGCCGCTTTTGTCATCAAATTCGGCAGCTAGTTTTGCGACATTGCCCTGCTTAACGTCTTCATTTAGTGATTCGGCTTTGAGCAAATCCGCGTCTTTTTGTGCCAGACGGCTTTGGATTTCAGTCAATTTCGCACTCACGATTGTCTTATTACTTCCGTCAATATTAACAATCCCCTTGGCCTGAGCATAGTTGGCTAACGCAGTCTGCGCCTGATCTAATTCAGATTTCACTTTACGCTCGGAGGTTTTCAACCAATCTCCGGTTTGCTCCAATCCACCCATTTTGTTCGTAAAGTTTTTTTGTCGAAAGACTCTTATCAATTCATTGTTAATCTGAGCGGCCAGCAGTGGATCGGTGTGAACATAGCTGATCGTCAGCGCCCGCGTATCGCGGACTTGCTGGACGTTGAGATTTTCTTCAATAGCTTTGACATACGGTGTTAATTTTGCGCTTTCAGCCGGCGAACGCGTAATCTCACTTTCCATTCCCGCTGGAACAGTGTTCGGCAGATTGTCTATATTGGTTTTCTTCTCAGCGGAGCCAAACCAGCTTTTTTCTGTCATATTGAGAAATTTCTGATTCTCATTGAGTTTGAGATTGACGACCACATCTTCGAGCAAGGCTTTACTGGTGAACCACAACATCTTGGTTTTGATGTTCACCATAAAAAACGGATCAAAATCTTCGCTCTGTGCGATGGCAATTCCTTCGCGCCCGATGGAGGCATTTTCCTTGCCAATTTCCAGCGTCGAATTCGCCTGATAATACGACTTCGTACGATACATCTGAATCGTCACAATCGTCGTTATCAGCGCAATCAACGTCAGCACTAACCATTTGCGACGACGCACCATCAACCATAGCTCTCGCATGTTCAGCGAACTTTCATTGTCGTCATTGTTGTTGCGCGGATCGTCGTATTGATCGTAGAGCGGATCGTAATTCTGGCGTGGATAGTAATTGCGATTTCGTGCATCCAACCTGGAGTTGAAGGGCGAGGAAATCTTTTCTAATTCTACGTTGTCGTTAGGCATTTATCTTCCTTTTAAATCTTCGCGGGCGGGGACTTGTGAACTATTTATATTATCTGCCAATACGTCCGGGAACAGCCATTGAAGCCCCAGTGGTGAAAGCCTGGATGATTGGTAATAGCGCCGATTTCACAGCACTCGGTGGTACTGCAACAATGTCGTTGGCCATCAGCTTAATATCCTGACTCTTTCCCTTTTCGAGCAGATCATAGTTGACTGGAATTTCAATCCGGTTGCCTTTTTCATCCTCACGAAAAATGACCATATTGCTCTTTTTAGCCTTCATCGAAAAGCCACCTGAAAGCGCAATCGCCTGACGCAAAGTGGTTCCTTCTCGCAAAGGAAATTCGCCCGGAGAAAGTATTTCTCCACCGACAAAAAAGACATCCGCTAATGGAACATACACCGTATCGCTGGGTTCCAATCGCAGGTCTTGATCGTAACCACCTTTGAAAAGCTGATTGATATTACTGGTCAAAAGTTTCCGCTCAGGAAGGATTGATTCAGAGGACGAGACCGTCCCATTGACAACGACAGGAGTTGTCGGCTCCACTTTATTATCACGGGTGATATAGGCTTTTGCACCATGGTTATCGGCTAATCCCCCGGCGGCATTAATTAACAGCATGAGAGTTGGACGCCCTTCGACCTGATACATACCGGGACGTTTGACTGCGCCCTGAATAAAATACATCTGGCTGTTCGGTTGCTTGATAATCACCGCGACACTGGGATTTTTCAAGTAATGCCCACGCAACTTGTCAGCGATCAGCGTCGTGACTTCATCCTGCGTTTTGCCTTTGACATCAAGGTAGCTCAGATATGGCATCAGAATTCTGCCAGCCGGAGAAACACGTTGATTCTGGACGGCCAATTCAGGTGCGTCTTCGACTCTAATGTCAATTACATCACCTGCGCCAATCCGGTATTCTACATTTGGTGCCACAATTACATTGGGAGCCGCAATCGGCTCGCTGCCTGGTTGTTCACGCGGCTTATACCGTTCCTGCATCCCTGATTGACCGGGTTGCTGTGCTAACAAATTCAGCGACAAGCCCATCAACAAGGCAAATAACATCCAACCACGATTTGACGATATTTTTTGAGAAGAGAACATAACGGATTGAAACATTAGCTAAACTCCTACACGGCGAGGATTAGGTTCGGGCTGGGGAAAGACTTCTACTTTGGTTTCCTGATCCAAAACTTTCTGACTGCAATAGGCAGCCATTGAACACAATAATAAAAACAACATCGAATTCGAGGGCAACTGCAAATTGAAATCAATCAGGCTGTGAACGAGCAATGCGACAATGCCTCCACCGCAGCCCAGAGCGATTCCTGCTAACAATGGATCATGCGATCTAACGCCACGAAAAATATCTCGCAGCACCAGCACCATGAACCAGATCATGAGAACGCCGCCGATTATACCACCATCCGCCAAAACCTGTAGATAATCATTATGCGCCTGCTGCACATACCCCCACGATCCATCATATTCGCTACGCTGCGGAAATACTGTCTGGAAAGAACCAAGTCCGGCTCCAGTGATTGGATGCGCAGTAAAAACGCTCCAAGCTCCACTCCAAATCCAGGTTCGACTAGATGATAGCGTTTCTTTATTATCAACGATTCGGTTCACGACCGGATCGGCTCCGATCCAAACAAGGCTGGCGGCAATCGCGGCAATAATAGCGACGCCTGCCAGACCTTTCATTGCACTACTCATCACGCTGGGACGTGCCGGATGTTCCTTTTTCAGTTTGGTACTGAGCAACGCGATAAAAATTGCTCCTACCAGAAACCCGATCATCCCTCCACGGGACAGTGAAATCACCAGCGCGACACCAATCACAACAGTCACAAATCCATAAAATAATCGTTCGTCCTTGCGAACACCATTTGAGACGATCAACCCAATGGGTAAGCCAATTAGTAATTCCGCGTAGCCCGCAAAATGATTGTGATTCGCAAATGGTCCAAACGGAGAAGATAAATCGCTGAGTGCCGGACGAAACCAATAAAATTTCCCGTTCCAGGTAAAATGCTGAAGCAGAGCAAAAATTGAAATCGCCAATCCCCAGAATGCCAGAAAAGTCGAAGTCACCCGCAATCGTTCGCGGTTCGCTAAAAAATTCGCACCCAGTAATCCGTAAACAACCAGCGCGAGCAGGATTGAAGCTGTTCCGCGTGTCGCCTCAAGATCAGATGATAAACTGTTATTTCCGAAGCGAACTGATTGTGCAATTCCCAGCAGAAGGAAGCCGGTCAGCGGTAGGAAAAACGGAGGAATAGTCAGGGATAATTTGTAATCAAGTGCCAGTTTGATTCCCCACAAGAGCACCAAAACAGCTACGAGAATTTGCAGTACGGCGACCGACCAGAATTCAACTGTCCCGTGGGCGAGTGTCGCCACACATAAGGCGAGCAACACCCCGACAGCAATCACATTATCCAATCGTAGACTCATCTCGTGGTCGGCTTTGGCTGCTGCACTTCAGGCAGAGCTTCGCCGTTAATCATTAGCCCCTAAGGGAAACCGTCTGAGACGGCTCATCTCTTTGTCAGGAAAACCGAATCATCCGGGGCAAGATTAGAATCGGTAAAACTCTCGAACGTAGTGTAGATACAGCAGTTTTTAGCACTTACAAGAACGTGTGAGGCTACTACAGTGAAAAAGTGCTGTCAATTTTTTTCAAAAGCCACAGCAGGTAAGCGTATGCGGTTGAATTATGGGAGGCTATTTCTTTCCGAAGACAGTATGAAAATCTCCGACGCCGACGCCGCCATATTTCAAAACTGCCCCGTTTCTACCGACAGCCCAGCCCTCATCTCCTTTGAAATACACCGCCCGCAAAGGCACACTGGTGTTACTTAGTTCACGTGACCACGTAATACCGCCATCGTCAGTAGAAATAATAAATCCGTTAGCGCCAACTACCCAGGCCCGTTTACTACTGATAGCATTCACACCCAGCATATTTCCAGTCACATTACTGACCTGCACCAGCCAGTTTTCCCCCGCATCATCAGTCTTCAAAACCAGCCCTTCCTCACCAACTGCCCAGCCTTCTTTTTCACTCACAAAATGCACACTGAACAGACTGCGCCGTGTTCCACTTTCCTGAATCGTCCAATTCTCTCCGCCATCAATTGTTGCCAGAATAATTCCGGCTTCACCAACCACCCAACCGTGTTTTGGATCAGGAAACGAAACCGATGCCAACCAGACTTTTGTTTTCGAGTTCTGCGGCTTCCAACTCTCTCCACCGTCTGCCGTCATCATTATTTTCCCGCTTTCCCCAACTACCCAGCCTGCCTTTTCATTCACAAAGCTCAGCGCGTGAAAACCCGCATCCGTATTGGTCGAAAGCTTTTCCCACTCAGCTCCGCCAGTAATTGTACGAAGCACAATCCCCCGTTCACCAGCAATATAGCCACGCTTTTCATTGACAAAACTCACTCCGCGCAATTCAACCTCTACTTTTGAATCCAGGAGGTTCCAGAATTTACCGCCGTTTTCAGTATTAAGAATTGTGCCACCCGCTCCCACCGCCCAGCCTTTTTTCCCGTCAATAAAATGCAGTGACGTCAGATTTGTTTGCCAGCCGAGAACCTGTGAAACCCATTTCTCTTCCTCATTTGCATAAATCGTTCCAGCCTCACCGACAACCCACAAATGCTTTTCATCAACGTAGGAGATACTATTGAAAATCTGCGTTGCGGTAGTTGTTTGCGCTTCCCAGGTTGTACCGCCATTACTGGTGCGAAGCACGGTTCCCGCAGAAGCAGCAATGGCGCCATTCCGCCCGTCAATAAAGGCGACCGATTGAAAATTCCCGGTCGAATTGCTGGCTTGGATTTTCCACGTCGTGCCAGCATCCGTACTAAAAACTATCGTGCCATTTTCGCCAACCGCCCACATTGCCTCTGGCATCGGGCGTGTCACTCCATTCAAATTCTGCTTCGTTCCTGATTCTAATTTTTTCCAATGAAAACCGCCGTCATCCGTCAACAGTAACGTCCCTTCGGTTCCAACTGCCACGCCATGTTGTTCATCGTAAAAAGCAACCGAAGTCAGCATTTTCGTCACGCCGCTGGTTTGAGGCTGCCATTTTTCGCCGCCATTTTCCGTGCTTAAAATTGTGCCCTCAGCTCCGACCGCCCAACCTTTTTTTTCATTGGCAAAAAATACGGAAGATAATTGTTTGCGGCTTGTAGTCGGGACTTCGCTCCAACTCGCACCACCATTGCGTGATTTTAAAATTAAACCCCGCGATCCAACCGCAATCCAGAAATCTACGCGATTTGTAGGGATGAGTTTTTTATTTGCGCGTTTGCTGATGTTCGTCACAGCATACAGCGGAGTCAGCACATTGCTATTGCCGATCTGCCACTCTTTTCCACCGTCATTAGTGTAAAGAATAATCCCGTCGCGCCCGACTGCCACACCAACCCTTTCATCACGAAAGCTGATACAGTGTAAGTGATTGCCCTGCGGACGCGGATTCTGCCACCGCCACCATCCGCTGATGCCCTGCGCCTGAGAAGAGGAAATAAAACTGAAGATGAGGAAAATTAGAATGAAAAAGCGGTTGTTCATAAAATGCATTCATTTGGAGCGAGCACAGAAGGTATGATAGTAAGCTGTTGGCATCGAAGCAATCAAAATCTTTACCCGCAATGAACTATATCGGATCAAAATTAACCCTGCTCCCCTTCCTCGAAAAAGTCGTGCGCGAAGTCGCTCCTGAAATCATCAATTGCGAAGAAAAAACCTTCTGTGACTTATTCGCTGGAACAGGAGCCGTCGGCAGACATTTCAAAAGGCTCGGATTTCAAATCATCGCAAATGATCTCCAATATTACGCTTACGTTTTAAATAAGGCATATCTTGAGATCAATGAAACACCTAATTTTATAGGCTTACATAAGGCTTATAGAAAAGAAATTACTGCCTATCGTTCACTACTGGGCGATCCGGCGCAAGAAGCCTTATCCTTTATCAATTCGATTCTTGGCGTCGCAGGCTTCATCGCAAATAATTATTCCCCAGTTGGTGATAGACAATATTACACCACAGAAAATGCGGAGAAGGCTGACGCGATTCGCCAACAAATTGAGCAATGGCGCACTGATAAATTGCTGACTGAACCGGAATATTTTTATATTCTCTGTTCGTTACTCGAAGCCATAGATCAGGTCGCTAACACTGCCAGCGTATACGGCGCATATCTCAAAAAATTTAAAGCGAGCGCATTAAAACCACTCCGCTTAAAACCGCTTGAGTTAACAAATCACGTGCGTGGTTGTCGCGTGTGGAATCAGGACGCGAACGAGTTGATTGAAAAAATTGAATGTGACGTGTTGTACCTTGATCCGCCCTACAACCACCGTCAATATGGCGCAAACTATCACGTACTGGAAACTATCGCGGCTTACGACAACCCTGAATTAAAAGGTGTAACGGGGATGCGCAAATACCCAAAAAGCGATTATTGCCGTAAAGATGCCGCGTACAGCGCAATGGAAAATTTAATTCGCAACGCCAAAGCAAAACATATTTTTATAAGCTATAATGACGAAGGTGTGTTGAGTTTTGAGGGGCTACAAAAAATTCTCAGCTTACGAGGTATACCACAGATTTTTCAGACCAATTACAATCGTTTCAAAGCTGATAATGGGCGCGAATATAAAAAAGACGCAACAATTGAGTATGTGCATTATGTGAGGGTAATTAAAGCTGTAAGCGAGTTGTGATGTCGCTAAATTCATCTCTTCGATTTGTGTCACGAGCAGCACTACGTTTATGTTTTACTTGAAATGTAACGACTGTTTTCCTCTCAACTTGTATTCCAAAAGTTGCTCCAATTTGGCGTCCTTTGCGGGGGCGAGATGGGAGTAAAGAGATTTGCTCAGATGTTAAATTATCAATAGGAATTGCATCAAGAAGTGATTCCCATTTGATGGTACCGGTAGTACGATTAAAAATAACTACGTGGCTTGAATCATTACCATTTTTGTAGTGAAGGAGTTGGTGAAGTAAATATTTTACTGTAGCTAAATTCCCGATTTTTGCCCGACTAAAATCATTGAGATGGTAATCCGTAAGCTCAAGTTTTTGTATCAAAATATGGGCAACTACTCGTGAGACATTTAAGTAGTGAGCTTTAAGCTCAGCTATAGAATTAAAGCCTAGTGATAGAAGGATTGCGTTGAATTCAATCTCAGAGACATCGAAATATCGGTTCGCCCACTTTGCCCAAATATGAGGTGTTTGTCCTTCAGCTACAGCCGCCCTGCCCGATTTATCTGTTTTGACCGACAGTGGCAAAAATACCTGGTCTGTAAATTCCAAAATTAAATCCCCAGCTTTTGCATCTGCATAATCTCCTGCGACATGGCGAACTTGTTTGAGCGACTTTTTTATTTGATGAAGAATTTCGACTGCCCCTCGTTGTGAAGCTTTTTCAATATTTTCTATTTCTTTTTTGAAAATGCTTTCTCTTGATGCAAGCTCGGTTGGCAATGCTGCAATTGCCTCTAACATCTTCGCTTTGCTTTTGGTCACATCAAAAAAAGGCTGAGAAATTCCAGAAATTGCAATGAGTGAATTTGCCAAAGCTAACTCGGCATATGTTCCTAACCCATCGTGAAATCGTCCTTCAATAATGTCAAATTGTAAGCCCATAGAATCCTCGACCAGCTTTAGTTCAACTGCTCGACATAAGCTTTATATGCTTCCAACGCACCTTCATGCATCGTCTCAGGCTTCACGTAGAGCCAATGTTTATCGAAGGTATCTGCGCTTTCACCGCTCGCCAGATATTTTTCACGTGCTTGGTTTTTGAGCCACTGCTCAACCCACGCACGGACTTCATCGTCACGGTTCATTGCCATTCGTGCCATGTGCGTGGTAATTCCTGATGTTTTGTCGGGCATAAAATTTCCTTTTTTAAATTCTCAATCTCGTAGTTATATCACTAAATTCATACTGACGATCAGTTCCGCGTGCTTTACCGCGTTTGTGCTTGATCTGAAATGAAACGACGGCGCGTCCATCAATTTTGATTCCGAATTCTGAAGCAATCACATGCCCTTGGCGTGGACGCGAAGGCAAAAAAGTGATGCGGTCTGCCGTCAGCGTTTCAAGATCAATGCCTTCCAAAATCGAATCCCATTTTACGGTCGCAGTCGAACGATCAAAGATAATGACGCGGCTGTCATCGTTGCCATGTTTGAAATGCCGAAGTTGGCGGAGCAGGTATTTTGCGGCTCCTAAATTGCCAACTTCAGCCTGGCTAAAATCCGTTAGCTCGCAGTTTTTCAGTGCCAGCTTACGAATTAAAATTTGCGCGACTAATTTGGAAATATTCAGGTAATGTGCTTTCGCTTCACTCATCGAAGCAAAACCTGCGTCCGTCAGAATTTGATTTAATTCGGCTTCGTCAATCCGAAAATATCGCGCAGCCCATTTGTTGGCGATGTCAGGAGTTTGTCCTTCAGCGACTGCGACTTTGTGGGATTTGTCGGTTTTGACGGAAATCGGCAACGGAGCGCGATCAGCAAATTCCAGTTTAATATCTCCGGCTTTGGCGGCGGAGAATTCCAACGAAGTATGCCTGACCGCCGTTAATTTACCGTGCGCTTGATTGACAATTTCAGCCGCGCCTAGCGGAGCCGCTTTTTCGATATTCGAGATTTCCGTTAAAAAAATATTTCGGCTGGGATGTGCTTCAGGCAGTGACGCAATTGCCGCTGTCATTTTGTCGCGGCTTTTTTTCAGATCAAAAGGTTTTTGCGAGAGTTTATTTTGCTCAATTAAAGCATTCGCTAAGACAAGTTCGGCAAAGGTTCCCAAGCCATCGTGAAAATGACCTTCGATGACTGCGAATTCCTGTGCAGTAGTCTGTGCTGAAACTCCACAGCTTAAAATTAATAGAATGGCGACACAATTTTTAAAGATTTCCCCGAACCTAATTTTAGAATTCAGTTCACTACTGACATTTTTCATCACTTTATTCCTCTCTAAATCCTCAGCGTGCTAGAATACGCCGTCTTTATCTTCATTCGTAAGAGTTGTCTTTATGTTTACCAGAGAATTACAAGAAACACTTGATCGCGCCTTCACCGAAGCCATCAACCGTCGTCACGAATTTCTAACGCTCGAACACGTGCTGCTCTCCTTACTACAGGATCGAACCGCCCGCGACGTGATTCGACATTGTCGCGGCGATGTCAAAAAGCTACAACGGGAACTGGAAGTTTTCCTCACTGAAAAAATTGAACCGCTACCGGATAGTGCCGACGGCATCCCTGAACAAACGCCGGCTTTTCAGCGTGTGCTGCAACGTGCGACGTTGCAGGCGCAAGGCTCCGGTCAGGAATTAATTGACGGCAGCAACATCCTCGCCGCGATTTATCAGGAACGCCGATCTTATGCCGTGTATTTGCTGGAAAGGCAAGGCATCACGCGGCTTGACGTTTTAAAATATATTTCGCACGGCGTTTCAAAAATTGAAGCTGATGGAGACGGCGAAAAAGAACCTGCGCTCCCGCACGAACACGAGGAAGAAGAAGCCCCCATTAACGATCCGCTCGCCGCCTTCACAGAAAATCTGATCGAACGCGCGTCCAAAGGTCGCATTGATCCGCTCATCGGACGCGAAGCCGAAGTCACCCGAACCATTCAAGTTCTCTGTCGTCGCCGTAAAAATAATCCGATTTATGTCGGTGATCCCGGCGTAGGAAAAACCGCCATCGCGGAAGGACTCGCGCTAAAAATTCAACAGGGCGAAGTCCCCGAAGTGTTGCAATCCGCTGAAGTCTATGCTTTGGACATGGGTGCATTACTTGCCGGAACAAAATATCGCGGAGAATTTGAGGCACGCTTGAAAGCCGTCATCACGGCACTAAAACAAAAGCCGAACGTAATTTTGTTCATTGACGAAATTCACACTATCGTTGGAGCCGGAGCGGTCAGTGGCGGTTCGATGGACGCATCAAACATTCTCAAACCTGCGCTTGCCAGCGGAGAAATTCGTTGCATCGGTTCGACGACGTACCCTGAATATAAAGCTTCTTTTGAGCGGGATCGCGCGTTGGCTCGCCGCTTTCAGAAAATCGAAGTCGGCGAACCAAGCCTTGAAGATACGATTAAAATTTTGCACGGCTTAAAGCCGACCTACGAAGCGCATCACGGTGTCATCTTCACAGAAGAAGCGATCAAAGCCGCTGCGGAATTAGCTGCCAAATACATCAATGATCGCTTCCTTCCAGACAAGGCAATTGACGTGATTGACGAAGCCGGAGCCGCTGTCAAAATGTTAGCCGCTGAACTTCGCCCTAAAGAAATCACGGCACACGACATTGAATTAATCGTCGCTCGCATCGCCAAAATTCCTCCGAAGACAGTTTCCGTTTCTGACAAAGATCGTCTGCAAGTTCTCGAATCCGAATTGAAGGCAGTCATCTACGGACAGGATCACGCGATTGCACAAGTCGCCCGCGCCATCAAACTTTCACGCGCCGGGCTCAGCACTCCGACCAAACCTGTCGGCAGTTTTCTGCTCTCAGGTCCAACTGGTGTGGGGAAAACGGAACTCGCCAAGCAATTAGCGAAAACGCTCGGCATTGAATTTCTGCGCTTTGATATGAGCGAATACATGGAAAGCCATACGGTTTCGCGTTTGATCGGTGCGCCGCCAGGCTATGTTGGATTCGATCAGGGTGGATTGTTAACGGACGCGATAAATAAAACGCCACATTGTGTCCTGCTGCTGGATGAAATCGAAAAAGCGCATCCTGATCTTTTCAATATTTTATTGCAGGTTATGGATCACGCGACGCTGACGGACAACAACGGCAAAAAAGCAGATTTTCGCAACGTGATAATTTTAATGACCACCAATGCCGGAGCGCGTGAAATGAGTTCCGAAGGCATTGGCTTTAAGACCGGAGACAATGTCACCGCCGCCAGTGGCAGCAAAGGCAAAGGCGCGATTGAGCGAATGTTTACGCCCGAATTTCGTAACCGTTTAGATGGATGGATTGCTTTTGAACCGCTCTCTTTTGAAGTCGCCCTGCGTGTCGCAGACAAATTCATCAAAGAAGTTCAGGTCATGCTCGTTGAAAAACAAGTGACTCTTGAATTGACAGATGAAGCGCGTCAATGGTTAGCGAAAAAAGGCTACGATAAATTATTTGGAGCACGTCCGATGGCGCGCTTAGTCCAATCAAAAATCAAAGAACCGCTCGCCGATGAAATTCTTTTCGGTAAATTGCAACAGGGTGGAAGTGTCATCGTCACCGTGAGCAAAGACGACATTAAGCTGGATTGTTGATTCAGCTTCCGCTTCTCATTTTCCTCTCATCCGTCTAAATAATGGCAGCCCCAACTTCTACGACTTCACCAGGCATTGGCTCTCAGCTCATCAAATGGGCAATCGTCATCGGCAGCGGATTAGCGATTGCTGCGATCACTCCGCCCGATGGCATCAAGCCGGAATCCTGGCGATTATTGGCAATTTTTGTCGCGACAATTATCGGCTCTATCGTGCGACCTTTATCGGGCAGCGCGATGGTTTTGCTCGGACTTACGGCACTCGCGTTGACAAAATCAATGCCACTGTCAGAAGCCGCGATCAGAACTCTCTCAAATCCAACCGACCTCAAAGCGGTTGAGACGTTACGGCTGAAATCTATTCTTGCAGGCTATGCCGATCCGGTCGTGTGGTTAGTCCTCGCCGCCTTTTTCATGTCACGCGGAATGCTGAAAACAGGGCTTGGCAGGCGCATCGCCTTATTATTTATTCGCGCCATTGGTCATCGTTCTTTGGGATTAGGCTATGCTTTAGTCGGAACGGATATGCTGCTGGCAACGGTGATTCCATCGAACGGAGCGCGGTGCGGCGGCATCACATTTCCCATCGCCAAAAGTGTCGCGGAAGCTTACGACTCCAGACCCGGAGAAACCGCCGGACGCCTCGGCGCATTTCTGATGGTTTTCATCTATCAATGTGAAGTCATCATCTGCGCCATGTTCCTGACCGGACAAGCAGGAAATCTGCTGATTCAAAAATTTGCCTTTCAATCAACGCAAGGCGCAGTTGATTTAAATTATGCGCGTTGGATGATCGGAGGCATCGTCCCGGGGCTGATTTCATTGGCTGTGACGGGGCTTCTCGTATATCGCCTGTTTCCTCCCGAAGTTACGCATACCCCCGGCGCACGAGATTTTGCCAATCAGGAATTAGAAAAAATCGGCCCCGCTTCGTTTCAGGAAAAATTGATGCTCGGCATTTTTCTGACAGTTGCGTTTTTATGGGCAACAACAAATTGGCTTCACAAAATTGACTATCCGGTCGTCGCGTTGATTGGCAGCTCTGCCTTGTTGTTGACCCGAGTTATTGACTGGGAAGACATGATCGCCGAGCGTGGCGCGTGGGATGTTTTTATCTGGTACGGCGGAATGGTACGAATGGCGGAAGCTTTGGGCGAAACGGGAATTACCAAACGCTTTGCCGAAGTTGCAGCAAGTTTTACTACCGGATGGAAATGGAGCGCGGCTCTAGCGGTGCTGGCATTGATTTATTTTTATGCCCACTACGGATTCGCCAGCATCACCGCCCACGCTTCCGCGATGTTCATTCCATTTTTAGTGGTCGTCACAGTAGCCGGTGCGCCTCCGTATCTGGCTGTCCTGATCCTCGCCTATTTTTCTAACCTCAGTGCGTCGCTGACCCATTATGGGACAACTCCGGGGCCAATATTTTTCGGGACAGGATACGTGAAGCAACAGACGTGGTGGAAGTTGGGATTGCTCGCTTCGTTCACCAATATTGCGATTTGGGGTGGCATCGGATTACTGTGGTGGAAGATTTTGGGTTGGTGGTAAGAAAATGCAGAAGCCCGCACGGAGTAAGGG
>JAYVZE010000226.1:0-19853 GCA_043783625.1 Blastocatellia bacterium | reverse complement strand
AAATAAATTACCACCATTCACGCCTGTGTCGGCGTTGTCGTAAGTATATTCCATCCTTGAAGCAACGGTTCCAGCAGCATCTTTCACCAGAACAGTTTTCGGCAAATGACTACTGTCTCAAAAAATCACCCTGGCTAATAACAAAAGGCGGAGTTTCTTTGCTGACAATTTGAGATGGGCAGACCATCACACACAGCCTTCGATGGCTGTCAAGGGCGAAAGTGAAAATTTATGTGCCAATTAATTTTAAATTTTTACTTGGAACCTGCTTCAGGTATACACACACTTAGTAGAATTCGTTTGCTTAACTGCAATTCAAGAATCCTCTTCATCACCTATTACAAACTTTCTCGCGATGCCTAAATCTTTTAATTTTTGCTGAAGGCTCTGACGATGCATGCCAACTTTTTCGGCGGCTCTGGTCACGTTTCCATTTGTTTCAATCAGGCATCTTTCAATATAGGATTTCTCGAAGGCTTTTCTGGCTTCGCGGTAATCATCAAGAAATGGAATATGCAGCGAAGTACTGTTAATATTGGCTGAAGTTGATATTTGATTTTTTATCGGCGTAATAAAATCGGCAGGCAAATCGGACAATTCTAAACTTTCGCCGTCAGCTAAAACGACGCTTCGCTCAATGACGTTGCGAAGCTCGCGGATGTTTCCGCGCCATTCGTTTGCCATTAATTGCGCCAGCGCTGCGCGGCTGATGGCACGACATTTCAAATTATACTTCGCAGAATATTCCTGCAAAAAATGATTCGCTAAAACTGGAAGATCAGAAATTCGTTCGCGCAAAGGCGGAAGATTTATCTGCACAACGCGCAAGCGGTAATATAAATCGCCTCTGAATTTCCCATCTTCGACGGCTTTTTCCAAATCAACATTCGTCGCGCTGATGACGCGGACGTCAACCGGAATTGAAGTTGCAGAACCCAACCGTTCGACTTTTCTTTCTTCCAAAACGCGCAGCAATTTCGCCTGTGTCGTCAGGCTCATATCGCCGATTTCATCCAGAAAAATTGTCCCGCCGTGCGCTGACTCAAATTTCCCTTTGCGCTGATTCGCGGCTCCGGTGAACGATCCCTTTTCGTGTCCGAACAATTCGGATTCGATCAGCTCGCTGGGCATCGCTGCACAGTTCATGGCTACGAACTGTCCATCTCTGCGATGGGAGCTTTGATCGTGAATGGCGTGGGCTACTAATTCTTTTCCCGTCCCCGATTCACCACGAATTAACACCGTAATTTCGGTCGCGGCAACCTTCGCAATCAACTCATAAACTTTCCGTATCGAATCGCTCGTGCCGATTAATTCGCCGGAGCCGTTGATCGCCGCAAGTTCTTCTTTAAGCCGCGCATTTTCCTGCCGCAGCCCGCGCACTTCGAGCGCATTTTTGACAACCAGACGGAGTTCATCTAATTCAAAAGGTTTCGCTAAGTAATCGTACGCCCCGGCTTTGATGGCTTCGACGGCAGTACGTTCCGTGCCGTGTGCCGTAATCATAATCACTGGTGGAGCGCCATCCTGCGCCGCTAATTCGTGCAAGAATTCCATGCCGCTCGTCCCCGGCAAATTGTTATCGAGCAGAATTAAATCCGGCTTGTGCTGCGCGATTAAGAAGCGTGCAACTTCGACACTTTCAGCTTCGGAAGCATCGTAATTTTTCAGCGCTCGCCGCATCCCAAGCCGTGCGGCTTCTTCGTCGTCAATGATGAGAATTGTGGGTTCGGACATAATTATGGGACGATAATTTTGTGAGCGAAAGCGGGATAAACGCGGCGAAAATGTTTTGCATTGAAGGAGAGGATATGGTCTACATTTGCTTTGATTCCGGCATAAACAATCACTGCATCATAGACAATTCCACCTGTGAGACCTGTTTGTGACAGATGCTTGATAATTGAAAGATATTCATCACTACTGAGAACAACCACCTCAAAATTGCTCAGAACTTCCTCTTCGATTTGCTCGGCGACATATTCAGGAGAGAGCGTCTGCAAGGCTGGAGTACGACTAATCACCGCATAAAGCTCGGCGATTGTATGAAGGGAGATATAGCCAGCGATTTCTTTGCGATACACCTTTTGAAGCCAGGGTAAAGCAAGATCATGATGAGAGTGAGACCCGACTAAAGCTGCAATCAAAATATTTGTATCAAACAAATATTTCATCGTTCCATGCCTTCCATCAATTTTTCCATACGGTCATCACGGTCGCGTTCCAAAGCATTTTCGATTTCTTCCCTTGGAATACCGCAGATAACCCTGACTCCACCTTTATTCACAAAACGGACACCAACTGAGGATTTACGCAATCGGACTTCGCCGTTATCACTCAATTCGAAGAACAGCTTACTGCCCGGTTCGAATTCAAGTTCTGCAAGAATTTCTTTCGGAATTTGCATTACCCCGGATTGATCCACTACGGCTTCAATTAATTGACTCATATATTCTCCTTATCACGCATAAACTTTAGCGTGAATCGCGTCCCGCGTCCATCATTAACTGGACTCATCACGCTCAGCTCTCCCTCAATTTCGCGGACTCTTCGCGCTACTATCGCCAAGCCTAATCCCGTCCCGCGCTGCTTCGTAGTGAAGAATGGTTCGAAGATTTTTTGTTGCATTGAAAGTGGAATCCCGGAAGCGTTATCCGTCACTGAGATTATCAATGGCTCTTCGCTAGCGAGATGAATCAAACCATTGTCAACATTGGGCGGCATCGCTTGCGCGGAATTAATTATCAGGTTCGCCAGGATTTCTTTGAGCGCAGCTACAGTGGTTCCGTCGAGCGTTGGGTTCGCTTTTAAATCCGATGTAATTTTGACCTTGCGCTCTTCGCATTCGGCACGTGTCAGAGCAAGGACGCTGTCAATAACTTCGCGCAAATTGGCGGATGCCGCAGCGACGACGGCGGGGCGAGAAAAGCTCAGCAGTTGTGAAACGCTGCGGTTGAGGCGATTAATTTCTCCAGTGATTAAATCTAAATCGCGCCCGTATTCGCGGCTGACATTTTCGTCTTCGCGCATGACTTGTGCGATAGATTTAATTGAACTCAGCGGATTTTTTATTTCGTGGGCAATCGTTGCTGCCATCTGCCCCATCACAGCTAAGCGTTCGCGTTCGGCTAATTCCCTTTCCAGATTTACTTTTTCTTCGAGCAGGCTGGCGCGTTCAATGGCGATGGCTAATTGCCCTGACAGCACGGTTAGAACTTCGCGTTTATCGGCAGATAAATGTTGCGGCAGGCTGCGGACGATCATTAATCCGATGACTTTTTCTTCACGCCATAAAGCATAACAAGCCAGCGCATCAATCAGAATTAACAGTTCAGCGTCTTCAATTTCTCGCTCCCGCCAGCGTTCGGCGAATTCAAATAAATTTTTATACGAAGCATTATTCGCCTCCGTAGTGATTGAAATTTCGCGTAATGCTAATGCCTCAGAAATTCTTTTTTCGGCGTAAGCAATGAATTGTTTTAGTGATTGATAATGTTCGGCTTCGGTTCCCAGTTGCGTCACGAGATCGCGGTACAACTCAACTTCGCGGCTAAAGAGTCTTTGAATATTTAGTGCGGTAATTCTTCGTAATGGCTCAGCCAATAGCATCAACCCTAAAATCAAAATCGCTTCGATGACGCCGGGACGAATCGCATAATTCGTTTCAATAATCGCGGAGACACGGCGAATCCCATACAAATAAATCACCATCACCAGCAACGCAAAAATTGCATACACAAAGCTCTGGCGAATGACCAATTCCAAATAGCGGTAACGATAAATGTAATACGCAATCAACGCCGTTGGAATCAGTGATGACATTTTGGCGAAGACTTCTAAATATTGCCCAAACGTTCCCCAATTTCTTACGCCGACAATGTAGGTCAAGACGAACAAAGACCCCATTAATAAAAGAGCTACGGCGATAGCTTCAAAAAAATGTTTTTCACGCGAAGCTGAGATTTGTCGGGCGAGATAAAAATTTATCCCCGCGCTTTCCCACAAAACAGCCACGATCCATAAAATAAATAGCAGCAAAAATGGAGCCAGTTTTTCAATGGGTGCGGCATAAGCTCCACGCCAGATAAACGAAAGCGAATACGGCAAGATCAATAATGGCAGGTAACAAAGGACGAGACGAAGCTTAACGTAATTCGGCTTAACACGAGCATCAAAGCTCTGCCACAAACGCATCTGGGCGTGTAAGGTGAGCGGAGGCAGACACGACAGTGCGGCGTACGCAATCGTATCGGCTACACGTCGTAACGTAATCGCCGAAGTCACATCCAGTAAATCAAACACCGTATCGGCGAAATTTCCGAGATGCCAGAAGCCTAAGATCAGCCCCAGCCAGAACAGCATTTTTTCAGTGCTGCGAATGCCACGTTGTTTGAGGAAGAGCCAGGAAAGATACAGATGAAGGGCAGCACCAGTCGCAAAGCCAATCAGCTTGAAAAGTTCAAGAAAAGACACGAAAAAGTACTGAGGGGAAAGTGCTGAGAGATGAGCACTGAGTGCTGAGTAAGAAAGTACCGCCTACGCAGCACTCACAACTCAGGACTCAGCACTTTCCCCTCAGCACTTGTTTACGCTTCTGACATGGCGGCGATGTAGCAACCACGGGCGGTCGCGGTCAGCGGGTCTTTCGCCAGACGGATTTCCGAAATTTGAATCGGTAATTCTCCGGCTTTCGCTGCTGCTTCAAATTTTTGCAGGAAGCCACGCGGCTTCGCTGTTCCACCCGATAAAACAATCGGAATCGGACGATCCAGTTTCGGCAAATTACTTGACGTCGACAGTGCTTCGCCGAGTCCTGCAATCAAAGCGGCGATCAAATCATCATAGTAAATATGCAACGCGCTTTGGACAGCATCATCCTTGGGTGCGCGTGATAAATCCAGCTCTTCTTCTTTGATGAGACGAATGCGCGTACTTGATTCGTTGGCAACGGCTGAAACGCTGGAATCAATATAATCCCCGCCTTTCGGAATGCTGAAGCTCAACATCGGGACGGATAAAAATGAGACGCACACGTTACACATTCCACCACCGCAGCTAATGCCGATGCCGGTGAAATTTTCCGCTTGTAATTCTGCGAAAATGACGGCTAAGCCTTCGTTCACAGGTTTCGCCTGATAGCCTAAGCCGGATAAAATATTTTTCAGCACTGCTTCATGATAAACGATATTGGAATCGGCTCCTTCGCCTTTTCCAGGTACGCTGTAACAAAGAATTTCGTTGTTTTTGGCCTTCGGCACTAATTGCTCAATGATCGCCTGAATCATTTGCTGACTCATGGTGTCCTGCGCATTGATGACGCCTCGGGCCATCGGACGACGCGGCTCGGTATTAAAAAAGCTCGCAAATCGCTCGGATTCGTTGCCGTAAACAAATAAATCTTTTCCGTTACGGTGATAGATCATTTTGTTTTGTTGCAAAATCGTCTCCGTCATTTTTGAGTATGGAACTGAGACAAACGCATTCAGTTGCGTATGAGCGCGATGCGGCTCCGGGCCATCGGCAACTACGATGCGGCTGGTTCCGACGTCAAGGCCGAGAACGCCTCCACTCTCTGTGATTTCATTATTTTCTTCCATCATTCCTCCGTTATCTTTCTTTCGTTTTTTCTGGGGCGATGATTGTTGTGGCATGTCATCCTCGTGGTCATCCCGGCAATTGGGGGTTATTAGGATTAGGGTAGACTACCGACCAGAATTCTGACCTGAAGTTCCTGTTTTCGATTTTGCCTGAACACCATCTAAAGATGGCTCCGGCGAAGACGCTCCTACGTTTTTCTCACGCAGGTGACGCGCAGTTTCAAGTTGAGCTTGATAAAGTTCTTTCATCTCCTTACGCAAATTTTCGACACTTTCATTTGCGGAGTCGGCATATTTTTTAAATTGATCCTGACCGGTATTAACTCCCGCCCACAGCGTACCGCCAACTTTGGTCATGATCTCGTCATCCCATCCGCAACCATACTTGGCGACTGATGGCGGCGGAATGGCATATTTATCAGAAACACCCATCGCTTCAAAAGGAAAATTGTGAATCCAATCGTTGTGATAAGCAATTAACATCTTCACCGGCGAAATCGAAACCAAACCATGCGTCGTACAATTTTCATCAAGAATATTGTATTTGCTGCGCAAAATTGCCGTCAGGTTTCGACCGGAAACAATCTGCGCCTCGGTCAGCCGATCTTCCTGTGCATCCTGTCGGGTTTCAAATGACACACCGAGAAAGCTCTCATTCAAACTAACGTAAGTGTATTTATCATCGCTCCAGATGGAGTGTCCAGCGTGATTCGCGGCTTGCTCGTCCCGC
This sequence comes from Blastocatellia bacterium, assembly GCA_043783625.1. GTDB lineage: Bacteria > Acidobacteriota > Blastocatellia > RBC074 > RBC074 > JAFDVL01. The sequence goes on along the minus strand of JAYVZE010000226.1, from coordinate 13,526 downwards.
ACGATCCGATAAATTTGTCCAAAGCGATCTATCACATAATTATAGGATTTTTCCTGTTTCACCCAACTGAGTGTGCCGTGCGAATGACGCTGCAAAGCCTCATTATTGTCAGGTTTAAAATCTTCCATCTCGCCTTCGGTGGTGTGATAAATAATCCCAACAGGCTCGTGCTTGACAGGCATTTTTAATTCGATCCGCGGATCATCTTTGGCATACAAAACATAATTGCGCGGATGATTATCAGTTTCAAATTCCAGATTAATCCGGGCCCCGTTGCTATACAATTCGTAATTTTCCTTGAGGTCTACCCGCCAGACTTTATCAGGATTATAACCCGGTAAATATTTAGCAATATTAGTAGTAATAACTCCGGCAGCACCGTTGCCACTACCGCCGTATTTCGTAGCTAAGTACTGATTCAATCGCTGCCCTGACCAGATCACGCCAAAATACATGCCAACTAATAAGAGCGCGACCGAAGCCAATCCCAAACCATAAAAAGCATAGCGAACACGATATGCCCAAAAAAGAAATTTCGCGCCGAGCGGAATTTTAGTACCAACCAGAAGCTTTTTACGCGCCTCTCGTGATTCCGGCAGAATGTGGCTCAACTCTTCAATGATGGAGCGATGCAACATGGATTCCATGATCCATCGGTACAGTGGAGTTCTTTCAATGAACGTAAATCGAACGAGTGATTTTTGAATTTTTGACTGACGGGAAACCTGCTTGGCAATCGTACTATTAAAGAATCGGAGCCGCGCTTCAGGGCGAGGGAAAAATGCCGCGTAACGCTCGACTATGCGCGTATAGGAAAGCGTCAAGTCCGCGCCACGTTGGTTCGCGGATGTGTGTTTAGTCATATTCACGGCAATCGTCGTTCGCAAAAATCAAAAAGAAATGGGGCTAAATAACGGAAAAAGCGCAGACCTGAAGATTACGGCAAAACAATCGAATTCCGCAATCAGAAATCCGCGCTTCTCAAAAAATGTCGGGTGAAAATTTCCTCGTTTGAGCCTGACAACCGGCTCACTGTCCCTGATATCCCGTCACGATAAAGTCACGGGCTGAGCCTTTCGCCTTCAGCTCAGAACCGTATTTAGTAGCTTCGCCTTCATTCGTGAAACGTCCCGCCTGCACACGAAACCAGGTTCCTCTGCCCGGCACGTCAGCCTTGACTACCCGTGCGTCAATTCCTGAAGATTTAAGTTTTGCAATCCGGGAATTGGCCTCGCCCTCGCTTTTAAAGGCTCCGATCTGAATTGTCAGACTGCCGTTCCCGGCTCCGACCGCGTGACCGGAATTAGCTGGCGCAGGAGCCGGCGTGTTGACAGCCTTAGGAACTGCGGTAGGCGTGACAGAAGCTGCGACCGACGGTTTCGTATTGGCGGCTGGTGTTGAAGCGGTCACGGAGGCGACAGGCGAAGTGCCAGGGGCAACGGATCCCGCCGGGACTGCGCCGGGTTTAGCACCCAGACTTGGTACTGTTCCAGGTGCAACAGTCGGCTTAACGGGGGGAGCCGGGACAGTGACAACAACCGGATCAGGTGTTTTCTTAAAAAACATTTCCTTAATCGAACCTGACAAAGCAAACCAGCCAAGAGCCAACAAAGCGCAGAGTGCAGCCGCCCCCAGCATCAACTTTGTCAACAAGCCGCGATTATTTGAATCGGGCGTAGCCATTACGAAAGTACTGCTCTTGGGGTTTTTGAAATTGTAGGAATCCTGACCAAAGGCGGCAGATGAAGCCTCTTCTTCTTTATCAGTGACAAAATCTTTGGCATCAGTCGCAAACTCGCTCACATTTTCATGAGCTGAAGCAACCACTTCACCGGACTTCCCAAATAATGACCCCACTACATTACCAGCAGCACCGAACGTATCCTGTACTTTATCGCCAGCATTCCCCAGAACGTCCGTGGTTTTATTATATGCGGTGCCTGTCAAATCGGTCACGGCTTCACTCAAGTCGGAAATTTTGTCAGTGCCGGTATCAAGCAATTCCTCGACCCGTGCTCCCATTCCGAGTGATGACGCGGAATCAGCAGTAAGCTGACCTGAACGGGGAATATCTAAGATCTCATCATCATCAGCCCGTATTGCTATCATTGGAGGAGCGACGAGATCGGAAAATTCTTCAACAACTGGCAAAGGAGCAGCGACTGGTACGGCAACTGGCGTAACCGGAAGGTTGGAGTCCGTCTCAAGCAAGGAGTCAAGATCAAGTGGCGATGTTTCTTGTTTATTCATAGCTAGTGGTGTTTGGGATAAGGGTACTTCACTCAGATGCGAAGCCGGAAGTTCGTAATTTGACAGGAACTCGATTGAAACAACTGTCGCACAACGAGAACACACGATGCGTGGTTTTGCAGCTTCCGCCTCAACCTTATTGGCATATTGGCACTGCGGACAGCGGATAATCATAATAGAAGTCGTCATGTCCTCAATTCCCATGAATTTCTGCTAAAATGGGGCTACTCAAATCAAGCCTTATTTGTCCGGTATGGTAGACAGTCAGGGAATTTCGAGGATCAATCCTTGGTTTCGTCAGGCAAGTTAAAGAACAATTAATTGATAATCTACTTTGAGAACTCTACAGTAAAACCTCTGCGTAAAAGAACTTGTGAACTCTCTATCTTTGATGCGGGGGGATTTTAACGCGAGTGATGGACGCAATCAAGCCTTATTTAAACCTGTTCACTTATTTCATCCATGTATTACTCAATATTACCGCTTAACGGTTGACACATCCGCTCCCCGGAACCTATAATCTGCGACTTTATGTAGAACCCCTATTCGGAGGTATTTTTCAAAGTGGCATACGCAATTATCCGCAGTGGCGGAAAACAATTCAAAGTTCAGGCAGGCGACGTGGTTCGCTTCCCTTCAATCGCAGACAAAAATGCGGGGGACACCGTTGAATTCGGTGAAGTCCTGGCAACTGGTGGAGAAGGCGCAGTCAGCGTTGGTACGCCTTTGGTCAGCGGCGCGAAAGTTACCGGAACCGTGGTCAATCAAGGCCGTGGTCCGAAAATTATCGTCTTCAAGTTCAAACGTCGTAAGCAATACAAGCGAACCAAAGGGCATCGTCAAGGCTTCACCGCCGTCAAGATTGACGCCATCGCCTAAATTTTTTACAAGCTTAGGCTTTTACTATTTTTATCAGGTTACTGTTATGGCACATAAAAAAGCTGGAGGTAGTTCACGCAACGGTCGTGATTCCAATGCACAGCGACTCGGCGTCAAACGCTTCGGCGGTGAGCTGGTCAGCGGTGGTTCAATTCTGGTTCGTCAGCGTGGTACCAAATTCAAACCCGGTACCAACGTTGGAATCGGCAGCGATGACACGCTTTATTCAAAAATTACCGGCATCGTCAAATTTGAAGATCGCGGACGCAGAGGAAGATTTATCAGTGTCAGCCCGGCTATAGTCTAGTCACATTTCAAAGCTGGCAAGCCAGATTTGAAATAGTATTCATGTTCATTGATCGCGCAAGAATTTATGTCAAAGCTGGCGACGGTGGAAATGGCTGCCTGGCCTTTCGCCGTGAAAAATTCATCCCGCGCGGCGGCCCCTCTGGTGGCGACGGCGGGAATGGTGGCTCTGTCATTTTAGCAGCAACCGAAGGTGTGAATACCCTCCTGCACCTTCGCTATAATCCTGAAAATAAAGCTGAACGTGGTCAGCACGGGATGGGTTCTAATTGTCATGGAAAAACCGCCGATGACATTGTGATTCCTGTTCCGGTTGGCACGGTCATCACCGATGAATTCACGACGCAAATCATTCATGATTTTACAGCGGCGGGTGATCGCTTCGTGGTCGCCAAAGGTGGACGCGGCGGACGCGGCAACGCGCAGTTTGCAACAGCAGTGAATCGTGCGCCACGCCATCATGAACCCGGACGCCCCGGCGAAGAAAAATTCCTGATCCTTGAATTAAAACTGATTGCCGACGCGGGCATCGTGGGATTCCCGAACGCCGGTAAATCTACGCTGATTTCCCGGATTTCTGCGGCTCGCCCGAAGATCGCCGATTACCCTTTTACCACGCTGGAGCCGCATCTGGGTGTCGTTGACCTCGGTGATTATAAATCGTGCGTCGTCGCGGATATTCCCGGCTTAATTGAAGGCGCACATGAAGGCGCCGGACTCGGTGATCGTTTTCTTCGTCACATCGAACGCACAAAATTTCTGATTCATGTCATTGATTTATCGGATGAAACGAAAGACCCGATAGAAGCCTATCAGACCATTCGGCATGAGCTGGAATCCTATAGCCCGGAAGTGGCAAAGAAATCTGAAATGGTCGTCGCCAATAAAATTGACGCACTGGCTGATCCTGAAAAACTAGCGGAGCTGAAAGCGTACTGCGAAGAAAGGAATATGGAGTTTTGCGCCCTTTCAGCCGCTACCGGAAATGGTATTCAATCCCTTATTTACGCCCTGAGACGCCGCCTTGAAGCCTCCTGGCAAAACGATCAGGACGAAGATTCAAACGATCTTTGAAGCTTGTCATGAAACCTGTCACAGAAAATGCGCCTGAACGAATCGGAATTTACGGAGGCACGTTTGATCCGATTCACTATGGACATTTACAGGTTTCCACCGCAATTTGTGAGGCTTTTGCGCTTGATCGTTTGCTCTTGATTCCAGCGTTCATTCCTCCCCACAAACGTGGGAGGCGTATTTCCGCTCCGCATCATCGCTACACGATGGCTGTCTTAGCAACTTTGCAGCAACCGCTCATGAGCGTTTCCACCATTGAACTTGAGGCTCCGACGCGCCCTTTTACGATTGAAACTTTGCGGACGTTGCAGACCTTGCATCCAACTGCCAGTTTGTTCTTTGTCATGGGTGGAGATTCTTTCGCAGAAGTGCATTTATGGCGCGAGTATGAACAACTCCTGACCGACTTCAATATCATTGTCGCCGGACGCCCGAACGTAGATTCATTCACTTTGCAACATTTGTCTCCGCTTTGTCGTCAACGTGTGGTAGATTTACGCGCTTCAAAACGCCCTGATCTTTCTCAAGGCGATGAAGCGCATGTTTTTTTGACCGATTATGTAGCCGTAGATGTATCCGCTACCCAAGTCCGTTCTGCCGTGAACAACGGACTTTCAATCGAAGCACTGGTTCCCGGCGAAGTAGCGAATTACATCCAAAAATATGAGTTATACCGAAACGACAACTGAAACAACCACGACTGAACTAATTGACACTTTTGATCGCGTGAAAATCGTAGCTGCCGCCGCCGAAGATAAAAAAGCGAACGATGTCACTGTCTTAAAATTAATTGGAGTGACAACTTTTACTGATTATTTTGCGATCTGTTCGGCCAATTCATCGCGTCAGGTGCAATCCATCAGTGACGAAATTGAAGATCGGCTGCGAGCGAAAAAAATTCGTCCGCTGCACATTGAAGGCTATACCAATGCGGAATGGGTTTTGATGGATTACGGCCCATTTATCGTTCACGTCTTTAATGAAAAGTCGCGGCAATTTTATGATCTTGAACGGTTGTGGCGTGATGCCGAAAAGGTTGATGTGAGCAGTGAGAAGTAGAATTATTCCACCCGGCAATTGACATGAAGTTACATTTTGTCTGGATCGGAAAAACGAAAGACACGCATTGTGCGGCGCTGGTCAATGAATTTTTGAAACGATTATCGCGTTACGTCAGTTTTGAATTGAGTGAGCTGAAAGAAGCTTCCGGCTCACCTGATGAAGCTAAAATAAAGCAGGCGGAAAGCCTGAAATTGCTGGCCTCGGTGGAGCGTGATGATCTCGTCATTTTACTGGACGAAAAAGGCAGCTCGCTTTCTTCGGTAGAATTTTCTGAGCTAATCAACGCGCAGCGAAATTCCGGCATCAAACGTGTCGCCTTCATCATCGGCGGATTTGCCGGCGTCAGCGATGAAGTAAAAAAGCGAGCGCAGTTAACCATTGCTCTTTCACGAATGACTCTGACACACGAATTCGCTCGTGTGTTTCTCACCGAACAAGTTTATCGAGCCTACACGTTGCTCGCCGGTGTACCCTATCACAAGTTTTGATTACCCTTATTACTTGAGGAGAATTTTGGATGGATAAGAAGAAGTTAAAATTTTATCGAGACTTACTGGAAGAAAGACGTGCCACTTTACTTGGAGTAGTTGGTCGCAACGAAGACCAGGGACGCGAAGCTGATACGGAAGCAACGCAAGACCCGGCGGACAAAGCCTCAAACTCTTACACTAAAGAATTGCTTTTCAGTCAATCCACGAATGAACGTCATTTGCTAGGCTTAATTGACGAAGCCCTTGAGCGCATTGATGACGGTGAATATGGGGTCTGTCTGATTAGCGGTGATGAAATCCCGCCGAAGCGATTGGAAGCGGTTCCCTGGGCACGTTATACCATTGCCATTCAGGAAAAAATTGAAAAAGGTGAACTCGAAGAAGACGAGTAGACCGGGAGCGCAAGCATCCTGCTTGCCACAGCGGGCGTTAGCCTCGCTGTGAGGCTGACACAGGAATCTCTTCACGCGATAATTGTAACTTGTGTACGCCTCGGCGGTTTTGCTTCGCTCACCGCAGCAAGCAGGATGCTTGCGCTCCCAGCCTACTGTGACCATTCCGTCGGCTCCCGATCCCAACGATGACCGCGCAGTTCCGCTAACAATTCTCTCGATAAATTCTCGCCATCGCTCGCCGCACAATTCCCTTCAACGTGTTGCAGTTTGCGCATGCCAGGAATGATCGTACTGACTGCCGAATGATTAAGAATAAACCGCAAAGCAAATTCCGCTTTGCTTATGCCTTCCGGGATAATTTTAAAAATAGCTTCCGCACGCTCGACACTGGATTTGAGATTTTCCGGTACAAAATAAGTGCTGCGCCAATCGCCTTCCGGCCAAGTGCTGTCTTTCGTCACGACACCGGAAAGCGTGCCTTCATCAAAGGGAACCCGAGCAATCACCGCGACATCGAAAGCTTGACAGGCGGGAAATAATTCAGCTTCGGGATTCTGATCGAAGATGTTGTAAATGACCTGCACCGCATCAATCAATCCCGTCTTCACCGCCCGAATTCCATTCCACGGTTCCCAGCGGTTCACACTCACACCAACCGCGTGAATTAAGCCTTGTTGTTTCAATTCTTCGATTTTTTTCAAGCAGCGATCATCATCCAGCCAACTATCTTCCCACGTATGAAATTGCATTAAATCGAAACTTTCCAAACCAGCATTTTCCAAGCTGCGATGGACATATTCTTCAACGTGATCGGGCGGAAAACAATCCTCCAACGTGAATTCGCGGCGGCTGGGCCATTTGAAATTCTTCGGTGGAATTTTCGTCGCTGTATACAATTTCTTATCAGGATTTGCGCGGATTAATTCTCCCAGCAAGCCTTCACTGCGACCTGCGCCGTAGCCCCACGCCGTATCAAAAAAATTGCAGCCGAGTTCCACTGCACGTTGCAAAGAAGCGCGTGATTCATCATCGCTGGAATCTGTCCATCCCGCCATGCCCCACATACCGTAGCCAATTTCGCTGACTTCCCAATTCGTTTTTCCAAACCTTCGATGTTGCATATTTTAATCAGTACCACTCTTATTTTTCTATTAGCCCAGCCGTTCACGGCTGGGACTCGAAAGCGAAAACATTTCAGGGCGCTTCAGCGTCCTTTTTTCCTGGCTTAAGCCCTTATCAAGCCCGATCAATCGGGCGGCGTGGATTTCTTACTATCCCACCCAGCCGTGAACGGCTGGGCTATTAGAAAAAAACAACTCCTGAGCTTAATCCCATTGCGCTACCGCAGATGGTACTGACCATTTCTTGTGTCATGGCGCGTGAACCACCACGCCCACGCAATAAAAATTGCTTGAAATGGCAGCCGTAATAAATGAACTGTCGGGCTGGTATTCGGCATCAACTCAGGATGCGAAGCCAGATAAATATTGGCCGGAAATACAGCAACCAACAAAGCAATAATCCCCCACGCTGCGAGCCGCGTAAAGCGCGGGAATAACAAAAAAATTCCTAACAGGATTTCAAAGACTCCACTCAGAAAAACTAAAGCCGAATGCCACGGCAAAGCAGGTGGGATCATCTTCAAATAGAACTCCGGTTTCAGAAAATGCATCCCTCCGGCAAAAACCATCAAGGTGCAGAGCAAATATTTCATGCCGATTTTTATGTTTTTCATTTTGATTTAAGCTAAGGTCAATTGCTTACGCAGAATTTGGTCAACTACTTTGGGGACTGATCGTGCGAGAATTCGGCTTTCTGCCGCAATTTCTGAAAAACATCTTCGGCAATTTGCACCTCAAAAACACGATTTCTGATTTCGATTTTATCGTTCACAGGCTCGAAGTATTCGATGTCATCCGTCGCGCTGTGAGTATCCCAAAACGCTCCGGCTTCTTCTTCGGTTGCGAACGAATCGGGCAAAAGGTCTTTTGTTTTATTTTTGAGTTCCTTTGACATTGCCTTTGCCCACGCGCCTGCCCCCATTAGGGCACCGTGAATCCCTGCAAAGGGTTGCCGTAGAAAACGTCGGTCTTCCAAGCCATCGGCTGCCACTGGCCGTCGTGCGTGCCGACCACTTTTACCGGAACCATAAGAGAAGTAATGTTGATCTTGTTGGCCGCGACGATGCCGTTGTCCACAAACTTCCCGTCGGGACCGATGCTGAATTTCGTCTCGCGGCACAACGCGCCTCCGCACAGCACCTTGACCTCGTAGTCGCCGGGGTTCCTATCGAGGAAGAAGATTGACGGGTGGTCAGTCCCATTCTTGTTGGTGAAGTTCGCCGAGTACCACTTGAAGTCGATCCGCTCCCACCGCGGGTCTCCGGTATCGTTATCAAACGTGGTTAACTCAATAAAGGGGATGGCGTCCCCGGACTCCTTCGTACTCGCCACCTGCTTGCCCTTGTAGAAGAGGTAAGCCGCCTTCGGGCCAGCCACGCCTTTGAACCACATCGCGGCGCGGAGATGCACGTTGTAGGCCTGCGTTTCCTCGCTCCAAATGTAACCGAGGGGTAGCGTCCAGTCGTGATCAACGTAGTAGGTAAACGTGTTCTTAAACTTTGGGATGCCCTTGCTTTTATCAACCTTGCCGACCTTGAACTTGCCAGAAAATAGGGACTGATTCTGCCCCGTCAGCGCGTTCTTCAAGCGGATGGTGAAACCGTAGACGCCCGTCGCTGTCGTGAACAGCTTGGTGCCTCCGGGAGGCTCGCGCGGCGTTTCCACGTCGAGCCACCGATCCGCCCCGATCTCCCGGGTCGGGCAGTCGAGACTCACCCACAAGCTGCCGTCGGGCCTGGTGACATCAACCGAGAACTGACTGCCACCCGGCACCGGCCCCGTAACCCTGAATCGAATATCTGGCAGCCACGACGTGGTGTCGTATTGCTCCTGCGTCGCTTTCGGAGGCCAGTAGCTATGGTTCTGCCAAAGCCTAACTTGGAGTCTGGTCTTGACTATTTGAGGTCCATCGGCGGCTCGTGCCGGGGTTGCGCCCTGCCAGACGAAAATAATGCCCAAGAGTACCAGTGCCAACCTCATACGTGTCCCCCACTTCGAAATGGCCCTCAGCGTAATGTCCAGCACCATATTTTTAATCTGCGGCATAGCGTTCATTCTCCTTTTTGATTTGATTGAATTCCTGGTATGTTAATTTTGCAAAACCGTCTTTCGACTTCAACCACTAAGCACCCAACACACCGTTCACTGGGCGTGCGCTGGAACGTTGGTTGAAACGGACAACCCCTGTTGCGCAGTGCAACAGATGTTCGACAGTGCACTCGGCTTAGGCGGCAAACTCATAAACTGGCGTTTCAATTGTTTTCTTCGGCTTCTTTCGCCCCCAAATTGTTTGCTGCAATCGTTCCACTGTTTCCGGCGAGAAAAACTGTTCACCTGTTTCTTCACACACTCGTGCCGGGACATTTTCGATAATAAAAAATTTGCCTTCCATCTCTAACGTATAGGTGACCTGCGTCTCGCGTATTGTTTCGTTCCACGTTTCCTCAGCTTGCATCTTGCGACTTCCTCTCTTTGAAATTAATCCACAAGGCAGTGTCCGGTTCGTAAAGGGTAATAATTTTCAGCAATGGACGCGACGGATAACTGCACTGCACATGCAGCGGCCTCTTGGCTATCGTCCAGCCCAAAATCAAACAACTCGGACCGTATTTGTCGTTGGGGTAATCTTCAATGATTTCGCCTGCCTCAATTGCTTCGCGCACCTCTTGAACACTAATGCGACGTAACAGACTTTGGTCCACCGCATGTTTGGAGAATTCAAAAAGGCTGCTGGCAATTTTTATGCGAATTTCATCAATCATCATTACCGAAATATACTACGCTTTTGTCTGATGCTTACAACGCCAATTCAAGCAAGCGGTCGAACGACTCGTTCACCGGGCGGCGATTGTGACATTAGTTGTAACAGACCCGCTGGCTATCGCCACTCCCGTGCAACAGATGTTCGGCTGTTTTTATGGAGCAAAGAGTTCTCCTAATACTCTCAATACCTCTGCTTGCGTTTTGGTATCAAGGCGTCCCGCTTTCTGGACAAGTCGGGTTTTATCGACCGTGCGAATTTGATCCAGAATCACCATTCCTTGTTTGCCCCGAAACTTGCACCCTACTCTGGTTGGATAGGGCTTGCCTTTGGTTGTCATTGGAGCCACGATCACGGTATTAATATACAAATTCATCTGATCAGGGGAAATCACCAGACAGGGGCGGGTCTTTTTGATTTCACTCCCTACGGTCGGATCCAAATTGACCAAAAATATCTCGAACCTTTTCACGACCATTGCCACTCCTGCTGATCCCATTGAGATTGACCGCTTAAGTCGCCATCGAGCAGTTGATCGTCGCCTTGTTGTGCCATTTCCCGAAAAGCCTCATCCCAGCCTTGCCGCGGGTAATTAACAGAGCGCAAGATAATCTGATCTCCTTGTGCTTCCATTTCAACCTCTTCGCGCAGCCTGCTTTGTTCCAGAAAAAGCTTAGGGATGCGAATCCCTTGTGAGTTGCCAATTTTAATAATTCTAGTTCTCATAGTGGCTACATTGTAATTACAAGCGTAATGATGAGCAAGGAAAATTCTCCAAACGTGGCTGTGATGGTGAGAGGCCGAACACCACGTTAACCGTGCCGCGCCTGTAGTGCTGGTGGTCAAGCACATCCCCTGTTGGCGCGGCTACGGTTGAATAGATGTTAGACACAATCTCAATTACCCAACCTCTCTACTTCGTTATTTTGGATGCTAACTTCTCTACATCGAATGAAACTTCTTCAATTTTGAATGTCTTGAATTTGAACTGTGCATCTTCTGGAATAGTAAAAGGTATAGCTGTGATGATTTCTGGCGGGCCACCACTCCCTAATAATGTCTTACTGTCCATGGGAGATTTATGTTTCTTTCCGTCTGTTTCAATAAGCTCGAATTCCTTGATACTTATTTTATCAGTCTGCTCTTGAGGCTTTATTCCTAGGCGAACAATCACCATTTTGAATCCCTCCCTGGGCTTGACGCCATGCTGATCACTTGGAAACTCTTTGAACTCCTCAACCTTTTCTACAGCAAGAACTCTGATTTCTAACTTGTTGTAAACCTGTGGAGGAGTGGGCTTGGCCGCCATTTCTTTCTGAGGAGTTGGCTTAGCCTCTGTTTTTTTCTGCGGCACCCCTTTTACAGCAGAGTGACAAATCAGAAAAAAGAAAATACTTGTTACGAGCAGAATGTTACGTTTCATAGATGTTCTCCTTACTCTTTGCACTTGTGTTGATAGCTAGTGTCTAACGCCACGTTAACCGTGCCGCGCCTGTAGATTTAGTGGTCAAGCACAACCCTCGTTGGCGCGGCTACGGTTGAACAGATGTTAGGCAGCATTTACGCTGTGGACTGTTTTCCGTTTGGCTGCGATAGCCTCAACCTCTACGAACCACGCCGGATCTACCAACGCTGACACGAATACGGCCGTGGATGCAGGGCGGTGCGAACCCAAATGTTTGAGTCTTGCCGCGCGAACTGCATCGCCGTCCTGTCCCGCAACCATAAATGTGGTGAGTTTGATGATGTCGTCAGGGCCCAGCCCGTGGGATCGGAGCAAAGCGACTATGTTGGAGAAGACTTGATCGGCTTGCTCGGCGATTGTGGACGGAGTGGTTTCATCTGGGCGAACACCAAGTTGGCCCGAAATGAAAAGCAACTCGGTGCCCTCAGGCACAGAAACGGTATGACTATAGAGCCCCAGCGGAGCATGGACACAGGATGGATTTGTGAAGCTCAAACTCATTGCTCGATCTCGGGTTACTTGAACCGAGGTACAACCCCGGCGGGAATTCTGCTGCCTAACGACTCGTTCAGCGGGCGTGGCCTGTAGATTTGGCGTTGACCACAACCCTCGTTGGCCACGCTCCGCTGGAATGGATGTTAGGCATGGTCATATTATTTCATCTCACCTAAGCCGTTCAGCTTTTTGACTAGGTTTCGATTTCTATCAATATTAAACTTCCTATTCAGCCCCAGCGTTCTTCAGCAGTTGAGCTATGTCGCTCCGATCTTTTTTTGTTGCAAGTTCGAAGGGTGACACCGAATCGCCATTTGCTAATCGCTCTTTGGTATTAGGATTTGCCCCTGCGCTGAGAAGCATCTCAACGATATCAGTATTCCCCGATTTAACCGCGCCTACTAATGGTACTAATAACTCATCATCAGATGGTGAGGCTGTTAAGTTAGGGTCAGCTCCACGCTCAAGAAGCTTCTTCACTACATTGATGTGACCTGTTGAAACGGCGGCATAAAACAATAGCTCAGGGCTGCTGCCTGCATTTCCTACGCGATAAATATTAACTCCAGCACCAATCAGAAGCCCGATTATGTCAATATGCCCATGGAGGTTAGCCCACCCTAATGCTGTCGCGCCCTGCCAATCACCCAAGTCTGGCTTGGCCCCTGCTCTGAGAATATCCTCAACAATGACTGGATCACCATTGATTGCGGCAAAAATTAGCGGTGTCCCCCCATCTTGACTCATATAGTTCGGATTGGCACCTGCTTGTATAAGAGCGCGAACAATCTCAGCTTTCCCATTTCTAGCGGCAAGACGTAGTGCAGTGCTATCAGATGTATCTGTATCATTAGGATTAGCTCCTGCCATTAACAAGGATTTGACTTTGTCCACATCACCGCTTTCGATAGCAGCTATCAAGTTAGAAGATGAAGACGGTTTGGAACCCAGTACCATAGTTACAATAAAACCCAAAATAGTAAGAGCTATACCGCCGATTATTGGTGACTGTTGGCTATTAACAATGCCTAATCCTATACCGAACAGGCCAGTATATATGGCTCCTTGCGCAATCCTGTATAGAAATATTTTCATTAGCTTGATCCTACCTATCGATGTATGGGGGACGCCTAATGGTGGAGTTGAGCCGCACGCTTTGCAGCGTCGGCTAACCGAACGCTCAAAGCGGGTCGGCTCCAACGAAATGTTGGTTTTTTGCGGAGTATA
>JAYVZE010000225.1:0-10201 GCA_043783625.1 Blastocatellia bacterium | reverse complement strand
AAATAAATTACCACCATTCACGCCTGTGTCGGCGTTGTCGTAAGTATATTCCATCCTTGAAGCAACGGTTCCAGCAGCATCTTTCACCAGAACAGTTTTTGGCAAATTCAATAAACGCCGATTCGTCCAGCCAGTGCCTGTTTCATAAGTCGTTTCGGTACGACGTACTTCGACACCGCTAAAGTCTTTCTCAATGAGCAAATTGACGTTGTTGTAGGTGGTGTAGCCATACTCAACCGATTTGGATTGATTCTTATCGTTAGTAGTCGTGATTTTCTTTATTTGCGTAGAGTTCGCCGCATCATACTCAATCACCGATTTAGAATACAAAATGCCATTTTTCTTGAGTTCGGTCTGACCGATTTGCCCACTGCCGCTACCGCTGGCAACTTTACTTGTGATGGTTTGCATACCATCCGGGGTTGTGACGGTTGAAGTACCAAGCGCAGGGTCAGTGGCAAATGTTGTGACGACAGGGCCGCCTGTTGTGTTGCCAGACCAATCATCGGTACGCGTGGTAAATTTTGGCACATCAGATAAATTGCCTGATGTAGTCGGATAGTTATAAGTCGTGGTTGCAGCAGCCTCACCCTCATAATTTATTGTAGCATTTGGATTACCGATGACAGGGTCAGGATAAATTGCAAACCCACTCAATTTGGTTGTTTTATAAATCATGCCATAACTGGAGTAATCATATTTGTAAGCATTGGCAGTGCCGGGATAATAAATATACTGGATTACCTTTCTGGTACTTGGCGAGAGAACCTGACTTCCATTCCAGTTGCTAAAACTTGGGTTGATTGTTAAGTCCTGATAGAAAATTCTGACAGCACTACGTTCCGAAGCATTGGCATATCCCGGCGTGGTGATTTCAAGTAAACTTCCCAGTGAATCGTAATAAAAGCGCACATACCGATTGAGCGAATCTACGATAGTGTTAATTTTTGGCCCGACATTGCTGAGATAATTAACCGTAATAAAATTTCCATTACGATCAGTAATTTTGGTGGGAAAGGCTTCCCCGGTACGCCAGTAATAAGGCGGTGGATAAGGGTTATAATAGGTTTGAGAGCCTGCACCGATTTCCATTCGCAAACCGTTCGGGTAAATCAAAGTTCCGATGGTTGAAGAGTACGGACGCAGCCATTGATGAGGGCTGGTTTCGACAAATCTGATGAATGTTCCATCACTGGTTTCCCAGTTACCGGGTGTGGAAGTTTCAAAAAAATCATGATGCGTTCCATCTGAGGTAATCAAATTGACAGACTGAAAATTACCCTGCCCGGAGGCGCCAAGTTCCGTAAAGGTCATCTTGCCATAACCCAGCGAAAACCCCGGTGACACCCAGTTTTTATCTTCATCAAAATAATACAAACCAGTATAGTTCCAGACGCGGCTGTTGTAGAAAAGATCAAGCGCGGCGTCCGGCCCGCGTCCGGGGAGACTAAAGAGAGGTGCGCTAAAACTGAAATCCGCGCTGCCGGGGCGTTCTGTGCCATCCATCGCTACAGGTGGATTCGCTGACCCCGGTTCTGTTTTTAACGGCGGTCTGCCAATCAGTAAGGGCTGGTGATTGGCAGGCGGAGGCGCACCACCCTGCATTGTCATGCTAACTTTTTTCAAGGTATTTCGACCTTTGTAAGTGCGAACAATATTGCGTGTTTTGGAAAACTTGACAGGCGATTTATAGATTTTTGCCCCGCCTGAATTACTACCGATTTTCTGTTCACCTTTTCTTGGTGGTTTGGCTGGCGCAACGACAGTAACCTGATAACGCAGTTGTCCCGCTCCGGCACTGACAATAACTTCTGCCGTCCCCGGCTTTGCGCCCCAAGCTTCGCCATTTTTTTTGATGAAGATGACTTCAGGATTCGAGGATTGATATTCAACTTCTAGCCCCTGTAAAGCTTTGTTGTCGCTATCAACTGGCACGGCAGAAAAATTCATTTTCTCGCGTGTCTCCAACTGGATTTTGTTCGGCAAACTGCTGTCTAATTTGGTGACTCTGCTTTTCTGCTCTTCTTTGTCCTTACTTTTAATTCTTGGCGCATCGGTCGGATTAGGGCGTTCGAGCGGGTCCATCAAAGTCGACTCTTTGGCTGATGCAACTCCCTTGATCTGCGCCCAAAGCGAAGTCAAACTGAAAGCATTCACCGTCGAAACAGTATCCGCCCAAACCGTTTGCGGAAATGCTAACGAAAGCATCAGGGCAATGGCTAACGATTGGCGTGCATAGTGTAGCAAGTTAACACGGCGAGAATTTTTTAGCGCGTATGAAAAGGTTGAGAAAACGCGGGATAAATCAGACATGGGTTGTTGCTCCAAAAGTAAAAACAGGCAGACTTCGTCCCCGATATTTGTTCAGTAAGATCGGGTGAAAATTTCCTGGCTTGAAAAGAATTATTTGGTACGGGAATTGCTGGGGGGGGAGGATGGGAGCGGTGTTGTCAGTGGCACAGGCGCACCAGGATTGACTATTAACAACCTGAGTTTTTGCGTTCACTTGAAAATTCATCACCAGTCCGTCTCTTCGGCTTACCACCCAAAATAAAAAATATCGCTTTGATCGCTGACTACTGTCTCAAAAAATCACAATGGCTAACAACAAAAGGCGGAGTTTCTTTGCTGACAATTTGAGAAGGGCAGACCATAACATACAACCTTCGATGGCTGTCAAGGGCTGAGGGGAAAATAATATACTAACTATCCAGTCAATTGAATTTAACTTTGAGGAATTTTAGTTTTCCAACCTGAAGCAAAACTTCCGCCGTTGTTGCAATTTCGATGAGCAGCGCAGCATCGGAAATTTTTGTGTTGTTCACTTTGACGCCGCCTTGCGCGATTAATCTTCGCGCTTCGGCTTTTGAGGCGGAGAGATTCACTTGCACCAGCAGGTCAACAATTTTAATGGAAGTTTCCGCCGTCGAGATTTGCATCGTTTCCAAATCGCTCGGAGCCTGATGCTCGCGGAAGCGACGATTGAATTCTGATTCCGCCGTATCAGCGGCAGCTTGTGAATGGAAATCTGTGACGATGCGGTTGGCTAATTCAACTTTGGCAGCGCGTGGATGTTTTGATCCATCGGCGACGGCAGCCTTTATTTGTGCGACTTCGGTGACGGAAAGATCGGTTAATAATTCGTAATAACGCCACATCAAATCATCGCTGACACTCATGGCTTTGCCGAAAATTTCGTCGGGGTTTTCGGCGATGCCGATGTAATTCGCCAGACTTTTTGACATTTTATTGACGCCGTCCAGACCTTCCAGCAGCGGCGTAGTCATAATGACTTCCGGTTCCTGTCCATAAGCGCGTTGAATTTCTCGCGCCATCAAGAGGTTGAATTTTTGATCCGTTCCGCCAAGTTCGACATCGGCTTCGAGCGCGACAGAATCGTAGCCTTGCACGAGCGGATACAAGAATTCATGGACACTGATCGGAACGCCGTTTTGATAGCGTTTGGTGAAATCGTCACGTTCCAGCATTTGCGCTACGGTAGCTTTGGCGGTGAGCCGGATGAAATCAATCGGCGTGAATTGATTCATCCATCGCGCATTGAAATCAATGATCGTTTTTTCAGGATCAAGCAGTTTGAAGACCTGTGTTTTATAGGTTTCGGCGTTCTCGGCGATTTGCTCAACTGTCAATGGCGGACGCGTCGCATTGCGTCCGGTCGGGTCGCCGATTAATCCGGTGAAATCTCCAATCAGAAAAATGACATCGTGACCAAGTTGCTGAAAGTGGCGCATTTTTCTAATCAAAACGGTGTGACCTAAATGCAGGTCAGGTGCGGTCGGATCAAACCCGGCTTTGACGCGAAGTTTTTTGCCGAGTTTGTCGGCTTTGATTAATTTTGCTTTGAGGTCTTCGGGGCGGATAACGTCAACTGCGCCTTTGGTCAGGTATGAAATCTGTTCGTCAAGTGTCATGGCTGGAATGGTGAAATTGCTACTGTTTTTTGAGTTTTGAGGAAAGTAGTTCTCTTAATTCGGTTTGCTGTGCTTCGCTTTCAAGCGCACGCTTCGGAATCATGTTGAAGACATCTTTGCGATAAATTAAGAGGAAAGCGTCAGGGGTTTCCATCCAGCTTTGATAGAATTTCCAATCAAGATTGGATTCAATTCCGTGCAGTAAATAATGCACTCCCAGCTTGTTGAAACTGACGAAATGTTCAGCTTGCAGGATGGGTTCCCGTTTCCATCGTTGCCGTAATCCGAGGCGGCGATAATAAGGCGTACAGAAGAAAAAGACGCTGGCAAAAAGTATCACTCCGCACAGAACGGGAGGCAGGTTGAGAATGAAAAAAACCAATGCACCAACGAAAAAAACTATCGCGGCGGCTCGTTCCGGCGAAAGAATCCCGTAATACGAAAGCATGTATCTTTCCGCTGTGAAATATTCTTTCCAGTTCAGATGAAATCTTAATTCATTCGTCATTGCTTGACTCCTTCACGATACCCTAGACGGGTTCGTGCATTCAAATCTCCTTGCTCCAAATTGACTCTGATGGTGCGCCAACGACCTGCGCTGCGGGCATTTGATGATTCGTAGGCGATGGTGTATTGCTTGTGTAACTCGTCAATCAGATCAGTGAAAATCTTTTTAAGCTGACCTCGGCTTGTGGTGAAAAATCCACCGTTCGCGGTGATGTATCGGCCGCCTGTTTCTTCGGCTAATTGTCGCAGTGCGGTGGCTCCTGATTGACGTTCCGGTGAGCGTTTTGCTTCACCTTTCGTATTCACCAAATCAATGGAGTAAATGGCAACTCCGGCGAGAAACGTATCGCGCCCGGCTTCGTGCAAGGTTTTCTGGCTGGTCGTATCAGCACCATCAGAAATCAAAATGAGTACACGGCGACGCTCGGGGCGTTTCTTTAAATCCTGAGTAGCACGTAGCACCGCATCGTACATCGGCGAATCGCCCTGACCGCGAAGTTGTTTGAGCAAAGGTTTCAGGTCATTAATGCTCGAAGCGAAATCCCGGATTTGCTGTGCCCCGCCTTCGCCAAAAGTATAGATCGAAAGTACGTCATCAGGGTCCAGCCGGTTGGCTAGATCAAGTACTGATTTATTAATGCGATCCAGGTCTTTTACGAGCGTGCTGCCGGAAGTATCAATGACGACTGCCACGGCGAGCGGAGCATCTTCATTTTGAAAAGCAGAAATGTCCTGCTTATCACCGTCTTCCATTAATTTAAAAGCGCGTTTATCCAGCCCCGTGATGTATTTTCCTTTGGGGTCTTTGACCGTAATATTAATAATGACTTGTTCCGTCGTCATTTTGATCACGTCGGTTATGATGCCACCGACTTCTTTGTCAGCAGAATTGAACAGGTCAATAAACTGATCGCGCATCTGGCTGGTAATAATGAATCCATTATCCCTGAATGATTTACCAAAGACGGACAGAAAATTCGGATCAGTTTGTTTGGCCGTCGGAGTGTGACAAATGGCGCAATCTGTTCGTTTCTCAGCCATGGAGCGCGGATCAAGTGCATAAAGATTGAGATAGCTTGGATGCCCGATAGTTTGCAAGGCTCCAAGCATGAGCAGGGCAGTGAGCGCGATGATTTTAATGATTCGTCTGGTAGTCATAATATTTTTCCCAGGGGGAACTAGAATTTTGCCACAAGACGTTCGATGCTGAAAGTTAAGCAGTGGTTGATTGCCAATCAAAAAAAGGAATGGAGCCGACTATCGGATTCGAACCGATGACCTTCTAATTACGAATCAGACGCTCTACCAGCTGAGCTAAGTCGGCTTAAATTGTCAAAAGGCGTGTTTCACGAATTGGGGATATTACAATACGAGTTCCGCAGCGTCAAATTGAAATTTATTATTGAGGTGCGCTATTTGGCGGCAGTTGCATTACAATACGCTTGTGAAAAGTAAGATTCTTTTTTTATTGGGGCGCGTTTCGTTGCTTCTCTTTTGTTGGCTATTCAATCCGTGCGTGGAAGCAAAAGATGGCGAGGTAGATTATCCTTCATTTTCAGGCCAAAGCTACAAGATAGATTTACAGGTTGATACCTCCGCTCAGTACTTCACGGGGCGTGAAACGGTTCGCTTTACGAATTCGACGCGCCGGGAACTGGATCAGATAAATTTTCATCTTTATCCAAATATTGGACAGGAAGATGAGGCTTTCCCTTCTCTTTCAGTACAAGGCGTAGCACTGCCTCCGTTTCAATATCAGCTCAAAAAAGGTGAATCCGTCAGATTTGCTCTCAAAGCACGCAATTCAATTCTTCAAATTAAATTGCCGTTTAAGCTCTATCCCGGCAGAACGCTTGAGCTAATCATAGATTTTGCTTCGCGTGTTCCGCGTATGCAGCGGGAAGAAACAACTTTGCTGGCGAATTTTTTAGAAGAAGCCAACGATGCCCTGAGCGACGAACAGCGACAGCGAGATTCCAGAGATATTTTCTTTGCCTGTGACCAAACCATGTTACTTGGATATTTCTATCCACTGTTAGCCGCACCGGAAACGACGACGAATAATCAGGGTCTGGCGGTTGGCGTCGGTGGAATGGTTAGCAGCGAGGTTGCCAACTACGAAGTGAATGTCACCTTGGAGAGCAACGTTGCCGTGATTGCTTCCGGTTCTCTTATCAGCTCAAAAATCAAAGAAGATAAACTGGTTGTTCAGACGTTCGCGGGTGAAAATTTGCGTGGCTTTGCCCTGGCTTTCGGGGATCATTTTAAAACGATTCGCCAGAAAGTTGGCAACGTCGAAGTCGCCGTTCATCACGTGGCTGGAGATGAAGCCGTCGGTGCGAAAATCTCACAGATCGCGGCGGGTTCACTAAAAAGCTATAGTGCCGCGTTTGGGGATTATCCTTTTTCGCAGCTCAATATCGTCGAATTGCCGCTGCCGGCGGGACTTGGCGGAATTGAATTTCCCGGCTTGGTGGTCATCGCACAGGCCTACTGCGTAGATTTCGATTCGCCCGAAGCGGCACGCTTACCTGGCATGATTCGACAGCAATCCGATGTCGTGAAAAATGCGCTGGAATTCACCACCGCGCAGAGCATCGCCTTTCAATGGTGGGGCAATCTGGTCGGGAGTGATTCGCAAAAAACACCGTACATGGATGAGGCTCTGGCAAGTTTTGCGGCGACGTATTACTACGAATCCGTCTATGGGAAAGAAGTCGGAGAACAAGCGATTAATCGTCAATTAAAATCGGCCTATCAGGTGTATCGTTCGCTCGGCGGAATTGATTTGGAAGTGGCGAAGCCCGCGAAGGATTATAAAAGCCTGTTGCAATTTTCTGCGATTGTGCAAGCGAAGGGCGCAATGCTTTTTCACGCCTTGCGAAAGGAACTTGGCGACGAGCAGTTTTTTGGAATCCTCAAACAATACAGCAAAAAATATCGGTTTCGTTTTGCCTCAAGCAATGACCTGCGCGAAGAATTTATGCAGGCTGCGAATTATTCCAATACGATTAAATCTCTGTTCCAGCGCTACCTGAAAGAGAAAAAAGGCGATGAAGATTTGGGGAAACCGGAGACCACATATTTCGGGTCGGAAGAGAAGCCAAAAGGCAAGAAAATCGGGAGAGTTCTAGGGAAGATCGGACGTGCTGCGATTTTGCGGTATTAGTTCAGCGTTACGCGTTTACGCGTGCGGTCTTTGCTGCATTGTGCCACACGCATAAATGCGTAACTCTGAACGATTACCCCGGAGGCCAGTTCAGCATCCTGCCTCCCAGCAAATGAACATGCAGGTGAAACACACTTTGCCCGCCGTCAACACCCGTATTAATCACGGTACGAAATCCGTTTTCGGCAATCCCTAATTGATTGGCAATCTTGGGAGCTAAGCGCAGCAAATGCCCTAACAATGCTTCATCGCTTTTGCCCGCATCGTTCAGCGATTCCAAATGCTCACGCGGAATAATCAGCAAATGAATCGGAGCTTGCGGTGTTAAATCATAAAAGGCTAACGCTTTTTCGTCTTCGTAGACTTTATTCGCCGGAATTTCTCCGGCGGAGATTTTACAAAAAATGCAATTTTCTTCTGACATTCAAAGTTCCTTATTTGCGTGTTACTTTCTGTAGTAATTGTTCTAGCTCGACAGCAAACGATTCGGCATCTTGGAAGCTGCGTAATTGACGGATGATTGTTCCGTCAGGCAAGACAAACCGGATGTCTGGCAACCCCTCGACGCCCAACCGTTGAGCAATGTCAGGATATTTGTCAGTGTCAATTCTGAGAAAGACAGTTTGTTCCAGTAGGGGTTTTACTTTCGGGTCTGGAAATGTAAGTCGTTCCAGTTTGCGACACGGAGCGCACCATTCAGCGTTTAAGTCGAGAACGATTGGTTTGTTTTCGGCTTTTGCTTTTGCCAGTGCTTCGTCCAGTAAGGGGAAGCCTTGTGGCAAAGCCGTCATCATCGTTGCAGATGATTTATTTTTGCCAGAAATGACCCGTGCCGTATAGCCAGATTTCTTGACTGTTGCTATCAACAGCTTCGTATCAGCTTTAGCAGGATTATAGGTCACGAGGAACTCGTCCCGGTCTAGTAACACTTCGATTTTTGTGACAGCGTCAAGCCCTTCCAGGGCTTGTTTGACCGTTTCCGGTCAAGCCATTCAGACCGCGCCACTTTTACTTTTCATGAAGCCGTCAATGTGGAGTCGTGCCGTTTTCATTGTCAGTTTTTCGTTGGTTGTTCTTTTGTTTTTCTGTGCATAGGCGATTCCACCCAGCATTAGAATTAGTAGGAAAAGTGATATTGTTTTTGTTATCATAGCAAGCTCATTTCAATTGTTATTATCCTACGGCTAACTATACTTTATAGTCGCTTCTAATAAAAAATCATTATGCCTGAACTACTATCATATCGTGAGCAATTTCCCATCTTATCGCAATCCGTTTATCTGATTAATCACTCCCTCGGAGCGATGCCATTAGCGGCTCGCACACGCCTGCTGGAATTCGCCGACACGTGGGCGACACGCGGCGTCAGAGCGTGGGGCGAAGGCTGGTGGGAAATGCCGATTACTGTAGGCAATAAAATTGCTTCGATCATCGGCGCGGCGTCCGGCTCCGTGACGATGCATCAAAATGTTTCGATAGCGCAGGCGATTATTATTTCGTGCTTTGACCTGCATCGCACACGCCGCAAAAAGATTGTGTATGAAGCATTGAATTTTCCTTCGGTCATGCACGTCTACGATGCGTATGCGAAAGAAGCCGGAATCGAAGTAGTGCGCGTCGCCAGTGATGACGGAATTACGATTGATACGCAACGGATGATTGACGCGATTGATGAACAGACATTGCTCGTTCCGCTTTCGCACGTACTGTTCCGAAGTGCCTATATTCAGGACGTGAAACCGATTATTGACAAGGCTCATTCGGTTGGAGCTTTGGTGGTTCTCGATGCCTATCAATCGGCGGGAACGGTTCCGCTGAATGTGACTGAGTTGGGCGTTGATTTCGCGACAGGCGGTTCGGTGAAGTGGTTATGCGGCGGGCCGGGCGCGGGATGGCTTTATGTGAATCCTGGTTTAATTGAAAAACTTGCGCCGAAAATTACTGGCTGGGCAGGGCATAAATCTCCGTTCGCGTTTGAGCCGGAGCTTGAATATGCGAATGATGCCAGCCGCTTTTTGCAGGGAACTCCGGCGATTCCGGCGTTGTACTCAGCTTCGGCGGGCTACGATATGATTAACGAAATCGGAGTCGAAAGAATCCGTGAACAATCCATCCGGCAAACTTCGTGGTTGCTCGAAAAAGCTCTGGAAACGGGTTGGAAAATAAATTCGCCATTAGCTGCGAAGCAACGCGGCGGCTCAGTAATTATTGACGTACCTCGTGCGCAGGAAATCGTGCAGGAACTTGAACGACGAAATTTTATGGTGGATTTTCGACCCAATGCCGGGATCAGAATCGGGCCTCATTTTTTCAATACGGACGACGAAATGGCAGCGATTATTGAAGAGATTAAAAAAATATTGCACTGATTGGAAAAGACGACGGGGCGCAAGCGTCTCGCTTGCCGTTGGCGAGCATAGCGATGCCAACGAATTTGGCGAGGTCTCCTGCTGGCGATTAATTGTACTTCCCGCCAGGTGAGCGAGCAGCGTTTTACTGCCGTGCGGTAGTTAGTTATAAAAAGCAACGGCGGGATGATGGAAAAACTGCTTGATCAAAGACGGTGTCTTTTGTAACTGCTCCAGCGCCGCGA
>JAYVZE010000224.1:0-96618 GCA_043783625.1 Blastocatellia bacterium | reverse complement strand
TTCTGTAACCATTTCTGTTCGCTGTGCTCGCACTAACACCACAATCACGACCAAAGCCAGAATCATATTCAGTCCGGTCAAGCCCACCGAAAGCCCATGTAACTGCCCGAATAAAACCTTCGTCGGATCAGTCAGCGCGAGCGTATCCAGCTTGTCGCCGAAGGTCGCGCGGATGTCATGGATTTTCGCTGCGACGACAAATCGCGCCGTCGCCGTACCAAGCAGCGCGAGCAAATACGTGAATAATTCAACGTAATAACTTGTACGTTTGACTTCGTGCGAAAGCAAGAGCAACGCTATTAAAAGCGCGCTCATCGCCAAGCCAAAATATTCAAGCTCCAGCAAAATCGGCGACACCAAATCCCCCGCCATCCGCCGCGTAGGAAGCACCGCAAACGCAGCCCGCGCCACCGACGTAGTAAACAACACCATCGCGCCTAGCCAGAAACTAACTAATGCGAGTCGTATTCGTTGGTTCATAATTTTTTCTTTGTTTAGGCCTACGATTGTGAAGGACGCGCCTTAACATTTTCAAAACGCTTATCATCCCAAGGGCGTAGTAAGCATTGCTCCTCTTGGTCAGGATACCATTGTGCGTTGACATACTTCGCTAAGCGTTGCTCAATTTCACGCCAGCAAACATCGCGAAACATTGTGATGATTAAATGATCGCAGTCCCAGCAGCCATATTCCTGAAGTGTCGGAAAATAGACCAAAATGCCTTCCGGTTCATAGCTATTACAGGCTCGCACAAGATCAACACCCTCAATGTCATATCGAAGTTCAGGGTCATTTCCTGGCTCGTTATGATTTAAATAGTAATCATAAGTATCAAGTGTAAATGTGCGGAGTTTCAATTCACTCGGTGCATAAAACTGAAGCGAAACAACTTCCAAATTGGGTTGTAACGTGCGGTCAAATACGATCTGGCGACCTTCATTGATTGCAAGGAAGCTATACAAATCTTCTGGAATTATTTTGGTTGCGTCATACATACGATAAATTTAGGAGTAAAATACTTGAATCAGTCACCCGTGATTTCACCGACTCTCAACCATCGGTTGCTTCCCATTTTTCAAAATCCGTTCCGCTTCCGCCAGCACAGAATCTTTGCGTTCGCGGATGTCATAGAGCGTCTGCGGGACTACGACATCAGGCGTCACGCCGCTGCCTTCGACTCGATTTCCTTTCGGGGAAACGTAGCTGAATTCGCTGACGTTGAGTTCGCTCCCGCCGGTTAATTTTCTTCGTGTCGCAGCCAGCAGACAGCCGCAGCTTTGGCGTCCGATGACTACGGCGCGCCCTAGTTCCTGCATCGCGGCGGCGAATAATTCGGAGCCGCTGCCGGAAGATTCGTTCATCAAAATCACTACGGGATTCTGATAAATCTGCACGCCGGGTTTGCCGCTTTCAATATCCACCGGACGACCGGAGCGACGAATAAAT
This sequence comes from Blastocatellia bacterium, assembly GCA_043783625.1. GTDB lineage: Bacteria > Acidobacteriota > Blastocatellia > RBC074 > RBC074 > JAFDVL01. Next base: position 95,172 of record JAYVZE010000224.1, on the reverse strand, counting down.
TTCCCGAACGAAACGGAATTCGGGAAAAAATACCCACCAATGCCGTGAACTTCTGAAGGCGACCCGCCTCCGTTGCCACGCAGATCAATAATTAATCCCGGCGTGTCGCGCAGCTCAAGCAACGCCTGTCGAAATTGCTCATGCGCGGGGTCTTTCCAACGATTGAGGCGAATGTAGCCATAGCCCGAATTCAATTTCGTACTCGTCACCTGCACCGCCGTAGAATAAATTTTGCGCGTCAATTCGACTTCCATCACCTTCGTGGCATCGTCAGGATTCTCTAGCCACAGCGTCACCTTTGCGCCTTCGACACCGTCCAGCAACGCGTTGTAAATCATCGTTTTCGTAGCGCGGTCGGACGACGAACTTATGATTCCTTTGGCAATTTCGTTAAGGCGTTCTTCGAGAGGCTTTTTGTCTATGGCGCGGACGATCATCCCGGATTTAATCTTCGCTTTCTCAGCGTCAGAACCGGGGATGACATTCAGAATGACATTTTGCCCTTCGACTTCACCGATGGAAATTCCAGCAGAAACCGCTTCCATTCGATCAAATAAAATTCGTTTGTAAGGATCACGAATCCGCGTATGCGCGTCGTGTAATTCGCTGACCATTAAATTCAATAAGCGATAAAATTCCGCATCATTCGCAACGTTTTCAAGCTGATCTTTGTATTTTTTTCGGATGTCTTTCCAATCAATTCCGTTCAATTTTGGATCGTAATATTTATCGTTTACCGTTTCCCAAACCTGCTCGGCAACCTGCTTGCGATCTTTGGCGGACAGCGGCGCGACGTCTTGCGCGTAGGAAGCTGAGAGTGAAGTAAAGCCCAATAAAATCGCTATGAAAACCAATTTTGGTGAATTTATACTTTTCATAATTTGACGTGTTGGGAGCAATACAATAGGCCACGGATTTGACGGATCAGGCGGGTTTACGCGGGTCTGAATTTTCTGATCCGCGTAAACCAGCTCTATCCGCGTCATCCGTGGTCTATTCTTTCTGTTCCCATTTCTTCCATCATTTTCGTGAGCGTTTGAATATCTTTCTGCGCGGCTTCGAGATCGCGCTTGCTTGCCATATAATTTTTCCAATGCTCACTTTCGACGAGTGGTTTCAAGCGTTCTTCGCCGATGTGGCTGGCTAACAGCGCAATAATAATGCCTGAAATTTGTGTATGCTCAACGTAGCTGGCGATCACGGTGTACGCCGTTTCCGCCGCTTCTAAATCCCATTTGGAAGGTGTTTCGTTCATGCTTTGAATGGAGTTTCGGCTACGGTTGCTGAACCAATTTCGGTCTCGCCGGATTTTAAAATAAATTTCGTTCCCACCGTCAAATAATAACGATGGACGTAGCCGAGCGCGATGAAACGATCCAGCGCGAGGCTCTTCACACTGCTGGTAATTTCGCCGATTTTTTTGCCGTCTTCCGCCCACAATTCTGTCCCTTTTTCGGGAGCGTTTTCAGCTTCGATCAATAATCCGCGCAATTGCTGCTTAGGCTGTCCGCGCCAATGAATACGGGCGATTACTTCCTGTCCAAGATAGCAACCCTTGGTGTAACTGACTGATTTATCCAGCCCGGTTTCAAGCAAAATATTCGCATCGGAAAAGTCTACGCCGTCACGCGGAGTTCCGGCTTCGAGACGAAAAATTTCCAGTGCTTCACTGCCAGCGGCAACGGCTCCAGCTTCGATAATTTTATTCAAAATTTCGGCTTTGGAATTTGCTGAAACGAAGAGATCAAAGCCGTTCGCCGCGCCGCGAAAATGTGAAGCGATGAGGATTTCTACGTCGTTGATCGTAGCAGAAAAATTTCGATATTCCGGCTCGGCTTCGATGGTTTGATTGGTTAATTTTGCGAGCAATGCAGCAGCGTTCGGCCCTTGAATTGTCAGAACATTTTTCTCATCTGAAACATCTTTGACAAAAAATTCTCCGGCGGGTACAAAGCGGCTCAGATTCTTAAAAATCGTTTCCCGATTCACGTCGCTGAATTCAATCAGAAGCTTTTCTCCAACCTGATAAAAACGGCACAGGCTGAGAATTTTCCCTTGCACATTCAAAAACGCTGCGAGCGTTCCATCCCCTGTTTGCAGGGCTTTCACGTCATTCGTGATTAAGCCGTTAATGAATTGAATGGAATTTTTCCCCGTGAGTTCAAGGATCGCGGTGAACGGAATTTCGGCTACGGCAGCGGAGTGAAGCAAGGCATTATGCTCGGCGCGAACATCGCCGAAATCGCGTGGCGTGGTGATGTTGATGATGGAGGTGTTGACGGCTTGGATAGACATATAATATTAGCGAGAGTTATCATTTTTACTTTTTCAATGAGCGTAAGCGATTTAGTAAATCTGCGTATTGAAAAACAGACTTGAGTACTTCCTTTGCCAACTCAATACCAATCTCAACCTCCTCTTTTCCAACATTGTCAAATTCCTGAGACTCAATATGTGCCGCATCATTTCCTAGTAGTCGTAGATCATCCAGCCCATCTAATAATTCTTGCGGCAAAATTGCTTTTGAACCTAATGCTTTAATTCTATCTTTGAGATTCTTTCCTGTTGCCCCTCTCTCTCGACATAACTCCTCAAGCGTTTTCCGTACCATAATTGCAGCAGCAATAAAACACTGTGTTGCATGACAAGTAATTGCTTCTTCAAGAGCTTGAACTATCGCAGTTGGAATATTTGTAGAATCGAAGTCAATCTTTTCAGATGGGTATGAAACACGCACCTTACCATTCGTAGATGCGAAAAATATATGAGCATGGCATTCTGGATTAGGGCAACGACGTTGCCCTAATAGCACTTGAGGTTGTCCTCCAGATAATACATCGTTTACATTGTTATATTGTTCGAGAGTTGCTTGTTGGCGACATCCTGGACATCGAAGACTAATTTTACTATCAGGAGTTGCCACACCACCCTTGATCACACGAAAAATCATACTTACCTCTTTGTACTATTTGTTTAAGTAACTCCTACCCCCGGCTACTCTTCAAACGTCGCCGCATACATTTGCCGAAATCTCTCCGCATGCGCCTTCTCTGCTCGCGCTAACGTCTCAAACCATTCCGCAATTTCATCGAAGCCTTCTTTACGCGCAGCCCGGGCGAATTGGATGTACATCTCATCGCCCTGATAGCTTTCATCCTGAATCGCACATTTCAGATTTTGTTGGGTTGTGCCGAATGGCAAACCTGTTGTCGGGTCGCCGACTTCGCGTAAAAAATCCAGGCTGCCTTGCGAGTGATTGGCTTCGCCTTCTGCCATATCGCGCATCATTCCGGCAGCGTCGGAGTAGCCTTCGACATCGGCTTGGCGTGCGAAATATAAATACCGCCGCGAAGCTTGTGCGGCTTCGGCGAAGGAGGCTTTCAGATTTTCACTGGTTTTTGATCCGGTGAGTTTGGGCATGGGAAAATCAAAAGGCAAATGTCAAAAGGGAGTCCTTTTGCCTTTTGAGAAAAAAATACGAAACCTAAAAGCTCCCCTCCTTTCAAAGGAGGGGTTGGGGGTGGTTGAAATCTTGCGAGTAGTTGACCACCCCGTCCTGCGGACACCCCTCCTAAGACAGGAGGGGAGCTTTAATTTGCTTCGCAAATGTTACGCCGAGAACGAAGTTCCGCATCCGCAGCCGCCAGTGGCGTTCGGATTATTAAATGTAAATCCTGATCCCATCACGTTGTTGACGTAATCAATTTCAATATTGTCGAGATATTGTGCGCTGAACATATCCACGAAAACTTTCAGACCAGATTTTTCGACGACTTCATCGGTTTCCGCCGGAGCTTCTTCGATGTTCATGGCGTATTGAAATCCAGAACATCCGCCGGGAGTCACGCGAACGCGTAATCCGCCTAATTCGCCGGGGTTTTCGGCTTCAATAAATTTTCTAACTTCGCTCACAGCAGTTTCAGTCAATGCTAAATTCATAATTATATTCTCCTTGTAAAAAACCTAAGATTGCGTAATTAATTCACCAAATCCAGCGACTTCTTCGCGCAGCGTTCGTTCGACTAAACTTTTCAACGTAATCGTCGAACTCGGACATCCCACGCAAGCACCTTTCATTTTAACACGAATATCGCCATTCGGTTCAATAGCTACTAATTCAATGTTGCCGCCGTCTGAAATGAGGGCTGGACGGATTCGATCCAGAGCCGCTTCGACCTGCGCCGCCGAAATTTCAGGAGAGTCATCAAAGATCATAATTAGCAATTCTCTCCTTTACTGGCGAAGTTCAAATATAGCGAAATTTTAAGGAAATTTCCAGTTTCATGAAGAATAGACCACGGATTTTACGGATCAGGCGGGTTTACGCGGATCTGAATTTATTACGATTCAGACCCGCGAAAATCCGCTTCATCCGCGTGATCGGCGGTCTATTCTTTTATCCCGCTCGCTTAATATTCAGCACTGGCAATTCACGATTCGTTTTCACCGCCGCAATACTCACCTGCGCCGCCACATTTTGCGCGATTTGCTTGAAGGCTTTCGCCTGTGCGCTGTCAGGATCGCCAATGACTACGGGGACGCCGAGGTCACCGCCTTCGCGGACGTTGATCGCAATCGGGACGCCACCTAAAAATGGAACGTTGTATCTTTCGGCTAACGCTTCACCGCCGCCGTTGCCAAAAATATAGTAGCGTTCGCCATTCGTCGGAACCTCAAAATAGCTCATGTTTTCGACGATGCCTAAAATGTGAACGTTCAATTGCTCGAACATACTGTAGGCTTTGCGCACGTCGCCGAGCGCGACTTCCTGCGGCGTCGTGACTAACACGGCTCCTGCCAGCGCAGTCGTTTGCGCCAGGCTCAGTTGTACGTCTCCGGTTCCCGGCGGCATATCAATCACGAGATAATCCAACTCCCCCCATTCGACCTGTCGCAGAAATTGCTGAACAGCAGAATGCAGCATCGGACCGCGCCAGACGACGGCTTTATCGCCCGGATTCAGCAAGCCGATAGACATGGTTTTGACGCCGTGATAGACGGGCGGAATAATATTATTCCCCTTCATCAACGGCGTATCGTGTCCGCCCATCATAATCGGTACGTTCGGGCCATAAACATCAGTGTCGAGAATTCCAACCCGTGCGCCGAGCTGTTGCAGCGAAACTGCCAGATTCACAGCTACGGTAGATTTTCCGACGCCGCCTTTGCCCGAACTCACGGCTATAATATTACCGATGCCAGCGATTTCATTTTGGACATTGCCTTTGGCACGCGGAACTTCGGCATCCATTTTTATTTCGACGACTTCAACACCGGGGATGGCTTTGACGGCGGCTTCGGCTTGCCCTTTAAGCTGGTCGCGGACGGGACAGGCGGGTGTCGTCAAAACAAAACGAAAACCGATCACGCCTCCGCAAATTTTGACATCGCGGATCATATTCAACGTCACTACGTCACGATGTAAATCAGGGTCTTTGACAGTGCGCAAAGCATTCAGAACAATTTCTTCGGTAATTTCTTCACTCATTAAACTTCTCCATAAATCATAAATTTTCACCAAACAGCTATCTTAGCGTGTTCAGAGGAATTCCTCTAGTGCCTCCTTCGTGCTAGAATTCACATTCTTTTGAAAATTCACTTAAGAGGCTTGTTTATGTCCATTCTTTCCGAAATTTTCAGTACTGCCAAAGACATCATTGATGTCGCGCGCTCCACCGCTACGGGGATGAGCATCACGCTCGCGCAAATCCCCAAAGCCAAGAAAACCGTCAGCTACCCCGAAGAGCCGGTACAGCTTTTCCAGCGTTTTCGTGGCGAACATATGCTCACACGCAACGCCGATGGCAAAGAAAATTGTGTCTCATGTTTTCTGTGCGCAGCCGCCTGTCCTGCCGATGCGATTTATATCGAAGGCGCAGATGATCCGCGTCCGTACGCTGAACGCGACACACAGGAAAACCGCTACGCGAAGGTTTATCGGATTGATTATGGACGTTGTATTTTGTGCGGATACTGCACCGAAGCTTGCCCCACCGATGCCATCAAGCACGGACACAACTTTGAATGGGCAGTCTACACACCCGGCGAGATGGTGAAGGATAAGGAATATTTATTGAAGAATTTTGAGCGCGACAAAGATTTGCATGTCGTGATTAAGTAGAGAAGAACTTATTCTGAATGCAGAAGCCCGCACAAAGTAAGGGCGTCTTTACAACTGTGAAGACGCCCTTACTTTGTGTGGGCTTCTGCATTTTTTATTTTGTAAACAACTCTTTGAAGTACGCCACAGCACGGTCATCGCCGCTCTGTCCTAACCAAAAAATTGCTTGTTTGCGGACTGCCAGATTTTGATGGGTTTTGGCAATTTCGATCAGTTTTGGAATGGCTTCGGATTTCTGACGTTGACTGAGCGCGAAGACGGCTTGTTTTTGCACTTCGGTGTCGCCTTCATTTTTTTCCGCAACATCGCCTAAAAATTTCAAGCTCCGTTCTCCGGCTTTTTGCCCCAGCCAGAACAGAGCTTTTTTCCTGAGTTCGCGGTCTTGATCGGAGCTGGCAACGTTGATGAGAAAATCTACGGCGGCGTCTTTGTCTTCGCTGATCGAAGCGGCAAAAATCAGTTGCCGTTTTACCTCGGAGGACGCGACCGAAGCATAAAGGCTTCGCAGCAAGGGCAAAGCGGCTTTGTCTTTATTGATCCCGATGCCGAAGGCTGCTTGTTTGCGAATTTCGATGGATTCCTGTTCATTGCGTACGAAATCCGCCAGAAATTCGCGTTCCCCTTCGACGTGCCCAAGCCAGAAAATTGCTGTCTTGCGAACACGTTCAGGATTTGAGGATTTCGTTAATTCTTTCAGCATCGCCCCCACGCGCTGATCGTCGTGCAAAGCAATCGCCTGCGTCGCACATTCTTTCAATTTATCTTCACCTGTTCCCACCAGTCCTTTGAGAAAATTCAAGCTCTCTTCGTTGCTCGCCCGACCCAGCCAATACACCGGAACACCACTGTATTCACGTTTGCGATCCAGATTATAAATTTCATACCGGGAGATCGCATTGCCGCTAGCTTCGTGCAATTGAAAAAACGCCAGATGCCGCGTTTCAGATTGCGAGTTAATTTCAATGCCATTGACCCACGTTGAATTGCCATTGAGGTTCACGTCCGAATCCATCGTAATGTTCGGGCGAACATCAAAGGAATACGCTGTCCAAAACCTCGCGCCACGTGCTTGCCCTTGTTTGATGGCAGTTTCTAATCGTATGCCGAGCGTCGCGCCTTCAATGGTAGTGAACGCCGCAGTCGGAGTTTGTGAACTGGCGGTCTGCAATAAAGATGAAATAATGATGACTAACAGAACTACTATTTTCATGGCGATTTCTCTTATTAGGTGTGCCAGCATCCTGCTGGCACGGCGGTGACGCCAGCAGGATGCAGTTGCTTATTTCAGCAATTCTTCCATAAATTTCGCGGCTTCAGGATCACGACTTTGACCGAGGTACATGACCGCTCTGCGACGCAGAGTCAACGACGCATCGCTTCTGGCAATCTGCATTAATTTCTGGAGTGCTTCTTTGGAATTAGTCTGACTGAACACAGCTAAGAACTGATTTTTCAGCGATTCATCGGTCTCGGCATCGTATAATTGCAGTAAAGCTTTGACCGCCTTTTCATTATTTTTCTGCTGTGATTCGTTCTTTCTGCCTGGCAATTCTGCGGGACTCACAGTGGTTGCCACTTTACCGCCAACAGCAGGAACCGGATAGTACCGACTGCCGTGTCCAGCCATTTGTGCCAGGCTGAAAATTGCCTGCTTGCGCACTTTCAGACTTTTATCGGTTTGATAAATTTTGACGAGTTCATCTACAAAGCTCTCATCGCCCTTGTTATCAAGGAATTGAACCGCCTGCACTCTCATGTCTTCGTTACTGGAAGAACGGGCAATTTCAAACAGCTTCTGTCTCGCCTTCGGATTGCGCTGCGAAGCCAAGGCTCGCAGTGCCGCTTTTGAGACTTCCGCATCATCTGATTTCGTGGCTAAATCCAATAACAACTCAAGTGCTTTATCGTCCTCAACAGTGCCTAATGAATAAATTGCCGAGCGGCGAATTTTAGGATCAGATTGATTTCGCGCCAGATCAAGCAACATCGTGACACTGTTTGGCCCGCGATATTGACCCAGCAAACGAATCGCATGCTCTTTCAATCCGTTGCTCGCTTTAGAATCATTTTTGAGAATGTCAGAAATGTAAGGCAAGGCACGTTCAGGGTTCGATTGCATCAGACTTTGCAAAGCAATCGCTTTGATTTCGTCTTTTTCATCCAAGCCACTGCGCGCTGCCGCCTGCCCTGCCACTGCATATCCGCCAAATTCCCGCGCAGGCGCAATTGGAGTAATTGGAAATTCAGGGACATCAGGAACAGTCACTGCTATCGCAGGCGCAGGCATTGGTGCTGGACGCGGTTCCTGCATCGGAGCTGTCGCAGGCGCAGGAGCCACAGGTGATTGCCGCGAAGCGCGAATGACCTGATCCACATACGCTACATTGCCGGTGTTGGGTGCTATTTCCAACCGCAATGCTTTAGCATCATCAAGCCAATTTGAGGTTGGATAATCATTGCTCAGCTTCACCAACAACCGTTCAGCTTCCGCAAAATGTTGTTGTTTTTTCTGCGTAAAAGCCAGCCAGTAAATCGCCGCGTCGGATTCTTTGTGCTTCGGATAGTCGCGCAGAAAATCGCGGAATCGTTTTTCCGCCTGCTCCCATTTTTCGTCTTCGATCAAATCACGTCCAACGCGAAAGGCTTTTGTGGCGTTATCATTGGCATTCGCAGTTTGGACGAAGCGATTCAGCTTCACGAAATCGCTGGACAAAAATTGCGCCAAAACTGATGGCACAATGACTAACGTCAAGACCGCAGCAATCATAAATTTAGCAATCAGATTCTTTCTTAACATAAATAATTTCCTCAATAAAAATGATGTAATTCAAAGTCAATCCGCCATCGTCGCAACCATCACAGGCAGCGCATAAAATTGCAGTTTGGCGACAATTTCCTGTTTTTGCATCCGTTCTTTAATCGGGTTCACTTCATCCGCCGTAGCTTTTTCCGGCAGATTGGCAATGTCGAGCAATAAGGGTTCCAGATTGTTCAGGACTTCTTCCATTGACCAATCGCCACGCGCTTCTGCTTCGCGTCGCAACAAAATATTTTCGTAGAGCAAGCGGCGGGAACGAGTTTTTTCATAGCTCAAATCGTAATTAGAGTGCTCCGTTGGGCGCGAATTACGAAAGGCGCGCAACAGCATTTGCGCTCGCTCAAAATGCCTCGTCACAATGGCAATCTCAGGCGCAACAAACGCTTCGGAATCCAGCCGCACTTGAATTGGATTCGAGTCAAAAAGAAACTGTGGCTTTTTATTCAGTGGTCGCGCAAGTTCTTTTCGCTCCGATTTATTCTGCTTTTCAAGGCGACGTTTTTTCGGATTCGTTCTCGAAGAATCACTCACTTTGTTTACTTCAAGAGCCGGTTGTAAATTTACCTTCGCTACGTCAACCGCTGTTTTATTGAAATCTTTTTTGATTCCGCCCTGGTTCAAAACAGCCAACAAAATCAATAGTGCGCATCCGGCGACAGGCACGATCCAACGTAGCTGCCAAAGATTGAATTGCCACCTGGAAGTTTGTTTTTCTGCCGCCAGTTTCGTCCACAATTTTGCTTCGTATCCACTCCAGTAATTTTCTTCCGGCATCATTGCACTGAAGGCTTGATCGTATTGCCCAAGTGCATTTTTCAGCGTCAAATATTGCTCATGACAAAGCTGGCATCCATCGAATTCAATGATCGAAGCAGCCAACAGCCAATCGGTGAATTGTTCTTGCGTCTGATGGCAATCGTGTTTTTTCATAACTCCCTGCCTCATTCGAGAAACTAACATTTCGCTCCGTCGCTTTCTGGAAATTCTGTTAACGGGCGCGGCAAATCTGTCGCCTTCGCTCTAATTTGCACGCCCAACTGATCGCGCAATTTGGTGACAGTACGGAACAATGCTTTTTTGATCGTCCCGACGGAAACGCCGCAGGAATCGGCGATTTCTTCATACGTCATCCCTTCCTGATGTTTCAGTAAAAAGATCAATCGTTCGCGCGGCGTTAACGTATCAAGAATCTGTCTGATCTGTTCAATCAACAACCGATCATGCAATCCGGCTTCAATATATTGCAGTAATTCCACGTCATCCAACGAAACGCGGTCGCTGGATTTTTTTCCAAATATCCAAAACCCCGGACGTTGCTGATTGAGCAAAGTACGAATTGTGATTTGCCGGAGCCACGTATAAAAACCGGATTCACCGCGAAAACCCGGTAAAGACCGATACGCTTTCATCCAAACTTCCTGCGATAAATCTTCCGCATCCATCGGGTTCCGCGTGTAGTGCAAGGCGAGCGAATAGATGCGCCGCTGATAGGCACGCAGCAGCACGCCGAAGGCTTCCCGGTCTCCGCTTTGCGCACGCTGAATCAATTCGTCTTCATTGCTCACAGGGAACTCTCCAATTCATTCTGTCGTAGCTATAGACACTGCATACGAAAATTGGTTGGCACGGGGATAAGAATTATTTTATTAGGGGAGTGAGTCGTTAGACAATAATTTTGACGCAGCACTCATTTTCCATTTATGATTTTTCATTTGTCAGGGATCAAGCCACTGTAGTTGCAATGAAAGATGAAGAATGAAAAATCATAAATGGAAAATGGAAAATGAAAGAGGGAGTACACCGCAGAACTTTTTACTGCTGTGCTTAGGATTTCGAGGAATCGCTATGTGCCAGGCAAAGCCTGCAATTCTTCGCTCATATAAGAACGATCTCCCAGACGTTCCAGACGTGGGCCGTATTGTCCGAATCTCACTACGCTGATTGATCCGGCAGGCGCGTCAAGGCGATCACGATAACGCCCTAAATCAATGCCAAGCAAACTGCAAAGAATGATGCGGATCGTGGCTTTATGCGAAACAATCAAAACGTTTCCGTCCGCGAATTGATGCACAATTTCCGAAATTACGGGTGAAGAACGATTGGCAATTTCAATCGAGGTCTCGCCACCCGGAGGCGCATTCCACGCGGGTTCCGTCATCCATCGCTGATACTCATCGTGGTGATTTTGCTTGACGTTCTCGGTACTCTGCCCTTCCCATTGACCGTATTTTATTTCTTTCAATCCATCACGGAGCTGCAAGGTAAGTCCCACCGATTCGCCGAGTTTCTGCGCCGTCGCTATTGTCCTTTTCATTGGGCTGCAATATATCGCCGACCACGGCAAAGCCTGGTACGCAGCCGCAAACTCCTGCGCCATCTGCTTTCCGGTGTCCGTCAATTCAGGATCAAGGTCGCCACAGAAACCACCGCTTTTACTATATTCCGTTTCACCGTGTCGTAAAAAATAAAGTGCTAAGCTCATGACTTTCCTTCTCCTCATTTCACATCAAAAACCGGAACTTCACTGAGTCTGAATTTGCCGCCTGAGCGCGTTAGGACATAAATCGCCCGCCCGGCTCCTTCGCGTCCAACAATTTTCACTTTGACGGTCGCGTCTACGATGATGCGCTCGGAGTCCAGCGCTTCCGTCCGCATGATTTCAGTCGCCCAAATCGTTGGTTTACTCGCTGTCACACGTTTGACGAATTCACGCAAGTTGCTGGTTTCGACCAATGGATTCAGGGCTTCCGCCGTGCCTTGTAATAACGCATCATCAAGCTGTTTAATGAAGGCGCGGACATCTTCGGGAATGTTAATGGACTTCGCGCCTTGCTCGGCTTTCAAGGCTCCATCAAAGGCAGAAATTGTGGTTGATTGATCCTGCTCCGAAGCAGAAACCAATTTAAAATGGTTCACGGCTTCGACCCATTGATTTTTTTGCAGGGCAATAGTGCCAAGTCCCAGATGCGCCCACGCGAAGGCTTGCAACGAAATCGGGATTTGCTTCAAAGCCTCATTGAAAGACTTCTGCGCTTCATCATTTTTGTTCAGAATGACCTGTACACGTCCGAGCAACGCCTGCACAATCGAAGCATTCGGATCAGCGGCTAACGCCTCCTTCAACTTTGTTTCCGAGGCGGCGTATTCTTTTTTCCCAAACGCTAACGAAGCCTGTCCGTATAAATCTCCCGTTGAAGGGCGACGCGGATACACGTCATTGCTGTAATCTTTTTGCGGATAAATTTTGTCAGGATCAACTTCGATGCGGCTGATTTTTGTGCCTGCCGGAAACGTGATTGTCCCGTATTCGCCGCCCTTCACTGCCACTGAGCGATTAATTTTTTCGCCTGATTCAGTGCTCGCAGTCACGTCAACCGTTAAATCTCCGTTGCCAAAATTGACGATGGCGGATTCAACTCCGGTGGCGACATCCTTTGGCTGCCCGACCGCAAAATCAGGGCCAATCACAGTTTCGATCCATTGTGAAAAAATGTCTTTCAGCTCTGCACTTTTGACCGTCAAATCGCTTTTCACATTAGCACAACGCGCCACACGACACAGCGGAGCCTTCCACTCGGTCAACGATAAAACGTCTACACGCTGGCGATCCAGCATCGAGCGAATGTACGCATCAAAAGTAGCGCGTCCCAATTTCGTTTCGATCAGCCGCCACACGAGAGCGCCTTTGTTATACATCGCCGTCGTGTAATTTCGATCATAAGAACTTTGCATCAACAAAGCTGTATCAGAACCACGCGCTAACGGTTCATACGCCCGCCGGTACCTTTCAAAAGCGGCATTTCTCTCGGCTTCACCAAAGCGCGAACCAAAATAATTCGCCGTCATATAAACCGGTAAGCCGTCGCGCATCATTCCGGCTCCGCGTCCGCGTAATAAAACTCGCCCATCAATAAAGGAACGCGCTGCCGCCGAAGCCAATAATTCTATCGTTCCTAAATCCAGAACATTGCGGCGAAAGAAACTTTCATCAATCGCAACGCCGCCGGATTCAGCAAAATTTATTCCGGTGGTTGATGTAGCGACGATGCGAAAAGCTCCCATTTGCGGCGTCGCAAAATATTCACTGTAGTAGTTGACAATTTTTACAGCTTCCTCAGAAAGTCGCTGTAATTGTTGCTTGCCGTTGGCATCCAGGCCGCGCGGCGCATAAATTTCGACCTTCGCATTTTTCGCGGCGGTCGCGGTTGTCACCTCATAATTTCCGGCAAAAAAGTAAGGCTGCGCTGCTAGAGATTGCTCAAAAGTATTTTCATCTTTGCGATTGCCGGAAGAAATAACTTGGCCGGAAGGTGCTGTAACATTCAGCATAAACGGGGCGGTATCCGCGCCGTGCTCGGCATACGGCGTATGGCTCACTGGAATCCAAAAACTATTTGGTAATAAATGACTTTCCGAACCTGAAATTCGTAGCCCGACGCCTCTTTCAGAATTGATGACATAGCTGATTTCAACCTCGAATTCCGGCAGCAAAGCAATCGAAGAAGTAATATCCGCATAAACTGACATTAATCCCAAACGCGGATTCTCAGAGGTTTTGAAGGCGGCTTCAGCTCCATTGATTTTCATTGAGCTGACTTTAATTTTTGGATTCAAGAAAAATGACAGGCGCGGTTTGTCTCCGGTTCCGAGCAGTAGTTTATCTACTAATTCTTTGCCGTTCAGATTGATAAGTCGCATTTTTGCATTGACTTCAACGGCATTTGCTTCGGGAACGATCTTCGCTTTAAGGTCGTAATTACGAATTTCAAATTCCTGCGCAACAGCAGTGACAGTCAATAAAATCAGGGCGACAAAGAATAATAAAAGTTTTTTCATAACAATCGGAGATAAACTTATTGAGCCAGCGTCTTTTCAATGCGACGGTCTGGAACCAACCACATAATAGCAACCAACACGTAAAGCGCACAGGCGGCGAGCGGGCTAAACATTGAGATCAAAATAGCGACGGCATAAACCACCAGCGAGATTTTCCCTTTAAAGTCGGAGCCGATGGCTTGCGCTAAAGCAGATTCGCTGTCGTGATGCGCTACCAACACACGAGCCAGAATGTAATAAGCCAATCCTGCCATAAAAAGTGCGATTCCATAAAGTGCGACCGGCCAACGCGAAAAGTGATTTTCTCCCATCCATCCGGTGATGAAAGGGATCAACGATAACCAGAATAATAAATGCAAGTTCGCCCACAGTGCCGACCCGTTAATGCGCGAAACTACCTGAAACAGATGATGATGGTTATTCCAGTAAATTCCAATGTAAATAAAACTGAGAATATAACTTAGAAAAACCGGAATGAGCGGGCGCAAATCAGCTAAGTCCGACCCGTGCGGCACTTTCATTTCCAGTACCATAATCGTGATGATGATGGCGATCACTCCGTCGCTGAATGCTTCCAATCTACCTTTATGCATATTTGACTGATATTGTAACAAGTCCCGTAACAGTTAATCAAAACCGTTACGGGACTAAGAGAATCACACTTTCAAAGGTGAATTATTTGTTAGTTTTGCTCGCACCTGCCGCCGCTCCATTTGTATTGACAGTTGGAGTCGCTGCCTGCTGAACGCTGGCAGGAAGTGCTTTGCGCGGCAACTTCTCATCACGCATCGCAGCATTGTAAATAAAGGCTGCCATCAACACGGAAGCCTGTTTCATATCATCCGGCTGAATCCGTTCGTAGCTGTCCATATTTGAATGGTGTGTGCGCGTGTCGTATTCAATTTCATCCTGAATGAATTGGAAGCCCGGCAGACCAACGCCATCAAAAGATAAATGATCCGTACCACTGGTATTATTGATGGTTAAGGTCGCCGCGCCTAAATCGCGGAATGGAGCCAGCCACGCCCGAAAGATCGGACGAACGGCTTCATTGCCCTGCAAATAAACGCCACGCACTTTTCCGGTTCCATTATCAAGATTGAAATAAGCCGCCAATTTTGCATGATCCGGCTTGATCTCCAGTGGTCCACGCGGACGCATGAACGAAGGAAGGTCTTCCTGTCCCGGTGCGGGCGGAAGCGGTTTACGTTCGCCAAAATGTTTCGCCACGTAAGCCGATGATCCGTATAAGCCCTGTTCTTCGCCTGTCCACAAAGCGATACGAATGGTGCGGCGCGGTTGGACACCTAACGTTTTCAGGATGCGAACAGCTTCCATCACAACAGAACATCCGGCTGCATTATCAGTTGCGCCGGTGCTGCCGTGCCACGAATCAAGATGCGCTCCGAGCATGACGACTTCATCTTTTTTGTCAGTACCGGGAATTTCGGCAACTGTGTTGTACGCCATGTTGTCCTGCTCGTGATACTTCACCTGTGTGTTCATTTCGAGCTTGACCTTGATGCCTTTTTCCAGCATCCGCACGATGCGACCGTAATGCTCAATAGCGACAACGACAGCAGGAACTTCATCAGGTCGCATGGCTGATCCGCCCTGTTGGACGAATAAGGTTCCGCCATCGCCACCGCGACCGGAATCCAGAATCGCCGCCACACCTTCCGATTTTAGAAACGCTGTGCGCTTCGGACTGAAGGCGCGGTCAGCTCTGGCACGCGCTAAAACGTCAGGCGGATATTGACGCCCGCCGCCTTCCTGTTCATCCGAAGCCATTTTCCAAAGGTCTTCTTCGGTCAGGCGTGTGCCTTGCGATTTGAAATGAGCCTTGACTTCGCGCATTGGTGCAATCATCACAAAGGCATTTTTCAGTTTACCTTTATATTTATCAAAGTCGGCTTCTGATTGAATCGTGACCATCATGGCTTCGCCGCTGACCGGGCCATTCGTGCCGGGAGTCCAGGCTTTCGGATAAGCAATCAAAGGAAATGGATTCGGTTCGATCACTTGCGCCGAAAAACGTTCCAGCGTCCAGCCTTTGCCAAACGGCCCCCAGGCTTCGAGATGGGCATTTTCCATTCCCCATTCGGTCATGCGCTTCATCGTCCATTCGTTCGCGGCTTTAAGCTGCGGCGAACCAGTCAGGCGCGGGCCATGAACATCGGTGAGCCAACTGAGCGTGTCCATGACTTTGGAATGATCCATTCCTTCGGCACGGATTTTCTTCATCATTTCCAGATCAACTTTTTCGCCATTGGCCGGAGCCACTACAGGCGATTGTGCAGGAACCATGAAGCTGAATAATAAAAGTACAATGATTGAGGCAGTGAGTGGTTTACGAAACATCTTTGCTTTCCTCCTGAAAAAATCAAACTAACCAGCGTGAAGTAATGTAAAGATGAAGTCTAAATCGCACTGTCTTTGATAGCAAGTCACGACGGCTAAAACTCTGAAAGATCAATGCCGGGCAAGCGGCGAAGTTTTAAATAAAGACCTTTGCGCGTAATCCCAAGTTCTTCACAAACGGAATCACGATGTCCGTGATGACGGCGCATGGAATCCAGAATAATTTGGCTTTCCAAAGTATCAACAGCTTCCGAAAGAGTTTTTTCGCCAGGTTCATATTCGACGTTAATTGAATTTTGAACTCCGCCTCCCGGCCTCGAAACCCGAAGCGATCTCGACATCGCCGTCAAATCCAGTTCCAGCGAATCCTGCTTCCTCTCTTCGTAAATCGTCGTTGATAAATCCTTTGCCGTAATCATTTCACCCGAGTCCTTATAGGCAACTAAACGCTGAATTTCATTCGCTAATTGGCGCACATTTCCAGGCCAGTCATAGATCGTCATCAGATCCAGGGTACTTCTTTCAATCGTAATGTATTGCTTCTCAGATTGCTGACTATACAGAGTAAGATAATGGTCAATGAGGAGCGGTATTTCTTCGCGGCGCTCTCTGAGAGGCGGAATCCGCAGACGGATAATATTCAGGCGATAGTATAAATCTTCGCGGAACTTTCCCTCTGCTACCAGCCTTTCCAAATCCGCGTTAGTCGCTGCGACGACACGAACATCCACGTTGACCGGCTTATTATCACCCAAGCGGTGAACTTCCCCATCCTGCAAAAACCGGAGGAGCTTGGGCTGAACATCAAGGGAGAGGTCTCCAATTTCGTCCAGTAACAAAGTGCCGCGATGAGCACTGCTAATGACGCCAACCGTATCGGAAATAGCTCCGGTAAATGATCCCTTTTTATGTCCGAACAATTGGGAATTCACAATCTCTGATGAAGCGATGGTGCAATTGAAGGCACTGAAAGGAGCTTCGCGCCGATTACTGAAATTATGAATCGCACGAGCCACAACTTCCTTGCCTGTCCCGGATTCTCCGGTGATTAAAACCGTCACCCGGCTGCTGCGAATTTTCTTAATGTCATCCACTAAAGCACGCATGGCAGGGCTGGCAAAAATAAAGCCCTCGGCGGCGGCCTCAGCAACTGTGGCATCGGGCTTTGAGCGAGCCGAAAGTTGGCGCTGCTTGTCAGTTAAAGCCAGCCCCATTTCTGCCAATCGAAATAAAGGCTCAAGCTGCTCTCGCCGCACAATTTCATGATTACTACAATCTAGAAAAACAAAAAATTTTTCTTCTCTGGAGCGGAGCTTATAGAAAATTCCAGCCGCCTCCGCACGCTCAATTTCTCGTCGCAGGTCAGAAGTCGCAGATAGCAATTTTGCCTGATACCGCTGCCGAATCAGGGGAATTTGTGCTTCGCCGCCACTGTTGCAGGCCACTGGCAGCAGTTGATCTTCTTCCTGCTCGAAGATCACGACTGGATGAGCATTCGTAATTTCGTGTAATAACGTGACCAGTTCGTTCAGAAGTAATTCGCGCGACGAGGCGGCCCTGGTCAAACGTAAAACAATAGATGGATTGACCACACTATGATTAAGCGTGAAATGAGGTGAATCAGCGACCTCAGTTTCCAGCAGAATCTCAGCGATCATTTTTGAGAGCGGCTCTGCCTTGAGCAGTTGACTGGCTTCAAGGGCTTTATGAAGCTCCGTGCGCCCGCGCCCATCATCCCCCATGGCGAGGAGTGTTTTTCCTGATCGGTATCGCGTGTAGGCTTCCCGGTAACGGTCTCTGACTATCGAAAACACAGTGATCGCCTGTCCGAAATCATGTCGTGCCTCTTCAAACCGTGATAACTCGTGGTTGAGAATGCCATTCACAATCCGAAATAGACCGATCATTGAAGCATTCGACGAGGCGTCAATTTCCTCTGCCACCAAATTCAATAAATCTTGCGCGGCTGAAAAGTTTTTTTTCTCAGTCTGAACCCGGGCCAGATAAATCTGAGATAAAGTTCGATGGCGTTTATCTTCAACGCGATTGGCTAAAGCCAGTTGTGCTTCGAACGAAGCCTGAGCTAAATCGAATTTTCCCTGGGCTAAATAACAACGTCCCAAAGTTTGGTGCGCCTGCACTTCTCCATAAGGGAAATTAGCCGTTTGTAAATCGGCAATCGCTTTTTGTAATGTTTGTTCTGATTCTTCAAAGCGCCCTTGTAAAAGCAGGAGTTCACCTAACGTATCCAGTGCTGTTCCCTGTACGGCACGATGACCTACCGCTTTCCCTAAGGCAATGGCTCTGGTCAACATCTCTGCCGCGCGTTCCCAATCACCTGTGACTGTTAGCACATAGCCAAGATTGCTGTAGGCATTCGCCAGCATCCGATCATGCTTCGCTTCTGTCAGGTAAAAAACGGCTTTCTCCAAAGTGGCAATGCCTTCTCCAGCTTGCCCGAATTCCTGAAACAGGATGATATTAGAAATATTGTTGTAGATAGTTCCCAGCAACAATGGAGCGCGACGATCCCCAATGATTTTGATGGATTGCTCGAAGTGTTCACGCGCTTCCATCAAATCGCCTTCGCTCAAACAAATATTGCCGAGCATCAAATAACTCTGCGCCAGTGGCAACCACTCCCCCACATGGCGATTAAAACGTAGTGCCAGGTGCAGATGATCGCGGGCAAACTGTGCTTCCCCAATCGCACGATAAATTCGCCCCATCACATAATGGCACGATCCTGATTTTTCTTGATCCTGCTTCGTTTCAGCAAAGGCCAGCGCCGATTTCAAATAAGAAATGGCACGCGGATGATCGCCCGTATACCCGTGCAATGACCCCATCCGCAACCACAACTGAAACATCGTCTCTGGTGTCAAATCGCTGCGTCCGGCAAAGCCTTCGTACTCCTCCATGACCACCAAAGCTTCACGGTAACGAGAAAGATTTTCTAATGCTTCGGCCAGCGAACAACTGACTTTGGCACGTTGTTCGACTCTTAAATAAGGGCTATGGATAGCCAGGGAGAATTTCTCGACGGCTTCGTCGTAACGAAAATCTTCCGCTGCCTGCTGGGCGGATTCAATGAGTTCGATTAAAGCTTGCGGTGAGAGCTGCCTTGCCTGTGTTGTGTGCGCAGAATTTTGAGTACTCATACCGGCAAAATTGAGTCCTTCCTTCAGCCTTTCCCCTCACAATCCATCCGCATACAGAGAACGGTAGCGACTTGGTAAATGCAGAGAAATTACCAAGTCGCTACCGCTCCCTGTACTGTACCGCTACGCGGATGAACTGATGCTAAGAGGTTGTTTGAAAAGTCGGCGAGTGCCTTAGCTCCGTAGGAACTACTTTTCAAATAGCTTCTGAGAATCAATGAGGGAAAGACCTGCACATCTTAATCAGTGTTCTGAACACACGCAAGTTCACACGTCGCAAGGATGATGGTGAGAGATAAAACGAAGTTACAGTCTGTCGTTTGATTTAAAAGTGAAATAGGCGTTCTGTCTGTCGCCGTTATTGGACGGAACGCCTCTCGTACCTACTGTTTCGGAGTGGCTACTGCTGGAGCAGGGGGTTGGGCTGCTGCTGGTCTACTCGATAATTGAGGCATCGCTTCTTTCGTGAATCGTGGCAGCAATTCATCCCGCATCGCTAAATGATAAACCGCTGAGGCTATCGCAATCGCCGATTGTTTCACGTCGGCTTCGATGATGCGTTCGTAGTTATCCAGATTCGTATGCCACGTCGCAGTGCCATATTCAATCGGGTCTTGCATCGCGCCAATCCCCGGCAATCCGGACTGATTGAAAGACGTATGATCGGAACCACCCAAACCACGACTCTTTGATGACATCGCACCGAGCAATCCGAGGTCTTCGGATGGAGCAAAAATCTGACGCAAAATTCCTGC
This sequence comes from Blastocatellia bacterium, assembly GCA_043783625.1. GTDB lineage: Bacteria > Acidobacteriota > Blastocatellia > RBC074 > RBC074 > JAFDVL01. The sequence continues at coordinate 75,120 of JAYVZE010000224.1, read as the reverse complement.
CGCTTCGGGAGGCCCGAAAACACTAAAGCCACGCGCTTTCCCCGTACCCGAATCAATGTTGAAGTAACCACCAAATTTCGCATACTCCGGCTTCGGGTTTTCGGTTGAACCGAAATGCTCTTTGATGTACGCCTGTGAACCGAGCAAGCCCTGTTCTTCACCGCTCCACAACGCAACACGAATTGTCCGGCGCGGTTTTAATCCCAGAGCTTTGATGATTCGCGCAGCTTCCATCATCGTCGCACAGCCGATAGCATTATCCGTCGCTCCAGTCGCCGCGTGCCACGAATCCAAATGTCCACCGAGCATAATCACTTCGTCTTTTTTATCCGTGCCGGGAATTTCGGCAATTGTGTTGTACGAAGTTTTTCCGGCCTCAAAATAACGATTCACAATATTAATTTCTAACTCGACAGGAGTCCCGTCATTCAGGATGCGCCAAATCCGGCCATAATCTTCATTGCGCATGATCGCTGTTGGCAAAGCTTTCGTGACATCGAATGTACGGTTATTGAAAGCACGAATTTGCCCTTGATCGCGCCCACCATCGTCTACACGAATTGCCGCTCCATTGGATAATAAAAATTGATCTAACTGTTCGCTGACTTGTCGTGCCGTCAATTTCCCCGGTTCCGGTGCAGGCGGCTGCGGTCTTGAAAATCCGGCTCCGGGATTATTTGAATTGAAGCGAGCTTTCGTGTCTTTATCATCCAAACGACGTGCTGAAGGAGTAATCGTGACAGGCACAAATTGCGGCTTACCGATCAAAACAATCCGACCTTTCACTTTATCTTTGACGCTTTCGAAATACGCCGTGAGTTCCGCCTGCGTTGGTTTCTCAGGTAAGGCAATCTGCATTGCCTGCGCGGTGACAGTGCCATTCGTGCCCGGCGTCCACGCGAGGACTTCGCACGTCAATTGATCTTTTACGGGAGAAAGTATGTGCGCCGAAAATCTTTCATTGAGCCAGCCCGGATGCCCGAAATCCCACGGCTCTAAATGCGCATTTTGCATCCCCCACGCCTGCATCTGATTCACTGCCCAGTTCGCTGCCTTCTCGTGATTCGGTGAACCCGTCAGACGCGCACCAAAGACATCGGTGAAATAATGAAGCGTCCGCATAATCTGCGAATTGTTCATCCCTTCCTGACGAATTCGGGCGTTCGTTTCGGTGTCAATAGATTCTGTCGTTGTCGTTTGTGCCTGCACCAACGACGAAGCAAATAAGGCAAAGACAACAGTGAGCGTGAGAATTTTCTGCAAATAATTTTTGATCATGAAAAACTCCAATGTGGCTAAACGTAGACTTGATATTTTAGATAGCTTGGCGAGTGTAATAAATCTTTGCCCTCTTGTCGCGTTAGGTGCAGTTAGCTCACAAAATCTTTTCGACAAAGCTCACGATTTCATGTGTCGCCATTTTCATCCCGACAATCACGGCGGCCTTTCCATTGACTGCTGCAACCGGATAAGCAATGCCGGAATGCTCGTTACTTTTTTGCTGTAATCCTTTTTCTAAACGGCAAACGGTCATTAACTGCGCTTTTTCTCATCCACGAAGAACACGAAGAAAGACAATCATCTCAGGAGTTTTCTTCGCGTTTACTTCGTGTTCCTTCGTGTTCTTCGTGGATGAAAACCTCAGATTGTTCCTGTGTTCAGTGTACTACTTCTCAACTATCAACTGCTTTGCAAAGCAGTTGATAGTTGAGAATGAATAGTTGATAGTTTTTGTATATCAGTAGGACAGTCGTAATCCGAATTGAATCTGGCGCGGATCGGCTGCGCCTGTCGGTTGTCCATACGTCGCCAGCGGGGTCGCTCCCGATCCGATAGTCGCATTCGGTAATTGAAAATTCGTACGATTGAAAAGATTAAATCCTTCCGCGAGAATTTCCAATCCAACGCGTTCAGTGAAATGAAGGCGACGACTCAGCCGCACATCAAGGGAAGCAAAATCAAAACCTTGGCCCGTGTTGCGACCAACTCCGACAGGGCGATCATTCACATTCGTATCGTTGTTACGATCTGAGCCAAGCAAAATATTAAATGGCAATGCCGAACCGTAACGAAAAATCGGAGACAACTGAAAGCCTGTAAAAACACGCCTCCAACGCTCATCGCGGCTGGCTGATGGAACAACCAACGTGGCACTCATGGCTAAGACCTGCCGCTGATCGTTGTCGGAGCGTCCGCGCTCATCGCGTAGATTTGCGTTGTCCTGTGGTGTAAAGAAAAACGCCGAACCCGTGGTATCAATCGCTTTTGAATACGTGTACGAAAGCCTTCCGCCCAACCAACCTTTCAAACGATGATTCAGCGACACCAGCAAGCCGTTGTAATAAGAATTCCCCGAACTTTCGTAACGACTGATGTTGCCGAAATTCGGATTCGGGCGACCAAGATTGGCAATGCCCTGCGCCGTAGCCTGCGCTGCTGTCAGCGTTGGTACGTTCACATTACGCGACAAAATTATGTGCATTCCGCGCGTGTTCAGATAACCCACTGACAACGAAGTATGCGCGGATAATTCGCGTTCGATTTGTAGGTTCGCTTGTTGCGAATACGCATTGCCAATGTTCGGATCAATGCTGGTAATACCCGGCAAAAACCCCGTCGGAAAAGTTGCCGCTACACTCGGAAACACAGGCGCACCCGCTTGCCCGAATGAGAACGAAGCAACTTTGTATTTCGTCCCATCACGTTGAATTGCATTCGAGGTTGCACGTAGCGGAATCCGGTCATAATAAATTCCATAGCTCGCGCGGATCACGGTTTTGCGGTCTCCGGGTGCGTATACGATTCCTAAGCGCGGCGCGAAATTATTTTTATCCGTCTTGATCGGATTCGGCAGAAATTGCAGGTCGTACCGCACGCCAAAATTCACCGTCAGATTTTGCCGGACACGCCACTCATCCTGCGCAAAAAATCCGAGATTCGGGTTCGATTGAAACAGGCTCGGCACACCGAATGCCTGCTGATAAGTCACGTAACGTCCGATCTGCAAATTTGCGACGGAAGAAAATGTGTAGGCTCCCTGCAACGCGCCGGGGAACAAAATGTTCACGCGATTATAAAGAAAATCCACTCCGAATTTGAATGAATGCGCGGCCTTGCGCGTTGTCAGGCTATCCGCAAATTCAAACAAATTGTTGCCGCGTCCGGTTGGCGATGAAGTCGAAGTGCCAAGATTCGCAACGCCTAAAATCGTAATCGCAGGGCCGACCAAATCATTCGCCGGCGCAATTAAATTGCTGTGCGTGAATTGAAACCGGGCTTCGTTCGCAATGTTTGCGCCGAAGGTAGAAACTTCGCTGACTGCAAAATTTTGATCCCGATTTTGTAATGATGTGCCGCGACTTGGTGCGCTTAATCCCCCGACGCCACGTGCGTTGCCGCTGACGATGTCGTAAAAACTGTAGTGCGCCGTCAACAAATTATTTTCATTCAGGCGATGATCGCCGCGTAAAAATACGTTGCTCGTGTTGTATCCCGTCGCTACTGATCCGGTCACAACGCGCGGCCCGGCGTATTTCAATTGATCCAACGCCGCATTAATCGCCGTCACATTCGCAGGCGCAATGGTCACGATGGTAGTGTTGTGTAATTTGGTCTGCTCAAAATTTCCAAACCAAAAGGTGCGATCACGCTTGAGTGGCCCGCCGAAGGATGTGCCGTATTGCGTTTGCGTGTACGGGTCTTTGGTCGTCGCCAGTGGATTGCGTGCATTCAGCCGTTGATTGCTCAGAAATCCATAAGCGCGTCCGTGCCAATCATTGGAGCCGGATTTCGTTACGACATTGACGATGCCACCCGAAGCGCGTCCGAATTCCGCAATGCCGCCAGAAGTAATCACCTGAAATTCGCCGATGACTTCGTGGCTGAAATAAGAGCCGGGCAAATCCGCTGCATCATCATTCGCCGATAATCCATCAATCACAAAACCATTGTTAATATTGCGTTGTCCCGCCATGTTGAGCTGTGTGCCGGGCACGGCAGAAGTTTCCGCGAAGCGTTGATTCGCTACCGGATTTCCGCGTGTCACGCCCGGCGTGAGAGCCGCAAGATCAAGATAATTGCGACCATTGAGAGGTAAATTATCAATCTCTTTTGGACGGATTGTTTCGGATAATTGAGTACGAACTGTTTCGATGATGGGCGATTCACTGACACTAAAATCGTCACCTGCGATGGCCCCGATTTCAAGTTTGAGAGTGAGGTCAATCGCTTGTCCGATTGATAAAATCAGAGATCGCTCGAACATTTTGAATCCTGTAAATTCAACCTTCAGCCGATAATTCCCAACTGGTAAATAGACAAAACGATAGATTCCCTGATTATCGCTCTGTGTAGTCCAGCTTAAGTTTTTATCGAGATTGGTAGCAATAATTTTAGCATTCACGATGATTGCACCAACAGGGTCTTCAACTCTTCCTGTCAGCGTCGCAGAATCAATAGATTGCTGCGCCAGCACTGGCGTCAATGCTGCAAGTAAAATCAATATCAGGGCAATGAACATTGGGCTAAAAAGCCCTTGCTTGGACTTCGGGATCATTTATTTTTCTCCTAAATATATCTGGAAAGTAACGGGACGACACTGTCAGCATCCTGTTGACAGTGCGTTGATGATTCGTTTTAGGAGAAAACCGGAGGTGCGCGCGGCGAGGATTCTTTGAGCCGTAAATATTCCTGATGCTCAATTCGGCTTTGGTAAAGGTTGGTTTGCGTAGCTTCGCAGGAATTGATTTCTGCTACGGTTTTGAGGTTGGGAACAAATGAAAAAGAATTTCCAGCAACTTGCGCCGTCGCACAATTCTTGCCGCACAAAGATTGCCACTCATTGACGGTTGAAATGTCGTCGTCATCGCTCTGTTCGTGAAGGCTGGCAAAGCGTCCTGCCGTACAGCAGCAGTAACCTTCCTCTTCACAGCATTCCATCGTGCAGCCATTCAATTGCGGCATCGCTAACGTCAGCGGCGAAACAAAGCTCCCAAAACACACGATCACCAACAATGCAAAAGCGCGGCATCGGGCGATCAGGGTTTGGTATTTTGTTGGCATAAATAAAAAATAGCACAACCGTAATGGGTACGCCAGCATCCTGCTGGCAAGTAGCTGCCGCGTACCAATTGCTTACGGCCACAGTCCATTTTTCATTTCAGTCAGCTTGAGTTTTCCCGGATCAAGGACAACGTGCTTCACTTTTTTCCGGTTCCAGGTGTAAGTAATGTGAATCATTCCATCATGTGTTTGAATGACTGCCGGATAAGAATATTCGTCGTTGTTCGCCCCGGATTCCAATTCGATAGCCGCCTTCCACACTTTGCCATCTTCACTCACGCCAACATTTAATTTGGCGCGGCTTCCCCACTTACCGGATTGTGATAACACGTGATTGTAAACCAATACATGACGTCCGTCTTTCAGCGTCACGCCGTCAATGCCGGAGTTTGGATTCGGCAACGAAGTCGCCATTAATTTGCCCCAGGTTTTGCCGTTATCAGCAGACCACGACTCGACAATTTTTCCCTGACGGCTGCGCAGTAAGGTTTGCAGTTTTCCACCGGGATGAAAAAATACGGTTGGCTGAATGACTCCGAATTCCTTACCGTCATTAATTGCTTCGGTACGCTGCCACGTTTTTCCTAAATCCGAAGTGCGCTCAAAATGGACGCGCCAGCCGTGGTCTTCGCTGCTGGAAGGACACAGCAAATCTCCGTTGCTTAACTCAACAGGTTTGTTTTTGATCGGCCCGGCAATGCCGTCGGGCAAGCGCGTTGATTTGCTCCAGGTCTTGCCGCCGTCGTTGGAGTTCATCATCATTCCCCACCAATTATCAGGACTTGGCCCGACTTTGTAGAATAATAATAACGCGCCTGATTTCGATTGATGCAGAACGGGATTCCACGTTGGATAACGTTTCGTCGGAGATTCGACGCCGTTTGCAACTTCAACTGGAATCGTCCATTTTCCTTTTTCCAAACGGGCTACCCAGATGCCGACATCAGGATGTTTTTCTTTTGTCCCGCCAAACCACGCGGCGACAAGAGTACCTTTGGATTCCGCCAGCGTAGACGCATGACATTCAGGAAACGGAGCCGTTTCGTAAATGAATTCCGTTTTGACAACTCCGGTTTGCGCGAAGGTTGTGAAGGTCAAAGCCGTAAAAATAATAGTGAATAAAATATTTTTTAAAATTTGCATGAGATGGGGTTGCTCCTTGTTGATGTAGCCGATTTTCTTATTAAACCTTAGGCTGTAGCCATTTCAACCCCTTGATAAATTTGAAGTCACCAACGTTATAGGTAATGAGTGTCAAATTATATTCAAGGCAAACAGCCGCTATCTGAGCGTCAGGTAACAGCAGTCCATGAGTGTTGGAATATTGGTCAATCAATTCGATTGTTTGTTTTGAGATTGTTGGCGTGTGATATAAAAGCGGGAAACGGGTTAAATATTTCTTGATGATTTGCTTTTCCCGATTGGCTTTTGACCCTTGTAAACATTCGATGTAAACGGTCGCCTCAATTCCACAGTCAAAGCTTTCGACTAGCGTTTTTAACTTCGCATCACCTTTAAAAATAGCAAAGAAAATATTGGTATCAATTAGATGGTCAATCATTTGGTGCGGCGATTGCGTTGTCGAATTTGCTGCGCGAGTTCCGAAGCGGATTCCGGGCGATCCGCCCAGACACGCAGAACATCTTCATCACTGACGGGCTGACTGTTTTCTCTTGCAGTTGGCTTCTTTTTCGCAGTCTTGTTTTCCACCACAAAATTTTGCAAATAAAGATCAATCTGCGGCAAGGCTTCGACGGAAACACGACTCAGCTTGCGCAAAATGGATTGATACGTTTTCTCGGTTGCTAACATGATGACAAGTTTACCGCATACGGCTTCTACTTAACAATTTGTTTTTCAGCAATTGCCACCGCCACCGCTTCCGCCGCCTTAATTCCATCAATGCCCGCTGAAAGAATTCCTCCGGCGTAGCCTGCGCCTTCGCCTGCTGGATACAATCCTTCGGTGTTCAGGCTCTGCCCGTCATCTTTGCGTTTGATGCGAATCGGTGAAGAGGTGCGCGTCTCGACTCCCGTTAATACGGCATCGTTCATGGCGAAGCCTTTGATTTGTTGATTGAAGGCTGGCAGAGCTTCACGAATCGCGGCGATGGCGTAATCAGGCAAACTATTGCTCAAATCTCCGAGGCGCATGCCGGGTGTGTACGACGGCTTTACAGAGCCAAATTCGGTCGAAGGACGACCCGCCAGAAAATCTCCGACCAGTTGCCCCGGAGCCTTGTAATTACTGCCTCCAAGTTCAAAAGCACGCTCTTCCAGACGGCGTTGAAATTCGATTCCGGCGAGTGGATTTCCGGGATAATCTTCAGGTGTAATCCCCACGACAATCGCGCTGTTGGCGTTTTTTTCGCTGCGCGCGTATTGGCTCATGCCATTGGTGACAAGCCGCCCGACTTCAGAGGCAGCCGCGACTACCATGCCGCCGGGACACATACAAAAACTGTACACCGAACGACCATTTTTGCAGTGATGAACCAGTTTATAATCCGCCGCGCCGAGCAGCTTATGACCGGCACTCGCGCCAAAGCGACATTCATCAATCAGCCGCTGCGGATGTTCGATGCGAAAGCCGATGGAAAACGGTTTGGCTTCGATATACACGCCGCGCTCAAACAGCATTTGAAACGTGTCGCGGGCACTGTGTCCAACGGCGAGAACTACATGTTCACTGGCGATAAATTCTCCACTGGCAAGCGTGACGCCGCGCACTTTTCGATTTTCAATTTCGATGTTTTCGACGCGATTTTGAAAGCGAATTTCTCCGCCCAACGCTTCGATTGAAGCTCGCATATTTTCGACGATCTTCACTAATTTGTACGTGCCAATATGCGGTTTATTGATGTAAAGAATTTCGGGCGAAGCTCCGGCGATAACGAGTTCAGTCAGGACTTTTCTGCCGAGGTATTTTGAATCTTTAACCTGACTGTAAAGCTTACCGTCTGAAAATGTACCCGCGCCGCCTTCGCCAAATTGCGCATTGGATTCGGGATTCAATCCGCCTTCGCGCCAGAATCCAAAGGTGTCAACGGTGCGTTCACGAACAGATTTTCCGCGCTCGAAAATGATCGGACGAAATCCCATCTGCGCCAGCATCAGCCCTGCAAATAAACCGCAAGGCCCTGTACCAATGACAATCGGGCGAACCGAAAAATCACGTGGAGCCTGCGCTACCATTTTGTAGGTTGTGTCCGGCGTGGCAAAAACCTGCGGATCATTTTTGAAAACTTTGAGCAGTTTTTCTTCGCCCGAAGTTTCGACATCCAAAAGATAAACCAGCAGAATCGCGGATTTTTTTCGCGCATCGTAGCTGCGCTTATAAATTGAAAAGCTCTGCAATTCTTCCGCTGCAAGGTTCAGTTTGGTCAGAATTGCCGCGTGAATCGCCCCTTCAGGATGATCCAGCGGGAGCTTTATTTCTGTCAGTCGTAGCATAAATAAATTTAAGGAATAGACCACGGATTTTGCGGATCGGGCGGGTTTACGCGGATCTGATTTTATGATGATTCAGACCCGCGTAAACCCGCTAAATCCGCCTGATCCGTGGTCTATTTCCGTCTAATTCTTCAATAATCGTTCCATCAAATCCTCTGTAAATTTCAGCGAAGCTCCATAGCAATATTTGACGCGGCGTTTTGAAGTGATCGCTTTGCCAGCCAATAAATATGGCTTTTCTGCCAGCTTTCCATCGGCTAATGGTTTCGTATTTACATCATCTGGTAGCACTTTAATTTCTGAAAATAGTTCTTCAGATGTAATGAGCTTCGGCGAAGTCAAATAGCCAATCGCCAATGTATCGAATGGATTGAAACCATCCAGTCCTAAATCGCGCTGCCATTTTTTCAACCAGTCGGAAGCTGGAGCGTATAAAAATTTTGTCGCTTCTGTGCCTGCTGCCAAACGTTGAACTTCAGCTTCCCGCAACCAGACTTTTGACGAAACTTCCCACGGAGCCAGCACCAACGGAACTGATGAATCAAGCAAAACCTGAAAGGCAGGCGCATCCAATTCAAAATTGAAATCACGAAACGGTCGGACTTGTTCAGGCTTAGCGATGAAACGCTGACCGGGGCGGCGTCCGGCAACGACGATAATTTCTGCAATATTTTTATGCAGTTCGGGATGGAGCTTCAGCAACGAAGCAACATTCGTGACGGGGCCAAGCGCAAGAATCGTCAGCTTTTCTTTTTGCAAAGCTGCTGCCATAGCGCGTACGGCTTCCGTCGCTTCGCCGAGCTGCGAGGCTTTGGCTGCACCCGGAAAAACCTTCAATCCGCGCGGCGCAAAGCGACGGACAATTTCCTGTCCCATCGGCCACGCCTGCTCAAACGGAGCGTTACCAAAAACGACACTAACACCACGAATTTTCAGCTCCGGCGAATGAAACGCCTGAAGCAGAGCAAAGCCGTCATCTACTTCGTGTCCGCCGGGCTGCACCGAAGGATCGGTATCAATCCAGACAGTTTTCGAGTTTATTTTTTGCGATGAAACACTGCTCACGAGCGTCATCATCAATAAAATCAGGGGCACCAGATATTTCATAAAACTTGTTTCAATCACTCTTGATTTTCAACTCTGAACTTTCCACTCCTTGCAGGGAAAATCATCGTGAAATTTTCTCGCATAAAAGTTGAGAATTGAAAGTGGAAAGATGAGAGTTCGAATCGTCGAATAGCTCGCTCAATTTCCAATGACAAACTCATGCGAAAGCTCCAACAATTTCGTTTTTTCAAGCAAGCCATCTTCTATCGGAAGCTGTGCAACTCCAATTAAACGGCGCATGATTTCGACACCGGCAAACTTCCACATCAATTTTTCATCAAAGGATTGAGTATAGCATTTGAGTGCGAATTTAATTAGCCCGGCACTTTGGTGCGCCAGATGCAAATGTGCCATCATCACGCCAAGATCAAATTCTCGCGGGCCGAAAAAACAAAATTCAGGATCAATGACGCGGACTCCCGCTGCCGTCTTCAGCCAACTGCCCGGAAAAAAATCGCCGTGCAACAATGAATCTCCATCTGTTAAATATAGTGCGCCCAACTCACGAACGGCTTCAACATAAGGCACATCTGTTTTCAGAAAACTTGCCACGGCAGCAAGCCCCGGTGTGATCGCGTCAAGCTCAATCCCGTTTTCGTGGCGCAAAGGAAGATCAAAAATATGCTGATGATTCAATTCACGCATTTCACGATTGGCAAATTCTTCCATAAATTCTGATGCCGTAAATAAACGATGAAGGTGCGATAACCATTTCATCAGTTCTTGAAGCTCAGCTTGTGCTAAAGCCTCACCGCGATACAAAGCAGTAAAATCAAGTGCTTCGCCCAAATCTTCCAGTGCGATGAGGCGTGAAGTTTTGTCGAGTCCGATTAACTTCGGCATTCCTGAAGCTACTGCCGGAATGCTGCCAATAACTTCATAAAATCTTCCCTCGACAAGCGTACGATCCCACGGCGCAGCGAGCTGTGGATATTTTTCGACCCACGGACGCGACTGTTTGAGGATGAATGACCGCTCATTAGTTTTAACCCTGAGCGTGAAATTCATGTTGCCTTCTCCGGCTTTGGTGGCACTTCGTATTTGTTCAGTTGGTGTCAGCCAGCCCTGTGATTGCAGGTGCCTGGTAAGCTCCGGCAAATCATCAGCCATTAGAAAATAAACGTTTGGGTGTTGCTTTTGAAATTCTTCTTTGTTTGTCATCAACAATGTTCCTTGCGTAAGTCTTACCATAAATACTACCAATAAAAAAAGCCGCCTGACCTAAATCAAGCGGCTGCAAATTCCAAACAGGAGGAAGAAAGAAATTATTTTAGGGTTTCGCTTTTACCGTCAGAGGTAATTTGTTAGAGAACGGGCCGGAGCTGCTTTGCGCCTGAAAGACTTCCGCCGCGCCTGCAATTAAATCATTCGGAAGATTGCCTGAGAGCACACCGTTTTCCAGCTTCAGCAAGAGCGTTGGCACAATGAATTGTTTATCGCCTTGCTTGAAAACTACCACAAAATTTTTGTTCAAATTTTTACCTGTCAGCGTGAACGCACCGCCTTGAATAATTTCGGTGGGAGAAATCGTTTCAAGGACTGGAACCGGAATTGACAGAACTTTGAACTTCATGGCATTGGAAGGAACGCCGGGAGGCAATCCGTTGAGCGAAGGCGCTTCAGGCTGCGTCAACACAACCACATCGTAATCTCCGGCGGGTAATTCAGGGACAACCGAATAAACTGTTGTCGCGTCAGATTTGACTGTGCGCTGATCCACCATCAGAAACTTATCGCCCTGCTTGAAGATGACGCGGTTACGCCCGGAATCTGTTTCAAAGCCCTGACCTTTGAGGGCAAATGCAGCACCCGGCACCCCTTCGGCAGGAGTAATGGAAACCACCACAGCGGCAGGTGGTAACACAACTTTGAAGGCTAATTTGTTCGATGCAGTCCCCGGCGGCAAACCATTCAAGCCTACTGTGCTTTCAAGATTGGTCACAACAAAGACTTCGTAATCTCCGGCAACGATTTTTGGAACCGAACCTGAAATAAAAGTTTTGCCATCTGATTTCACGGTCGCCGGATCAATTTGAATAAAACGTTCTCCCTGTTTGAAGAATACAAAATTCCGTTTTACTTCAGGGTCAAAACCGCTGCCAGTAATGGTAAAGATTGAGGCTGATTGTCCCTGCTTCGGATCAATCGCAGTCAATACTGCAGCAGTTGGAGCCAGCACTTTGAATTTCAGAAAATTCGATTTTTCACTGGGTGCTCCGTTTTGATAAGTAATCACAAAGACATCGGCGTCACCTGCGACCATTCGCGGCACGATCCCTCTCACGATCAACGAACCTGCCGGAACAGTTGCTGAGGTTAGAACCTGCAAAAACTCAGGATTGGCAGGAACGAGGCTATCTCCGATTTTGAAGAAAACTCCATTCTGCTTCGGATCAAGCGAAAACCCTGTCCCGATGATGTAGAAAGCCGCTCCCGGCAAAGCCGAAGTTGGATTAATCGAAGTCAATTGCGGCGCGGCTGGAGCCCTCACCGTGAACTTCAATTTATTCGATGGCGCACTCGGCACTCCGTCAGTCAACGACGAAACAAAGATCAACGCATCGCCCGGTTTTAAGCCTGGCACTGCTCCCGATAAAACAATTCCGGCTTCAGGAGAAGCACTGGTCGGATTAGTAATTTTCAGTGTTCTGGCGTCTACCGGAACTACCAAGTCTCCCTGTTGGAAGAAGACTGCATTTTTACCAGGGTCAGTATTCAAGCCTGTGCCGTTTAATGAGAAAGTTGAACCAGGCGCACCTGCTACCGGATTAACCGTATTCAGGACTGGCGCAGGAGGAGTGATGTAGACCTTCGCTTCACCCTTGCGCGTATTATCCGGTGTGGCATCATCTACCGTTGCTGCCAACTTCGCAATCACAGTACCTTTGCCTGAAACGCTGCTCTTCACCTTGAAAACGCCTTCTGTTTTTCCTGCTTCAATAACTACGGAGGCAGGAGTAATTTCAAGTGCAACGCCTTCACCGTTGGTCAGATTAATCGTCGCAGGTGCAGTGAGCGTACGTGAGAGGACAATTTTCAATTCGACCATCACACCCTGAGTAGTTCGGATGTCCATCGGGCGAATTAATAACGCCAGCGGTGGAGCTGCTGGAAGTTGAATTGTCCCTGCATCTGTAATTCCTTGTACGACGCCGGTGACGGATTTAGAAGCTTTCAGCGGTGCGCCTGTCGGAGTGAAAAATAAAACTTCGACGTTCAGATTTTCGCCTGCTTTAACACGGACACCTTTGATTTCAAATTTACCTTCTTTGTCAGTCACGCCTGCACGTCCACGAACTAACACGCGGGCTTTTGTGACAGGCTTATCGTTGCTGTCTACCACTTTTCCAATGACCGTTGTAATCGGAGCCTGATCCGCCGGAAGCGCAATAAACCACACAGTCGCTACGTCAATTAATCCTGCCGCAACGATGGCTTTGCCGTCAGAGCTGACAACTGCTCCGTTTTTTCTGACGAACGCAGAAGGCGCAACTTTCGGGCGGTACGCGTATAAATCCACGCTGGTTCCGGCTGGAAGATTTTCTGTATTGGGAAAGCTCAACGTTGCCAGACCACCGTCTTTATTGCCGAAAATAGTCCCCATTGGCGTAATTAAGGCTGCCCCAATCGGGAAAATTCCTGACGGAAGAACGGCAGGTAAGCGACCATCCAAAGGCAAGCGTAAGACTCCAAGCTTGCCAGTAGTTTTGCCATCAGGGAAAGTGAAGGTTGAAGGAACTGTCAGTTTTACCCCATCGTTTTCAAGCACGACCGGAGTTGGATCAACTTCAAGTTGATTACCGGAAACAGGACTTGCCGCAAAAGTATAGGTCGCAGTTCCTCCCGGTAGATATACGGCGTAGCCAAGTTCGTTGTCACGACCATCGCTGACGACCGTGCTATAGCTCATATTTGGTAAACCCAAATTGGCTGGAAAATTGCTGGTATCAAAATTTAACTCAACCGTCCCACGCGGAACTCCGACTAATAAAAATCGGCCTGCTGCATCAGTGACGGTGCTAACACTGGTTCCGGCTACAATGACCGACATCCCGGCTACCGGAGCATCAGAACTATTCAGAACAGAACCCGAAACAGATGTCTGAATACTCAAAGTGGAATCGCTCTGACGCTCACCGCTACTGTTACCGGCAACGACTTTGCCTGAGGCAACTCCGAAGGGAAGAACGAACGTCATGGAAGTTGGTGAGACTGCGAGAACCTGACCAAACGATGAACCAATCCGCACCGAAGCGGCACTCACCGATGAGGCGAAATTTGTTCCGCTGAGCGTAATGATTTGTCCGGCAGTGGCCTGGGTCGCGTCAACATTGGTGATGACAGGTGCGCCCGCCGGAGCTTCAGGATTACCGCCCACATTGATCAAAACAGGGTTACTGGTCGTCGCGCCATCCGAGATGACGACTTCCAATAATCCTTGTCCGGTTAATGATTGAGGAACGTGAATATTGATTTGATCGAGTCCGACAAAATACTGCTGTGAACCTGAGTATTCAACCGAGGCATCAATGCCTCCGATTTGTGCTTTGACATCCTGACCTGCACGGATGCCTGTCCCGAAAAGTACGAGGTATTGTCCCGGCGGAACGGTGTTCAGTGAACCATCGCCATTGACGATAGGAGAGTAAGCAAGTCCATCCGCAGTAACTAACGCGGCTGCCACACCAGTGCCCGATTGATTGAACGTAAAGAGGCTCAAGCTTTGTGACGCCATCGTCAATGATCCTTGCGCTACTGTGTTGCCTTGATCGTCCGTGACGACAACGGTCGCTGGTGCGTCAAGCTCGGTTTGCGAAGGAACGATATAATTTATCTGACTCGGCCCGACATATAACAATTCTGCCGCACGATTATTGACGAGAACGCGCAATCCACCCAAAGACGTAGGCAATTGAATGCCAGGAGTCACAGCGTCCACATCCTGCGTCGCCAGACTTTCGGTCGTCGTCAGTTGTGTGCTGAATCCCGCGACAATGCTGTCAGGTGAAACTGCTGGTTGATAACGTGCAGCATCTACGGTGACAAAGGATTTTACGCCTTGCGCCGAGAGGTTGAGGCTGAGTGCGACAAAAAGAAAAAGAGCGCTCAAGAGCGCCCTGGTTGATAATCGAATGGACATTTTGCTTATTCCTAATAGTAGTAGTTATTGGTCACGATGAACCATCGCCAGAGCGGGCAGAATCTGTGTTCATTTCCCTGTCACCTGATCCGCAACTGTAATAGCAAGCGACGTTCCATAACACTTCAACACATTTGTCAGCCCCCTTTCATTTTGGGTATCTCTTTGGCTCTTTGGGATATACGAGAAAGCGGTGAGGCGGGTAACAGATCGTAAAAGACTTCTCGAAACAGGCATATCACGGGGTTGCTAGAACTCTGTAATGTGGATGCCGTGAATTGTTAGTGAGGGGTGACGGGAAAAGGAAGGCGAGGGGGTCAGTTATTTTTTGATAAAAACGCCGCTCCGAAGTTCGGATGTCCTGAATGCGTTTTAGTAATTCGTCAAAATAATCAAAAGGCACGTCCGTCTTTTTCAAACGCTCATCATCCAATCATTGAGCAGTTTCGGCCTCATTGCGTCCGCCGCTTTTGGCGAGCCACAATCCCAAATATCCTCTTGCCGTTGGCTGAGAGTTCTTGATTCATCTTGATACTCAAAAATCAATCAAACTCAGCCGTTCTAACACTTACCTTACGATGTTCGCGGCACATTTTTTCGGCGGGAATGGCTTTGCCGGGATTGCATAACCCCGTAGGATTGAAAACTTCTTTCACTGCCAGCATCGCGTCCAGCGAAGCCTGATCAAAAATCATTGACATATATCCGATTTTATCAATTCCGACTCCGTGTTCGCCGGTAATCGTACCGCCCGCGTCTACACAGAGTTTCATGATTTCTTTGCCGGCGGCATGCACGCGCTCGACCTGTTCAGCATTGCGCGAATCGAAATTGATGCTCGGATGCAAATTGCCATCTCCGGCATGAAAAACGTTGCACAAACTGATTTCGTACTTCGCGGCAATGTCGTAAATCGAAGCCAGCACTTGCGGAAGTTTGGTACGCGGCACGACCGCATCCTGCACAAATAAATCAGGGCTGACACGCCCTAGCGCGCCGAATGCGCCTTTGCGTCCCGCCCATAATTTTTTGCGTTGATATTCGTCACGCGCTTCGCGGACAGCACGCGCCCCAAATTCCATGCAAATGTCCTTCGCACGTTGGGTCTGTGTATCAAGTCCCGCCGTCAAGCCATCTAATTCCACAATCAAACATGCCGCGACATCCGTCGGATAGCCGGCTTTATAAATCGAAGACTCCACCGCTTTAATCGTCGGCTGATCTATCATTTCCAGTGCCGCAGGTAACATGCCTTCGGCGATAATAGCAGAGACGGCGCGGCTCGCTTCGTTGACATCCATAAAATCTGCGAGCAACGTGACAACCGTTTGCGGATTGCGGCACAGGCGAACCGTGACTTTAGTCGCAATGCCCAGCGTCCCTTCGCTGCCGACAAAAATTCCCATCAAATCGTAGCCAGTTGAATCGGCTCCGTCACCGCCTAAATTCACAATGTTGCCGTCCGGCAGCACGACTTCAACGCCGAGAATATGATTCGTTGTCATCCCGTATTTCAGGCAATGAGGCCCGCCGGAATTTTCGGCGACATTCCCGCCAATCGTGCAGGAAGCCTGGGAAGATGGATCAGGCGCGTAGTGAAACCCGCGCGGAGCAATGGCTTGCGAAAGGCGTAAATTGACGACTCCGGGCTGGATGATGGCGCGTTCATTTTCGTAATCAATTTCGAGGATTTTATTCATCCGCGCCGTTTCGATAATGACGGCAGTCTCTCCGGCTTCACAACCGGAAGCAACTGAGCCTGAACTCAGTCCCGTCCCCGCACCACGCGGCCCGTAAGCAATATTATTATCGTAAAGCAGCTTCACGACACGGGAGACTTGTTCCGTAGTGGTCGGCAGAACGACAGCGAGCGGCGTTGAGCGATGCGTCGTCACAGCATCGTATTCATACACGATCAAGTCGGAGTAATCCGTGAGAACAGCGTCCGCGCCGCAAATTTCGACGAGTTGTGAGATGATTTTCGGGTGCAGTGGCATAGCTTTTACCTGACCATTTCGACTTTAAAATCTTCGATGACCGGATTGGATAAAACATCGTGCGCAAGCTTCTCAATTTGCGTTTGTGCTTGTGCCTGATCCAACGAATCGTCCACGGAAATTTCAAAATATTTCCCCTGTCGAATTTCGTTGATTCCCTGATAGCCAATGGTGGTTGTAGCGTGTTGGATCGCCTTGCCTTGCGGGTCAAGAACTCCGTTGCGAAGCGTGACATAAACTTTTGCGAGCATTAAGATTCGTGTCCTTTTAGGTTGTATAACTGGTAATTTTGGAATATAGCAGTTTTGAAAAATAAACGCCAAGATACGAATAAAAGATGAAGAGTTGTTCATCCCATCAGAGCGGTAAAAAATTATGAAATTAGTCTGGTTATTCCTCGTTCTCATTGTCGGGTTGTTAGTTCCGGCGCAAGTTGCGATGAATTCTAAAATGAGAGAATTCGTCCTGAATCCAATGTATGGCACGCTGGTAAATTTCGGTATCGGAGCTGTCGCGCTTATCACGGTAGCTTTGATTACTGTCGCTATGGGGCAACCAAGTTATTGGCGCGGCGCATTGGATGCTCCGTGGTGGGCGTGGCTGGGGGGATTTGTCGGAGCCGCTTTCGTCACCGTGACAATTCTTGCCATTCCTCATACTGGTGCGCTCGGCTTCAGTGTTGCTGTGATTGCCGGACAATTAGCCGGAGCGTTAATCCTCGACCATTTTGGGTGGTTTGGATTGATAGAACGCCCCGCTTCATTCAATCGGTTAGCTGGTGCGGCTTTGTTGTTTATCGGGATGTGGTTGATTCAGCGCGATTAAGTCGGAGTGCAAGCATCTTGCTTGCCGTTTGCCAGCGCAGCGACGCAAACGAGTTTCATACAAGAAATCCTCTGAAGATCAAACGCCCTGTTCGCCACGTGAGCGAGCGGCGTTTCACGCGCTCGCGGCAAGCAAGATGCTTGCGCTCCCGGTACCGGGACGAAGCACAATTTTCATCAGCGGTGCTGTGACAAATGACGCAATTGGCTGAGTCTTTTTTCAGTGGTTGCTGCGTTTGCGAAAACTTGCACTTCGTCCCGGTCGCAGGAAGCTTATTCACCTTGTGGTTTGAAGGTGATATGAGGAACCAGATACTGCCCTTTAAATAAGCGGAGCGTCGGGTCTTTTAAAATTACGGCAGCCTCTTTGATTAATTGTGATTCGCGCAATTCGCGGTATTTACCGTTCTTCGTCAGTAACAAATAAACTACGCCGTCCGAAGCAGGTTTCGGCTTGGGAGGGGCTTTACTCACGACCGGAGCCTTGATTGTTTTGGGCGCGGATTCTTCCCGCTTCACATTTTCCGTTTTGATTTCTTCTGAAATTGGCTTCGCCATTAATTTCCTTTCGATGGGTAACTTTCGTTTCAGTTTGACTGGTTTGAGCAAGGTAGTTGCCTCGAACGTGCGCCCCGATTTAGCGGCAGCGGATTCCAATCGCTCAGAAATCAAGGCGATGCCGGGGGCGACGTTCAAGGCGTTCGACCAGTCCTTGCAGGTACGACGATACTTGCACGACCAGTAACAAACTTCGACTGCTTTTTGACAACCAAATCTTTTACAAGCTATTTGCATAAGGGTGGGGGAGATGAAAGTTGAAAGTGATGAGATAAAAGTTAACAGCAATTAGTGAACGGTGAACAGAAAGAACTCATCACTTTTATCTCATCACTTTTTCAATGACTCACTAACCAATCATCAAAAATTCTCGCTTCTTCATGCTTTCCGCTCCAACGAGCCCGATTTTTTCCAGTGAGCGCCATGACCATTGCCTGATGCTGTCCGGCGCGGTCTCCGATTTCTTCAAAGTAGCGATAGAGGCTATCAATTCTCTCAACCGATTTACGCGCTGCTGCAGGATTTTTAAATGAAAGAATGTGACGAAAGAATCGTGAATAAACGTTCTGCTCGACATCTGTTGAGGTGTACAAATCAAAGTAGCCACCTGTCAGTAATCCCGCCTGTCGCAGCACGTCCGCAACATACGACGGATGGGTAGCCGTGTGGCGCCCAAGCGCGGCGACATCCGTCACGCCTTGATGATACAAATTCAGGACGCGCTCCTTTTTCGTCGCCGTTTTCGGACGGGAATTTTCAGCTTCAAGGTTTTCCAGCGCACCGCGAATTAAATCTTTGGTCAGCGGTGGCAGCGTTGTCATTGCTTGGTGCAACATAATTGGTACCTCTTAATTTCAAGTATGAAGTTTCAGCATAAATAATTGACATCACATCAACGAATACACGCTTGCAATCCAACATTAACTTTGCACGAGATCATTGTTGCGTGTGGGCTTGCTTTAAAATACTGATGTCAATCTTGTCCATTTTCAGAATCGCCTGCATCACGCGATTGGCTTTTTCAGGGTCTTGATCTCCCATTAATTCACCTAGCGCAGTAGGAATGATTTGCCACGATAAACCGTATTTATCTTTGAGCCAGCCGCATCTGGATTTTTCTCCGCCTTCGGAAAGTTTCTCCCACAACTCATCTACTTCTTCCTGCGTCTCACAGTTAACGAACAGCGAAACGGCTTCTGTAAATTTGAACTTCGGGCCGCCATTTAACGCCATGAAGCTTTGCCCATCCAATTGAAAGGTCGCAACGATGACTGCGCCTTCCACCCCGGCTCGCGTCACATTCACAATTTTTGAATTCTTAAAAATCGAAAGATAAAAATTCATCGCCTCTTCAGCATTACCGTCGAACCATAAAAACGGAGTGATCTTTTGCATGCAGCCTCCTAAAAAATAGGTTATCTAAAACTCCCCTCCTGAAACAGGAGGGGAGTTTTACAAAGTCTTTAGCTGGCGGCAGCTCCGCAATCGCCCTGACCCATGACCGCGTCCATCCGTCGTTTCATCTCTTCCGGTGTGACATCTTCCTTGTGCGTGGAAAGATGCCATTGAAAACCAAACGGATCGGCTACTATGCCCGAACGATCTCCGTAAAATTGATCTTTCATGGCTTGCTTCACTTCTGCTCCGGCAGCGACAGCTTGATTGAACAAGGCATCGGAATCTTCGACATAAAGCATCATACTGACGGGCGAGCCGCCGTAAGATTGCACTCCGCGATAACCCATCTCAAGACTTTCTTCGCCCAGCATCAGCATCGAATCTCCGATCTTGATTTCAGCGTGACCGACTTTACCATCAGGGCCGTCCATACGAACCAGCACAACTGCGCCGAAGGCCTGTTTGTAAAATTCGAGGGCACTGGCGGCATCATTGAGAATCAAATACGGCGTTGCCGTGTGGTAACCTGCGGGAATTGGATTGACTTGGTCTGACATAATTTCTCCTGTTAGGTGTTGAATAAAACCATCGGTTCAGCCTTAGCTGGCGCGACGGACAATCGAAATTTCGTTGCCTTCCTGTAACATTTTCAAATGATCTATAAACGACGAAGCGGCGCGGCGTGAAAGTTCTTCCAGCTTGCAATTCAATTTCATTGCTTCATGCAACTCAATATCTACATCAATATCCAGATCACGACAGACAGCGCGAATCATTACGATTTGCTTGGGAGTCACCAATTCTGAAACCGACTTCGCTAACGGATTCGTGGGAAAAGGTTTCGGCGCAGCAGCTTTGACGGGTTCGGCTGATGAGCCAACTTTGTCATTCAAAAAATCGGAGTCATGCTTGTATAAATCGCGGGCAATACCAAATTTAATTGCTGCTCGTTTCAGTGCATCGTGTTCGGCTTTTTTAATGCCTGTTTCAGTGATTGCAGCTCCGGTTCCAATGCCTTCGCGTGTCACACCATCAATTGTGATGGCTACCGTGATGACAATTAGCTCGCCGATCTGTGCAATCTTCTTGACCGTGTGTGACCACGTGGGAGCCGTCTGATCCAGAATGTCCGCCACCGTATGCCATTCAACATATTCAACTTTGTGTTTCTGTCCCGCACGATCTGTATAGCCGTCGCGCGTTCTGACTAATTTCGGTTCAACCGGCTGACGCAACGTGCGCAGCGTATGCACAAAAGTAAAAGGAATAACATTCGCTTTGATCGGAGTTGAGACCGTTTCCGCTTCATATTGTGAAGCAAACAATCCATCATTCATCTCAAAATCCTGCGCGGTGTTCGTCATTAAGTTATTCATTCGTTCCTCCGAAAATTAAATATCAATTACTACCAAACCTTTTTCATTAACGAGACGTTCGGGGCGACACACGTCTCATCTGTGAAACAGTGTATCACGAGAATTTTATTGTTGCAAGTATGAAACAACTGTTGCACGAAAGATTTTTTCATGCTAAGCTTTTTTTGCGTCGGAATAGGTCTGACGCATAACGAGAGGAGCATTTATGGCATCAGCTATGAATAATTCTGAAGAAAGTTTAGTGAATGTTGCAGAACTCGGACGCGCCGTCAAACGCGAACGCGAACGTCAGAAGATGGGATTGCGTGCCGTCGCCGAGGTGACCGGCGTCTCGGCTTCAACTTTATCGCGGATTGAAAATGAAACCTGTCAACCGGACGCCGATAATATTGCGCGGCTGACAAAGTGGCTGAAAATGCCCGTCGAAAGATTCATGGGTGCGAACCAGCAACAGCGTGGTTCCAAACAGGAACAGCCCGTCATTTATTTTCCGAGTGAAGCGACGCCCGATATTGTCGAAGTGCATTTGCGTGCGGATCGAAATCTTTCGACCGAAAGCGCCGCTGCCCTGGCAGAGCTTTTCCGTGTCGCGTATACACAGTTCAGCAAGCAGGAACCTAAGAGTAGAAAATAATACTGTCAGGAAACTAGCTCTAAGCTAATTTCGATTAATCAATAATCGTCACTTACGAAGTGTCGATTATTATTTATGATTTTTCAGTGCTTGTAATGCAACTGTAACTGTAAGAATTTTATTTTATCTCTTTATTTCTAAAATAAGTCTATATATCAAAGTCTTTTGCGACAAACGTATTTCATAAACTTATGAAATGGAATAAAAAAATTGAAGACATTCTGACAGCTTATAAGAATTATATTGGTAGTAATTACGACAAAGTTCGCCTGAAAAAATTCAACCAACTGGATAAGAATAATCCTGAGGCTGCCGCTTCTAAGGCATTGGTATTTAACTGGCTTTATGGTTATGCTCAAAACCCTGTACTTAACGATGATCCAAGTACTGGTGGTTTGGATTTTATTTGCAGCCCAACACCGCATTATAAATATCTAGTCGAAGTTACATGTCTTGGAAATCAGGCTTTCATCAAAAATACTGGTTGTCACATGCGCCCTGGACAAATGATGACTCTTCGCCTGCCCTCAGATCAATTGTTTAATAAAGTAACTCGTAAAGCAGGACAGTCAAAAAGACATGACCTACCTACAGTTTTGGTAATTACTTCCTTGAGTGAGGGGTCGCGTCTTATTCTCAATGAGGATCAAGCTCTTGATATTTTATTTTCTAATCTAGCTGTCTCAGTGCCTGAACATGCTGATACCGATCAGCATGTTTTTTCAACTGACCTTAAGCGCTCTATTTTTGTCGAACAAGACAAAGACGATCCGTCAAAAATAATTTCTCGTCGTCAGACAATATCCGCTGCTTTATTAATCCCCGTGGAGGGCGCAGGTATAAATATTTTCGGAGGTTTACACCCTGATCCAATTCATGTTTTTGACATGAACTATCTCGCTAATATTCCTTTTGTCTGCATAAAAAATTGGCCTATTGAAAATGGGGAGTTACATACGGAATGGGCGAATTCCACATTGGATGATAATTTTTTCGATCACTCTACACATATAAATTAAATGCGCATTTTTAGATAAGAATTGGCAAGTCTCAGTAAGTATCCCTTTAACACAAGACGACGTGCCGAATTGGTTGAAAGAGCTATTGATAATTGCTGCTAGATGATGAGCCGTTGTTTGGTTGATCTTGATAAAATTTCCTGGCACGCGACGTGAGGGCGCAGCCCAAATGGAAGGTCGCAGTTTCCGAAAAGGCACAGCCCATTAGTACAATTGCAAAACTGTAATACCAAAAATTATGAAAGAGTCATCATCCCAAAAACAACTTGATGCTTTCATTGCGAAATACACACCTGAAATCAGAGCCTTGGCAAATACAATTCTTGCCAAGATGCGAGCGCGATTACCGGGTGCTTTAGAGTTGGTCTATGACAACTACAACGCACTCGCTATTGGCTTCGCGCCATCTGAGCGTGTCTCTGATGTAATTTTTTCTATTGCTTTATATCCGCGCTGGGTCAGCTTATTTTTTATGCAAGCGACAGGAATTCCCGATCCGCAGAATCTACTGAAAGGCAACGGCAAAGTGGCTCGGCATATCGTTCTCAATGATGCTTCAGATTTAGATTCTCCTGCGGTGGAGGAATTAATTTCGCAAGCATTGAAATGCGCTGCCAAGCCGTTTGGTAACGCGGGATCAGGGCGAATCGTGATCAAATCTATTTCGGCGAAACAGCGATCAAGAATCCCTGTGAAGTGAATCCGCCGGTCAATAATGAAAGGACTTGATAATGAAAGCATCCGTCTTTATCGCTACAAGCCTCGACGGTTTCATCGCCCGAATCAATGGCGACTTCGATTTCCTACCTTCCGTTGAACCCCACGGCTTCGATGAGTTCTTCGCTTCGGTTGATGCACTTGTCATCGGGCGCAAAACCTACGAAACAGTGTTGGCCTTTGGCACATGGCCTTATGGCGAGAAGCCCACATTTGTGCTCAGTACTCGCCCTCTGCCCCCTGCGCCGCCTGAAGCTGTGCTAGAGCACTTGTCAGGGGAGCCGACCGAAATCGTGTCGCAACTTGCCGTGCGTGGTATCCAACATATATACGTGGATGGCGGGATCACCATCCAGCGGTTTCTTCAGGCGGGACTTATCCAGCGCCTTATTATCACCCGTGTTCCTGTACTCATCGGCGAAGGTATTCCGCTCTTTGGCCCGCTTCAATGCGACATTACGCTCCAGCATATCGCCACGCGCCAGTACACGAGCGGACTCGTCCAGAGTGAGTATGTGATTACGACCTAGTGTTGTTGTTTTTTACATAAGGAGAGTTATGAAAAACAAACCCAAAACCATTGACGAATATCTCTCATTCGTGAGTGAAGACAAACGCGCTACACTTGAAAAATTGCGCCAGACGATTAAATCCATCGTGCCCAAAGCCGAGGAATATTTTTATTATCAACTCCCCGCATTTCGTCTGGACGGCAAACGACTGGTGGCTTTTGGCGCGGCGACCAATCATTGCTCCTTATATCCGCTCAGCGCAGCAGTAGTGAAAGGGCTGGCGGGCGATCTCAAAAATTACGACACCAGTCCGGGTACTATTCGTTTTCCAGCCAACAAACCTTTGCCATTCGCACTGGTACGCAAAATCGTCAAAGCACGCATCGCGGAAAATGATGCCAAAGCCCAGCGTATCGCCAAAAAGAAATAAGGGGAAATAAGATGCTTGAGCGAATTAGAGAAGGTCGCACCGACTTAATTTTCGATTATCTGGTCGCAGGCAATCCGGCAACTTCTACAGATGCTGAGGGAACGTCGCTCATCCAGTGGTGCGCGTATTACGGAGATGTCAGCGCGATCCGATTTTTATTGTCGAATGGTGAGTCATTAACATCGCTTGGAGAAAATCTTGATCTTAACGGGGCAGTATTTCACGGTCATTGGCGACTATGTGAATTCCTGATCGAAAATGGTGCGGACGTAAATTTCCCGTTGCCTGACACTGGTGAAACGCCTTTGCACGCTGCGCTCTGTACGACAAATCGCACGGCGCCTGATTTGGTGATCCAGGTTTTGCTCGCGCATGGAGCCAACCCAAATTGCACGACTAAACCTGGAGTTGAAACCGGTGGATTTATGCGCGATTGTCGCACCAAAGCTGAAACTCCGCTGCATCGGGCTGCCGCTTTTAGCACAGAAGAAACGATTCAACGGCTGCTTGATGCAGGTGCAAAGAAAGACACCAAAGATATGAACGGGGATTCTCCGCTCACCTGGGCAAGCTGGTATTTGCGACCTGCCAATATTCTGCGAATGTTGTGCTATAACAATTTTTTTGTCCGTCCAACGTATATTGGAATGGAGCGGAATTTAACCGGAAAACCGCAGGCATAACCAAATGAATTAACTGAACAACTACTACAAAATACTGAAAAGGAAAATTTATGCGACTAGATTTTGAAGAAACCCCGCTCTCTCCCAAAATGCTTTGGGCTGGACGAATTCTCAGTGCCTTGCCTGCCCTCTTCCTGTTGCTGGACGGCGGCATGAAATTATTCAAGCCCGCGCCCGTTGTCGAAGCCACGGTGAAGCTCGGCATTCCTGAAAGTATTATTGTCGGACTTGGCATCGTCGTTCTGACTGCCGTTATTCTATACCTCATTCCTGTCACTTCCATCCTCGGCGCAATTCTGCTGACAGGGTATTTGGGCGGCGCAGTCGCTACGCATGTGCGTGTCGGCGCAGGTTGGTTTCCGACGTTATTTCCGGTCTTTCTCGGGGTCATGCTTTGGGGTGGAATTTATTTGCGTGACACCCGATTACAATCGCAGATTCCATTCACGACAGAGACGGGCAGGACGCCGCAGAAAATGTTGTGGGCGGGGTATGTGATGAGCTCCTTACCCGTATTATTATTGTGCTTTAGTGCCTTCATGAAATTCACGAAAGCACCGCCCGTCATTGAAGGATTTGTGAAATTTGGCTACCTGGAAAGTACGCTCTTCGGACTTGGAATCGTTGAAGTTCTTTGCACGGTTCTTTATCTGATTCCACGCACAGCGGTACTCGGTGCAATTTTGCTCACCGGATATTTAGGCGGCGCAACATTCACCCATCTCAGAGTCGGCGATCCATATTTCATTACGATCATTGTTGGCATTCTGGTGTGGGGCGGATTATTTCTGCGTAACGAGCAAATCCGTGGATTAATTCCCCTGCGAAAATAAATGAATTCAAAAATAGGTGCTAAGAGTTCAACCTTCAGGTTGTTCTTTAGACCGGGGAATTTTATGAAAGCAAGTTTTAAAAATACCTGGCCTTACCAGGGCGACGCCATGAATTTGCCGGTAGCGAATATCGAAACTGCCATTCCCTATTACGAAACGATCATGGGATTTCAAGTCGTCTCGCGTAGCGATGCGCCGCATAAATCCGCAGTGCTTGCCCGCGATGAAATTCAAATTGGACTCGCTGAAAATGGCGGTGATCCCACGCAGGATGGATGCTTCTTTGCCGTAGACAATGTCGAAGCTGCCTTCGCCGAATTAAAAGCAAATGGCTTTGAAAAAGCCGAAGCAGATTTTCGCATGGATCAGCACGGCGACACGAAATGGAAAGTATTTTTCGTCGTCGCGCCGGACGGGCTTTGTTACTGTCTTGGAGAACGCCAGACTTAAAATTTATTGCGCATAGTGATTGAGGTTTATATGAAAATTAAAATAGCTAGCGTCATGGTAGATGACCAGAATAAAGCACTGACGTTTTATACAGAAATCCTCGGATTTGTGAAGAAAACTGACCTGCCGATGGGCGAATTCAGATGGTTGACGGTGGTGTCTCCTGAAGCACCGGATGAAGTCGAATTGCTGCTGGAGCCAATGGCTTTTCCTCCTTCCAAAGCTTACCAGCAAGCATTATTCACAGCGGGAATTCCACTGACGATTTTCAACGTCGCAGAAATTCACCAAGAGTATGACCGATTGGAAAAACTTGGTGTCACATTCAGATCGAAGCCTACTCCGATGGGGAACGTTACAATCGCTGTTTTTGAAGACACCTGCGGCAACTTGATTTGTCTGAATCAGATTCATTAGAGAGGAAAATGATTTTATGAGCTTAGGAAAAATTACACCGATTTTACGCATCTTCGACGAAGCCAAAGCGAAAGAATTTTATGTGGATTTTTTGGGCTTCAAAATAAATTGGGAGCATCGCTTTGCGGACGATTTGCCACTGTATATGGGCATTTCCAAAGACGCTTGTGAGCTGCATTTGTCAGAGCATTTCGGCGATTGCTGCCCCGGCGCGGCAATCAGAATTGAAACAGAAAATGTAGATGCGTACCAAGAGGAACTCATCGCTAAGCAGTACAAGAACGCGCGACCGGGAATTCAAAATCAGCCATGGGGATCACGCGAAATGTCCATCAATGATCCGTTCGGCAATCGCCTGATTTTTACGATGACCATCACCAATAAAATCAGCGGCAACCCTAAAGACATCGGTCATTGGCAATTTGCAGAAGACAAGGCGGCATAATTATGAGGAGAAAGATATGGGACACTATACAATTGCAGCATATCGTCCGTTAGCTGGCAAAGATGCCGAGCTACTCGAAGAAGTAAAAAATCATTTGCCTACGTTGCAAGCACTTGGGCTGGCGACAGAGCGCCCTTCGCACGTGATGCGCGCTAAAGACGGAACAATCATTGAAGTCTTTGAATGGAAATCCAAAGAAGCCGTTGAGCAGGCACACACCAATCCCGGCGTCCTTGCGATGTGGGAGCGATTTGGCAAAGTTTGCGAATACGCGCCGCTGACCACTTTGCCAGAAAGTCACGAGATGTTTGCGCAATTTGAGCCGATTGATTTTTAAAGCGATAAGCGTATTTCAAAATACAACAGGGGGGAAAATGATTCGTAGCATTCTTGCAGTGATAATTGGTTATCTTGTTTTCGCGGTGTCCGCTGTACTGCTTTTTTCACTCAGCGGACGGGATTCGCACGATGTAGTTCCAATGTGGTTTCTGCTAATAAGTATTGTGTATGGCGCTTTTTTTGCGGCACTTGGCGGTTATCTAGCAGCAACTATCGCGCGACGTAATAAATTTCGCTACGCGGCGATTCTGTCTATCGTCATTGGCACAGGAGCATTGATTTCTTTACTGTCACGACCCGGCAAAGGCGCAATCTGGTCGCAATTATCCGCGCTGTTGGTGATGGCTCCGGCGGCGATGATCGGTGGCTATTTACGCGACCGCAAATCAGAAAAAATTATTGGCGAACCTCTGACGCGCCGCGCATTTTAAGCAACCGGTAATCTAATTTTCTTATGCCAAAGCTTATTGCCTTTCTGCGAGCCATCAATGTTGGCGGTCACAATGTCAAAATGGACGCACTGCGTGAACTCTTTGCTGAATCAGGCTGCACCAATGTTGAGACGTTTATTGCCAGTGGTAATGTGATTTTTGAATCCAAAGCGAAGAATATCAAAACGCTGGAAAATAAAATTGCGGAGCACCTGCATAAATCGCTGGGCTACGAAGTCGCTACGTTCATTCGAACTGTTGCCGAAGTTGAAGCGGTCGCTCAGTATCAGCCTTTTTCAGAAGCCGCGATGAACCAGGCTGCCGCCTTAAATGTAGGATTTCTGGCTGAACCGCTCGGTGCTGAGGCAACGGAAAAGTTGTTAAGCTATCGTAATGAAATGGATGATTTACACATCCACAACCGCGAAATGTATTGGCTCTGTCGTATGAAACAAACGGATTCGCCATTCGCCAAAGCTGGGCTGGAAAAAATTATCAAAGCAAAAGCGACCATTCGCGGCATTAATACAGTGCGCAAACTGGCGGCAAAATATGCGCCGTAAACTAAATCGTTACCTGATCTAAAATACTATGAACAGAAAAATCTTCCCTTTCACCTGTCTCTGCCTAAGTCTCTGCTTCGCGCTTGGACTGCATTCTTTCGCCGAAACAAAAAACGATTCAACCCAACCAACAAAGCCAAAGGAGTCACGCATGACCAAACACGCCAGCGGAACATTTGATGTCAAAGTAATCTCGCAACAAGATGAAAATGCACAGGAAGCCAACCTCGGCAGAATGACGATCAATAAACAATTTCATGGCGAGCTTGAAGCAGCCAGCAAAGGGCAAATGCTGGCGGCGATGACCGAAGTCAAAGGCTCTGCCGGATATGTAGCCATTGAGCGTGTGACCGGAACTTTACAAGGTCATAAAGGCACATTCGTGCTGCAACATAATGGAATTATGAATCGCAACGTACCAGAACTTTCGGTCATCGTCGTGCCTGATTCCGGCACGGATGAACTCAAAGGACTCAGCGGAAAAATGTCCATTAACATTGTGGATGGAAAGCATTTTTACGAATTTGAATATTCAATCTCAGAGAGCAAATAAATTTAAGGAGGAATTTATGGCAGAACTAAAAACCAAAAAAACCGAAGTCAAGGTCGAAGATTTCTTGAATGCTATCGCTGACGAAAGTAGACGCGCTGACTGCTTCAAAGTGGTGGATCTGATGAAAAAAATGACTAAATTTGAACCAAAAATGTGGGGACCCAGTATTGTCGGATTTGGTTCATATCACTACAAATACGCCAGCGGACATGAAGGCGATATGTGCCTGGTAGGTTTTGCTTCACGCAAGGATGCAATCGTTTTTTATCTGTGTGGACGCGATAAGGAATTTGAAGAAATGTTGCCGCAACTCGGCAAATACAAATCCGGCAAGGGTTGTTTGTATGTCAAAAAATTGGCGGATGTTGACACGAAAATTTTGCAGACTCTCATCAAACATTCTCTGACAACAACGAAAAGGCTTGCGGCTTAACCTGTACTCAAAACGAATCGCCAATTAAAATACTTGATTATGCCCCTATTACTAAATTTCTCGATTCTCATGGCTCTGGTGTTTTTGCTCTGGCTGCTCAGCCTCGCCTTAAAAAATGCCAGCATCGTAGACATTTTCTGGGGACTCGGCTTCGTCGTCGTCGCCTGGATTTGTTATTTCCATGCGCCGGGATTTGCGCCGCGCAAAATTTTACTGACAACCCTCGTCACCATTTGGGGATTGCGACTTTCGGTTTATTTGTTTTTTCGCAACCACGGCAAAGGCGAAGATTACCGGTACCAATCGCTGCGTAAACGCATCGGCAAGAATTTTCCGCTGGTAAGTTTGTTCGTCGTCTTCGTTTTTCAAGGCGTACTGATCTGGTTAATTTCATTGCCGATTCAAGCGGCCGCTGCCTCGCCGTTCCCCGATAAATTCACAACCTTCGATATTCTGGGAACTTTCTTCTGGACTGTCGGTTTGATCTTTGAAGCAGTTGGAGACTGGGAGCTGGCGCGGTTTAAATCCGACCCGAACAATCAAGGCAAGGTGATGGATCGTGGTTTGTGGAAGTACACGCGGCATCCAAATTATTTTGGCGATGCGCTGTTGTGGTGGGGAATATTTTGCATTGCCTTGTCTGTTCCAAATGGCTGGTGGACGGTTATGAGTCCGATTGTGATGACTACGTTGCTGATGAAAATTTCGGGCGTGGCGTTGCTCGAAAAAACATTAAAAAAAACGAAGCCGCAGTATGCAGAATATGTGCGAAGAACGAATGCGTTTTTGCCGTGGTTTCCGAAGAGTTAATGAGTCAGTAGGTGTATCGTGTGGTGTTCAACTGCGCTCTCTGTTTTTCTACTAGCCCAGCCGTTCACGGCTGGGTGTCGTTGCGGGAAATCCTACAGCCCGATGTATCGGGCTTGGCAAGGGCTTAAGCCAAGAAAAAGAACGCTAAAGCGCCCTGAACTATTTTCGCTTTTCTTTCCCAGCCGTGAACGGCTGGGCTAATAGAAAAAATCAATTTTTATTTTTGAATGTATTTACTTGTTGCGATAACTATTGCCACCCGCTACCGCAGGTGGTACTGACACTGATGATTACTTTCTTAAAATTACTATTCATCGCCATCTTGATCGGGATGTTAATCGTCACGCTCAAAGCCGGAATGCACGAAAATCTTTTCCATGCCGGACGGATTTTGAATGAACCGTGGGTGATTGCGACTTTGTGGGATGCCTATTGCGGCTTCATTACTTTTTTTGTCTGGGTCTGCTACAAAGAAACCAAATGGTGGGCGCGAATTTTATGGTTTGTGCTGATTATGAGCTTGAGCAATATTGCGATGGCAGTGTATATGCTGATCCAACTTTTTCGCTTGCCTGCGGGTGCGGTGCTGAAAGATTTATTGCTCAGAAAAGAAAGGTACTGATCTAATTCATGAGCAATTTTCCGTGTTATGCTGGAGGAAGTGAAAAGAAGCTGTAATGTCAAAAAAAATAAGTAAAACCCGCGCCGTAAACTCTGACACTTCCAACTGGTCTGTTTTACTTGATGAAATGAAAACCGAATATTGGAATAGTAGCGACCTCACTACGGAAGAGAAGCTCTTTTTGGATGAGATGGAGCTGATGCCAGAAAAACAATGGGAGCCTATTTCCTGTCAAGGATTACAAACTGACAATCCGCTAAATCATTAAGTCGCAAGGAACCTAAATGAATCGCACTGAAATCGAAATCAAACTCAACAAAGACCGTGCGTGGACGCTGGAAACATGGGCAGCATATTCACCTGAAGACCTGACGCGAGGCATCACCGTCAGCCGTCATAATCCTGAATTTTCGTGGAGCGCAAAAGATCATCTCGCGCATCTGGCAGGCATCGAAGCCGTCTTCAATACCATCATTAAAAAATTTATCGCTGGCGATCCGAATCCCATCAGCATTATGAAAAACCCTGATGGTACGGCTCCCTCCCGCGAAGAAATCATGGCGAAAGTTCACGCGATGAATGACGATTGGGTCGAAAAACATCACGGAAAAACTTTCAATGAAGTCGTAGCGCTCGGACAACAAATTCGTTCCGCAACACTGGCGTTATTAGCTGAATTAAGCGATGCACAGTTGGAAGAAAAAATCCTCGGCGCACCGTGGGGCGATGGCACAGTCGGCGGTATCATCGCCATCAACGGAGATCACGCGAAACAACATTTTGGATGGGTGACGGCGGGATTGCTAAAGACATAGAAATAGACCACAGATGACGCGGATCAAACGGATTTTTGCGGGTCTGATCCGCGTGAACCCGCTTGATCCGCGTCATCTGTGGTCTATAAAAAACCAAATTATTCTACTCAGCCTTACTCGTCAAAATCGAATTAAAAATCAATGGATACGTCGCCAGACTTTGCCCGCGATATTGGGGGCGGAAGCCGAACATTATCACGCGCCCTTTACCAAGTTTGACTTCGACCAGGGCCGCTTTTCCGCGTATTAATTCATCGCCTAAAATCCAGCCGCTAATCATTGGATTTGTGCTAACAGGATATTTTGCAATGACCCGCACAGATTTTTCGTCGAGGACTTCAAAGGCGGGGCTTTGCTCAAACCACGCGACAGATTCTTTGTCCATCCCGAACGTCAGATTGCTGGTGGAATCCAGTTCTGTGCGCAGGATCGAACCGGGGCAATAAAATTGTTTCGGCGGAATTCCTTTGACGACATTGCGCACCGGCAAGCCAAAGTTTTCAATCGCAAAATTTGAGGCGTTATTGAAAGTAATCAACGTCCCGCCTTCTTCGACAAAGGTGCGCAAAGCTTTGATACCGGATTCACCGAGTCCGCCGGTGAATTCTGTCGGATAAGTGCCGCCGGTTTCTTCATCATCGCTCGCCGTTGATTTCGCGGGGATGCCTTCGGCTATCGCCCGTGCCGATTGATCGGGAATGATGATCGCGTCGAATTTTGACTTCAAAAAACCACTGCGAATTTCTTCCTGTTTCAGCCGCGTGTAAGGGAATTTGTATTGATCGAACATCCACCGCGTCCAGCCTTCATCCATTGACGGCGCGTAGTTTTGATACAACCCAAGCTTCACTCCCGAATTGGCCCGGACGCGCGATTGCAGCACTAATGACAGGGGTTCGCGCTTGGCGTTCACGGTGAAGGGTTCTTTGATAGCAACGGCTTCGATGTTCATTAGCAAGGGTAACGTATGTGCAATCACATCATACGGTCGCTTCGGAGGGCCGCCTGGATATTCGCGTAAATCGGGATAGTGCTGACGTTCCAGCATTGTTTTCGCAAAGCTCGAAGCAGGCTGTTGCATCATCACGACATGCGTTCCGCGCGGATATGTTTTTCCACCCGCCGTAAATTCCGCAGCGGCATTCATAACTTCAATTCCACCACGTTTGAGGATGCCCAGCACACGATCCAAGCCTTCGATTTTGTAGTAATAATTTACCTCTTCCGTCGTGGCAGGCGTGTTCGTGATTTTCTTCATGGAAGAATCCTGCTGGGCGTGTTCTTTCTCCGTTTTTTCGGTATTGTCGCTCTTCACCGGATTCGTCAAACGATCTGCTGCTTCGCTCAAAGCCTTAGGCATTTCCGGTTCCGGTAACACAAAAGCATAAACGTCTTCGTGCGGCGAAACGGCACGATTATTGATGTTGTAAAAGCTTTGCAAATAACGTTCACGAAAGCGGGCCGCGTGTCCAAGCAAAGCCATTGCCGCAGTGGTTTGATAATCTACGATATTGCCAATGCCCCAGCGTCCGCCTTTCCATGGTTGAATAAAATTCCATGTCGAAATTTTAGCATCGTAGCCAATTCCGCGCGTCAATTTTTCAAACGGAACATTAATCGGCGTCGCCAGTCTCGCGCTCGCAGTTTCAGATAAAATTCTCAAAGCTCCGTGATAATGAGCGTATGCACGCGAAGGCGTCCACGCATCATACGTGCTGTTGATCGTGATGCCCTCTTTGCCTTGCGCCGTCAATTCCCACGCCATGGACGATCCCAGCGCATTGACTCCGGCAATGATCGCCGGATCAATATTTGGCTCCCAGGGTTCAGTGTAAGGCGGCAGAAATAATCTTGATCCTGTCGCACCTTGCTGATGAATGTCGTGAATAATGTTCGGATGCCAGACGTTGAGAATTTTGTCTACGGTGAGCTGCGTTTCAACCTGTGTGAAGGCGTACCAATCGCGGTTGTTATCGTGTCCGGTGTAGTGGTGATAAAGCTCTGGCGGCGAGGTTCCTTCGGCGGGAGTGTTCAGCGTTTTTTGATACCAATCGGCAATAATATCAGTGCCGTCCGGGTTCAGCGAAGGGACTAACAAAATGACAGTATTTTCAAGAATCTGCCGGATTTCAGGCAAATTGCTCGAAGCCAGACGATAAGCCAATTCCGTAGCAGTAAAAGTGCCGCCGACTTCGGTCGAATGAATCGAACAGGTAATGACAATAACCGTTTTGCCTCGCTTGATAAAATCCTGTGCGATTTTGGAATCCTGATTGATGAGGCGCGGATCGGCTAAGCGTTGCTGAATGGATTTTAGTTCATCCAACCGTTTCAGGTTTTCCGGTGCGCTGATCGTCGCAACAATGAAAGGTTTGCCAAGCGTCGTTTTGCCAAGCGTTTCCAGCATTAGACGATCACTTGCGGCATCAAGGTGTTCAAAATAAGCAACAAATTTTTCCCACCGAGCCAGCTTTTGATCTGTCCCGATCTTGAAACCCAGATCATTTTCAGGAGCCGGAACTACCGTATTGGCAGCCGTCGGAAGGACTCTTCCAGCCTGGGCAAAAACTGCCAAACTCAGGAGAATCAAGCAAAATGAAACAAAAGAGATTCGTTTTAACAGTAAGAAAATCATACGCATCTTGTTCAGACTCAATGAAATACGAAAAGAGTCTTGATTTGGAAGTTTAAAATAGTTAAACTCTGTTTGCTGTTGTCGCCTCTGCACCCCGGCAATAATTTAGCCACGAAAATGATCCGTTAGTTACCCCGCCCCAAGACCATTGAAACACCAGAACAGACTTGCGCAGATGTCATCTGCCAAATCAGTCCCCCAACCAGTTGAATTCTCATGCGACGATCCAAGTTTAGCCAGCGAAGAATACTTTTAGCTATCGGCACAATCGGCATTTGTACCGTACCTTTATTATGGCCGACAGTTTTAAGTGTCGAAGGTCATGGCACATTCGAGAAAACTGCTGCCATTACCGAATTCTGGTCAAAAGTTAAATTCATGAAACCTGCCGGACAGCCGCCGCAGGAATTAAGCTCGGTAAATGCTTTCAAACAACGTTTACTTGACGAAGGCCGCGACCTCGGGATGCATGGAGTGTACATCGAATCCCTTAATGAGCGCGAACCACTGGTAGCCTTTAACGAAGATTGTTTGTTCAATCCGGCTTCGATCATGAAGTTGGTCACTTCGATTACGGCACTTGATAAACTCGGCGCCGATTATCACTTCCGCACTGAATTTGTAGCGAATGGCGTCATCAACCAAAAAACCGGAGAATTGATCGGCGATCTGGTTGTTATCAGTGGTGGCGATCCAACTTTTTCGATTTCTGATGCCAACAATGCTGGTCAAACCCTAAGAAAACTTGGGATCAAAAAAATCAAAGGAAATTTTGTTGTCATTGGCAATTTCAGTTGTAATGAAAATTC
This sequence comes from Blastocatellia bacterium, assembly GCA_043783625.1. Taxonomy (GTDB): domain Bacteria; phylum Acidobacteriota; class Blastocatellia; order RBC074; family RBC074; genus JAFDVL01. The sequence goes on along the minus strand of JAYVZE010000224.1, from coordinate 40,057 downwards.
TCAAACCGATATTTCCGCCGGAGTTTTGCGCAGAAATCTTGGCATCACAATTCAGGGTGAAACCAAACTGGAAAGCACTCTTCCCGGCGATCAAATGGGGAGCAAGCTGTTCGATATTGAATCGGATTCCCTGCTACGAATTTTGCAGGAGCAGAACGCCCACAGCATCAATGCTGTCGCCGAAGCCGTCGGCAATGCCGTTGGAGGCGCAACCGCTACCAGAACATTTTTGGTTGACCGAATCGGGTTGAAAGAAGATGAAGTTTTCATCACACGCACATCCGGTTTAGAAACCAACCGCTTAACAGCACAAGGCACGGCGAAAATGTTACGTGGCATTGTGGAATGGTTAAAAGCCAATGGGTACAAACCGGAAGACCTGATGCCGATTGCGGGAGTTGATCCCAGCACCGTCGGCGGACGCTTCACCGAAGCAGGTTTTGCCGGCAGCGTCATTGCAAAAACAGGTACGCTGCATGAAACCGATAACGGCGCAGCCAACCTCGCAGGCATCGCGTACACAAAGGACAAAGGGCCTGTGCTGTTTGTGATTTACGACATGGCAGAAGGCCGCAACGTGATTCATTTGCGCGGCGTTCAGGATGAATTCCTGAAAAATCTGATGAATGAATTTGGCGGCCCGGCTCCGATTGCACCGCGAGCAGTGCCGCAATTGGCGCAGCTTGCGCCCGGGAAAGTTATTTTGAATGAAGGAAATTAACGAAAGTAAGTCTTTTGAGTCGGTAGAGTTCATAGAGTCTGAAGAATTCGCTTCGCGTAGCGGGCTGTTGACTCTAAAGACACTATAGACTCAAAAGACTCTACAGACTTATTTTCTCCGCATTTTTTAGCCTCTCAACTGTCTTCTTCTGCCCAATCACCAATAACAATTCAAACAAGCTTGGGCCGACAGATTGACCCGTCACCGCCGTGCGTGCTCCATTAATAAACAAGCCCGCTTTGACACCGTTCGCTTCAGCACATTCGCGTAACGCAGCGTCTATCGTATCGTGTGACCATTCACTCAAATTCGCAAATTTCTCCGCCAGAATTGGCAGCAATGGTTTTAGTGCCGGGTCTTTCAATAAATTCTTTTTGACGGCTTCTTCATCGAATTCAAAATCCAAGTCATCTACAAAATAAGCGCGTCCGTAACTCGCAAAATCATTCAGTGTCCGATAGCGATCTCGCAGCAAATTGATCGTCTGTTCGAACCAGGATTTTTGCTCGCCGTCGTATTCGTCACGCCAGAGATTTTCAGCCTGCAATTTCTCTTTGACCATCGGCAGCAAATCTTCCAGCGGCATTGTTTTGACGTACTCCGCATTCATCCACTGCGCTTTTTGATCCGTCCAGTTGCGCGGGAATTTTGACGGATTCGCCGCCACCCAGCGCGAATTCATCAACTGCTCTTTTTGCGCGACCCAGCTATTGGCATCCTGTACATTGAAGTTGTACACCGCATTCGATTTGTGAATGCCACCGAGTGAAAATTTTTCAATCAACTGCTGACGGGTAAACAGCTCCTGAATTTCGCCTTCTTCTTTTTCCTCCGGCGACCAGCCCAACAACGCCAGCGAATTCAAAAATGCATCAGGAATAAATCCGGCATCGCGGTACGTTGTAATGCTGACAATTTCTCCGTGTTTACGTTTAGAAAGCTTTCCTTTGTCAGGAGCCATAATCAGCGGCAGATGCGCAAAGGTCGGAACCGTTTTCCCCAACGCCTGATAAATTAAAATCTGCTTGTGGGTATTCGACAAGTGATCCTGACCGCGAATGACGTGCGTAATATTCATTTCGATGTCGTCACAAACCACACTTAAATTATAAAGCGGATGCCCGTCAGAACGCAGCAAAACCAAGTCTTCGATGTCTTTGTAATCGCGCTCCTGCAAGCCAAATACTTCATCCTCAAATTGCGTCTTGCCTGTTTCGGGAACTTTAAAGCGAATCACAAAAGCTTCACCAGTGGCAGCACGAGCGTCGGATTCTTCCCGTGACAATTCACGATACGGATTGATCTGTTTCGGCTGGCGAGCGTTATCCGCAATTTGCTGTTTAATTTTGGAATCGTCGCGCCGTTCCTTCGGAGTAAAGTCACGATAGGCGTGACCGCTGTCGAGCAGTTGTAACGCAGCCGCACGATGCTTAGCGTAATTATCAGATTGGAAAAACGGGCCTTCGTCGTAATTCAATCCCAGCCATTTCATCCCCTCAATAATTCCCTGCACCATCGCTTCGTTATTGCGAAGTGTATCAGTGTCTTCAATACGCAGGACGAAAACACCATTATTTTTAAGCGCGTAAAGCCAGTTGAATAAAGCGGTACGCGCTCCACCGACGTGCAAATAACCAGTTGGAGAAGGCGCAAAACGAACACGAATAGTTGACATAATGATAATTACTTTCTTAAAATTTAAAGCGACAGAGTACACGGATCAGGACAGATTTACACGGCTTCAGATGATAAATTTAAAATTATTCAGACTGGAGCGCAAGCGTCCCGCTTGCCCCGCGAGCGCGTGAAACGCCGCTCGCGTGACGTGGCGAGCAGGGCGTGTGATTGACAGCGAATTTCTGGCGCGAGGTTCGTTTGCGACGCTCTGCTGGCAAACGGAGCAAGCGAGACGCTCGCGCTCCAGTCGTTCCATAGAGACTTTACATCAGCAGCATACTGCTACTTGCTATTTTTAGATTCATGCAGTATTTTTCTCGCACCTACTAATGTTCTTCAAGGCATGCAGAACGCAGGAGCGACTGACTTTGCCAAATTCTTTGCTGGTATTAAATTTTCTTTCAAACAACTCGCTTTAGGTACTTTCTGCCTATCGTGTAATTTCGGCTAAATACGGGCTAATTCAAATTGAATCCCCCGACTCGTCATTTGAAGTCAAGTATTTAATATTTCATCTGAATCAGAAAGACGCTCTTCAAGCGTTGCTTCTCTTCCAGATGCCCACTTCCATCCATCAAGGAGATTTATGCACATCCAGAAATTATTGATGTTCGCACTGCTCATCGTGTTTGGCATAGCTACCAGCTTTGCGCAAACTACGAGCGGATCAATTGCGGGGAACGTCAACGATCCACAGCAAGCCGCAGTAGCAGGCGCAACCGTCACCGTCACCGATGAGACAAGAGCGTTTTCACAAACAGCTACTTCCGATAAAGAAGGACGCTTTGTATTTCCTACCTTATCCCCCGGAACATACAAACTAACCATTGAAGCCAAAGGCTTCAAAAAATTGGAACGCACCAACATGCTGTTGGTTGCGAACGACAAAATGACGGTTGGCGAACTGGCACTCGAAGTCGGCGGAGCCAACGAAACTGTCACGATTACCGCTGAAGCGACACTCGTCCAGTCCGAGAGTGCCGAACGTTCCCACGCTATTCAAGGTGAGATCGTCCGCAATATCGCGGTTAATGGACGCGGCTTCGTCAATCTCGCTTCTATTGCAACAGGCGTAGTTTTCAATAACAACGTCGGAAACAGTGACGCGATCACCAACGTCTCAGCGAACGGCTTACGCACCAGCGCAAATAATTTGTCACTGGACGGTGTCTCCATCGTAGACACTGGAAACAACGGTACAATGATTAGCGTCAACCTCGACGCCATCGCCGAATTCAAAGTATTAACTTCGAATTATCAGGCCGAGTACGGACGTTCAGCCGGTGCGCAGATCAGCGCGGTGACGCGTGGTGGAACCAAGGATTTCCACGGATCATTTTATGCCTTTCGTCGTCATGATGGGATGAACGCCAACACTTGGATCAATAATCGTAACAGTACACCAACTGCGAAAATCAATAAGCCCCGTCTCGATCAACGTGACATCGGCTACACGATTGGTGGTCCCGTTTATATTCCGGGAATTTTCAATACTAACAAAGATAAATTCTTTTTCTTCTTCAGTCAGGAACATCAAAAACGTCTGACACCGCCGACTACACCTGTGAATGTTCGCGTTCCAACGGCACTGGAAAGAGCAGGAGATTTTTCGCAGACCACAGATAACAACGGTGCACTGTTCCCTTATATTCGGGATACGACGCTGAACCTGCCCTGCTCTGCTGCTGATACAAGTGGATGCTTCAAGGATGGTGGAGTTCTGGGGAAAATTCCAACGGCTCGCTTGTATGGCTTAGGTCTCAATATCCTGAAGATTTATCCGTTGCCAAACTTCAATCTGGCTGGAGCGAACTACAATTACCAAACACAGGAACCAACCAGCGATCCACAACGTCAAGACCTCTATCGCGGGGACTGGAACGCCAGTGAAAAGTGGCATGTGACTGGTAAATATTTATACAACAAGCGCGGACCGAATTTACCTTATGGTTCGTTCGTTCTCGCCAGTAACTTACCAGACTACGCTGCGAAACAACCTAATAATCGCTATAGCGTAACTGGCACTGTCACTGGGTCACTCAGTCCAACGATGGTGACGGAAATAACCTTCGGACAAAGCCACAACTTTATTGACATTCTCCCGATCAATCCGAAATTCAATAAAGCCGGGTTAGGTCTCTCTAGTATCCCGATTCTTTATCCGAGTGCTGTCCAAATTGATTCTCCTCCACAATTTGTCTTCAACGGCGGACGCATCGCTAATGGTCCGAATATCGGATCAAACAATGCACCGTTCTATAACTTCAATACGACTCGCGATTGGTCAGCCAGTCTTTCAAAAATTGCGGGATCACATACTTTTAAATTTGGCGGCTACTGGCAAAACAGCTTCAAACCACAAAGCAGTTTCGCCAACAATAACGGACAGTATAATTTCGTTAACGATGCCTCAAATCCATTGGATACAGGCTTCGGTTTTGCGAATGCCGCCACTGGCGTCTTCGGCACCTTCAATCAGGCTTCGGCGTATGTGATCGGGAAATACCGCTACAACAACGTCGAATTTTTTGCCCAGGATAACTGGAAGGTAAACAGCAAATTAACGTTGGATTACGGGATTCGGTTCAACTGGATTCAGCCGCAATTTGACGAAGATTTGCAAACAGGAAACTTCCTGCCGGAACGATTTAATTCCGGTGATGCTTCCTTGCTTTACCAGCCTGTTTGTATCGGAACTACCGCAGCAACTGTTTTGACTTGTAGTGCGGGGAGCTCCAACCGTCGGGCAGTGGATCCGCGAGTTCAGCAAGCGGCCGGGTTCATCGCAACAGCAGCAAACACAATTGACGGTGCGCTCATCGGTCGTCTTGTGGCAAACTCTGGCAAAATCACAAATGGTGTTTTACAAGCGGGAGCAGGTCTTGAAAAAGGTACCTACCGTAATCGTGGAATCCAATTCGGACCACGTTTTGGTTTCGCTTACGACGTGAGTGGTAAACAATCACTCGTCATTCGTGGCGGTGGCGGTGTCTTCTATGATCGTCCACAAGGCAACACAGTTTTTGACTTAGTACAAAATCCACCAACCACCATTGCGCCAACACTCTTTTATGGTCGTATTCAGGATGTCGGAACAGGACAAGTACTATTAGCACCACCATCATTGGTTGCGTTTGACCGTAAAGGTAAAGTGCCAACCAGTTACGCCTATAATCTCGGCGTGCAGTATAAACTGCCATTTGATTCAGTGCTTGACGTTTCTTATGTAGGAACCTCAGCACAGCATCAATTACAACGTCGGAACATCAATGCTCCTGCCTACGGAGCCGCTGGTCTCGCAGCGAATCAGGATCCGACCAGCAACTCAACTAGTACAGTTCCTTATGCTAAAGCGAAGCCTGTTGACTTCCTGCGACCATATCAAGGATTCGGTAATATTTCCTTTATCGAACCATCTGCCAGCTCGAACTACCATTCGCTACAAACTTCGCTCCAGCGTCGTTACACGAAAGGGTTATTGGTTGGTGTGAACTATACGTGGAGCAAGGTACTTGGTACGCAAACGAACGATTTACCAGGTATTAACGGCTTCGGTGCGCCACACAATCTCAATAACCGTCGTGCTAATTATGGTGTACTTGACTTTGACCGCCCACACAACTTCAACGTGAACTGGGTCTGGGATATTCCGAAAGCTACTGATAATTCAGCACTCGGATACGCCTTGAATGGCTGGCAGTTGTCAGGTATCTATCGTTACCAATCGGGTGCGCCTTTCAACGTTGGTGCAAATATTTCCGGTCTTTCCGGTTATGGATTGACAGGAACACAGCAAGTTGAAGGCGCACGTATCGTCCTGCTGAAAAATCCGGGTAGTGGTAACAGCACGAACCCCTATCAACAGCTTGATGTAACTGCGTTCGCTGCTTCCAATGCAGGAAGCCTCGGATATGAATCCGGTCGTAACTTCCTGCGGTATGCTCCAATCAATTCATGGGATGCGGCTCTGTCTAAAGAGTTCAAGTTCAAAGAAAATATTAAAATGGAAATCCGACTGGATGCCTTTAATGCTCTGAACCATACTCAGTTTGACGGAATTAACACGACGGCAAACTTTGCCAGCCCAGGTAGCACGGCAATTACGAATCTCGCCAATGAAGCAACCAACCGAACAGGATTCGGAGCGGTGACTTCGGCGCGACCACCACGTAACCTGCAACTGTCGGCACGCTTCCAGTTCTAAAGCGTTTCCGAACAATCACAAGCCAGAGGCAGACCTAAAAATCTGCTTCTGGCTTTTTTCTCTTACTCAACCAACCTTGGAGGAAAAAACTATGAATCGTAACTCCTGGAAAATTGTGTTGCTGGCTCTGGCAATCACAATTGCGCTGACGCTCAACCTTTATGGTCAGCAACAAGCCCCGCCGCCCGGATTTAAAAACCTGAAAGTTTTGCCGCAAGATATTACGCGGCAACAACTGATGGGATATATGCAGGCGTTCAATCGCTCACTTGGCGTGACCTGCGCTCATTGCCACGCCGACGACAAGTCCAGCGATGAAAAACCGGAAAAAGATGTCGCGCGTGCGATGATTAAAATGACCACATCTTTGCACCAAAATGCCAAAGACTTTCTCCCGGATGGGCGCGACAAAAAGCTTAATTGCTGGACGTGTCATCGTGGCAGCGCCAAAATTGAAATGCCTGCGCCGCCTACACCTCCACAAGGCGCCCCGCCGCCGCCGCCAGCAGAGAAAAAGCCTTAGTCAGAATAGACAGGTATTTCTCGATAGAATTTCGAGGCAGGATTGATGCGATCAATTCTGCCTCTTTTCGTTAGACGAGGGGGACACAAACGCCCTCATTTGCCAAGCTTCGCCAGCGGTCTTTTCAGTTAGTTAAACCGTAAATTATTGAAATGAAAACCTTTCCCAGCTTCAGCTTACCGACCCATCAAAAATCAGTGCAATAAGCTATTTATTATCAATATCTTACAGTCACTAACTTAGTTTTTTACTCTAACTATTGCACAACTCTTGTGCAGTGAAAAAAAATTGAAAAAAACTTTCTCACTCGTAACCCTTTTTCGTGATTTAGTTTACGATGTTTACCACGCTAAACACACAAGATGCTGTGTTGACAACGCCTACCCCCTACTATAGACTGCGCCTTCGTTGCAGGAAGTAGGAACGCAACCAACAGGTGTTCAGAGATCAAAAAGCTTGTTAGCTCTGGCTTTTAACTCCATTACAGACGAATAAACCTCCCGCTCATAGACATCCTCGCTACATCACGAGTTGAGTGGATCAAGTTTTAAGTTTGCAGTATCCTTTTGCATTCGACCGATTGCCGAGGCGTTCGCTTGCACTCCCCCGTTAGTTTTTTGAACTTAGCCCCGCAGCCCGACGGTGATTGATAAAATCAGCCGTCTTCCTGATATTTTTTTGACGATTTGACGATTGAGACAGGAGCAACCCGTGGAACCTTTTGACAGCAATTCATTTACCCCAGACAATAGCACGAACAATTTTTCGGCTTCTTCAAGTGTAGGCGTCAGTATGGCAACAATCAGATCAACCACAGCCTCAAAACCAATCGAAACGGAAGACGCTCCAACCACAATGCGTGTCCGCAAGCGTAATGGCTCTTTTGAAGCAGTAGACCTGAACAAGATTGTACGCGCCGTCGGAAGGCGCTGTACTGGATTGAATAATGTAGACGCTTTACGTGTGGCGATGAAAACCATCAGCGGATTATATGATGGCGCACCGACCAGCGAACTCGACAAATTGTCCATTCAAACTGCTGCGGGGTTAATCGTCGAAGAGCCGGAATATTCACGACTGGCAGCTCGTCTGCTTTCGACCTTCATTGAAAAAGAAGTCACGAATCAGGAAATTCATTCGTTCTCGCAATCCATCGGAACCGGAGTTCAGGTTGGATTAATCAATGACCGCGTCAAAAAATTTGTCTCCGCCAACAGCCGCAAACTTAATGACGCGATTGATACCGACCGGAATCAACAATTTGAATTCTTCGGATTGCGCACCGTCTATGATCGCTATTTGCTGAAAAATCCAACCAGCCGCGAAGTCATCGAAACGCCGCAATACTTCTTTATGCGCGTCGCCTGCGGATTATCCGAAACAGTCACGGAAGCGATTCAGTTATATCGCCTGTTTTCATCGTTTGAATATATTCCCAGCACGCCAACACTATTTAATGCCGGACGTGTTCACGAACAGCTTTCATCTTGTTATTTGCTGGATTCGCCGCAAGATGATCTGGCTTCGATTTACAAAAAATATACGGATGTCGCGTTACTCTCAAAATTCGCGGGCGGCATCGGACTCGCTTATCATCGCGTTCGTTCGCAAGGTTCATTAATCAAAGGAACGAACGGAAAATCCAACGGCATTGTACCGTTTTTGAAAACGCTGGACGCTTCAGTCGCAGCCGTTAACCAGGGGGGGCTGCGCAAGGGCGCGGCTTGCGTTTATTTGGAAACGTGGCATTCCGACATCGAAGATTTTCTGGAACTGCGCGACAACACCGGCGACGATGCGCGTCGTACATATAATTTAAATCTCGCTAACTGGATTCCTGATTTGTTCATGCGGCGCGTGCAGGAAGATGGAATGTGGTCGCTGTTCGATCCAAAATCTACGCCGGGATTAACTGATCTTTACGGCCAGGAATTCGACGTAGCGTACACCAAAGCCGAAGCCGATCAGCTTTTTTCACGACAGGTGAAAGCGCGTGATTTATACGCCCGCTTAATGCGGACACTGGCGCAAACCGGCAACGGATGGATGACCTTCAAGGATTCCAGCAATCAGAAATGCAATCAAACCGGGGCTTCTGGTGAAGTCGTGCATCTTTCAAATCTTTGTACGGAAATCATCGAAGTCACGTCCGAAGAGGAAACCGCCGTTTGTAATCTTGGTTCGATTAACCTTTCGCGCTACGTTGCCGACGGAGAAATTGATTACGAAAAACTAGCGACGAACGTCCGCCTCGCTGTCCGTCAACTGGATCGCGTCATTGATCTGAATTTTTATCCGATTCCCAGCACGAAAGTTTCCAACAATCGTTGGCGCAATATCGGTCTTGGATTAATGGGATTGCAGGACGTATTTTTTATGCTGCACCTGCCGTTTGATTCCGAAGCAGCACGTGGAATTTCCAAAAAAATTCAGGAAGAAATTTATTATGCTGCCTTGAACGCTTCGTGCGAACTGGCGCGTGAGAAAGGCTCACATCCGGCCTTCGAACAAACCCGTGCCGCCCAGGGCGATTTGCAATTTGATCTGTGGGGCATTGAAGGCACGGACAAAGATCGCTGGAATTTGTTGCGCGATAAAATCAAACAACATGGGCTGCGCAACTCCTTAATGATTGCGATTGCTCCGACGGCGACGATTGCTTCGATTGTTGGATGTTATGAATGTATTGAGCCGCAAGTCTCGAACCTCTTCAAGCGCGAAACCCTGAGCGGAGATTTTTTACAGGTCAATAAATATTTAGTCCTTGAGCTGAAAAAACTCGGCAAGTGGAACGAGGAAACTCGCACAAAGATCAAAAATGCAGAAGGCTCCATTCAGGACATCACGGAATTGCCCGAAGAATTACGTGAGATTTATCGAACGGCGTGGGAAGTCCCGATGCGCTCTCTGATTGATATGGCGGCAGATCGCGGCGCCTTTATTGATCAATCGCAATCGCTGAATTTGTTTGTCGAAAGCCCGAACATCGGCAAACTTTCTTCGATGTATATGTACGCCTGGCAAAAAGGATTGAAGACGACGTATTATTTACGTTCACGTCCGGCGACCAGAATTGCCAAGACTTCGGCAACGCCTAACCCAGTCGTTGAAGTTCCGAAGAAAACGTACACGGACGAAGAAGCGTTGATGTGCTCACTGGAAAATCCAGAAGCATGTGAATCTTGCACTTGATAAATTAAAAGGCAAAAATCAAAAGGCAAAAGTTAAAAGGGCGGCACTTTATTTAAGAATTCAGAAAAGGGCTTTGCTTCCGAATTTAACTTTTGCCTTATAATTTTTGCCTTTTGCCTTTTGATTTTTTGTATCTAGGAAATTTTTATGCTGTTAGACCCTGGTTTTAATTTAACGTTGCGCCCGATGAAGTATCCCGGCTTCTACGAGATGTATCGCAACGCCATCAAAAATACCTGGACGGTCGAAGAAGTAGATTTCTCGACGGATGTGATGGATTTGCGTTCGCGGATGAACTCCGCCGAGCGTCATTTGATTAATCGCCTCGTCGCCTTTTTCGCTACCGGAGATTCCATTGTTTCCAACAATCTGGTACTGAATCTTTACAAACACATCAATTCGCCGGAAGCGCGCATGTATCTCTCGCGTCAGCTTTACGAAGAGGCGTTACACGTCCAATTTTATTTGACGCTGCTGGACACCTACATCCCGGACATCAAAGAGCGTGAGCAGGCATTTTCGGCGATTCACAACATCCCTTCGATCAAAACGAAAGGCGAATTTTGCTTGAAGTGGATTGATTCCATTAATAGTTTAGACGAGTTGAAGACCAAAGAAGATCGTCAACGATTTTTGCTGAATCTGATTTGTTTTGCGACCTGCATCGAAGGATTATTTTTCTTCGCCGCGTTCGCGTATGTTTACTTTTTACGCTCCAAAGGTTTATTGCACGGTCTGGCTGGCGGCACGAATTGGGTGTTCCGCGATGAATCTGCGCACATGGCTTTTGCTTTGGAAGTCATCGGTACTGTCCGCCGCGAAGAGCCGGAATTATTTGATGGCGAAATGACCTTGCAAGTGATTGAAATGCTGGAAGAAGCCATCGAATGTGAAATGGCCTTCGCCGAAGATATTCTCAGTGGAGGAGTCGCCGGATTATCCGTGTCCGACATGCGCCAATACTTGGAATTCGTCGCCGATCAACGGATGATTATGCTTGGTATCAATCCACGCTACGGCTCCAAAAATCCATTCTCATTTATGGAATTACAGGACGTTCAGGAATTAGCCAATTTCTTCGAGCGGCGCGTTTCAGCGTATCAAGTTGGCGTCGTCGGTGAAGTTGGATTTGATTCAGATTTTTAAAAAATGCAGAAGCCTGCACGAAGTAAGGACGCCTTCCCATTTGAGAAGACGCCCTTACTTCGTGCAGGCTTCTGCATTTTGACTAATTAATATGCTGTGAATTGAGCTGATCTGTAGTTGCAGGAAGCTTGCGCAATTCCTTCAATAAATTTTCCCGTACCTCTTTTTGCATTGCCGTGTGCGCTTTTTCGAGGCGCATCAGGCGTCCGCGCAGTGCATCGTTTTCCGCCGCTAACTCACGAATAATGCTGAGCGCACGTAAAATGTCTTCGCGTTGTCGTTTGAGTTCGGAATCAAGCAGGATTGCTGCTCGAAGCGCGTCCCAAGCTTCTTTGATCATTGCTTTTCGTGAGGGTATTCGGATAGCGTTTTTCTAATTCCTCTAACTGTGGAGCTACCATCTCATGCGTTTCGCGCAAGGTTTCCGCGCACTGAGAAAGCTCCGTCACCAACATTAATAAAGCATCCGAAAGCGTCAGGTTTACCGGCAAATCTTCTTGAAATACTACTTCTTGATTCATTGTTGCAATACGATTAGGGGACAGCTTTTACTGTAATACAATTGCGGCGGAGTCACAATCACTATTTGCTAAAACGCAGAAGCCCGCACATCGTAAGGGCGTTTTTACATTGCGAAAAGACGCCCTTACGATGTGCGGGCTTCTGCATTTTACATTTTCTTCATCAACGCTTCAATTTCGCTCACTTCTTTCGGAACTAATGAAGTCAGCACTTCGCAGCCATCTTCCGTCACAACAATATCGTCTTCAATGCGGATGCCGATATTGAAAAATTCTTCGCTCGCTCCTATCGCGCCGGGCTGAATATAAATTCCAGGCTCTACAGTGAACGCCATTCCTGCTTCAATCTTGCGCCAGTCATCTTCCAACTTATAACGCCCAACATCATGCACATCCATCCCCAGCCAATGCCCTGTGCGATGCATGAAATATTTTTCGTAAGTTTTCAGCTCGACGTTGGATTTAAAATCTCCAGAGAGTAATCCTAAATCCAGCAAGCCCTGCGTAATAATATCAATTGTTTTTTCGTGTAGCTTCATGAAGCTTTCGCCGGGCTTAATCATCTTGATGACTTCTTTGTTGGAGTGCAGCACCAGCTCATAAACGCCCTGTTGCGCCTTGGAATATTTGCCATTCGCCGGAAAAGTTCGCGTGATGTCGCCCGCAAACATTTTGTATTCCGCACCCGCATCAATCAGTACTAAATCGCCATCTTTGATCTGATCGTTATTCGTGTTGTAGTGCAAAATCGTTGTATTAAATCCCGATCCGACAATGGATTGATACGCCACACCACTCGCGCCTTTGGAGCGAAAAATATATTCAACCAACGCTTCGAGTTCGTATTCATACATCCCCGGTTGGCAGGCTTTCATCGCCGCGATATGACCTTCAGCACTGATGTTCGCCGCTGTGCGCATGGATTCAATTTCTTCAGAATTTTTGCGCAGACGCAGTTCATGCAAAATCGTCCCCGGATCAATAATTGTCGTCGGAGTCTGCTTCCCTGCTCTGATGGCGGCTTTCAAACTGTTGATATATTTGATGACGCGCAGATCGTTGGATTCACGCAATCCGAAGCGATAATAAAGATGGCGATTGCCTTCCAGATATTTCGGGAGAACTTCGTTAAGCTGGCTAATATCATAAGCCGCATCTGCACCGTATGTGCTGATCGCGCCTTCGATTCCAGTCCGCAGCCCGTTCCAGATTTCCATTTCCTTATTGCGCGGACGCACGAACAGAACGTATTTGTGCGTTGGATGGTTCGGAGAAATTACGGCTACGCTGTCAGGTTCATTCAGTCCGGTCAGGGAAAAAAAATCACTCTCCTGACGAAATTCGTAATCCGCATCGCCGTTGCGTAAAATTTCCTGCGCGGAAAAAATGACGGCTACGCTGTGCGGTTCCATTTTGCTCATGAATTCGGTGAGTCGTGATGTTCTCATTGATACCTGCTCCTGATGATGTGGCGCGGATTCTTTATCCGCGCTGTGAGTTGCTTTCGACTATGCGCGGATAAAGAATCCACGCCACACTTCGTTTTACCGCGAATGAATGGGATTTGGCAACTTGCATTTTCACGAACATGCTGAAAAACTTGACCTGCGCGTGAATATTTTGCCACGCTCGTGGTACAAACTAGAACTATTATGACGACTGCGACAACAACCGAATTGCTTTCCCGCGCTTCACAACGCGAACATCTGGCTCCGTCTGAATGGCTGCAACTTATCACGGAAATTCCAACCGAAGACTTGCGCCACGCCGCTGATGAATTACGCCGTGAATTGCATCCCGACAATGCTGTCACGTACGTCGTAGATCGTAACATCAACTACACAAATATTTGTTTTTCGGTCTGCAATTTCTGCGCATTTTATCGCAAGCCCGGTTCGCCTGACGGCTACGTTTTGAGCTATGAAGAAATTTATCAAAAAGTTGAAGAGATGATCGAAATCGGCGGCAGCGGAGTCTTGATGCAAGGCGGATTGCATCCTGATTTGCCGCTCAGTTATTACACCGGACTGCTCCGCGAATTGAAGCAACGTTACGGAATTCATCTGCATTGTTTTTCACCGACAGAAATTTACGGGATGGCAAAGACGTTTCAAATGAGCAACACCGAAATTTTGCAAGCCTTGAAAGACGCGGGCTTGGACAGCTTACCCGGTGGCGGCGGAGAAATTTTAGTTGATGAAATTCGTCGCAAACGTCGTACCGAATGCAACAGTCAGGAATGGTTGGACGTGATGGAAGATGCGCATCAATTAAATATCCCGACAACCGCCACGATGATGATCGGCTATGGTGAAACGGTCGAGCAACGCATCGAACATTTAGAAAAATTGTATCAACTGCAATCGCGCACTGGAGGATTTATTTCGTTTATTCCGTGGACGTTTCAGCCGGACAATACAGCGATTGGGAAAATAATTCCTGATCGTTTGACGGGCGAAGAGTATCTGCGCTGGCTCTCGCTGTCGCGGCTGTATCTGCACAATATCAAAAATCAGCAAGTGTCATGGCTGACCGTTGGACTCAGCGACGGACGGCGCGGATTGCATTCCGGCGCGAACGATATTGGTTCGACCATGATTGAAGAAAATGTCATTTCAAAGGCCGGTGCTAATCACAAAGCAACGGAAGAAATGCTCGTAAAGGTGATTCGTGAAGAAGGCTTCACGCCTGTGAAGCGCAAGGCTGATTACACGAGATTAAGCTAAGAAGTCTATTGAGTCTTTAAAGTCTGTAGAGTTTTTAGAGTCAACAGCCTGCTACGCCTAGCGAAGACTCTATGGACTTTACAGACCCTACAGACTTTAAAGACTATTTACTTAAAAATTCAGTCGCAAGGCGAATTGAACCTGACGATTTGCACCCAATCCGACCGTGCGTTCCACCGTCCTATTTACAATTCCGAAAGCTCCGGCAATCGTGGAATTGAAAGGTTGTCCAGGCTGCAATTGATTCGTTGCCGTTCCCAAAGCGTTCGGCAAAGTCGCCGGAGGATTGGCAAAATTGGTCACGTTGAAGACATTGAAAATTTCTGTGCGAAATTCAATGTTCGCGGTTTCAGTCAAACGGAACTTCTTTGCCAGAATCGTATCGAACTGAAAGAATTTCGGTCCGTGTAATTGGTTCCGAAGCAGATTTCCGAACGTGCCCGGCTTCGGAGTTGCAAACGCTGCCGGATTCAAAATTGTCCGGTCTTGATTAAGGAACGGATTAACTCCTGCAATCAAATCAGGGCGGCGCACGTTACGTGAATTCCCGCCGCCCGGCGTATTGATAATCGCAGTGCGACCAACTGCCGCAGAGCCGTAGACCGCTCCCGCCGCGTCTACATAAACGACATCAGGGCGAACCACACGCACATCTATCGGCAAGCCGCTACGTGAATTCATAATCGCGCCTAACTCCCACCCGCCTAAAGCTTGTTTGGCAAAACCATTCAGCTTTTCTCCAAAAGGTAAGGCATACAAAGCACTGACATTGAATGTATGCCGCACATCGAAGTTGTTATAACCAATGTCGTAATCAAAATCAGCAGTCGTGCGCGCATTGTTCGCGGCAGTCAAAGCTTCGTTGGAACCCGCTGTATTGCCGTAACTGCGCCCGAAGGTGTATTGCGTATTCAACGTGACACCTGAATTAAAACGACGACCCAGCGTCATCTGTAAAGCGTTGTAGTTGTCGCGTCCGCCGCTACGTTTGTAATCAACCTCAGCAAATGGACGCGAAATCGAACCGTCCGCATTGATGATGTCGAATTCACGAATCACGACGGCGGTGTTGGCTGGATTGGCGTTGGTGCGCACTTCCTTGATTTGATTCGCAACACTGCGCAGGAATAAATTTCGCCCCTGACTGCCGACATACGCCGCCGTCAAAACCATCTGGTAAGGCAATTCTCTTTGCACGGAAACCGTGTAAGAAAAAATGCGTTCCGGTACGACATAATTCTGCAAATCATATGCACGCGGCTGGTATTGCCGGTTCGTCGGATTGCTACTGAAGTTGCTGACGACGGTGGCAATATTCAGCGGGAAAGCATTGGTAACATTGCTCAGCGTGGAGCTGACGCGATCAGATTCAATCGGCTGAATTTGATCTTCCGTTTGTCCGGGGCCGTAATTAATTCCAAAGCCGGCGCGAATCACCGTCTTGCCGGATGTTCCCGGCGACCACGACATCGCCAGGCGCGGCGCGAAATTATTTTTGTTGGATTTGAAAACGGTTGTATCGGAAGTAAGAATTTTACCGGAGTAAATATCAAACACAACTTGACGATTTTTATCTTCGCGCAGCGGTTTGTAATATTCGTAACGCAGACCATAATTCACAGTCAGATTCGGTCTGATTTTCCACTCATCTTGCGCGTAGCCAATGTAATATTCCTGCTTCGCAAAACGCTGTCCGGTCGCACCATTATTGAACGGACTGGCTGCGCTAACGTCACCAAGATATTGGACTGAGGATGCTGTATTCGTTAAAAAACTCGCAAGATTGGAATAGGTGTAAGTTGTCCCGCCGAGGCGGTCGGTGTAGAGTCTAATCATTCTGACTTCGGCTCCGAATTTGGCGTTATGATTTCTCTTGATCCAGCTCAAACTATCCACGAAAGCAATTGTCCAGGGCGTGTACGGTGCGCCACGTCCATTCGTGGCACTGTTGGCACGAACCAATCCGCCGGGAATTGAAATTCCTGATGACGCGCCCTGTCCGGCGATTCCGGTATTGGCGACACTGCCGCTGATGTTCAGCGTGAGTGCGGAAAGATCAATCCCGTTGATGGTCGGAGCTTGTCCCAAAACGCGCGTATAAGCACTGTTATAGCCGAGCTTGAATTCATTCACCGTACTGGCTCCGGTGCGTTGAAAAGCGAAGACTCCGTTTTGCGGAACTGCTTTGACGATGGCGCGTGCGCCGGAAACATTTTGCGGTTGATCGTTATCGCCCTGATCGCGGAAGAAGCGCACATAACTTGAATAACGATCATTCAACCGATAATCCAAGCGAATTCCGACAGAGTTTTCATTCACCGGATTGCTGGCCTGTAATTGCGCAATATCAAAATCGGCACTCGTCGAAGCTCCTGGCAAAAGTGTTGAATTGACGCCGCGAAATGCGCCTGAACATAAGGCTCTAATGTTGAGGTCAGTGGCTCTTGCGCAGGCCGCAGCACTTGGTACGGCTTCGACAAAATTGATACCGGAACGCAAACGGTAGGCTTCAAAACTACCAAAGAAAAAAGCTTTTTCTTTAATAATTGGACCGCCAAGCGAAGCTCCGAATTGATTTAACTTAAGTGGTGATTTGCTGGAACGATCAAACCAGTTGCGGGCATCCAATACATCATTTCGTAAATATTCAAAGACCGAGCCGCGAAAATTATTGGAGCCGGATTTGGTCACGACACTGACCTGTCCGCCTGTTCCTGTACCGTACTCTGCCGGATAGCTGTTGGAATCCACCCGAAATTCCTGCACATTTTCCAGACTTGATTGCAGACGAAACGGCGAAGGAATTTCTCCGTTGAGATTGCCCGGTGAAGCGTCAATAATTGCACCGCCTTCAACGCCATCGTAGCGAATCGCATTTTGATTGACCGCACGACCTGAAAAACGAATGTCGCCAAAAGTTCCTGATCCGCTATTCACCGAACCTGGAGCTTGTAAATAAAGTTGAGATAATTGGCGACCATTGATGGGTAATCCGCCGACTTCACGCTCGTTGACGTTGGCTCCCATGCGGGCGGAACCAAGATCAAGCGCGGCTTCAGCTCCACCAACAATATTGATGGATTCGGTTGCGCCAGCAGGTTTCAGTTCAATGTCCAGCGTTAACGCCTGACCAACGACTAATTCAATATTTGAATAACTGGATGGTGAAAAATTGGCTGAATTTGCTTTCACTAAATAAGCAGAAGGCTTGAGATTAGTAACGGTAAAATTACCTTCGCTATTCGAGGTTGCAGTACGCTCTTCACCCGTCCGCTCATTTTTCACAAGGATCGTTGCGTTGGGAATAATCGCACTATTTTGATCTCGTACCGTGCCTGTAATGCGGGCACTGTCAGTTTGCGCCACTGTTGGCAAGCTCAAACAAATCATGAGCGCGAACGCTAAAAGTACTATAATTTTTTTACGAGGGCTTCGCATTTTCTCTTTTCTCCTGATAGAACAACGTGAGTTATAGAAAGACTGGATTCAAAAGCTGAGGTTACTGGCGAGAGGTTAAATAAACATAAGAAACAGGTTAGATTTCTCGTAATTTCAGGTTAAGTTAAGGTAAAGCGGCAATCTTAACGTCTGAAACTTCTGCTCCCTAATACTCATATAATGGAAGGTCTGCATTAATTGTATTAATCAAAAGAGAATCCCATGACTGACAGCAACAACATCTGTGTTAGCCTGATGGTCAATCGCAGTTCATCAATAAGGAAAATAAAATATGAAAAATGTTTTGATCGGTTTATTTGCCGTGATTATGTTGTTTCAAAGTGGAACCAATTACAAAGTAACTGGTCGTTATCCAATCCCTGGCGGCGGCGGGTCGGATTACGTGACGCTGGACAGTGTAGCGCGGCGAATTTATGTTTCGCACTCAACTCAGGTCGAAGTGCTGGATGCTGACAGCGGGAAAATCGTGGGTACAATCACCGATACGCCGGGCGTTCACGGGATTGCCATCGCCCCGGCATTCAAGCATGGATTCACGAGCAACGGTCGGGAGAACAAAGTTTCGATGTTCGATCCGGCAACGCTGCAACTCATCAAAAAAATTGATGTCGGCAAAGGACCGGATGGCATTTACTACGATCCCGGCTCCAAGCGCGTCTTCACCAATAATCACGGCACACACGACATCACCGCGATTGATGCTGCCACTGGTAACGTAGTCGGAACGGTGAAATTCGCAGGCGACGGAGAACAGGAAGTAATTGCCGACGGCTTGATTTATGTCAACAGCGAAGATACGGCTGAGGTTGTCGCATTCGATCCAAAGACATTGGCAGTGAAAAAGCGATTTCCCATTGGCGTAGCGAAAACTCCGACTGGTCTGGCTTACGATGCGAAAACGAAACGCTTGTTTATTGGTTGCCGCGATCAACCGAAGATGGTTGTGATGGATGCAGTCACCGGAAAAGTCATCACCAATTTCCCTATCGCTGCCGGAGTGGATTTTGCCGGCTTCGACCCTGACGCTAAACTAATTTTCTTTTCGTGCGGCTCAGGAACCTTGAATGTCTTCCACGAAAAATCGGCGAACAGCTACGAAGATGCCGGAGCGGTCAAAACGCAGCAAAGCGCGAGGACATTCGCCTTCGATCCGAAGACCAGGAAGCTCTTTCTGCCGGCGGCTGAATTCGTGGAAACTCCTGCAAAAGAAGCAGGCGGACGCCCTCAGCGGACGATGAAACCAGATTCATTTGGGGTTTTGGTCGTTAGTAAATAAAATCGAAACTGTTGACGCTGTATGCCCCATTTTATTGGCGGCATCCGGTGTTTCATTTATCATTTATTTGAATGAACACTACCCGATGCGAACGCCTGACTACAAACCCTCTGTATTGTTAGATTTGATGATGATTTTAAAGATAAGGTAGGATCATTCTCAAAGTTCACAAGTTTCATTCAAGTCAGATTCCAGTACTCCCCCAAGCCTGAATTCAATCAAACAAAACTCGTGAACTTCAAGAAACTGCTGAGGACGAAATGAATAACGGGTCATCAATTTTAATGTTGCCATAAAATAAGATTTTTCTGAGCAACTCGATGAAAACTCCCCCGAATCTTCAACCAGTTATCCGTTATCAATCTTATCTCTCCGATTATTCCCTCAGCAGAAATTTGCACCTCGCATCAAATAAGCTACAATCAAAAACTCTTCTTGAATGGCTTGATAGCTTTTGCGTGAGCTTATATTTTGCAACAAACGGAGATTGCCACTTTCTGTCAGAAAAGTCCTTAACATTACCTTAAATATAACTGAAACGTTCCTGAGATAGTTCTGAAAAAACCCTGAAGATGGTTTATGACCAATACGACGAGTAACTTATACAAATTTGGCCCATTTCTGATTGATAGTGCAGAACGTTTATTATTTCGTGATGGCAACCGGATTGCTCTCACGCCCAAAGCTTTTGACACTCTTCTGATCCTGATTGACCGGCAAGGTCATGTCGTTGAAAAAGATGAATTAATGAACCTGGTCTGGCCAGATACCGCCGTCGAAGAAAATAACCTCATGCAAAACGTTCACGCGATACGCAAAGCGCTGGGCGAAGATCCACAAGAGCAAAAATATATTGAGACGCTTCCTCGTCGTGGCTATCGGTTCATCGCGGAGGTTAGAAAAATTGCGCCGCAACCGGAAATCACGCAACCGGAAGATTCCGATCTCTCTGTCGCAGAAATCAAAGCCCCGAGAGTTCATCCCGGAAACAAAAATAAATTTTTTATTTATCTGGTAACTCCCATACTCATCTTAACAACGGGAGTTTTTTATCTGGCAAAGTATCCGGGAAAATCAGCACAGGTCAATCAGCCGATGCAAATTACAAGGTTGACCAACACCAGCAATGTTTGGGAAGCATCCATTTCTCCTGACGGCGATTCGCTGGCGATGATCCTTGGAGATGTGGGTCAACAGAGTTTGCGCTTCAAACAAATTTCCACTGCCACCGAGAAAGACCTCCTCCCTTCTGATGAAATCCGTTATCGCGGCGTAGTTTTTTCGCCGGACGGAAAAAGTGTCTATTTTGCCCGCCGTGAAAGAAATGAAGCGGAATATGTTTTATATCAAATCCCCATCTCAGGTGGTGAACGCAAACGCTTACTTGCCGGGGTTGATAGCGCCATCACCTTTTCACCCAACGGTGAGCAGATAGCCTTCGTGCGGGAAAATTTTCCCCAACCGGGTCAAGGCTCGCTCATGATTGCTGATGTGAATGGAGCGAATGAGCGAATCTTGTCATCGCACAAAATTCCTGATTTTCTTTCGGTTGATGGAGCTTCGTGGTCTCCCGATGGAAAAACGATTGCGCTCGCCATTGCAACGACGAATCAGGGGCTTCATTTTCGGATTGCCACTATTGAAGTAAGCGACGGAAAGATCACCAACATTGGCCAGGAGAAATGGTCGTGGGCGGGTAAAGTTGCGTGGTTACAAGACGGGCAAGGAATGATTTTTTTGGGCCGTCATTTCAACTCCAAAACCAATAATAATCAGGTATGGCAGCTTGATTACCCGTCTGGACAAGCGCATCAGCTCATGACAGACCTCAACGATTATCGGGCGTTAAGTTTAGATCAAAACAATCAGTCCTTAATTACGGTGCAATCCGAAACCAGAGCTAATTTGTATCTGACCCGACAGGATGAAAATATAACGCAGGAAATCACTTCTAATCCGATTAGTCAGAACGGTAATGATGGTCTGGATTGGACTCCAGATGGCAAAATCGTTTACACCTCGCTGGCGAATAACCAAAAAGATTTATGGCTCATTGACCCCTCAAACAAAGCACCCAGACAACTAACCAATCACTCGGATGATAATGCTTCCCATCCGTCAGTATCTTTTGACGGACAATTCATTACTTTCAATTCCGCCCGTTCAGGCATTCCGCAAATCTGGCGGATCGGCCTGAACGACAGCAATGCCACGAAACTTTCGAACGGCAGCCTGGACCTTAATCCTTTTTGTTCTCCTGCCGACAACACAGTTTTTTACTCCTCCGAGAAAGACGGAAAAAGAGTGATCTGGCGGACGGGGATTGAAGGCACGGCACTCAATCAGTCCAGCACCTTGAGCGATAAAGTGTCTGATTACCCGGTTATTTCACCGGACGGAAAATTCATTATTTGTCTGTATCAGGAAGAGCCTAAAACGCCACGTCGTTATGCCCTGATTTCGGTTGAGGGTGGCGCCCCGGAAAAACTTTTAGACATCCCGGCGTTCCCTGCCTCCAGCGTCCGCTGGCATCCTGATGGACACTCCTTAACGTATCTCAGCCAAAGCGACGGCTCCTCTAATCTTTACAGTTATTCATTAAGTAATGGAACCTCGAATAAGTTAACCAACTTCAATGGAGACCGGATTTTTGCGTATGCGTGGTCACGTCATGATCATGCGCTGGCAATTTCGCGCGGGACGGTCAATCGGGATGTCGTAAAAATTACGGGATTCCGAAAATAACCAACAATCCAGGCAGAACGAACGCCTTTCTCTACTGCTCCAGATAGCAGGCATCTTGCCTACTATCTGGAGCATAGAAATTTCGACCTACCGCACAGCACAAAGTGTTATTTTTTCTCGACGGCGGTTTGAGGTCGCAGGCTCAGTTCCGGGACGTAGCGATAGACCGCCATTTCGCGGCGCATTACAATTCCAGCACGCTTAGCCACAATATTGCCGTACCCTTCTTTCGCCAGTGCCGCGCCCCATTTCTCAAAGTCTGCAAAAGAATCCAACAGTGTCGCTGAAATGTACTCTTCGGTGTCGCCTCCTGTCGTGACCTTCGTGACCAGATGGCCTTTTGGATTAGTCTTTTTGACAATCGGCAGCACGTCGTTTTTGACGTAGTTCTCAAACTCCGTCGAGCGTCCCGGCGCAATGCTTGCCCTGCTAACGAAAGCGAGTTTGGGCACGGCGTTCGGGTCGGGAGAGATGCTCAATTCAGGCCGCGCTTGCATAATGTAACTACGCGCACTGACGATCATCGCTGCTCGTTTGGCGGCCCATTTGCGAGCGCCTTCTTCGCCGAGGGCTTTGGTGATGAAGCTCGGCTCATCGAATTGTTGCAGGCTTTCGATAGGTCGGATGGTGATAAACTCGAACGATTCGCCGAGGCTCGCAGTGATATACACACTCTGCTCTTTGTAGCCTGCCTTCTGATAGGCTGGCAGCGATTCCTGCTGAACGAATTCTCGAAATTGGGTCATCATTTCTGGTTTGACATGTGTTTCTGTCACCCAGTACCGCTGGCGTGGAGCTGAGGCTTGTTCGGTAGTTGCCGAGCTGCTTGCGGCAGGTGTGGCGGAATTGCTCGCCGGGGTTGTGCAGGCGTTAAAGAACGCCGCAAGTAAAACTGCGCTGATCGTCAGGATCAAAGATTTTGTCAATTTGCATTTCATGATGTAAGTCTCCTTTTGGGTTGGTTGGTTACGACCTTGTTCATTCGGACTTTTCCGTGGTAGCGCGAACTAAATAGTCTTTGAAAATTAAATCCGGCAACAATTGCACACCGAGTCAGTACCACCTGCGGCAGCAGGTGGGCGACCTTGTAATCACCCACATTTTTCACCAGATGTATCATTGCGTTTTAGCCCGTGAAGCGGGCGGCAGCATAAAGCCTGGGGTGGAGCGCGAATGCGCGAAACCCCAGGAAAAACGCGGGATTACGCGTTAGCCCGCGAAAGCGGGCGATAGAGAGTCAGACAACAAAATGTCCGTTTTCAGTGGCTGCCGCCCGACTTCGCGGGCTAACAAATTCTTGACGCACTACCCTGGGGTTGCGGCTCACGCCTTCACCCCAGGCTTTATGCTGTCGCCCACTTCGCGGGCTGAAATGTACATGCACCGCTTCACCATCGGCTACCGCAGAGGTACGGACACCTTGCCGGATTTAATTTTCAAAGACCATACAGTTCGCGCTACCGTTGGAGCTGTCGTTATTTCGCCGTTTTCTGCGGTTCCGGGCGGATGCTCAGTTCCGGCACGTAGCGCGCCACCAGAAATTCATTTTGCACAACGATTCCGGCAGGCGCTGTCGGCGCGAGTTTCAACTCGGCAGCAGTTTTGCCATACGTGGACAGAAACTTGCCGAGGTCGGCATACGAGTCGAACAGCAGGAGGGTGCGAAACTCATTGGGATCTCCGCCCAACACCACTTGGCCCGTCAGCAAGCCTTTGACCCCGGCCTTCTGCACAATGGGCAAGACGTTTTCTTTCACGCCTTTTACCCATTCCGGTACGCGCCCCGGCGTGACGATGGATTTGGCCGCCAGTCCCAGTTTCGGGGCATCGGTCGAAGTAGGCGCAATACTCAAATCAGGTCGTCCGGCGATGGTGTAGATATGCCATTCGGCAAAGAAGCGGCTTTGCTTCGTGTTGAGCGCCTGCACGGCTTCCGGTCCCAGCACTTTAGCGAGCACGCCAGGTTCATCCAGTTGCGCCAGACTCTCCAGCGGCGTGATGATGACGAATTGGCGCACATCGCCCTGCACGACGCGCCACACGCTTTGCTGTTTGACGCCCCCTTTTTTCAACGCGGGGAGGATTTCGGCCTGATAAAACTTCTGCCATTCCTGGTTCATCCCCGGATTCAGTTTGACGACTTGCAGGCGCGAAAATTGCGGCGCGGGCGGTGGTGTTTGAGCCTGGGCAAAACCAATGGATACGGCGAGCAGCAGCGCGCTGATCGTCAGCAGGAACGATATTTTCAAGTTGCATCTTTTCATGATCGTAGTCTCCTTTTTGAGTGGTTGATGGTTGATAGTTGTTGGCGAACGCGCCGTTCGCCGCTGCGTTTGCAATCGTGGCTTCCACGCTACGGTTTGCCGAAGCGGTTCTTCATCTCGGCATCAATCTCCAACAGCGTGAACACTTTGTTCGGGCCGGCTTGCGGACGAAGCTGAACGTGGGGAAAGTCCTTCAGCGAGGTGAAGAACGCGCCTGCCGTCAGGCCGAGTGTCTTGGCCTCTTCGGCATAAACCCGATAGCCGTTCTGACCGCCTATGAGTTTGCTGGTGGAAAATTCGGCTTTGCCGTCCACCAACCAAAAACAGTCCAGCGCTTCGCCCCATTGATGCCACGACAAGCCGGGCGTCGCGTTGGTGACGTGGCTGCCGTGCTGCGGCCCGACGCTTTCCAGACAATGCGCCAGAAACACTGCGCCATCGGCACGAAAGGCTTTGATCCGGGCGCGAATCTCGGTGATGGGACGGGATTGCCGCCAAAGCCTGGCTTGCTCAAACGGATCGCGCAACGTCTGGCTCGTGCGCATCTCAATGCCGCGCGCCAGACAGTTTGCCAGCAGGGTTTTGACAATGGGGCGAAAGGTAGGAACCAAATCTTTGATGTCTCGTGATGCCATAATATTTTTACTCCTTAACGAATCAGGCGTTCGCCAATCAGAAACGTTTCCTTGAATTTGGCGAGGCCGTGGGAGCCGCCATTCACAAGGCGGCGTGCTTCTTTGAAGTTGCGGGCGAGCAGGGCTACCTTGATCGCTCGTTCTTTCGCTTTCAGAAACGATGCCAACAGCCGTGCGGCAATCGTCGGGTCGTTGGCGAGTTCCGGGTCATCAACTAACCCATTGCCCAGCCCAATGGCTTTTCCATGCGTTTCATAATTGGCGCGCCCGGTCAGTTGGATAAAGCCACGCCCTTTGAAACTGGTACCATCAGGCACGCCCAGATTGCCCAAATCCTTGCGGTTGTCGTAGAGATTAAAAGGATGACCGTCCGGCGACGTATTAAATCGCGATTGGAACTCGCTGATCGGCTTGAAGCCTTCGGTCTCGACACGAATCGTGGCCAGCGCCATCAGGATCATATTTTTACCTCCTACCCCTTCTGCCAACCCGGCATCTGCCAGCGCTCGCAGAACAAACGGTAGATTCGTGGTGATGTTTTTGACGGGCGTGAGCGGGAACATCTCCCGGACGATACTGACCGTAAATCTTTCGAGCATGGGTTTACCCGTCTCTGGCGGCAGCATGACCGGAGCGCCTGCGCCGAATTTGTTGAGTTCAGCTAACGTGAGCGGCCCCGCTTTGCCGTCATCCAATAGTCCGTGACTTTTCTGAAAGCCTCTGAGTGCGATGTCAGTGGCCGAATCGAACGTTCCACTCGGCGTACCGGGACTAAATCCCGCCGCGAGCAGTTTCTCCTGAAGTTTGAAAATTTCCGGGCCGGAGTCGCCCTTTACCCAAAAAGACATATCGTAATCTCCTTTCGTTAATACTGAGGTTTTGTGAATCCTTAC
This sequence comes from Blastocatellia bacterium, assembly GCA_043783625.1. Taxonomy (GTDB): domain Bacteria; phylum Acidobacteriota; class Blastocatellia; order RBC074; family RBC074; genus JAFDVL01. The sequence continues at coordinate 14,075 of JAYVZE010000224.1, read as the reverse complement.
TGAGCTATTTGCTCGCTATCGCCATCTTTCCCGCACTAATGCTTTGTTCCAGGCAGTAGTGCGCTAGTCGGATGGCGTTTTGTCATGATGAAAAGCTCCTTTCGGTTACTGCACTTGATCCACGAGCGTCAGCAACTGCGTACGCACGGTTTTGCGGGCAGCGTTGGTTTGTTGATTCACGTCGGTGATGTTGACGCCTGGCAGGACTTTGGTCAGCAAGTCGGGCGGATACTGCGTTTCGAGTTGCTCGAACTTATCAAAGAAGCTGATAGTGATCTGACCGTAGTCCCGCTCCGTTCCTTGCGGGTAGCGGACACCGAATCGCAGCCAGCCTTTGAGCAGTCCGCGTTTGACACGTTCCTCATGCACTGGCTTCCAATACTTGGCGATCAGTGCAGTGTACTCAGGGCCTTTGCCCGGCTCCACTTTATGAAAACTGATCTCGGCGAACGGCGGCAACGGCGGCAGCGGCTGGGGATTGAGTTGTGTGCTGTCAAGCAACGCGACCATTTCTGAGCGCACCAGCTTACTCAAGGCCCCCGTACGGGCGACGATTTCAGCCGCCGTCATGTTCGGAAAGACTTTGGTGAAAATCCCTGACGGATAGGGCGTTTCGACATCGGCGAATTTATTGAACGTCGTGATGATGACGCGGTCATATTCCCGGCTGGTGCCGCCGGGAAAGCGAACGCCCCACGACGACCACGATTTGATCGCTCCCATTTTGACGCGTTCGCGGTGAATGGGAACCCAGACTTCTTGTTCAAGCTTGCGATACTCCACCCCCTTGCCCGGTTCGAGCTTGAAGTATTCGATGAGCGCGTATTTGTTTGGCGCAGCGGCTGGCACTGTGGATGGCTGTTGCGCAAAACGAGACGGAGTGAATGTTACGGCGAGCAACAACATGCTCACCGTCAGTACGAAAGTAATTATTGAGTTGCGTTTCATGATGTAAGTCTCCTTTTTGGGTTGATAGTGAATAGCGAACTATTTCAAGCGTCGAAATCTCACTTCTCCTTTTGTCTTGGTCGAATTCAGGATCAGCAAGTCACCTTCAAATCTAAATCGTTGGGAAAAATCCATGCCTTCGCTGTTGGGATTCGCATTCGAAATTGATTTCCGGGTCAGTAAATTGCCGGATATTGAATAATCTCCGTAGCTGGATGAGATGAACTCGAAGCGATTTAATAACTCTTCTTTGGTCATCTCTTTTACCGGTTTGTCGAGCTTTTCACGTCCCGATGGATTGCTGGCCTGGGCAAAATGTCCATCCGCACTGAAGACAAGATGGGAGCGCACATTCGGCCCCTCAATGGGTATTCCTTCGTTGTTTGACGTATAGATTCGCTCCCAAGCGCCGACGAAGGCTTTGAGATTGGGCGCATTGGCGTCGGCGTGATTGGAGAGAAATGTGGCTGTGGAAATTGCGAAAGTGGTTGCTGCTAGTGCGGCAATGATAAGTGTCTTTTTCATGATGGTATCTCCTGTTCAGCACCGGGAGCACCTGCATCCTGCGGGCGAATCCTTGCACAAGTTACAATTTTCATCGCAGCGAATTTGCTCGCCACGGTTTCGCCCGCAGGATGCGAGCGCTCCCGGTTAAGTTATTTTTTCTCCGCAGTATTTGTTTGTGGCGTAATGCTCAGATCCGCACGATAACGCAGGATCGTTTGTTCGGTCTTCACGACTGTCCCGCTTGGTGTTGCGCGATTCAACGCCGTGACAGCATCGTCGCCGAGGGCTTTTCGGATGGGGCTTTTCCCATCCCGTGCGGTATAGCTTTCCAACGGCGCAATCAGGTAATAAAGATTTACGTCGCCGCCATACACAACATTGCTCACCAGCAAAGTGACATCAGCTTTTTTCTGCGCAGGCACGACTTCATATTTCAGATAGTTCGTGTAATCGGCAGTGCGAAACGGAGTCAGCCAACGCTTGGTCACGATGACCAGGGTTGGCATTCCTTGTTGTTTTGAACTGGCATAGCTGAGGTCAGGCCGCGAGGTAATAACAAGGTTTTCCGATCCGAGCAAAAATGTGCGGAGTTTTTTGTAATGCTCTTGAAAGGCATTGCCCTCTCTCGGCAAAGCTCGGCGTATCGGGTCTTCTTCAAACTCCGCATAATTCTCAATCGGTCGCATCAAGATATACTCAAAGCGGTCTCCCAAATCCGGTCGCCAAACGGAAGTGCTTTTGACGCCGCCTTTCATCAGCAGCGGATTCCGTTCATTTTTGATGAAGCTCTCAAATTCAAGCAGCATATCCGGCTTCACGTGCGCCACGAAAACGGAATACAACTGCGGCTTCATGGTGGCAGGCGGGCTTGCTTGCGATGCAGGCTGAGCGTAACTGAAAGGAGCTAACGTGATGAGCGTTAGCAGTACGGCAAATAGTTTGTGCGAAACGTTTTTCATGACTGATCCTCCTGTTGGTAGCAGGAGCGCAAACTGACAGTTTGCGCTACCGTATTGAACCGTTATTTCTTCTCGGCTGTGTTTGTTTGCGGCGTGATGCTCAGGTCAGGGCGAAATTGAAGAATCCAGACCTCATCATTGACCAGCATGCCTTTGGGTCGTTGGCTATAAATCTTTTGTGATTCTGCTTCACCGAGAATTTCGATTAACCCTTTTGTGTTATCCATCTCGGCGTTATTTTCCAGCGGGCGCATCATCAGGTAAGTAAGGCTATCGCCACCAAGCCGGATGCGATACCGCCATTGACCAAGCATATTGGATTGATCGGCGATCTTTTTACGGGCTGGGATTTCGATGTTTTTGAGGTAGTTTTCATATTCTGTGTTGCTGTCAGCGGCGACTTTCTGCCAGCGCAACAAAGCCATTTTGGGCATTGCTTTGAATTTTGGGCTGGTCCAACTGCACTCCGGCAAAGATTCGATGAGGTAGCTTTCCTGTTGGCGTATATACTTCGCGTGTTGTTGCCAAAAAACCGCCAGAGCATCCGAGTCTAACGCCTTGGCAATTCCTGCGGCCTGATCCTCATGGGCATAATTTTCAATCGGCGAAGCCGTGATGACTGTATTTTGCGGCCCGCGTCCCACTATCCAAACCAAAGTCTGTTTTGCACCGCCTTTGATGCGTAAGGGATTCATGCGGGTTTTGATGAAGTTCAAATACTCATCCATCAATTCAGGTTTCACGTGTCGAATAGTGACACTGAACAACTGCCGCTTCGGAGTCACTGACGAAGCCGTTTGTGCGTTGGTTGTTGACGATGCCTGCCAGCCAATAACAGCCAGCACGAATAACGTGAGTAGGAATAAGCGTTTCATTTGTAGGTCTCCTTTTTGGTTGGGCAGGGCGGCTCCGATGGAACGCGGAAAAGGAGACTTCCAAAACCGAACGCCCGACCGAAACCGCCCTGAATGGATGACTGGTGAAAGAAAAATCTTACGGCTTACCCGCAAGCTGCTGTTTTGTCTGTTTAATGAGTTCTTCGACATCTGCTTTAAGTTGCGGATTCAACTTCAGGCATTCGTCGAAATCCTGTTGCGCGGCGGCGTCTTTGCCTTGTAAGAGCTTCACCATGCCGCGATGGGCATACGCTTCGGCATAAGTCGGCTTGCGCTGAATCGTGCGGTCATAATCAATTAACGCCCTCTCAAGCTCGCCTTTGGCTTGCCAGGCTTTGGCGCGATTGAAATAAGCCTCTTCATTGGTTGGATCAAGTCTGAGAGCCTGATCGTAATCACCCAGCGCACCGTCAATGTCCCCGGTGGTGTGTCGCGTTGCGCCCCGGTCAAGGTAGGCACTGGCGAAATCGGGCTTCAACTTGATTGCTTTCTCGAAATCGCTGAGCGCGCCCACAAAATCGCCGCGCAAATGACGCACGATGCCGCGAGATTCGTATGGCTCAGCTAGTTTCGCGTTGAGTTTAATAGCTTGATCGAAATCAGCTAAAGCGGAGATGAGTTCCCTTTTGTTGTAGTGTGCGATGCCGCGATTGTACCAAGCCTTAGCCTGCTGCGGATTGAGTTCGATGGCTTTGGAGTTGTCGCTAATTGCCCCGTTCCAATCATTTTGCTGGTAACGCACCGCGCCGCGATTGACGTAAGCTTCGATAAAACGCGGATTCAATTGGATGGCGCGATCAAAGTCGGCCAGCGCACCGATTAAGTCTTGATTGCGGTGACGCGCCAGACCACGACTTCTATAGGCCTGCGCGGCTTTTGGATTGAAGACAATCGCCAGATCGTAATCAGCAATCGCCCGCTCGATCTCGCCTTTGACTAACCACGAATTGCCGCGTTCCAGATATGAATTTGCGGATTCGGCGCGGGAATTTTGTGCCTGTCCAGAGGCCAGTGTACAGGCCAGCACCAGCACAGTAGTTAAATTTCGGATGGAATTGGTTGCATGTTTCATAATTTTGGCTGAGGTCGGCAACCGACCACTCCTTTCATTTAGGGATGTCAGGTTTACGTGTGACTGAGTTGAGCAAGCCGACCGATGAAGCTTCGCCGTTGACCATGAGCTTCACGCTTTGCTCGTAATCTTTTTTGGCTTCAGCAATGTGACCTTGATCTTTTTTGGCTCTGGCACGATTGGCGTAGGCGAGCGCGAAATCCGGTTTGAGCTGAATCGCGCGGTCGTAATTCGCGATGGCTTCTTTCAAATCACCCATGACCCGCCGCGTCACGCCGCGATTGCACCACGCGGCGGCCCAGTTCGGATTCAGTGCGATGGCGCGGTCATAATCCGCTAACGCTCCCTGATAATCTTTTTTATCGTGTCGGATTCCTGCGCGATTATTCAGAATGATGGCATTATCAGGTTCTCGTTTGAGCGCGGCTTCATAATCCGCGAGTGCGCCATCCAAATCGCCGAGATAGGATTTCATCAGTCCGCGATTATTCCGCGCCATGACGGATTGCGGATCAAGTCGTAGGGCCGCTTCGTAATCCGCCAGCCCTTCGTCAATTTTTTCCAGCGAGACCAACGCATTGCCGCGCTTGATATAGGTCATCGCATCTTTCGGGTCAAGTTTGAGAGCTTGATCCAGATCGGTAATGGCGCCTTCAAAATCGCCGTTGTCGTAGCGTAAGATGCTGCGGTTATACCAGGCTTTCGCCAATTGAGGGTCACTCGCAATCGCCAGATCAAAATCCGCACTGGCGCGTGCCTTTTCCCCTTTGGCAAATGATGCGATACCGCGCTCAAGGTATGAACTGGCCGTCGCTTCGCGTGACGATTGGGCTTGGTTGATAACTGACAGGCTGAGGATTAACAGAAGGCCGAACATAGTTTTTTGCTGAGGACGCATACACTTCTCCTTATCAGTGATGGCTAACGCTTTCGAGGCGAGGCGCACCACTGCTGATTAATTATCAAAAAATTATTAGGGGAGAATGTTATTGGTTATGGACAATGTGCCCGCACTTCAGGCTTCACTTATATAAGGCGTAAAAGGTTAGCAAAAGCGGACATCATCAAATCGTTTCATAATTTTTTCTGAATGATTTCCGCGTAATGTCTCGGCACATGGTCGTTAAAAGCGTCAATCGGCAACGTCACTTCATGCTTGAAAATAAAATTTCCCAATGCTGTGAAGGGTTGCTTGATCGCGCCCAAAATGCGTGCGGCAAAGCCTTCAACCGTCGCATTCGTAATTAAGTTGCCGTTGCTATCGAAACGCATTTCCTGACCACTATGAACATAGTTGTGCCAGCGCTGTGGGAAGGCGAAATTTTGCAGTGACAGATTGGCGACGAAATCGTTGTTGTTCACAAAGCGGTAATGATTGCGCGGCGCAAATTGCGCGAATTGCGCGTCACCTACCACCGGTGAACCAAAGGTGTAGAGCCGCTGGTTATTGAAATGGACACTGGCTAAAGTCGCCAAGGCGCCGCCCATGCTATGTCCGGTGAACCACACGGGGCGAGGGGCGAGCTTCTCCAAATGGTGCTCAAGCTCTTTGCTGACTTTAAGAAAAGCCTGATAAAAGCCGTGATGCACTTTGCCTTTGCCCTCAAAATCTTCCAACCAAATTTGTGAGTCGGCAACAACATCCGCCCACATGCTTTTGAGTTGTGCTTCAAAATCTTCAGGGTTAAGCTTCGGAAACTCAGTCCCGCGAAAAGCCACAATGACGAATTCATCATTGTAGAGCAAATGGTATTGCGCACTTTCTTTCGAGATGAATTCACGGGTGAGCGGGATGGCTTTCAATTTCTCTGTGGCAAAGTCTTTGTCTCCATAAGCCAGTAACGAAGCTTCCGCTAAACGCCAGGCATTCACCCACGAAAAATCAGGAGCGTCGGCACGAAACGGATGCTCGCTCCATTTTTCAAAATAAGGATACCCCTCATCAGGTAACGTAATGTGTTGCGTTAAATTTAACATCAATTGAAGCTTCCTCGCTTCTGCTCAAGCGCACTTGAAAAGTTAGGTTTTACCGCTTTCACGCTCATATTTTTTCGGCTTGTCGTTGCGCACCACCAAATATAAGGCGTAAAAGATAGGGGAAAGTGGACATGATGCGTCAGAAATTCCCACGAATATGGCTTATCTGCTAATGCAACGCGATCAAGCCCGGAATCAGCCTCAAGACAGCCACACCAAAACAAGTGCGACAGCACCAGGGAGGGCTTGCACCAGCAGGATCACTCGCTTCCCTAAACCTCCAAACACGCCAGCGACGACGACACAACTCAAAAAGAAAATCTTGATTGAGGTTCCAGCAGTGCCAAGGCTGAGTCCCCAGAACAAGCCCGCCGCCAGAAAGCCGTTGTAAAGTCCTTGATTCGCAGCGAGGGACTTTGAGGCAGTAGCGAACTCCTGCTTCTGCTTCATATCGAAAACCCGCAGACCTAAAGGCTTGTCCCAGAAAAACATTTCAAGGATCAGAAAGCCGATGTGCAGAAGGCCTACCAGCCCAACGAAGAGATTTGCGATGCTTGTCATTTGTTGCTCCTTTTATCTGACCACGAACGTCACGTTCGGGTCACTCAAGCTAATTTTTCATTGATTGGATTGAAGTACTTTTATGATTTGGTTCAATTGTTTTTTATCGGCAACCATTCCTTCAAAGCTATTTTGACCAATGGTAATTTTTACCGTTCTATCTTCTTTTTTTCTGAAGGCCCCCCCAGTCCGTGATTAAGACCGCAATTGACTTCAAGATGGCTGGCGAGGTTGAGATCAACAGAGCGATAATTTCCGGCCCTGTTTCATATCGTTGTACCTGAATATTGGACTGGCGCAGACGCGCTTGCCCATGGCTTTTTTTGGTATCCCATTGCTCAGCCCCGCCAACAAACTGATCTAAAAGATGGTTGAAGTCTGGCCCGTAAGATTCAATGGTGTCACCTTGTGGCCTGGCAAATTTAATCGTGAATGTTGTCATAGGCTTTTCTTCTTTTTGGTTGTCACGCTCACCCCTCATGTTGGTATGACAAATAATGGCAAAACATTACAAATTGGGACGCCGTACGGCAGTCTGTGGCCGCGACGGTCGTCAACGCTTCGATTTTGCCCGCTATAACCTGAGATGTTTCTTGAAGAAGTCAGCCGTAAGCTTTTTCGACAACTTGATCGCGTCGTCCCCGGTAAATCCATGTCCCTCGCTGGGATAATCTTGCCGTTCGTAGTCAACCCCTTTCACTTTTCCGGCGTTACCCAGCAATACCTCCAGTTCATCGCTTTGCGTGCTTTCGACGATCTGATCGGATTTGCCGCCGTGATGAATCAGGACGGGTGGCAAGTCGCCGAGATGATCTCCCAGTCCATTGAAAGGCGACTGAGAAATCGGAGCATAGAATTCGACTACGGCGCCGACTGCTATGCTCGTCTTGATCTTCGCTTGACGCAGGGCGAGGTGCCCGCCAAGCGAAAAGCCGAGCAGGCCGGGCTTGATCTTCTTGTCCACTTCTGACTGGCTGACCGCGAATTTCAAGCAGTCGCCGAGCGTGTCCAGCCATTTGGCACGAGACGCATCATAGACAGGCATCACCGTTAGAAAACCTTCATCCGTCTTTGTGCGCTCAAAGAAGTGCGGAATCAGTGCTACGAATCCTGCGCTCGCTAAATGCTCCGCGTAACCCCGGATTGCCGCGCCTACATCGTGGCCGGGGGTGATTCCTTTTCCCAGTCCCTCGGTGCCGTAGGCTATGACAACTGCCGGATGCGATCCGACCGCCGCAGGTAGGAATAACTCGACGAGGATAGGGTTTCCGCCGCTGTCGAATGTAGTCATTTGAGTCTCCTTTTCATAGAGCAACGCCGCATAACGCTCAGCATCACGGGGCCGCCGCCAATGGCTGAGCTGGTTGCATCAATCCTTCCTTATAACAAAAGGAAATTTGTTATTGACCGCTGTTATGCTGGTCAATGAACGTTGTTTGCAGACTGCTTGGCTTCACTAAATAAGGCGTAAAAGATACGAAAAAGCGGACATGCTACCTGAAAATTCCTGCGAATATAATTTGTTTTGTCTAATGTAACTGTGCTAGATTGCAGGGAAATTCAGTTACAACTTCATAATACGGAGCGCAGACGATGATAGAAAAACCGTCGCATGAGATCACGCAATTATTGCAAGCCTGGGGACAGGGTGATGAAGCAGCTCTCGCTCAACTGGTGCCGCTCATTGAAGCGGAGCTGCATCGTCTGGCGCAACATTTTTTGTCCAAAGAACGTCAAGGTCATTCGTTGCAAGCCACCGATCTGGTCAATGAAGCTTATGTCCGCTTGATTGACTGGCAAAACATCAAGTGGCAAAACCGTGCGCAATTCGTGGGACTGGCAGCAGGCATCATGCGCCATGTGCTGGTTGACCACGCACGCCGTCGGCTGAATCGCAAACATGGGGGAGAGTTGCTGCGCGTCTCGTTGACGCACGCGGACTTTGAGCCGTTGCAATCTGACACTGAAATTATTGCGCTGCATGATGCGCTGGACGAACTTGCCAAACTGGATCTGCGGCAGAGCCGCATCGTCATATTACGATTTTTTGGCGGATTAACCGAAGCGGAAATCGCCCATGTTCTGGAACTCTCAGAGCGACAAGTCAGACGCGATTGGAGTGTGGCGCGGGCGTGGCTTTACCGTGAATTGAATCACCAGTAGTTGCAGCTACCCGGAGACTCTGATGACTCCTGAGCGATGGCAATATATCAATGAGTTGTACCACGAAGCGCACGCACGTGCGTCGCAAGAGCGGTCTGCCTTTCTCCGTACGCAATGCGCTGGCGATGAAGAGCTTTACCTTGAAGTCTCTTCCTTGCTTGAAGCGGATGAAAAGGCAAAAGCATATCTCGTGACGCCCGCCCTGGAACTCGAAGCCAAAGCCTTGGCGGCAGAGCAACCAATTCCAATCCGGCAACTGGCGCATTACGAAATACTAGGACCGCTAGGCGCGGGCGGCATGGGCGAAGTCTGGCGGGCGCGTGATACCCGGCTTGGACGACAGGTCGCGCTCAAGACGTTGCCGTTGCAGTACACGTTGCAACCGGATCGCCTGCAACGCTTCAAGCGCGAAGCCCAAACTGCTTCGTCCCTCAATCATCCGAATATCCTGACGGTCTATGACATTGGCCAAGTCACATCACCAACCGGGGAACTTCATTTTATTGCCACAGAATTGCTGGAAGGTAGAGAGTTGCGTGCGCTGTTGCCACCGCAGACAGCTGATGTACTGCCGCTACGCACTGCGCTAGACTATGCTCGGCAGATCGCCGCCGGACTCGCTGCCGCGCACGAGAAAGGCATCGTTCATCGTGATCTGAAGCCGGAGAATCTTTTTGTCACGCATGACGGACGCGTCAAGATTTTAGATTTTGGGCTGGCGAAGCTGACGGAAAAGAGAGATGAGGAAATGGTGGGAATGGGTGATGCGGCGTGCGATGACTGCTCTTCGCTCCCATTCCCTGTTGCCCCCTCTCCCCATCTCCCATTCGCTCCGTCCATTACTACGCCAGGCATCGTAATGGGAACGGTCGGCTATATGTCACCGGAGCAGGTGCGGGGTGAGTCCGTAGATCAGCGCTCGGATCTCTTTTCGTTCGGACTAATTTTGTATGAAATGCTCGCCGGACAAAAAGCCTTTCAGCGGGCCTCGATGGCAGAAAGGATGGCGGCGATTCTGAATGAACAACCGCCCGATTTGTGTGTAGTGAACAAACAGGTCAGCCCGCAGATTGAAAATATCGTGCGACATTGTCTGGAGAAAAAACCAGCGATGCGATTTCAGTCGGCGCACGATTTGAGCTTTGCGCTCGAAGCGTTGTCTATTTCATCAGGCTCATCAGGCTCACGGCTGGAACCGACTGTGGTGGCAGAGAGGACAGGCAAGTCCCGTGTGCTACGCCGTGAACGGCTGGCGTGGGCCGTCGCGGCGGCGCTGTCGCTGTTGGGGGTCGTTTGGTCATACTTCACGCGCCAGCCCACACCCGATGCACGGGTAGCGAAGTTTTCCATCCTGCCTCCGGAGAAGTCGAGCTTTGTTCAGATCGCTATGTCACCGGATGGCCGTCATCTGGCCTTCACTGCGGCCACTGGCGGCAAGCTCCAACTCTGGGTGCGTGCTTTCGATTCAACCGAAGCCAAGGCGCTCGCTGGCACGCAAGGCGCGATCTTTCCCTTCTGGTCGCCCGACAGCCGCTTCATCGGCTTCTTCGCCGACGGTCTGCTCAAGAAGATCGAGGTCGCAGGCGGGCCGGTACAAACGCTCGGCGAAGCACCGCTCCCTTTAGGCAGCGCCTGCTGGAGCCGCGCTGGGGTGATTCTCTTTGTGCCGGCACCGCCGTCTGGTCTGGTGCGAATATCTGCAACGGGCGGAGAAGTCACACCGGTGACAACCTTCGACAAGGCACGCCAGGAGATTACTCATCGCCACCCAACGTTTCTGCCGGATGGTAATCATTTCCTCTACGGCATTCAGAGTGGGCAGAAGGAGGCGCATGGGGTCTACCTCGGTTCGCTCGACGGGAAGGTCAAGCGGCGGCTACTCGACGATTTCACGGTAATCAAGTATGTGGCCGCAGTCCCCGGCGACACTGCCAGCGGTGCCGGCTGGCTGGTTTTCGGGCGCGACGGCGCCTTGCTGGCCCAGCCCTTTGACGCCCATCGGCTTGAGTTAACCGGCGAGCCATTCTCGCTCTCAGACAAGGTTGGGAGTGATCTTATTGCCAGCAATATTTTCACCTTTTCCGTCTCTGACAACGGCGTGTTGGTCTTTGATCCGAGCCTCAAGCGGCAGCGTCGCCAATACCTTTGGGTGGATCGGCGCGGTCAGCCAATCAACTCGCTGGACATGACCGCAGGTCTTTTCAAGCATTGGCTCTCCCCTGACGAAAAGCGTTTTATCGCCGACCGCCTCGATCCCCAGCCCAGCACCTTAGACCTCTGGCTGTATGACGTATCGGGGGACAACGCCGCGCGCTTCACCTTCGATCCGGCGAATGATTTCAGTCCCGTCTGGGCGCCGGACGGGAGCCGCATCGTCTGGGCTTCGACTCGGGAGGGAGTGTCGAACCTCTATCAGAAGGCAGCCAGCCTCGCTGGCGAGGAGACGGTGTTGCTGAAGTCGGATCACCCTCAATTTCCCACCGACTGGTCGCGGGACGGGCGCTTCATCATCTTTCATCAAACCGACCCAAAGACGAAATCGGATGTGTGGTTCTTGCCGGTGCCTGAGAGTGGCGAGGCAAAGCCGTTCCCCGTGCTACGGACGGAAACTAATGAAACTATGGGGACGCTCTCGCCGGACGGACACTGGCTGGCCTACGCCTCGGATGTGTCGGGTCGGTTTGAGGTCTACGTGCAGAGCTTCCCCGGGGGCGTCGGCAAGCGACAGGTTTCAAACGGCGGAGGCAACAATCCACGCTGGCGGCGGGATGGGCGGGAGTTGTTTTACTACGCGGGAGACGGGAAGCTGATGGCGGCGGCGGTGAGAAGCGGCGAGAGCTTCGAGACGAGCGCGGCAGTCTCGCTCTTCGAGTTCCGCGCCGGGACGGTTCAGAACTTTGCGCCCTATGCCGTGACTGCTGACGGGCAGCGGTTTCTGATCAACACAGTGGTGGAGACAGAGCCAAACGCGCCGCTGACGGTGATGCAAAACTGGACGGGGTTGCTCAAGCAGTAAGGTTGAATCGCTATGGACGCTGCATGCTGGGAACAAATCAAGGAGCTTTATCACGCGGCGCTCGAACGCCCCGAAGCCGAGCGAGCACCGTTTCTAGCCGTCGCCTGCGCGGGCAACGAGGAGTTGCACCACGAAGCCACCGCGTTGCTGGCCGCGCACGCCGCCGCGCCTGATTTCCTAGCCGTGCCGGCGCTCGAACGCGAAGCAAAAGCCGCCGCCACGTTCGCCCGGCCCGCCATCCCCGAACAGTTTAGCCACTATCAAATCCTCGCGCCACTCGGCGCCGGCGGGATGGGCGAGGTCTGGATGGCGTCTGACACGCGGCTGGGGCGTAAGGTGGCGCTCAAAGTATTGCCCGCGCAGTTCACGACTGATCCTGAAAGGGTGTGGCGCTTCGCACAGGAGGCGCGCACGGCGTCGGCACTCAATCATCCGAATATCATCACGATTCACGAAATTGGCGAAGTCGAAAACACCCACTACCTCGTCACTGAATACGTCGCGGGTGAGACGCTGCGCCAGCGAATGATGGACGCGCCGGAACAACGAATGACGGTGTCAGAAACGATTGATCTCGCCGTGCAGATAGCCGCCGCACTGATCGCCGCGCACGAAGCCGGGATCACCCATCGTGACATCAAGCCGGAGAACGTGATGGTGCGGCACGACGGGATTGTCAAGTTACTCGACTTCGGACTCGCCAAGCTGACCGAGCCGCAGGCTCTTGAGTCCCCCTCCATGGTGGCTGGCCTGAGCACGGACAGTGGTGTGGTCAGAGGGACGCCGCGCTATATGTCGCCGGAGCAGGCACGCGGCGAGAAGGTGGATGTCCGCACTGACCTTTTCAGCCTGGGCGTGATGCTTTACGAAATGATTACAGGTCGTGCGCCGTTCACCGGAACTACGACAAGTGAAGTAATTGCCGCCATCCTGCGGGACGAGCCGCCCTCGGTGACTGAAGTTGCAACCGATACGCCGTTGGATTTTGTGCGGATCATCGGTCAGGCGCTGCGCAAAGACCGGGCCGACCGTTATCAAACGGCAAGAGCTTTGCTCACCGATTTAAAAGAACTGAAGCAACAGCTTGAGCTACAGGCGAAACTCGGATTAGTTTTTCCGTCTGCAGGTGGCAATCCTGGCAGCCAAAACATTCCCCTGAAGGCGAACGCGGTGCGCAAGCCTTTCGAATTCCTGGCGTCTGTCCGAGATACTATTACTGACTGGGTTGCACGAAGCCGTCCACCCGTGCTGACGGAAAAAGACTTGATCGTGCTGGCTGATTTCGAAAACAAGACGGGCGACCCGGTCTTCGACGTAATGCTCAAGCAGGCGCTGGCGATTCAGTTGCGACAGACGCCATTTTTGAGTTTGTTTCCCGAAGAGCGAGTGCGCCATACATTACGACTGATGAAGCTCTCACCCGAAGAACGCGTCACGGCCCGGATCGCGCAGGAGATTTGTCTGCGACATAACCTCAAGGCACTGATTGCCGGTTCCATCGCTCCGCTCGGCAGCCATTATGTCATCGCGCTCGAAGCCATCCACGGGCAGACCGGCTGGACACTTGAGACTGAGCAGGTCGAGGCCAGGAGCAAGGAGCAAGTGCTGCGGGCACTCTCGCAGGCGGCGGCGCGACTGCGTGCGAAGCTGGGTGAGTCCCTGAGTTCAATCCAACAATTCGATAGGGAGTTGGAAGAAACAACAACGGAGAAGCTCGCAGCTTTTCAGTCTTACTCATTGGGTTATGAACAAACCCTCAACGGCAGGCTGGTGGATGCGATTCAACTTTATCGGCACGCCGTCGAGCTTGACCCTGACTTTTCTTATGCCTGGAGCATGCTCTCAATTCACAACAGCGTCTTTGGCCGACCGGGGCTGGCGGCTGAGTATGCCGAGAAAGCCTATGCGCTGCGGGAGGGCGTGAGTGATTACGAGCAACTTCAGGTCACCTTTCGCTAACATCTTATGTTCACTGG
>JAYVZE010000223.1:0-3505 GCA_043783625.1 Blastocatellia bacterium | reverse complement strand
CCGCCCGTTGTACGATAGCAATTCGCCTAATGAATTTCTTACCATTGCATCGAAAATTTTATGCTCGTGACACCGTGACAGTTGCGCGTGAATTAATTGGTTCCCTGCTCCTTAGAAAAATTGATGATCGTTTAATAATGGCACGCATCGTTGAGACCGAAGCCTATTGCCCCGACGATGAAGCTTCACACAGCTTTCGTGGCAAGACCAATCGTAATGCCGCGATGTTTGCCGCTCCCGGCACCTGTTATGTCTATTTTATTTACGGAATACATCATTGCCTGAATGTTGCGACGGAAGGTGAAAACATCGGAGCGGCTGTGTTGATCCGAGGCTTGGACAAAATCGAAAATTGCAACGGCCCCGGAAAACTCTGTAAAAATCTGAGTATTGATCGCGCCTTGAATGGCATTGATTTAACCGATACATCTTCCCCGCTTTGGATTGCTGAAGGGAATGCGGTAGAGTTACCGATTGCTGCGACGACGCGCATTGGCATTTCGAAGAATAAAGATCAGCTCTGGCGGTTTTGTTTGCCGTCGCAAAAGTAGCGCGAACTGCCAGTTCGCGTTGCGTACATAAGAATTTTATCCGAAGAAAATTGCAGGTTTTCGTCGGAATGTTTGGCGATGTAATCAACACGAACTGGCAGTTCGTGCTACCGTTTTTATGACAACTCATATCTGGCAAGTAGAATCACAAGATGCCGACACACGGCTTGATAAATGGCTGGCGGATGCGGCGCGGTTAGGTTCGCGTTCACGTGCGTTTGATGCAATTGCGAAAGGCAAAGTCTATGTGAATGCTATTGAGCAAACTTCGCAGGATGCCGGACGAAAAATCATCCCCGGAGAATCCATTAAAGTCTGGGTAGACAAACCCGGTTCTGCGAAACATCGTGCGTTCACCGAACGAAAAACTTCCAAGCTCCACATCGTTTACGAAGATGAAGCGATGCTGGTCATCAACAAACCTGCCGGCATGCTGACGGTTCATTTAGCCAAACATCCGTTTGAAGAAACGCTCTTCGATCTCGTCTGCGAACACGTCGAAGAACGCAGTAAAGACAAGCCTCTCATCGTTCATCGCATTGACCGCGATTCCTCCGGCTTAGTCGTATTCGCCAAGACGCAACCCGCACGGGAAAAATTAAAAACGCAATTCTTTACCCGTCAGGCGCAGCGCACGTATCGCGCCGTCGTCTACGGTTGCCCCAAAGTTGACAAAGGTGAATGGCGCGATTTTTTAGTCTGGGATGAAGAAAAACTCATGCAGCGTTCCAGCTTTGCGTATGACCGCGAAGCGAAGGAAGCGAAGTGCAGTTACGAAGTGCTGAATAAACTCAAAGACGCGAGCTATCTGGAAGTAAAATTATTAACCGGAAAACAAAATCAAATTCGTGCCCAAGCCGCGCTGCATGGGCATCCGCTCGTAGGTGAAAAGCAATATATCTCCGCCACCGCCAAACCTCCCGTCATCGTTTTTCCGCGTCAGGCACTGCACGCATTTCAGTTGGAGTTCGTGCATCCGATCAATGGAAATATTCTAAAATTTGAAGCCGCTGTGCCGTCCGATCTTGAAGGTCTAGTCAAACGTTTGCGATAGAACGAAACGTTTCGCATAATCGAAATAGGAAAGAAAATATTTCCTATTTTCGATTATGAAAACAAGAGCCGTAAAACTCATCTTCAGTGTAGCAATATTTTTCATTTTGGGAGTAGTAAATTTCCTCTTCCCTGTGATACGTTTTTCCAATGAAATTGCCAATAAAATTGCACTCATCCTGATTCTTTCGATGCCATTGCTGATTATCATAATCAGTGCTTGGCTTCCAAATCCTTGGGTACAAATTGTTTTGTTTTTCTGCTTAGTTCCGGTTGTCGGGAGCTGTCTCATCATTCAACTCATCACTGGGTTGTATTTACATGCAGAAATTACGACCCCTCGCAACCCACCTCTTAAATTCCAAAGGGTATTTGTTAATGGCTCTGAAATTTATTGGCATGACCCTGGACTAATGCCTGGAAGCAGTCTTGGAGTTATCGTTCAGCAAGAGCGACAGCTACTGCCGGGAATTTTGCTTGTCCGTCAACTCTACGTTGAAGACCCCGTCGTCAAATTTAATTCTCTTGAGGTCGCAGGTTCAGATTCGGTGCGCCTTGTAATGAGCGACCACGCTAAACCTGATTTGATAATTCCGGTGCGGCGATTTGTTTGGTTTTGATCTTCCGCATACAATTAAACTATGCCAGAACAAAAACGCCTTTTCCTGATTGACGGGATGTCGAATATTTTCCGCTCCTATTATGGCGTGCGTGGACTTTCGACTTCTAAAGGAGTTGCCACCAACGCAGTCTTCGGATTCACGATGATGCTGCGCAAGCTGCTGAATTCGCATAAGCCGGATTACCTCGCCGTCGTGCTGGACTCCAAAGAAAAAACTTTTCGCCACGAACGCTTTGAAGCCTACAAGGCCAATCGTTCGGAGATGCCGGAAGATTTGGCGACGCAGCTTCCGTTCATCAATCGTGTCTGCGCAGCGTATCGCATTCCAATTGTAAAATTACCCGGATTTGAAGCCGATGATTTAATGGGAACGATGGCAAATCTGGCAGCAAAAATGGGACTGCAAACCATCCTCGTCACCAGCGATAAAGATTTGTGCCAACTTGTACGCGACCCTGCAATCATGGTGTTGCGCGAAGATAAAACCGGCGAGCAATGGTACGACGAAGCCGCTGTCAAAACTCGGCTCGGCGTGACGCCGCAGCAGGTAGTTGACTGGCTCGGATTAATGGGCGATGCCTCCGATAATATTCCCGGTGCGCCGGGCATCGGCGAAAAAGGAGCCATCGGAATTATCGAAGAATTTGGAAATATTGAAGCCGCCTTACTTGGATGGGAAAGCGTCAAAAAGAAAACGTATCGTGAATCATTGCGTGACAATGCAGAAATTATCCGGCTCTCGCGTGAACTGGCGACGATTGAAATTAACGCTCCGGTTGAGCTTGATTTGTCAGCCTTGATAATCGAAGAACCGGATCGCCAAGCCGCGCACGAACTTTTCAAAGAATTGGAATTTCATCAGCTCTCACGCGAATTTGCCGACGCCGCAGCAGTTCCCGCGAAACAAATTTCGGAAGCGGGGCAAATTCTTGAAGCGGCTTCGGCCGAAAAAAATTATCGAACTTTGACGACAATTGCCGGGTTGGAAAATTTGTCCAATTTGTTAATGGCGAAAGATAATTTTGCTTTTTCTTTCGCCGTGAAACCCAAAGAAAAGAAACAAGCAGAGAATTTATTTGAACTCGCCGAAGCAGCCGAAATCACTTATCAGTTAAGCGGAATCGCTTTTTCTGACGCAGCAAATTCAGCCGATTATTTTGATTTGGACGCGTGCGATGATCGAAAAAAAGCTATCGAAGTTTTGCGCGAAATTTTAGGCAACGGGTTGCTCGGAAAATCGGTTCATCATTACAAAGAAGCGTTAGCAACTGCTGCAATC
>JAYVZE010000222.1:0-11969 GCA_043783625.1 Blastocatellia bacterium | reverse complement strand
TTGTCAAAGAACAAAGAAGATAAAAAAATAGTTGCTTCACCGCGACCGGGTCAACTTTTGCCTTTTTTCCTCTTGACAACCCAACCGTCTTTAGAGATGCGCTCCAGTCGCTCCACTAAATCGTAGCCAGTACCGATTCTTTCCCAGAAACTGGTTCCTTAACCTGATCTTCCGCTAACAAAGTCACCGCAAATAAAATCAAATTCACCCACACTAAATCCGCCATAAATAAATGTAAAAGCTGCATCCAGATGGGCGCGTGGAGCAGCAGGTTTACTCCGCCTAAAATCATTTGTACGACAATAAATCCGATTTGTAGTTTGGTTAATTTTAGAACTACCTGAGATTTTTGCGCGTAGCCGAGGAGGACTACGACGAAGGTGATTGATAATCCAATTACGACCGCCGCGACCGGATGAATCCAGATCAGACTTTGCAGGATATGCGTCGGCGATAAATCTCTGGCGATGCCTTCAGCGATTGAATTGACGGGGAATAGTGTCGCACCGAGCGCGGTCACGGCTCCGGTTGCGCTCAGGGCGAGGACGGCGAAAATGCAAAGGACTAAGGTTATTGAAGTCTTAAAATGCTGACCCCGGAAAAGCGGGATGCCAATTGTTTTTTGATTCGTCGCCCACCAGGCAGTAATTGCCAGTACAGCCAATAATAACAGGGTATTGACGAGATGGATGGAAATGACTACGGCGCGAGCAATGGAATCATTGTCGGCGACTAAACCTTTCTTGACGAGGACGGCTCCGATTAAGCCTTCGATGATAATGAAGACAAAAGAAATCACGGAGGCGGTTCTGACCGAATGTTTTTTGGGAAAAGCACGAAAAGCCCAGACCATCAGGACAAGCACTGCTACTCCCGCCAAACCGGAAGTAGCGCGATGCGTAAATTCAATCAACGTCTTGGCACTGCCCGCTAACGGGATGACCTGCCCGTTGCAATCCGGCCAATGCTCGCCACAACCTGCGCCTGCTTTACTGGCGCGAACGTAGGCTCCCCAGACCACAACGGCAATGTTGTAAGCGAGAACTCCCCAGGCATATTTAGCAAAACGATTCATAAGTGTGCTGTGAACTGTTAGTTAGCCGAAGTCGCAACGCGCGAACTAATAGTTTATATTTTTAAGCAAATACGACGCCCTCGTAAATTTCCGCCAAAGGGATTTGGCAATCAATCGAAGTCAATTCAATGCTTCCGTCCGGGTCTCCAAAATCGCTGCGTTGCCAGAAATTTCCTGTGCGTGTAGAGCGAGTAATTTGCGGCGCATTTTGCGAGATCAATAAATATTCCATCATTGAAGGCAGGGCTTGGTATGCCAACCGTTTTTCGTTGCGGTCTACATCTTCGGTAGTGGTAGAGAGAACTTCGATGACAAGAATTGGATTCGTCAGAACATCAATACCTTGCATGGATTCATAAATTAACTCACCACAAACGACACTGGCATCGGGGTAGCGATACGGCGGAAGCTTTGGCGTTTTAATGGAAAAACTTGAAGTCATCGTACGACAAGATTTTCCTTTGAGTTTTTCGTTGAGCGTACGTTGTAAATTACTTTCGATAATACCGTGATGTTTCGAGCCACCATTCATACAAAAAATTTCACCATCCCAATATTCGTAGCGATCTTCACCCAGTTTTTCGAGAGCAAAATAAGCGTCGAGGGTATAGTGTGGTTGACGTAGTTTTTGTGCATTCATAACCATAATAAATCTACCGAACTTTACAAGACTCCCCAGACTCAATAGACCCTAAAGACTCACAGGACTTTCCTTAATGTGATACCAATCAAAGCCTAACAGAAATAATCCCTGAACAAAAATTCCGATCCCTGTGCCCATCCACCAGGCGTCTTTGCGTCCCCAGGTGAAGATGATGAGCAATCCGAGTGCTAGATATCCAAAGTCGCACCGGATCATCAGGATTAGTAATTTTTTTAGCTTTATTGCTTCATTCTCGATGATTCCTTGATCTGCCGGATCGGGAGAATTTTCCCGGCGTTTAGAAATTCTTAGCGCGGCCAAGACGGCGATGCCCATATTAATTGCACCCCAAAGCATCCCTTGTAATCCGAAGCCGCGCAGGAATGGCTCCATGAAAATCATGGGAATTCCGGCGGCAAAACTTCCGACGCCCCAGAATGCCAGACGCTTTGTCAAAATGTATTGATATTGCCAGATATTAATTTTTTTCTTCGTCATTGTTTGCTGCATATTTCGTTGAACCCTTGCGTGATCTTACCGTAGATAATGTACAATCTTTCAAGGAGTAAAGAAATATGTATTGCCCTCGTTGTGGGACTCAATTATCAGAAGCGCCAAAATTTTGTCGCAGTTGCGGATTGCCGATGCTTGCTGTGAATGATTATGTCGGCACTGGCGGCACGATGCCGTTGCAACAAATCGTTGCGGCGGAAGCACCGACTTCGAGCAATCCAATCGCACGGTTTTGGAATCAATTTGAACCGCGTCAAAAAATGGTGATGATGATATTGCTCTGTGCCTTTTCGACGCCAATTCTGGCCATTGCCAGTGATAGTATTGGATTTTTAGAAAAGCTCGTTCCGTTTGCGGGGATCTTAACTCCGGTTGGAATAATCTTTTCCGTGATGTATTTCAAGGCGAAACAAAAACAATTACAACAGCGTTTTATCAACGCGGCACATGCGCAGGTTCCCGGCTATCAACCGCTTACTCCACCGCCTCTGCAAATGCCCACACAGCCGATGACACAGGCTTTACCGCCCCAATCTGCAATGCCAATTCAATCCACCTCCCCGGATTATGGTAGTGTCACCGAAGATGAAACACAGCGCTTGACTCCGCCGCGCACTCATCAATAAGACCTGAGATTTATGCCATGAAAATGATTATTACTGTTTGTGTAATGCACTTGCTTTGTCTGGGAATATTCGCCCAAGCCCCACGAATCAGCAATGTTTCCGGGGTCGTTAAAGACGAAGCGGGTAACGTTATTGCCAACGCTTCCATTACTTTATTAAGCTCCCGTCAATTCAGTCTGGGCGCAACAAAAACGGATGCTACCGGGAAATTTGAACTACCTCACGTCCTGTGGGGAAGTTATGAATTACTGGTCACGGCGGAAGGGTTCGGAGCGCGTCGGGCAGTGCTGAATTCTCCGCTCAATGCAGGTTTTGAAATCACTCTTGCTCCGACGGCGTTGACCGCTGAAGTCAGCGTGACGGCTGAGTTTGGAACTGTGACAGAACGCGACAACACGCCGCAAAAAGTCACCGTCATCAATGAACAGAGCCTGCAACAACGCGCCAAAACAGTGCTGGCGCAAGCCGCGAACGAAGAAGCCGGAGTTTCGTTGCAACGTACCAGTCCCACCATCGGAGCGATTTACGTCAGAGGTCTGACCGGCAATAAAGTCAATACGTTTATAGATGGCGTTCGATTTTCCAACACCGCAGCGCGAGGCGGAATCAATACATTTTTTAATTTGAATGATCCTTCCAATTTGCGCTCTGTTGAAATCCTACGTGGCCCGAATTCATCGCAGTACGGCAGCGATGCGCTGGGCGGATCGGTGCAGTTGAATTCACAAGCTCCACTCTTTACCGTGAAAAATTCAGAATGGCACGGCAGCCAAAGTACGAATTTTAATACCGTAGACACAGGCTACGGCGGAAATTTTAAAGTCACTTACGGCAGACCGGATTTGGCAGTTTTATTCAATGTTGTAGGGCATCGCAGCAACACGCTACGTGCCGGACAGGGGAGTGACACGCACGCCGCTGTGACGCGCTTTCTGGGCTTGCGTTCGGACATTTTCGGGCAGCGTTTACCTGATACGGCATTCACGAATTACGGCGGAATGTATCGGATGGTGTATGCTCCGGTGGAGACGCAGCAATTCAGCGTTCATTATCAGCGCGGACAGCAGGACGGCGGCAAACGCTACGATCAGACGCTCGGCGGAGACGGTAATTTAATCGCGGATTTGCGTAACCTGATGTCGGATTTTTTTTATACACGCTATGAGAAATTTCAAGCCGGATGGTTCGATAATATCGCGGCGACGTATTCCTACAATGCACAACGCGAAGAGCGCGTCAATCAAGGGGGCAATGGCAATCCAAACGGTGCGATTACGCATCAGTACGAACGGACAACGACGCATGGGGTTCAGTTTCAGGCGGCGAAAAACTGGACAACGCGTAACACGCTGGTAATTGGCGGAGATGTCTATCGTGACAGCGTGAAGGCTCCAGCGTTTGCGGTAAATCCGGTGACGCAGATCGTAACGATCACACGCCCTCGCGTTCCAAATCGCGCTTCATTTTTGAATGCCGGAATTTTTGGACAAGAAGCCGTCAATGTCATTCCAGAACGCTTGCGCTTAGTTGGCAGTGTGCGTTACAGCTATGCGTCATATCGTGCGCGAGCTGAAGACAGTCCACTCGTGAACGGCAAGAGGTTATGGGCAGATGATGCTTTGAGTCTTGGAAATGTGACAGGAAGAGTCGGCGCAGTTATCACAGTGACGCGCGGCTTTAATTTTTCTGCGCACCTGAGCCGGGGCTTTCGCGTCCCGCATATCACTGATCTTGGGACGCTTGGTTTGACGGGTAGCGGGTTTGAAGTGGCTGCACCGGACATCGCAAACTTGAACGCGACACTTGGTTCGACGGCTGATTCGAGTGCCGTCAATACAGGGCAGTCAGTAACGCAGCAAAGTCCTGAAATCAGTCTGAGCTATGATTTCGGAGTGCATCTGAAGCGTGGGCGAATTGATGCGGATGTCATTTATTTTTCAAATTCAATCAAAGATAACATCACGAAACAAACACTGATTTTACCGTTAGGAGCTGTCGGGAAATTGCTGGGCAGCGAAGTGATTACCTCGCAGCTTCCCAGCGGAGCCGTCTTCGTAGCGGCGGCGACAAATCCGGTTTTAGTTCGTGCGAATTTCGACAATGCTTTGATTCGCGGGGTCGAACAAACTCTCGAAATTAAAATCAGTTCGCGCTGGTCGTTCCGCGAAAACTTTACGCTGATTAAGGCGAAGGACACGCGCAACCAGCTTGCACCGAACATCGAAGGCGGTACGCCTGCGCCGCAAGGCTTTGCGAGCTTGCGCTATCAGAAACAAAGATTTTGGGTCGAGCCTTACTTGATGGCAGCGTTACGAAATACGCGCCTCTCAAGTTTGGATTTAGATGATCGGCGAACCGGAGCTACGCGCTCACGATCAAATATTCAAAACTTTTTCCGCAATGGAGCTACCGCACGCGGATTAATTCTGGCAGGAGCCGACGCAAAATTTGGAACAGCGGATGATCTTTTGAAAAACACGAATGAGACATTAGCGCAGGTGCAGGATCGGGTTCTCGGCGTAGGCGTTAACAGTGCCGCACTTTTCAAAGCGATTCCCGGCTACGCGACAATCAATGTTCGCGGTGGATTTCGCCTCAGTGAGACACAGGATTTTATGTTCGATTTTGAAAACGTATCAGACCGAAATTATCGCGGCATTAGTTGGGGATTGGATGCGCCGGGGCGTGGGCTGAGTCTGCGCTATCAGTTGAGGTTTTAATTAAAAGCTAAGGGCTTTTGAGCTGATCTATTCGTTTGCTTCTTTTAATGCTTGTAATTCAATGTCTGCTGATAAATAAAAATTGGTCTGTTTTATCTTTTTTAGTAATGGCTTTATGGAAGGAATTATTCCTGACAGTTTTGCTCTGATGATTACGCCAATTGTCCCTGTAAAAGTAATCCCAAGCCGTTCTGCGATTTTTCTGGCTTTGTAGTCGTCTAAGATAATTGTACTGTTTGGTGTTTCAAGAGCCAATGCAATTGCACTTGATTCCCCTTTGTCAATTTGCATTTCCAAAATTTGCTGTCGGTATTTGTCTGTCACTGCTACGATTTCTACCCATTCAGGAAGTACTTCACCATATTCATCAGCAATGTCGGGCGTTGTTACAATTTGTCCGTAAACCTTTTGCAACAACTCCAGCTCACCAATATTTGTCAAAATGATAAAACAACTTGTATCTGAAATGATTGTTTTAGGCATTTGCTACGTCTTTTGATAAGTCCGAGGCGGGAAAATTGAAAATGGAAACGTTATAACTACCTAACAATTCGGCAAACGTTCGCTTGGTCAAACCTGCAACCTCTGCTGCTTGTCCAAGCGAAAGTTTACCTTGTTCATAAAGACGTGTCGAAACAAGCAGAGCAATGTCCCGATTATCCAAGTCTAAAGTGTCCGGGATGTTAAGCGTCAATGTTTTCATTATTTTAATATAAGCAATTTTAATTAATATTCAAGCGCTAGCTGTCTGGATTCATTTGCCAGTAACGAGTCTGCTGATAGAAAATAATTTTCTTAATTCGTATTTTTCATCCGCTTAATATATTTGCCGTCTACGCCGTGAATTTTCAGCCGCAGTAATTCATCTACAGAAAGATTGCTGTATCCCGCGTCCTTCATTTCCTGAATAAATTTTGCATCAATCCCGTGAATTTTCATGGCGACAAGTTTATCGAACGGCAATCCGTTATATCCCATCGCTTGCACATTTTTGATGAACTCGCCATTGATGTGATGAATCCGCATCGTCATCAATTCGTCGAGGGAGAGATCGGAAAACCCTTGTGCTTTGGCTTCGCTGATGAACTGACGATCAACTTTGTGAATCTTCATTGCCATCAATTTATCAATGGGCAAATTTTTGTAACCGAGGTCTGAGGCATCTTTGATAAATGCTGCGTCAACCTTATGAACACGCATCGCAATGGCATTGTCAGCGGAGAGGTCTTTGTAACCGAGTGCCTGCATGCTGCGGATAAATTCTTCGTCTACCTGAAAAATCTGAAAGGCGATTAACTTGTCTGCCGAAAGTTTATCGAAGCCCATTCGCTTCACGTCATCTACAAATTTCGTTGTGACATCGTGCAGTGTCATCGCAAAGACTTTTTCCGAAGATAAATTATCGTAGCCAAGGCCGCGCATCGCATTGATAAAATTCCCGTTCGGCGTAAACCGGAAATCGCCGACACCTTTGCCATTATCCACCAACCCTGTGAACAGAATTTCTCCCGCTTCTTTTTTGAAAGCGAATTGCGTGTTGCCGTTCGCGTTCGGATTAAAGCCGGAAAAATCTTTAAGTTCAAAGGTCGAACTCATCTGAAAATGACCGTTGGCTTTTGGCGCTTGCATTTGCAGCCAGAGCTGGTTTTCTTTGGTGACTTTGGCTGACCAGTCGCCGGTGATTTGTTCCTGCGCGGCAACTGTCAGCGCAGTGCGTGAAGAATAGATGAGTCCTAAACCTGTGACGATCAGAGCCGTCCAGAGCAGTGCTTTTTTCATAATTTTCCTTTTTAGTTAGCTGCTTAATTTTTGAGTAGAATTGAATCTATCCCGCGAATTTTCATCTCCAGCATTTGATTGGCTGAAATATTTTTGAATCCTGCCGCCCGCATTTTTCTCACGTACTCAGCATCTACACCGTGTGTTTTGAAGCGAATTAATTCTCCGAGCGTAAGTTTGTCGAAGCCCAGCTCGCGCATTTCTTTGACGTACTCCGCCGTTACGCCGTGCAATTTCACCTGCGTCAAATCCTTGACAGAAACGTTATCAAAGCCGAGCGCACGAAGTGCTTTGGCGTCATCGGCTGACACACCAATAACTTTGATGTGGATCAAATCATTGGCAGATAATTTGCCAAAGCCGGAGCTTTGCGTTTGCTGAATGTATTCCGGCGTAATGCCGTGCAATTTCATTTGGGTCAATTGCTCCGCCGTTAGATTGTCATAGCCTGCGCGTTTCATGTCTGCCGCAAATTCCGGCATGACACCAATCAAGCGCATGTGTGAAAGTTTGCGGATTGACAAATTATCGAAACCAGCTTGTTTCATTGCACTAATATATTCGGGTTTCACGCCTGAAATTTTGAATTGAATAATGTCACGCGCCGATAATTTTTCATTGCTCAGGCTTTGTGCTTCTTTGATATATGCCTCATCAATGCCGTGAATTTTCATTTCGATAATTTGCATGATCGTAAGCTTTTCAAACCCCGCTTTACGCATCGCTTCGATGTATTCCGAAGTCACGCCATGAATTTTCATCTGCACTAAATTGTTGGGCGTCAAAGAATTTTCTTCAGCTTTTTGTTTGGCTTCCTGCTGTGCCTCAAGCAGCGCATTTTGTTGTGCGTTCTGTGCGTCTCTGAAAGATACTTGTGCCTGTACTTGCGCCGTTATAGCTTCGATGGCATCTTTCTCAGCAACGAGTGCGGCTCCGTCTGCCTTTGATTCGGCATCAATTTCGCTTACGAGTTGAGCGTTGAGTTCTGCTTCGAGTTTGGCAATTTTTTCGGCTCCACGCGCTAATTCCTGCGCTTCTGAAGCTGACAATTTTTCCTTTTCTGCTTTTTTCAGTAACGCCTCTAACGTAGCTTTTTCTTGTGCTAACTTTTCTGTGAGTTCGGATTGATGCGAAGAATCCGCTTCGCTCTGCAAAGCATCAAGCTCAGCTTTCTGCTTTAGTGATAAAGCTTGTGCGTCTTGTTCAGCAGCGATTTTTTTATTGTCCTGCGAAGTCGCCTGCAACGAAGCCAATGGCAATACAATCGCCGTAATCAGCATCGCCAGCACAACAATTTTTGAAGGCGTCAAAATCCCGCGTTGAATTTTCGGATTCAGAATTGAACGCACCCGGCTTTCTAATTGCGAACACGCCATGCCGACTGTGACGGCTTCCGTTGCCCGGTTCAATTCAAACGATTTTGCAATCGCGACTAAATATCCGGCGTAATCCGAAGCCCGCGTTCCAAGCGAAAGCACCGCATCATCACACGCCAGTTCACGTTCCTTACGCAATTGTTTCGCGGCAAACCAGACCAGCGGATTGAACCAGTAAATCGCACACGCAATATTTGCCAGCATCTGCGTCAGACAATCGCGCCGTTTGATGTGCGCCAATTCGTGTAACAGCACCATGCGCAACCACGCTACGTCCCAGTCGGCGGATTCCACTGGCAAAAGAATCACGGGACGGTTAATGCCAGCCGTGACGGGCATCGCCAAGTCCGCGCTGACATACAACGCGACAGGTGTTTGCAAATCCAATTGCGCTGACAAATCCTGCCCTAAAGCAAACATGGAGACATCGGAAACCAGCGCGGAATTAGCCAGGATACGGCGAATTCTGAGCGAAGCTACGGCTAAGCGCAACAGGCAAAATAAGACGCCTGCGCCCCAAATAAAGGCCAATAGTTGCGACCAGTCAGGTTGCCAGTTAAGGCTGGCGGGAGTTGGCGCAGCAATTTTTTCAGACACGACAATTGGCAATGAATTCACCTGTAACGGAGGCATTGATTCGTCAAGCGCGGGTTGTCCGTAATTTTGTTCAGCCGCCGGCATAATCGGAGCCTGAATGCGTGGCAAAATTTCAATTAAAAAGGGAAGTAGTAATAATCCGACTAATGCCAAGCTCCACAATAAATGCCGTGCTGCCGCTGAAGCTTTTTGCAACGCGAGCGAGACCAATCCTGTGAGTGCCAGAATGATGGTGACTTTGAGCGAAAGATCGAGCAGTAAATTCCAGTTCATGGTTATCTTCCTTCCTTTCGTGCTTGTTCAATTAATGTCGAGAGCCGATCCAATTCTGCTTGTTTGAGTTTTGTTTTCGATAAGTCGAGCAACGCCGCAACTGCTTGCTCAGTGGAATTATCAAAAAATGTTTGGAGCATTTGTTTGAGTGCCGATTTGCGTGCTTTTTCGCGGGCTATCGTCGGCATAAAAACATATTTCGCGCCGTCAGTTTCGTGTTGCA
Organism: Blastocatellia bacterium; assembly: GCA_043783625.1. Classification (GTDB taxonomy): domain Bacteria; phylum Acidobacteriota; class Blastocatellia; order RBC074; family RBC074; genus JAFDVL01. Next base: position 2,144 of record JAYVZE010000222.1, on the reverse strand, counting down.
AATAGCCTTTTTCTTCCATTAATCGCAACAATGCCCGCACCGCCGAATAACCGGGCGCATCGGGAATTGCCTCCATCACTTCCGCTGCCGTCGCTTTCCCACGGGCGTGAAGGATGTCCATGATTTGCCGTTCACGACGACTTAAATTGTTGTGTGACTGCGCTGCCATTGTGATCTTTTCTCCTCTGGTTTTTCTGGAATGCTAATTTTTTAGCATTTGATGCTAAAAAATTAGCACTACTTGTAAAACGTGTCAAGGGCTAAGTGCTAAAATTTTAGCACTGGAGTGGGAATCAGTTCTGACGTGTTCTGAGGATGGCCGCTTTGATGAATCTTGATTGAGTGAAGAGGCAGGAATTCGTGTTGTGCCTCAAGGATGCCGGTCCAGCGTTCTTTGCTTCATGATTTATTCTCGAACCGGTAACGAAAAAGGGTGAAAGCCTGCGCTTCCACCCCTGGTTTATTTCGTTGTTATGATGGTCTTAACATTGAGGCACGCTCAAGATCGGAACCGTCAGCGTGTTGGTTTTGGTAATCATCGTTTTATGGAGCGGACGGATTCCTGACCATTTATTCGTCCCTTTGGGGGTCAGGATCAGGCCTACTGAACCACTAGTACTCCATTTCAATGTTCCGATTCTTCCCGATGGAATCAATGCGCTGTTGTTGATTCCGGGTTGTAAACCAAGTCCGCCTGGAACGCGCGGAGTCCTGGTATCAATCGTGAAGCTGCGTTGGCAACCACTACCAAAAGGAGAGGCATAGCTACCCGGTTTCTCGCCGTCGTTGTAGGCTATACCAATTCCTTCCTGAGCTGAGCCTCCGACCGTTCCGCCGATTGTTCCTTTCAGTCCAACGACAATGATTTTCTGACCAACGGAATCATTGGGACTTTGAATTTCTGCGACGTGTTGAGTGGGTTGATAATCATATCCGCCGACTCCGCAACTGCCATTAAAATTCAAAGTCGCAGTCCAGTTAACCGTATCGCAGGCTGCAATATCCGTAGCTGAGCCGTGTGCCCAAAAGGCCTCCGCTCCGTAGTTATCATTGTAATTACCTTCTTTCACGAAGGCGTTTCCGATGAGTCCATTGTAAGGAACCGGGCAACCGGGTTGGACGTTCCAGTTGGCCAGGCTGTCGGAAACAGCTACAGCTAATAAGTACCCGGTGTTTTCAGGATCGTATTCAGAAGCCAGGAACGTTTGGCTGGCGTTGGGTGTTAAGCACACAATCTGATCAGCTTGATTACAACTGGAATCAAGGAAGTACATGTGAATCGCTACAGTCTGTTCGCCCGTATTGCTGATGGTCATCCGAGTATCCGTGCCGGATTTCGAATTGTAATAAGGGAAGACTAATAACGATCCTGCCTTTTGATCACTGATCCCCACATTCGCGGGATTATGTGGGTTGGTTGGCTCTGGATCTACGGTGTCAGTGTCGCTGGCAGTGGCAGGTGTCGGGTCAGTCACAGTAGCGGGCGGAGTTGCCGTGAAGGTATTCGTGACCGTCGAACCTTTTGTCGCTGTGACAGTGGCTGTGACGGTGAAACTGATACTCCCGCCATTGGGCAAGGTCGGTACAACTACTGTTCCAGCCTCAAGGTTGGCGATGTTTAATTGTCCGGCACCGCTGCCAGCCACCGGGCATACTGCTCCATTCGCTGCCGTACAGGTTCCTAGTGAAGTCTTGGTCAGCCCGGTAACGGCAGGATCGCTGATCTTCGAGCCATTGGCTGCGCTCGGCCCGTTATTAAGCAGCGTCAGGGTGTAAGTGGTTGAAGTATTTTCAGTAACACTAGACGCCCCGTTAGTCTTAGTGACGGCGAGATCGGCACATAGATTCACCGTCACGACGGCGGGAGCGGAGACGGCAGAAGGACAACCCGCCGCACTCGTGACCTTGACGGTATAACTACCAGCGGCAGTGACGAGTAATGATGAAGTGGTTTGACCCGCAATCATGACGGTGTCTTTGAACCACATAAAGGTTCCCGTGCCTGTAGCCGTAAGGGTGGAGTTGCCCCCTTCGCAGAAAGCCAGTGTGCCACTAATGGTTGGCGTCGCGGGAAGAGCGTTCACCGTCACGACCGCTGGAGCGGAGATTGCGGAAGGACAACTGTTGGCATCCGTGACCTTGAC
>JAYVZE010000221.1:0-15741 GCA_043783625.1 Blastocatellia bacterium | reverse complement strand
CTTCTCAGCACTCAGCACTTCCCCCACTTCTTCTTTTATTCGCCTCGATGTTGCAGGAAGTAATCCATTAGTTCTTCGGCGGAGTTATTCATTTCGACGCCGAACACGTGGATGCGGTTGGTGAAATAGTTATACATCCAGACGGCGGGGATGGCGACGACTAGGCCTAGGGCGGTGGTGAAAAGGGCTTCGGCGATGCCACCGGCGACGACGGTTAATCCGGCACTTTGTTGTTCGTTCATTTGGGTAAAGGCGTTGATGATGCCGACTACGGTTCCGAATAATCCGACGAACGGCGCGGTGGAACCAATCGTGGCGAGGCTGGATAATCCTTTTTGCATCTCGGCATTTTTCATCGCGGTACAACGCTTGATGGCGCGTTTGGCTTTGCGCAACGGATTCGCTACATTGGTGTTTGTGAGTTCCTGAAGGCCGGAGTTGACGACGATGGCGAGATGACTTTTTTTGTAATCTCTTGACAATTCCAGTGCCTGATCCAGATGCGCATCTTTGAGCATTAAGGCGACTTTAGGGATAAATTCGCGGGATTGTCGAGCGGCGGAATTAAAAGAAAGATAGCGTTCCAGCATTACTGCCAATGAAAAAATTGACATTAATAACAGGATCACAATCACCGTCAGCCCGACGGCACTCGTGTCACGGATGATGTTGCTGATTGTCCATTTGAATTCCAACAGAAGAGCAAAGCTAAAGCTAAGAAGTGTCATAAATTGAACCTCCTGAGAGAAAAAATTAGTCGCAAATATTTTTTGTGATGGTGACGTTCCTCAGCGCGCCTGATGAACGTGTTATATTAGTGATTCTCGGAATTAACTGTCCACGAAGTACACGAAGTACACGAAGGAACACGAAGTTTTTTAACTTCTTTCGATGGTTTGGTTCTTTAGTTTAAATCTCAGATTAAATTCTTGCCTTTCTTCGTGCATCCTGATGTCCTTCGTGGATAATTTCTCCCGATAATATTTATTAGACTCCACAAATTTTACAAAGTTCCCAAGTTATGAATTTCATTTACGGATTAGTACCAGTCGTTGAAGCTTTACGCGCCGGACGGCGTACCATTAGCAAAATTGTGATTGCGACCAGCGTCCAACCTTCGCGCTTAAACGAATTAATACAATTGGCTCGCGGCCAGAAAGTGACACTGGAGCGGCGTGATCGCCGCGATTTGGATGAATTCGCCAAAGGCGGAAATCATCAGGGCGTCATCGCTTTGTTATCCGGCAGCGATGTCGGTGGGCGCAAGACTGCCGGATATTTCGATGCGGAAGAACTGCTGGATAATTTAACCGGAACGCCGTTTCTCGTGTTGCTGGATTGCATCGAAGACCCGCATAATCTGGGCGCAATTTTGCGAACCTGCGAATGCGCGGGGGTAGACGGAATTTTTCTTCCTGAACATCGCTCGGCAGGCTTGACGGAAACTGTTGCGAAGACTTCGGCGGGCGCGATTGAATACGTCAAAGTCTCGAAAGTTACCAATCTGGTGACGTTGATTAATGATCTGAAACAGCGCGGGATTTTTGTTGTTGGCGTCGAAGGTGGAATGGAGACGGTTTATACCGAAGTTGATATGACGGTTCCGTTAGCTTTGGTGATGGGCAGTGAAGGGAAGGGCATCCGGCGGTTGGTCAAAGAAAAATGTGATGCGCTGATTTCGATTCCGATGCTGGGGAAAATTAATTCTTTGAATGTCAGTGTGGCGACAGGAGTTGTATTATTTGAAGCGCAACGGCAGAGAAGAGGGGAATAACTGGGTGCGCCAGCATCTTGCTGGCTTCTGAAAAATGAGTCACAACTTGAAAAAACTCGCCAGCAGGATGCTGGCGTTCCCAGTTTATCCAGCCGCGCTGACTTCAGATTTGTAGTACAGGATGCGTCCGCAATTTTCGCATTCGTGGATTTTGTCTCCACGTTTGATTTCGCTGAAGGCTTGCGGGCGCATTGTCATGCGGCAGGCAGAGCAGGCGTAATTGCGAGCTTCGGAAAGCACCAGCCCGGATTTCAGGCGGGCGACACGTTCGTAAGTGGAGCGGGTTTCGACAGAAAGTTGCGTGACCAGACGTTCACGTTCAGCGGTCAGCGCCGCAAGTTTTTGTTGATCGGCTTCGACGGCAGCGGCGAGTGTCGCCAGATGCGTATCAACTTCGGTACGTTTGATTTCGATTTCAGGAGAGCGTTCGTTGACTTGTGCTTCCAGTTTTTCGACCTTTTCCATGACTTTCAGCAGCTCGGTTTCCAACGTGCTGATAACTTTTTTGGTCGAATCAACTTCACGGACGGCAGTCGTGTATTCGCGTTCATTCGTCGCCTTCATCAAATCCGCTTTGAATTTTTCATGCTTGACGGTTTCGGAAGCAATATCTGTTTCAAGGCGATTTTTTTCAGTGGCGGCAGCATCGAATTCAGCTTTGAGATTGAGGAATTCTTTGGCAGATGCTTCAAACTTTCGTTCGAGAGAGCTTTTACGGGTTGGCAACGTAGCCACTTCTGTATGACAACGTTTGATTTCAATGTCGGTTTCCTGGAGCGAAACTAATAAGCTAAGTTCAGCGATCAAGCGGGTATCTCCTGTTTCTTGCGTCAAAATTTCTTTGAGGTATGAGAATACATCCAATAATCACACGAAATGGACTGGAGCGCAAGCGTCCCGCTTGCCGCGAGCGCGTACAACGCCGCTCGCAAACGTGGCGAGAAATCACTTTGGACATCCTCGCCACTGAGTTTGCCTCACTGCGTTGGCAAACGGCAAGCAAGACGCTTGCGCTCCAGTCAGGATTGCGACTATTTTAAGGTATGAGCATTTATCCGAAATCAGAACAATTATTTGAGCGCGCCAAGCAAGTCATTCCCGGCGGAGTCAATTCTCCGGTGCGGGCTTTTCGCGGTGTCGGAGGTTCTCCGCTATTTATTACCTCAGCGCACGGCTGTTTTCTGCGGGATGCTGACGGACACGAATACATTGACTACGTTGGATCGTGGGGGCCAATGATTTTGGGTCACGCACATCCTGAAATTATTGCCGCAATTCAGGAAGCTGCGACGCGCGGGACAAGTTACGGCGCACCGACTGAACTTGAAATTGAATTGGCTGACGAAGTGATTGATGCTTTTCCTTCCATCGAAAAAGTTCGCATGACTTCGAGCGGAACCGAAGCTACGATGTCGGCTCTGCGTCTGGCGCGTGGCTTTACGGGGCGAAATAAAATTCTCAAATTTGAAGGTTGCTATCACGGACACGGCGATAGTTTATTGGTCAAAGCCGGATCAGGAGTCGCTACATTAGGCTTGCCGGATTCGCCGGGAGTTTTGCCGGAAGTCGCGGCAAATACACTGACAGTTGCCTTCAATGACGCGGAAGCTTTGCAGCAGGTATTTGATGAAATCGGCAATGAAGTCGCGGCTGTCATCATCGAACCCGTCGTTGGAAATATGGGCTGTGTGCCTCCGCGTGAAGGATATTTGCAAGCGGTGCGCGACATCACTGCGGCACACGGAGCGGTTTTAATTTTTGATGAAGTGATGACCGGATTTCGGATTGCACGCGGCGGAGCGCAGGAACTTTACGGCATCAAAGCGGACATGACGACGCTGGGAAAAATCATTGGCGGAGGCTTACCCGTAGGAGCTTTTGGCGGGAAGCATGAAATTATGGATTGCGTCGCTCCGGTCGGCCCGGTGTATCAGGCGGGAACTTTGTCGGGCAATCCGTTAGCGGTCACTGCGGGTTTGACGCAGCTTAGATTGCTAAAAAATAAAGCGATTTACGAGCATCTTGAACGTGTGACAAAACGATTGGATGAAGGCTTTGCTGCGGCTGCGAAAGAAGCGGGAATTGCGATTACCAGTAATCGCGTCGGCTCAATGGTGACGATGTTTTTCAACGATCACGAAGTGGTAGATTGGACAACTGCTAACCAAAGTAATCGAGAAATATTCGGGAAATTTTTTCACGCGATGCTGGAACAGGGCGTGTATCTGGCTCCCTCGCAATTTGAAGCGGCATTCGTTTCGTTTGCGCATACGGATGAAGTTATTGATCGAACGATAGAAGCGGCAAGAAGGGCGTTTAGTAAAGTCAAGGAAAGTCTGTAGGGTCTATCGAGTCTGTAGGGTCTATCGAGTCTGTAGAGTCTGTAGAGTCAACAGCCCGCTACGCGTAGCGACTCCTACAGACTCAATAGACTTTACAGACTCTATGGACTCTAAAGACTTCTTTTAATTTATGGCTACTCCAAAATCATCAACTGATGCGCTGAAATCACAGGCTGAATTATTTCGTCAGCTCAAGAGCGGCAAATTTGCGCCGCTGTATTTATTCGTTGGCAATGAAAATTTTCTGCGCGAAGAATCCCTCAAGCGGCTGATCTCCGAAGCCGTAGACGAAGGCTTGCGCGAATTCAATGTCTCAGAAATTTCAGTGGTTAAAGGCAACCTCGATGATGCGTTGGCGATTGCGCTACAATATCCAATGATGTCGGCACGGCGAGCTGTGATTGTGACTGGCTTTGAATCACTGAACGACGAAAAGCAGCTTGAGGCTTTGAAGGATTATCTGCGCAATCCGGTTGAAAGTACGGTCTTGATTTTCAACTCAGCAGGTCTGGATAAGCGTCGCGCTATCGCTACGATGCTGACAAAATCCTGCGAAGTCGTGAGCTTCGATCAACTTGATGAACGTGAAGCCGCGCCGCGCTGGGTCAGCAATTACATCACGCAAGCCGGAAGCTTTATCGAACCCGCCGCCGCGTCTTTATTGATCGGAATGGTTGGTACCGAATTACAGCGGCTTTCGACCGAGCTGGATAAATTAATTTCTTATGTTGGCACAAAAGGGAAAATTACGCGGGACGATGTGGCTTTGCTAGTGCGTTATTCGCGGGATCATTCCAATTTTGAAATGACGGATGCGATGATGGATGGAGATCGTCGGCGGGCTTTGACTTTGCTGGATCATCTATTTACGAATCCTGCCGAACCGCCGCAAACATTGGCTGTAATGTTGCTGGGAGCCATGGCGAGCAATTACCGCCGCATGCTGATGGCCAAAGAATTGATGCAACAAAATGCCTCACAATCCGAAGTGCAACGCGCCGTGGGATTACCTCCATTTTTACTCGGAAAATTCAATGAACGGGTTCGCCGCTTTGAAACAGATCGCATCCTGCTGGGCATTAAAAGATTGGCTGCGACAGATGTTGCGTTAAAATCTTCGATGGGAACGCCGCGCCTGCAGTTAGAATTATTAATTTGTGAATTATGTCCGCTGAGAAATTGATTCTTTTCTGTCTTCTTCCTTTCATGTTAAAATTCAACCAATCCTAAATTTCCGATCAAGGAGTGAATTGGTATGAAACATTTCCTCACCTGTGGCCTCATACTGGCGTTGTTGTTGACATCAGCTCTGGCACAGAAAAAGAAAATCAACCCAAAGGTTGTGAACAAGCCTGCCGCTCCGATTGTCCCGGCAGAACCTGCTAAGAAACTTGAGGCTGCGCCTAAGTTAATCCTCGAATCACTACGCTACGATTTCGGAAAAATCAAAGATACGGGCAAGCCGATCAGTCATACTTTTCTAGTCAGAAACGCAGGGACTACCAATTTAGAAATTGAAAGCGTCGCACCTGGCTGAGGGTGTACAACAAGCGACTTTGATAAAGTCATCCCTCCCGGTCGGGTTGGGAAAATTCAGTTATCAATCAAGTCGTTAGGGGTGGGGACGTTTGAAAAAAATGCCACCGTGACGACGAATGATCCGAACAAAAAACAGTTTACTCTTTTGATGAAGGTCGAGTTTTTTGCGCCCCCTGGAATACGGTTGAAGACATTCATTGTGGATTCTCCACTTGAAGAAACTCTGACAGTCAAGCAAGGCGCACTTTTTGAAAAAAATATTACCTTCTCAAACTATCGTGATAACCCAATCAAGCTGAGTGCGACAGGCCGAGATAATGATTATTTTGATTACGAAATGAAAGAGGTCAAAGCAGGCTCTCAGTATGTCCTGATTTTGAAAGGGACTAAAGCGATGAGAGAACTGGAACCAGGCCAGTACGGGCAAATCATCATGCTCAATGCTTCCGATGATTCACCAAAATCAGTCATTAGCCTTGTGTTTACGATTAACGTTACAAGGTAGGAGCTGATGCAGTCTCGTATTTTAATTTGTTTCGTCATCGTACTTATCATCAAGGCGAAGTGATCTTTCAAATGTCGGTAGCGTGACTGTCAGGACATGATTCACCATTGAAAAGTAAGCCTTGTACATTCGGGCTGATGGCGGCATTTTTGCCAGAGTTCTCACTGCCCGCTTGAACCTCATTTTCAGTCATTTCTATATTCTGTTAGAATCCTCCACGCCCTGAAGTAATAAATTTGAGGAGCAGTTTTTTTATGAAGTATTACCTCACCTGTGTGCTGGCATTATGTTTGTTAGCGTTGCCTGCGCTGGCACAAAAAGCGAAGCCCGGCAAAGCGCATCGTAAAGTCACAACGAAACCGGCAAAATCCGAAGTTGCCGCAAAAACAAATGGCACTCCGAAATTAGTAATGGAATCGCTGGAACATGACTTTGGTAAAGTAAAGGAAGGGCGCGTCACCAGCTACAGTTTTTTAGTCAAAAATGAAGGAACTGGTGCGTTACAAATTGAGAATGTCGCGCCGACCTGAGGATGCACAGCAACCGACTTTGATAAAGTCGTCCAGCCTGGTCAGGTTGGAAAAATTACGCTCTCGGTGACGCCTTCGGGCAAAGGACAATTTGAGAAACATGCGACGGTGACGACGAATGACCCGAAACAAGGTTCATTTGAATTAATCATCAAGTTTCAAACCAGTGTGCTGAAAGGCTATCGCGTTGGTAGCTTTTTGTTTGACCCGAAAGATGAAATCAATGCGACCGTGAAGCAGGGCGAAGTCTTCACGGGTAAAATCGAAATCATTAATGACACTGATGAAGCTGTCAAAATTGAAAAACTGGACTCTGATAGAAACATTCTGGATTTTGAAATTGAAACACTTGAACCCGGCAAGCGGTATGCATTAATCATGAAAAGCCGGAAAGATTTAGAAGTCGGCACACACGCTCAATTGATTCGTCTGAAAACCAGTAATCCAAATCAGGCGATGTTAGAAATCGCGGTTGGACTGACAGTAGAGGCTAAATAAATATTAGCTGCCAACGAAAGAAATAACTGTGAAATTACTACTATCATTTTTAGTGCTTGGTGTCTGTTACTCTGCTTTCGCGCAGGCTCCGGCTTCGCGCGTCACCTTTGAAGCCGTTCCACTCAAAGATGCAGGCATTACATGGATTCACGATAATGGTCGTTCAGATGAACGATACCTGCCTGAGACTTGTGGCGGCGGTGGAATTTTCTTCGATTTTGACAACGATGGTTGGATGGATATTTATTTTGTAAACGGTGGGCCTTCAGATTTTTATACACCCAAAAAGCCGGTGAAAAATGCGCTCTACCGCAACAATCACGACGGAACGTTTACGGATGTTACCGACAAAGCCGGAGTCGCTGCCGGACAAATGGGACATTTCGGAATGGGAGCCGCCGCCGCTGATTTTGATGGCGATGGGTGGAAAGATTTGTACGTCACGAACTACGGCAAAAATATTCTCTATCACAACAATGGCAACGGGACGTTTACCGACATCACGGAAAAATCGGGGACAGGCGCTCCGGGTTGGTCTACGTGCGCAACGTGGTTTGATTATGACAACGATCAAAAATTAGATTTGTTCGTGTCGAGCTTTGTAAATTATAGCAAAAGTACAGATGTGTTCTGCGGCGATAACAAAATGGGAAAGCGATACTATTGCATCCCCCGCATCTTCAAGCCGATGCCTGGCAAGCTGTTTCACAACAACGGTGACGGCACTTTTACTGACGTGAGCAAGAAATCAAAAATTGCCGATTCGTTGGGAAAAGAATTTGGCGCAGTCGCTACTGACATCAATAACGACGGATGGATGGATTTATTTGTTGCTAACGACACCGTAGCCAATTTTCTTTTCCTGAACAAAAAAGATGGCACGTTTGAAGAAATCGGCTTGCCCGCCGGCGTCGCCTACAGCGATTCCGGTCAACCGCGTTCCGGCATGGGCGTAGACGCGACGGATTTTAATGGCGATGGCTGGCAGGATTTATTTGTTGCTAACATTGATCAGGAATTGTTCAGCCTCTACAAAAATTCCGGCGACCCCAAAGACATTACATTTACGGATGAAGCCGCCGGAGATATTGGGCAAGCTACTCGTTTGCTAAGTGGCTGGGGCTTGAAATTTTTCGATTATGACAACGACGGAGATGCAGATTTATTTCTAGCGAACGGACATCCCGACGATATGGTGGAGTCGCAGGTTTCCAAGGTGAAATACGCCGAACCGCTGGTGCTGTTTGAAAATATTAACGGCAAATACAAAAATGTCAGTGCTGAGTCAGGCGCAATTTTTAAACAGGATTTCCCCGCCCGTGGAATGTCGGTTGGCGACATTGATAATGATGGAGACCTTGATCTCTTAATCGTTAATAATGGCGCTGCTCCGGTCTTGCTAAGAAATAACGGCGGCAATAAAAACAACTGGCTCGGCTTGCAATTGGTCGCTAAACAAAGTAATCCCGAAGCCGTCGGCGCAATTATTAGCTGGACGGTCAATGGTGTGAAACGGCAACGACTGAAAACCAGTGGTGGCAGCTATTTGGCCTCCCACGATCCGCGTGAAATTCTTGGACTTGGAACGGCGACTAAAGTTGAAAGCCTGGAAATTAAATGGCCTAGCGGAAAAGTTGATAAATGGACAAATTTGACACCCAATTCGTATATTAAAGTTGTCGAGGGCGAAACGGCTCCGAAAAATGTAGCGAACGCGAAGTGAGAGTGTTATCGTGAAACCTTTCTGGCTGGCGGTTTTTCTGATAGTTCCCCGAAATAGCTCTTTCTGCTTGCGATACGCCTGCCAAAACGTTAGAATGCCCGTCTTTTTACGCCCCTGCTGACCCCGTCATTGCTTCCCCGGAAGTACGGTTGAGAGATTCAGCCAACATCATTACACACTGGAGTTATCTGGTTATGCTTCGAATGTTTTCAAAATTTCAGCGCTCAGGAAAGGCCATCCTGCTGGTCTTCAGCGCTGTGCTATTACTCGGTTTGGTTCTTTTTTATGGTGCTCCAAACACCAACTTGACACCCAACGGAATGGGCGGAGCCACGGCGGAAGATAAGGCCGTGATCGCCAAAATTGGGAACAAGGAAATCACGCTCAAAGAATTCCGCAATCAGTTGATGAGCATGATGCAGATGTATTCGCGGGGCGGTGGATTAGACCCGCGTCTGGTCAAAAGCATGAAGCTTGACCAGCAGGTTCTGGATCGTCTGGTCGAAGATCGTATTGTTCAGAACGAAGCCGAAAGACTTGGCTTTACCGGCACCGATCAGGAAATCAGCGATGCGATTACTAAAGCCTTTACTGATCCTGATACGGGGCAATTTGTTGGCAAAGAAGAATATATTCGTTCCCTTCGCTTGCGCGGAGAGAATGCCGAAGAATATGAAAATGGTATTCGCCACAGCTTCGCATCATCAAAAATGCGAACCTTTCTGACCGCTGGCGCACAGGCGTCTGACAAAGAGATTGAAGAAGCTTACAAGGCGGATAATACTAAAATTGAAGTCGCCTACGCGACCATTGAGAAAGACAAAATCAAAGATATTCCGAAGCCGACTGAGGCTGAGTTACAAACGTATTTCGACGGTCACAAAGAAGAATTCAAGGCGACGGATACGGTTCGGAAAGTTGAATATTTGTTTATCCCAACCGATAAAGTCAGCGTGAATGTGACGGATGAACTGCTGAAGGCTGAATACGAAAAAAACAAGCAGCAGGAACCTCGCGTCAGCATTATCAAGTTGAATGTTCCATCTCCTTCGGCTGAGGATGAAGCCACTGTCCGCGCTAAAATTAATGAATTAAATAATAGCGTTCGAGAAGGCGAGAATAAACCAGCGGCAGATTTCGCTGCCGTCGCCAAAGGGAATTCACAGGACGCCTCAAAAGATAAGGGTGGCGACATCGGATTCATCAAGAAAGACGCGAACAAGAAAAACGATTGGCATCAACGCGCCATTGGTCAGACGGCTGGCACGGTTGATGGACCGTTTCGTGATGGCAACAGTTGGTACATCATGAAAATCACTGAGGTTCGTGACATTCCGTTCGCCGAAATGAAGCCGACTCTCGTGGCGGGTGCAAAAAATCGCGGGGCTTATGCCAAAGCGAATGAAATTGCGAATCGTGGCTATGAACTGTTCACCGAAAACAAAGACCTTCGCAAAACGGCTGAGACGATTGCCGCTGAAATGAAAGTTAAACCGGAAGATTTAATCCGCGCCACGCCGTACTTCAAAAAGGGCGATACGTTGCCGGACATCGGCAGCAATCCAACGTTTGAAGATCACGTCAAAGACCTGAAAAAAGGCGATATTGCCGATAAAATCGGGATTCCGAATGGCTTTGCGATTCCGCGTTTGACCGATGTGATTGAAGGTAATGGTGCTCAATTAAATTTTGAGCAAGCCAAAAATCAAATCACTACCAAACTAACCCGTGAAAAAGAAGCCAGTGCCGCGCAACAAAAAGCCGCTGAAATTGTCAACTCTGCCAAGACCGCCGACGAATTCAAAGCCTTAGCTGCGAAAGCTGGATTTGAAGTCAAAACGGATATGAATAATTTAACGGGTTTGCCTTTTCCAAATATTCAAACCAATCAACAGGTCAAGACTGCGGTCTTGGCATTGAAGCAGGGAGAGGTCTCGAAAGCTCCAATTAAAACCGGAGTTGGAACTTATCTGATCTTTGCGGCTACCAAACGCACAGACCCGGATATGGCGAAATTAGCCGAACAAAAAACAACGGTGAAACAGCGCCTGGTCTCAGAAAAGGCTTCAATGATGTACGATTCGTATATCAAAGACGCCCGTAAAAAATATGAGACCAGCGGTAAGATTTCGATTGATCGAACAAAGATTGATGCTTTTATCAATGGTCTCAGCGCGACTCAATCGCCATCGCAAGCGCAGAACTAATTAGCTAGTAATAGCTTTAAGCTATCAGAGCCGGATGAATTTTTATAATTCGCCCGGCTCTTTTTTTATCAGCTCATAAATTTTTATCAGTCTTTAAGGCAGTAGCCCGGACGAAGGAAGTGCGCGGCTATGAGAAAAACTGCCCATTAATAAAAAATATTTTTTTAATGAATCCGATAAAACTGTGGCGAGCGTATACAGTTTGGAAAAGTAAAAAAGTTTGATAACTCAATCATTGAAAGCCCTGGATCAAGGCTCAGGCTATTACTAGCGTTGAAGCCAAACCAAATTTGGAAATCAAAAAAAATTACAAGGTCGCAGCCTGAAAAAATGGCTGGTCAGGAGAGGTCTGTCTCTTATGAACCCGAATCAAGAAAGATCAAAACAAGTATTATCTTCGCTCACGATTGTCTGGCTGTTAATGATAACCATGTTATTTACTGCCTCAGTCGTAGCTCAATCGTCGCAGGTCGAAGGACTGGGCTGGGCGCTGACGGCCAGTAATAAATTGGTCAGCTTCAGCACTCTCGCACCGGGGACGATCACGAAAACTTTAACCGTTACAGGACTGCAATCAGGTGAGACTTTGCAGGGAATTGATTTTCGCCCCAGAACTGCACAGTTGATGGCGGTTGGTTCCACCAGCCGGGTTTATACCATTAATCTTACCACCGGAGCTGCCACACAGATTGGCTCGGCGGCTTTTACTCCAGCACTCAGCGGAGCTAAATTCGGGGTGGATTTTAATCCAGTACCGGATCGTATTCGCGTTGTCAGCGAGACCGATCAAAATCTTCGGTTGAATCCTGACACCGGAGGCGTAGCGGGAACGGATACGACGCTCGTGTATGCGACGGGTGATGCGAACGCAGCGGCGAATCCGAATGTAGTTGGTGTGGGCTATACCAATAATGTTTCCGGCGCGACGACGACAACGTTGTATGGCATAGATTCAAATCTGGATATTCTGGTTCGACAGGGATCGGTTGGTGGTGCGCCGACTTCGCCAAATACCGGACAGCTCTTTACGATTGGAGCGTTAGGATTTAACACTACCGATCAAGTTGGCTTCGATATTGCTGATTTCAATGATGCAGCATTTGCTTCATTGACAGCTTCGGGAGCTACGCAATCACAGTTGTATTCGATCAACCTTACCACTGGTGCAGCCACCGTTATCGGGGTGATCGGAGCTTCTGAAATTATTCGTGATCTGGCGATTGCGCCAACTTTTACGGCTTCGGCTCCGCAGCCTTCATTGACGGTAGTGAATGCCGCCAGTTACGTTCCTCATGCCGTTGCGCCGGATTCGATTGCCGCAGCCTTTGGCATTTTTCAGACGCAGGACGGACAGTCTGCCGCGCCAACTTCACTGCCGTTACCTTCAACCTTGAATGGCATCAAAATCAACATCAATGGCGTAGACGCTCCGCTGTTTTACGTCAGTAATTCTCAAATCAATTTCCTGGTTCCCGTTTTGACGAGTCCTGGATTAGCTAACGTCATCGTTACGAATTCTAACGGAACGCCCAGAACCGGAACTGTGAATATTACGGCTGCTGCTCCCGGATTGTTTTCACGTAATGCCGACGGGCGTGGCACGGCAGTGGCTTTGACGACGCTTGATGGTCTGACGTATCAAAGCATTACGAATGCGGATGGCAGCGAGCGTTCGGTCTCGCCGGGGACGGCGGCGCAACCGAATTATCTAATTCTTTACGGCACGGGCATCAAGCGTGCGCAGGCAGCGAATCCGAACGACGGCAACGGTGTCGCGGAAGCGGTGCAGGTGCTGTTTCAAGGTGTTCCCGGCAATGTAACTTATGCCGGATTTGCACCGGGATTTTTCGGATTGGATCAAGTTAATGTAGTCATCCCTCCGGAAATTTCCGGGCTTGGAAAAATCAATGTGCGCTTGCTGGTCAATGGACAAACTACGAATACAGTGACGTTCACAGTGAGTGGGTCACCGGCTCAGGTCAGAACACAACCAGTGACGCCAGGGCAAATAACCGGTGGACAGTTAGCTACGGATGATCAAATTACGACTGCCGGAGACGGTAGCGGCAGAACTTACTTTTTTGATGCTTACAGCTTCACCGCCAATGCTGGTACTGGCATTGCAGTTGATGTCCGAGCGGGTCTTTTTGATGCTTCAGTTTTGCTTTACAAGAAAGAAAGTGACGGGGCTTTGACGTTGCTGGCGGCAGACGATGATTTAGGCGGATTAGGCGATGGCAATCTCGATAATACGAATTCGTTATTGTTAACAGCCTTAGCTGGTGGCGGTGATTACGTGATTTTCGTGACCAGCGCGGATGATAATCCGAACGGTATCGGTGCTTATACTTTGCGTCTGACGGGTAATGCCATTCAGCCAATTAGCTATGGCACGAATCTTAGTGCCGCTAGTATTGCCACGACTGATTTGCGGACTTCTGCCGGAGATTATCTGGATGCTTATTGGTTCGCCGGAGTCAAAGGCGATACCGTCCGCATCAAAATGGCTTCGACTAATTTAGATGCGTTTTTGTTGCTCAACACCAACAGTGGAGAAACGCTTTTCAGTGATGACAACAGCGGTGGCGGATTAGATGCACAGATCAGTCAGCCGCTACCTGAAACCGGAGTTTATGTCGTCATTGCGACGCCGTATGCCCCTAATCAGACAGGCGATTATTCGTTGACGTTGAATCGGACTGTGCCAGCTTTGGCGCAGGCTGAGGCAATCAATTCGGACTCCATTGCCACCCGTCAACGAACCGTCGGCAGTGTCGGATTGGAAGCAACCCGCAATAAAGCTGATTCACAATTTGAGCGCTTCGCTTTACGTCGAGTAATCGAACGCCGCTGATAAAAAATGAACTGTCAACAACCTGGTGACAGTTCATTTTTTAAGTGCTGGAATATTTTCTTAGGACATAAATTTTAGAGAGGAATTGAAAAATATGAACAAGTTATTTTGCCACCTGAAATCCAGTTTTGGCTTTATTTTAATGGCGGCTTTACTGATCGCCCCGGGCAGTAGTTTTGCTTCCAGCCACATGGACGCGCCTTTGATTACGCGTGATCCGTCTGCGAATACGACGGACGTATATGCCTTCGTCAGCAACAAAAGCGGAGCTAAATATTTAAGTGTTGCGTTGGGAGTTTATCCGCATGAGCATCCTGGCATCGGGCCGAATAAGTACAATTTTGATGACACCGTTCGTTACGAAATCCATGTTTCAACGGGTACTGATGTTGCGGCAGGACGTCCGACCTACACGTATCGTTTTGAGTTCAGAACGAAATTCAAAAATCAGGACACCATTTTGCAATCTTATCTCGGAGTCGTCGCCGCGAATGACGACGCCAGCCAAAATCTGACGCAGACTTATACAGTGACCAGAATTGATAACCGAACTGGATTTCAAGTAAATCTCGGCACTGGGATTGTTCCTCCGAACAATCAGGGCATCGCGACACCGTATTACAACGAAGGTGATAGCGGAGAAGCTCTGGCACGTAAAGGTGTTGCCACGGAAGCGGAATTAGATCGCTACACGAAAAATGCGATTGCCACTTTACGCAATGGATACAGTGCTTTTGCCGGACAACGCGATGACGGATTTTACGCGGATGTCCAATCAATTTTTGATTTGCTGCAACTTCGTAATCCAGGCAAAGACGCGCAGGGTGGATTCAATGTTCATCTGATGGCTTTGCAAATTCCGGTCAGTGATTTGGGCGGAGACATGCAGTCCGTTGGAGTTTATGCCACCACCAGCCGTCAGGTTGCTTCAGTGGCAACACCTGATAGCGGACGCGGCTTAACGACACGTCGTGCACAATATGTGCAGGTCGCGCGTCAGGGAAATCCGCTTTTCAATGAAGGACTAGTCGCTCTCGTAGACAAAGACCTTTACAGCCGTACCAGTCCAGCGACAGACAATCAGCTTTTCCGTAAATATGCGACAAATCCTGAACTGGCAAAATTGATTAATTTAATTATTGGCAAGGGAGCAACGCTGGCAATTGAAACGAATCGTACCGACATCGCAGGTATTTTTATCCCCGATGTCATCAAAGTAGACCTTTCGACGGATGCCGTACCGTTAGCCGGAAACGGCAAGACGGATGTCAAGAATCCTGACGGCACAGGTTTCTCACGGTTGAGCATTTTTGGTGGCGATGTCGTGAAAAGCAAAATTCAAGACCCTTTCAAAAATGGTGGTTCGATCCCCAGCGGCTGGCCGAATGGACGACGCTTCGGTGATGACGTAGTGGACATTGCTATCATTGCTTTATTGTCTGATTTACGTGACCCCAATAATCTGAAAATCAGTGATCCATTTATGGGGAACTATGATGGTGTAACGAGTAACGATATGGGCTACCACAAAGTTTTCCCGTACGAATCTACGCCGCAGAATGGACGTAATAACAGCTTTCCGAAGTAGGTAGAGTCAGGCTTTGCACTGGGTATTCCAGCGTTGTGAACGGTAGCGAACGCAGTTAGTTGTTAGCGAGTAAGTCTTACAGGGGAGGCAAACTACTAACATTTATTTTAGCTGGAGCAGGTTCGCTATCGTTCACAACGCTGGAGTGAAGAAGGCAGAAGCCCGCACGCAGTAAGGGCGC